>JAJDXR010000013.1 GCA_022823165.1 Anaerolineae bacterium | reverse complement strand
GTAGCTGGAAAAGTACCGAATCTATACCAAGATCAATGTCAATCAATGTGTCACGCTTTTGATTTCTACGGAATCCGCCCAATGAGGCTCCCCCTCCCTGACTCGTCGGATGCTCGCCATAGAGATGGCGGGAAGGGGCCGCGCCGCGTAGACACTGACGGTGGGGGTGGGGTAGAAAAAACGCATCAACATGAACCAGTACCGGACAAGCCTTACAGCCTGTCGATAATTGTGGCAAAGCGATTATCGGGCGAACTGGCGGCGAATCCCCCGCCAGCGCCAGCGTCCGCAATTCCGAACGATGCTATACTGCCCGATATGGAAACGCAGAATCCGCCACCCGACTGGATTGAGCGCGCCAAGGGCCGCGGCCAGGCGCCGCTGCTGCTGAGCCTGCTGGACGCCATCGAGCCGATCGCGCCGGTGCTGGCGCAGGGCCTGCTGGTGATGGAGCCGCTGGCGCTTTTGTGGGGCGGCGGCGGGGCGCTGCGGGCGCTGGCGGAGCAGCTCGAGGAGCCGGATGGCTTGACGGCGCTGCGGCGTCAGTTGGCTGAGGAAGCCGCGGAGTAAGCGCGCTTTGGATGAGACCACCCTGCAGGTATACAGCGTCCTGTTTGTGCTGGCGACGGCTGTGCTGGTGTATACGGCGCGTTTTTTGCAGGCGCGGCGGGCGCGGCGTTCGCGGCGAGCGCAACGTCAAATCGCCGGTATTGACCTGATACCCGGCTGGGCTGGTCAAGCGATTGAATCGGGCCGGCCCCTGCATCTGGCTTTTGGCAGCGCCGGCGTCGGCGAAGACAATACGGCGGTCGCGCTGGCGGGTGCGGAGTTCTTCCACCATCTGATTCAGCGCGTTGGCGATGGAGATGTCTCGCCGATTATGTCGACATCGGCGGCGGCGACTGTGCCTCTGGCTCAGGACACGCTGCGGCGCGGCTGGTCCCGCTGCGGCGCGTTGACGCGCGCGCAGTGGCTGCCGCAAGGCAAGCGGTCGATCGGCTACGCGGCGGCGGTCAGTTGCCTGATCGAGTCCGAGCGGCCCTCGGCGCATATCTTCGCCGGCAGCTTCGGGCCCGAGTTGGCGCTGATGATCGACAGCGCGGATCGGCGCGGTCAGGGCAGCCTGGCGGTTAGCGATCAGCTGCAAGGGCAGGCGGTGGCTTATGCCATGGCCGACGAGGCGCTGATCGGCGAGGAGCTCTTCGCCGCGGCTGCTTATGTCGCGGAGGCGGGCGAAGCGCCGGCGGACGCCATCGTGATGGATGTCTGGCGCGCGCTGCTGATTATGGGCATGTCGATTGTACTGCTGCTGGAAGTCGCCCGGCAGCTGCCCTGGCTGAGCTGGCAGGCGGTGGCTGTGGGCTCGCTGCTGCTGCTGGGCTTGGGCTTGCTGGTCAATCGCAGGAGATAGCAGGAGAAAAATGATGGGTCGGGGACAGAGGTTCGGCGCCTTCTTGTCGGCCTTGGTCGCTTTCGCAGTCGGCGTGACAGTCATGCTGAGCTTGCTGCTGGGCGACAATCCGGCGCTGTTTGGGAATCAGCCGGGCAGCGACGAGCTGGCGCGCCGCCTCGCGCTGCCGGCCGATGCGCTGCTGCGTCTGGTGGCGATTTTCCTGGCGCTGAGTATCGTCATCGGCATCGCCAATCTGCTCTTTGTCCACGTGAGCCGGCTGAAAAGCGGCAAGTTCTACAGCGCGGTTTTGCTGGCCAGCTTCGGCTTCACGGTGTTCTGGTATGTGACGCGGCAGGGCGATACCTCGCTGCTGGAAGCGGTGCAGCTGCCAATTGAATCGGCGCTGGCGGCGCTGCTATTCGTGTCGCTGGTGCACGGCGGCTCGCGGGTGATGAGCAAGCGCGGCGATCTCTGGGGTTTGCTCTTCGTGGCGGTGGTGGTCCTGGTCTTGCTGGGGAGTTTGCCGCTGGCGGAGCTGGCGCCGCTGCAAGCCTGGAGCGACTGGCTGATGCGCATCCCGGTCAGCGCCGGCGCGCGCGCCATGCTGCTGGGCATCGCCCTGGGCATAGTGACGGCCGGCCTGCGCGCCCTGCTGGGGCAAGACCGCTCCTACCGGGGATAGCGGATGAACGAAGAATTCAACTGGCTGGAATACAGCGAGAGCGTCGAGGAGACCGCGACTGAAGCCGAGGAAAGCAGCGGCCGCCGCGGATTTCGCCGCTTCCTGCCGGATCGCCCCAAGTTGCCCGGGTTGCCTGGTTGGGCCGGCCTTCCACGAAGGCCGCGTTTGTCGCGGCCTCGCATACCCGGTTTGCCCGGTCTACCACGCTTGCCTCGATTAGGACGGGGCAGGGGGGCGTCGGAGAGCGCTCAGCCGTCGGCGTCGGATTTGCTGGGCGGGCAGGCGAATCGCCCGGTTGAAGAGTTGGACGATCGCTTGCGCGCCTTGCGGGAGCGCTCGGGAGTCAGCGCGGCTCCGGACCCCGCGCCCAACCAGAGCCTGTTCGATGTAGACGAGGTGCTGGTCTCGCCGGCCTTTCAGCGTAAACCGGGCGGGGTCATCAGCGCGGTGGCGCTATCCAAAGCGCAGCAGCAGCAGGTCGAAATGCTCAAGGACATCGTGGGCGGCCCTCTGCAATCGCAGGCGGGCAATGGCGGCAGACTGCCGCGTCCCGCGTCGGTCTTTTCTTTGAGCGCGGCGCCGAGACTGCTGGGTACCGCGCTGCTCGTCCTGATGGCGTCGCTGCCCTTTGTATCGTCCGACTTCGCGGAAGGCGAGCTGCCGCCGGCCGATTTCCACGATGACCGCCACAGCGCCACCTCCTTTTACAACTTGCTGGACAATATCAGCGGCGATGACTATGTCTTGGTCGCTTTCGAGTATGGGCCGGCGGCGGCGGGCGAGCTGGATCTGCTGGCTGAGTTGCTGCTGCGGCATATTTTCGCGCAGCGCGCAAGGCCGCTGATAGTCAGCAGCAATCCAATCGCGGTTGTGCATGCGCGGAATATCATCCGCGATATCAACCGGTCGATCCCGGATGCGGATGCGCGCTTGACGGCTGACAAAGATTATTATGTGCTGCGCTATTTGCCGGGCGGCGCCCTGGGTATACGCGAGCTGAGCGAGAATTTCGCTGATGTCGCCCGTGTATCGGCGCGGGGACAGCGGACCGGGCTCGACTTCATATCGCTGCAAGATCTGAAACTGGCTGTGCTTATTACGGAGAACTCGGAAGATCTGCGCCACTGGGCGGAGCAGGTGCTGCCCAAGGGCAGAAACCTGGCTTTACTGGTCGCGACTGGTTATGCGGCGCAACCGCTGGCGCAAGTCTACGCCGACAGCCTGGAGAAGGTATTCGGGCCGGTATACGGCATCCGCGATGCCTACACTTATGGCGAAAAATTGCAGGCCAACTTCAGCGGCTTATTGCCCTCCCCGCCCAAGCAGGCGCTGGCGGTCGAACCGGAACCGGCGCCTGACGCGCTCGCTGACGGGGCGGCTAGCGACATCGCGCCGGCGCCGCAAGTTGAGCCAAGCAGGGAGGCCGAGTCCACGACGCTGGCGCTGGTAGCTACGTTGCCCGCGACGGCGACCTCTCAGCCAACCGCCACAACGGCGCCGACAGATACGCCTGCGCCGACGGCGACAAATACAGCCACACCAACAGCCACCGAGGCGACACTCCTCGCGGTCGAAATCACGGCGCCGCAGCGCGTGAATCTCCGGCGCAGGCCGACCACGGTCGATGACATTCTGGCTTTGGGCTACCCGGGCGACCTGTATGAGGTGCTGGGCGCAAACGGCGATGGCAGTTGGTATCAGATTGCGCTGAGTAATGGTCTGGATGCCTGGGTGGCCGCCTTCCTGGTGGAGGAGCGTCAGGTCACGGCGAGTGAGCTGGCCGGCGGGCAGGCGAATGCCTCGGCCAGCCCACAGCGGGAGCGCGCCGTAATGCGCCTGGGATTCAATTTTCGGCTGGGCAAAAATCAGCCGCGCTATTATCAGGCTTTGACACCGGAAACCGGCGACCGACCGGAGTTGGCGCTGTTGCGCGATCGCAGCCTGGAGATTCCGCGTTTGCAGGCGATGACGCTGGGAACGTTGGCGGCGGTCCTGGTCATTGTGATTGGAAATCTGTTGGTCGCTTTGCGCGCGCTGCTGCGGCGACGGTCATCAAGCGCATGATGGGGCGAGCCTGATGGCGGAAAATACAATCGCGCTTATTAGTTTTGTTTTGACGCTGATGGTCTTCAGTTACCTGCTGGGCGATGTGCCGCTGGTCGGCAATCTCTATCGCATCGCGGTTTACATTTTCATCGGCATGACAGCCGCCTTCACGCTGATCGTCAGCTATGAAGGTTTGATCCTGCCCTATTTGCAGGATATTCAGGACCCCGCGACCAGTTGGACGCTGCTGGGCAATCGCGTCGATATCACAATCTTTTTCACCGCCTTGCTCTTTGGGCTGCTGATACTGCTGAAACCGTTCAAATCGCTGACTTGGCTGACTAACAGCGTTCTGGCTGTTGTCATTGCGGTTGGCGCGGCGGTGGGCCTTGTCGGCGCCTTGACGGGCACGCTATTCCCGCTGTTGCAGGCCACGGTGGCGATACCGGAGGATGTGACGGCGGATTTCAGCGCCTTGGTCGATTCGCTGCTCATATTCGTCGGCGCCATGACCGGCTTGTACTATTTTCATTATCAGGTGCGAGCCAAGGCCGAGGTCGGCGCCGAACAGAGCAGGGTCGGGCGCGGGCTTCGGCATATCGGGAAAGCCGTTCTGGTCACTGCGCTGGGGGCGATTTACGCATCAACGATTTTGACTTGCCTGACGATATTGACCGAGCGGATTGGTTTCTTGTTTCAATTCGGAGCCTGATCCATGCCTGAAGCAAATATCAATTCGATACTCGCGGCGGACTTCGGCAGCGTGAATACACGGGCGCTGCTATTTGATGTGGTGGAAGGCGAATATCGCTTGGTGGCGCAGGCTAGAAGCCGAACCACGATTGACTCGCCCGTTGATGATGTCCATCAAGGATTGTTGACAGTCTTGAATGAGATGGCCGCGGCGACCGGCAGGCGATTCGTCGATGAGCAGGGCAATGTCATCCGGCCGGAGCAATCTGATCGCGTCGGCGTGGACTATTTTCTCACCACGGCCAGCGCCGGTCATGCCTTAAAAGCCGTTCTAGTCGGATTGTATCCCGGGCATGACTTGGTCGCCGCGCAGCGCGCCATCGCTCCCTTTTATATTGAGGTCGCGGCGACGGTTCATCTGGAGGATGGCTTGGGGCCGAAGGGGCGGCTGAACCGCATTGTGCATAGCCGTCCGCAGCTGATACTCATCACCGGCGGCGCTGACGGCGGCGCGCGCGCGGTGCTGCTGGAGATGCTGAGCGTCGTGCGGCAGGCGCTTGTCCTGCTGCCAATGGGCAGCCGGCCCATAGTCATCTTCGCCGGCAACAGCAGCTTGTCTGCGTCAGCGCGCGAGATGTTGAGCCAGCAAGCGGAAGTGCTGATCGCTCCCAATATCGTTGGCAGCGGCGAGCAGGCTTGGGAGGCGGCGCGCAAGGCGCTGGCGGAAGCTGCCGACGATCATAAGCGGCATGGCCGGAGCTTTCTGCGCATCGCCGCCATGACGGATTCGGGTATTTTGCCGACCGCGCGCGGCGTCGAGACGATGACGGCTTTCTTCTCTCGCGCGCTGCGGCAGGCAGTGCTGGCCATCGATATCGGCAGCGCCCGCTCAATGCTGGCGCTGGCGGACGATGGCCGGGCGTGGACGGGGCTCCACAATGACATCGGCATGGGGCATAGCGCGGCCAGCGCTCTGGAGCTCGTCGGCGAGGAAGCGGTAAAGGAGTGGTTGCCTTTCTCGCCGCTCAGGGGCGAGTTGGCGCAGTATGTCTTGAACAAGGGCTTGCTGCTGGAGAGCGCGCCGGCGGACATGCGCGAGCGCGCCATCGACTACGCGCTGCTGCGGGCCAGCTTGCGCTACCTGCTGAGCGCGGCGCGCGAACAAGGGCTTAGCTCGGTCGATCCGGCGCGGGTCGGCATGGTGCTGGTGGCGGGGGCGGCCATCACGGGCAGTGGACAAGGCGCGCTGGATCTGCTTATGCTGTCGGACGCGCTGCAGAGCGAAGGCGTCCTGCGGGTCAAAGCCGATCCTTACGGCGCGCTGCCGACCTTGGGCGCGCTGGCGGCGGTGAAGCCGGCGGCGGTGGTGCAGCTGGCGAACAGCAGCGTACTGGATGAGGTGGGTACCTTAATCCGCGTCTCGGGCAAGGCAGCCGCTGAGGCGACGGCTCTGAAGGTCAGCGCGCGGCTGGAGAGCGGCGAATTGCTGCAGCGGGAAATCGCCGACGGCGATGTCTGGCATTTGCCCTTGCAGTCAAAGGCTTCGGCCGAGGTGAGTATCCAGGCGCGGCGGGGCCTGTCCATCGGCGGCAAGCGGCGCTTGCGCATGCGGCTGGCTGGCGGGCGCGGCGGCTTGCTGTTTGACGCGCGGCTGGATACGCTGGCGAAGGAAAGCTCGATGACCGTGCGGGCGGTGAAAATGCTGCGCTGGTTCGCGGCGGTCAGCGGAGACGATGAGCCGGTGGTGATACCGGAGAGCTGGCTGACGGCGCCAGAGGCAAAGACCTAGGGAGTTCCAGGCGCGAGCCGGCTTATTTCACCGCGCCCATGGTTAAGCCGTCGACGACATTCTTGCGGATGAACATCGCCAGGAAGAAGATCGGCACCATCACGACCAGGCCCGCTGCCGCCATTTGCTCCCACATGATGCCGCGCGCGCCGCTGGTGGTCATCAGCGCGACCTGCATGGTGCGCATCTCGCGACCGATAATGAGCGCAAAGAGAAATTCGTTCCAGGACATGATGAAGGCGAAGACCGACGCTACCAGTACGCCGGGGCGGATCAGCGGCAGCGAGATATAGAATAGAATCTGGAAGTCGTTGCAGCCGTCGACGAAGGCGGCTTCTTCTATTTCACCCGGCAGCGCGTCAACGAAGCCCTTGATCATCCATATCGCGTAAGGCAGGACGATGGACATATTGACGATGATCAAACCGAGTTGGCTGCCAAGCAGCGGCCGGTCGAAGACTTCAACCGTGCGGAATAGCGTGAAGAAGGGGATGGCGACCACGATGGCGGGAATAAACTGCGTGGTCAGAATCCAGATGAGCAGAACGCTGTTGCCGAGAAATTGATAGCGGCTGAAGGCGTAGGCGGCGAGCGTCGCCAGGGGGATGGCGATCAAGATGGTGGCGCCGGAAACGATCACGCTGTTGATGACGTTGGGAAACATGTTGCGCCCAACCTCGCCGCGCTCGCGGTTGGTCCCTTCATTGATGGTAACGGAGTCGTCAGAAAAAATAATTTCGAAATTAACGAGCGTGGGACTAAAGATCAGCGTGGTTGAGTAGGCTTTTTCTTGCGGCTTGACAGCGGTTATCGCCAGCCAGAAGATAGGCAGCGCGATAAAGGCGATGATCAGCAGCAGGGCAGCCGTCTCTAGCGCTCTGACGGCATGGCGGGCATAGCTGGACTCCTGTGCTTGGCTGCCGGCTGCTGATAGGTTCATTGCATACACTCAGTCGCGGTTTAAAACAAGCGACACATAAAGCGCCGCGCAGATCGTCAAAATGATCACCAGGATATAGGACATGGCTGAGGCGTAGCCGATATCCAGGCTGCGCACGAAGCCGATCTGATGGATGTAGTAATTGATGGTTTGGGTGGCGCGTACGGGTCCGCCCCCGGTCATGGTGACCACTTGGTCAAACATTTTCAGCGAGAAGATGGTTTTGAGCATGGTGACGATCAAGATCACCGGGCGTAGGAGAGGCAGCGTCACGCGGAAGAATATTTGCAGACGATTAGCGCCGTCGATACGCGCCGCTTCATAGATTTGCTCGTCTATCGAGCCGAGCGCGCCCACGAACATCAAGGCAATCAGCGGCGCCCAGCCCCAGGTTTCGCTCATAGCCAGCATGAAGAGCGCCCAGAATTTGTCGCCCAGCCAGACGATTGACTCGCTAATCAGCGGGATCTGGGCCAGGGGCAGGGCATTGATGACGGACAAGACCGCGTTGGCGGGCGCGACTATGAGCTGGTCGATGAGCAGGTCGTAGATGCCGTAGTTCTCGTTGAGCATAAAGCGCCAGCTGTAGCCTTTGAGCGCCGGGCTGACGGCGAAGGGGAAGATCAGCAGGACTTTGGTCAGCGTATGCAGGCGGCCGCCCTTCTGAACGACAACCGCGATGAACAAGCCGATGATGACGGAGAGGGCCACGCTGATGACGGTGAACCAGAATGTGACTTGCAGGCTGTTAATGAAGCGCGAGTCGCTGATAGCCAGAGCGTAATTGTCGAGGCTGAGCAGGCTCCAGTCGATGTGGAGACCGCCCTCGCCGATGGTAATGGCGAATTGCGGCGGCTTGCGCAGCTTGTATTTATGGAAGCTGAAGTAGAGCGCCACCACCAGGGGGTAAATAGTGGTCAAGACGATGATGAGGAGGGCGGGCGCCACCAGAACCCAAGGCACCCAGCGTTTCTTGCGCATTTGATTCCTTTACCCCCACCCTAAATCCATGCGCCATCTCTATGGCGCATTTTCCCATAAAGAGGGAGGGACTTTATGAGCCAAATCCCGCCCTCTTAGCTCCCCTTCCCTCATTTTGGATGCCCGCCATACAGATGGCGGGAAGGGGCTGGGGGATGGGGCTAGCTTAGCCGTCGTAGTAGCCGGCCGCCTCCATGACAAAGCGCACGTCTTCGGCTGTCCGGTCGAGCACCGCTTGAATATCGGCGCCCGCATCAGTGGCGATCTCATTGATCGCTTCCGCCAGGAAGGGGACGATCTCGGTGTATTCGGGTATCAGCGGTATGGTGCGCGCGTCAGCCAGAACAGCCGAGGCGACGCCCTGCAGGCCGTTGTGCGCTTCGTTCACCTCGGGATCGGCCAGAACAGAAAGACGAACGGCCACGTTGGTATCAAGCGCGGGGTCGGAAGCGTCGAGGACGATGCGGCGCTCGGTGATGGGATGCGTCAGCCACTTCAGGTATTCCAGCGCGGCCTCGCGATCATCGGATTGGTCGAGGACGCCGACGGCCCAGAGATAGCCATAGGATGTGGTCTCGCCGCCTTCCCAGCCGGGCGCGGGCGCGAAGGCTGCGTTATCAGCGACTTCGGGGATCTCGGAATTCGTCATGCGGGCGGCCATCCACCACCAGCCGATAAACATGGCGGCGCGCCCCTGGACCAGTTCCTGGTTGGCTTCCTGTTCATTCCAGGCGACTGAGGCTTCAGGACTGTAGCCGTCGCGCACATAGCTGACATATTGCTCGGTGGCGGCGACGCCGGCTTCGTTGTTGAAGATCGGTTCCCAGTTGTCGTCAAAAATATCGGTACCGGCGCCCCAAAGCTGAGCGAACCAATTGAAGAGGTTTTGATCGACGTTCAAGCCGTAATACATGGCAATGGGCGCGATATCCATGTCGCTGGCTTCTATCGCCGCGCCAATGTCGGAGATATCTTGCCAGGTCTCTGGCGGATCCATGCCGACCGCTTCCAGGACGTCCGCGCGGTAATGGAGCAGCAGTGGGTGACCGCGGAAGGGCATGCCGTAGATGGTGTCGCTGAGGCCGGTGGCGGCGCCTTGGTAGGCGGGCGAATAATCATCCCAATCGAAGCCGGCCTCTTCAACGAAGTCGTTGAGTGGATGCAGGAAGTCGTAGATGTTGGTGCCCCAGGCGTCTACGAAGGCGACGATGTCAAACTCGGTGTTGGCATTGGTGGCTTCCAGGTAGAGTTGTTCCTGGAAGGAGCCGAAGGGTAGATCGCCCCAACTGACGGAAATGCCGGTCATGGCGGTGAATTCCTCGGCGCCTTTGACCGCCGCCGAGGCGAATTGCGGCGCCGTGCTGCAGCAGATGAGGAATTTCAATTCCGTGCCGTCGTAGGGTTTGCTGGCGTCCAGGCCGAAGGTGGCCGGGTCCATGACGTCTTGCGCGTTCACGGCGGCCATGGGCAACGCCAGGAAGACGACCAGCGTCAGCAGCAATAGAAGTTTGCGAGAGTAATTCATAGGTAGTCCTTTCGTACTACATATTGATGAACATGTTTCGAATTCAATGTATGCGTTCAGCGAGATTCGGGAGATTCTAACACAGAATCAGCGACAATCGTAATGGAGTAGGTCGCGAGCGGCAAAAGCCGGCTATTTCTCGGGCTCGGGGAGCTCGGTACAGGGGAGTCACCACAGCCGCTCGCAAATCATGACTTTGCTCGCTACGTCTTTACATTTGGAATGTGTGGGGACCAGGCGCGGAGCCGCCCTGCGAAGTCGAAGGAGGCGTATACGGGCGACTTGATAAGTTGACCCTATAATTTTTCCCTTGGCTACGATTTGAACTCGGTCGGGTTCCAGACGAAGGCGCCGCCTTCCCGCGTGACTTTGCCCAGGCCGGGGAAATCCAGGTGGTAGAACAGCGTCAGGATTTCTTCGTCGACGCACTGCTGCAAGACGCGCCGGCGGGTCTGTACGGCCTGGACAGAATCGGTATCGAAGGAGAAATGCCAGTCAATGTTGGCGAATTGAAAGTGCTGATGCAGCAGGTCGACAACATGCAGCAAGCGCTCGCCGCCAGACTCCACGAGCAGGCCGGCGTGACCGAGGGTGTGCCCTATTAAGTCGACCACTGTAACGCCTGGGGCGATCTCGTCACCGGCGCTTACGAATTGGAAGCGATCTTGCTGGGCTTTGAAGCGGGCCAGATTCTCTTGATCCGCTTCAGCGCCCGAGGCCGCCCAGCGGCCCATCCACTCGTCCCATTCAGCCTGCATCGTCACGAAGATCGCGTTGCCATAGACTGGCTCGCCAGCAGGCGTGAAGAAGCCGGCGATGTGGTCGCTATGGAAGTGCGTCAGGAAGACGATGTCGATTTCGGCGGGCGACAGTCTCAGCTCAGCGAGACCTTTCAGCGTGCCGCCCATGCCGGCGGGCCCGTCAGCGCCGAAGCCGACATCGGCCAGGATGCGCGTCCCGCCGCTGTTGATGTAGAGCAGATTCAAGCTGCCGGAGGGCTCGCTATCGCCCAGCGCCGCCGCGACATCGGCGGGCTCGACGTTGGGATAACGCGCGATGACCGACTCGCGGTCCATGAAAGCGGCGCCTTCCTGCAGCACGGCGCATTCGATATCGCCGATAGTCAATTGATGTACGCTCATTGCTGTTTCCTTTCAGAGTTGCTGTCGACAGATTGACGATTGACGATTGATGATTGAAGCGCCTCCGCCCGGCCTGCGATAGCTGGCGCTAAGCGCCGAATATCGCCAGCGCTGTCAAAAAGAACATCAGACCCGCGCCCATGCGGGCAATGATGACGGCGCTGCTGGAGCCGGTATAGACGCGCAGCAGACTAAAGGCGAGTCCGATCAGCCACGGGTAGACAAGCCCGTGCCAAAACAGGTCGAAGGCAGCGGCATAGGCCGACCAGAAGACCAGCAAATGCAATGCTACAAAAAGCGCGCTGGCAGCGATAACGCCGGGCCAGGCTCCCAGGCGCCAGCGCAGCGATGGCAGCAGGATCGCCTGGAAGACCAGCGACTCGGCCAGGGGCTGCAGCAGGACAAGCAGCAGGGCGGCCAAGACCAGGCCCGCGCCGCCTTGCGATTGGAAGCCGTAGATTTCCGGCACAGGCAAGAAGCGACCGCCCCCCAGGTTGACAACCAGGTCAATTGCCAGGGCGACGGCCACGCCCAGCAGCAGGACGAGCGGGCGCGGCAAGTGGCCCGCTTCCAGGCGCATTGCCGCCCAGCTTTCCGGGCTGCTGCGGCGATTGACCAGCGTGAAGACGATGCTGAGTCCCATACCCAGGGCCCAGCTGAGCATAAGCAAGCGGGCTGTGATTTCCTGGCTGCCCAGCAGCAGCGACGCCAGCGCCGGCCCCGCCACAATCAGGCAGATGAACAGAACGGCGGCGGACAGCGCCGCGCTGAGCAGGCTCCAGGGCGGGGCGGCCCGCTCCGGCAGCGAGAGCCTGGCTCGCAGGGACATGTCGCGGCGGTTGTTCGCGTCTGCGTTCACGGGCGATACTCGTCTCTAACCGGGCGCGCGCATGACTGTTTCGTAGACGGCCAAAGTCTCCTGGGCGGTCTTGCGCCAAGTATAGTTGCTGGCCAAAGCCAAGCCCTGATTGATCATGGCGTCGCGCAGCGGCTGCTGAATCAGCAGAGCCAAAATCGCGCCGGCCATTTCCCGCGCATTATTGACGATATAGGCGGCATCTTCCAGTATTTCTTCAAAGACGATGGCGTTGGATGTGACCACCGGCGTGCCCGACGCCATGGCCTCCAGCGCCATCAAGCCGAAACCTTCGTAGAGGCTCGGGAAGACAAAGACATCCGCCAGGCGGTAGAGCGAGGGTTTGTCAGCTTCGTCGACGAAACCGATCCAGCGCAGATAGTCCTGGATATTGAGTTTGCGGCTATATGCGCGCAGGTCGGGAAAGAGCCGGTCGTCATAGCGCGGTTCGCGCCCGGCAATGACCAGCGGAAAGGCGTCGCCATCAGCCTCGCCGACGTAGGTATAGGCGAGCATAAGCGTGTTGACCTGCTTGCGCCAGTCGAAGCCGCCAAGGTAGAGCGCGAATTGGTCGGGCAGGTCGTATTTCCGGCGGACTGCTTCGTCGCCTTCAGCGCCGACGCGGGGGTGAAAGCGGCCGTCGGGCGCCAGGTAGGTCACCGAGATTTGCTGCTCGGGCAGGTTGAGCTGGTCTTCAATGTCCACCTTGGCGGTCTCGCTGATGGTGATGATGTGGTTGCTGCCGCGGGCGGCCGCGCTGACCAGAGACGTGTACAAGCTGGTAAACAAGCCTTGGCTGTATACGGGATAGAGCAGCGGGATGACATCCAGCACAGTCGTCACCAACTTGACCGGGCAGGACATCGGCGTTCCCCAATAGGGCACATGGGCGATATCGGCGTTTGTGGCGCGGGCGAGGCGCGGGAAGGCGCGCTGCTCGAATATGACCTTGCTCAGTTTGCCTGGGCGACTGCGCCGGCCGCTTTCCACGGCGCGGACGCCTTGGGGCAGGTCGGCGGGCGCGCGCAGGTGCGGCGGCAAGATAAGCGAGATGTCCAGCTCAGGCGCGACCTTGGGCAGATGGGCCAGCAGATGGCGCAAATACTGTCCGCTGCCGGTGGACTCCTGGTCATAGAACCAGCCATTCATGGCGATGTGCACGACGTCCTCCCAGCGCGCGACTCAGCCAGCAGGTTCACGCGGACGCGGTGTACATCTCCGCCTGAAAATGGGCGATGATTTGGTCGATGGTTTCGTCTAGCGGCGTCGAGTGCCGCCAGCCGATGGCGCTGTCGATTTTGTCGATGCTGGGTACGCGCCGGCGAAAGTCCTCGAAACCGGGCTGTTGATAGGCTTGCTCATAAGGTATCAGCTCAATCTGCGAGGCGCTGTCGGCGCGATCCCGAATTTTGCGGGCCAGATCCAGAATGCTGATCTCTTCGTCGCTGCCGATATTGTAAAGTTCACCGACCGTGCTGTCGCGCTCCGCCAGTCCCTGGATAGCGGCCACGACATCGTAGACATTGGCGAAACAGCGCTGCTGCCGCCCGTCGCCGTAGACCTGGATGGTCTCGTTGGCCAGCGCCCAGCGCGCGAAACGCGGCACCACCATGCCGTACTGCCCGACTTGCCGCGGGCCGACGGTATTGAAGAGGCGAAAGAGCGTGACGGGCAGGCCGATCTCGGCATGATAGGCAAAAGCCAGAAATTCATCGACGGCTTTGGACGCGGCATAGCTCCAGCGGCTGCGCAGGGTTGGGCCCGATAGGGTATCATCATCTTCGCGGAAGGGGAATTTTACGCCTTTGCCATAGACCTCGGATGTCGACGCGATCATGACGCGCCGGCGATAGCGGCTGGCGGTCCTCAGGATCGTTTCCGTGCCGCCGATATTGACTTCAATGGTATTGATGGGGCGGTCGATGATATTGCGTACGCCTACAGCCGCCGCCAGATGGAATATGATGTCGCATTCGCTGACCAGGCGGTCAATCACATGGATGTTGCGGATGTCTTCCACGGCGTAGCTGAAGTTGGGATTGGCGGCGAGCTGCTCGATGTTTGCCAGGCTGCCCGTGCTCAGGTTGTCAATGACGGTGACCTGGTAGCCGCTGGCCAGCAGCCGTTCGGACAGGTGGCTGCCGATAAAGCCAGCGCCCCCGGTGATTAACGCGCGGGTCATGCCGTATCCTCTCTCAACTTCAGACCGGAACTTACAAGACGATTCTACACGCTAAAGTCGATTGTTACTCTGCTGGTTAGTCAGAAGTAGCGCCAAGATAGTCACAAGCTAAGCATAGAAATCCGGTTGGACTGCTAAGGCTGTTGCGGCCGCGCCATGTACAGCAGCGCGACGGTTTCACGAATGACTTCGCCGGAGAACGTCGCCTGGATCAGATTTTCGATGGCCTCAAAGAGCTGACGGCGTTTATCGGGCGCCAGGGCGCGATGGTCCGAAAAGGTATCGAGCAATTCGATATAAGCCGCGGCGCTGTATTTGCTTGCCTGGTAGTGCTTGCGAATTGCGAGCTGGTCAAAGAGGCCGCTGGCTGGAATAAGCCGGGCGTATTCAGTCGCGGCCGCGTCCGGGCTGGGCGGCTTGCGGCAGCGGCGCGTCAACTCGGGCGCGACGGCGCGATACACCCGCTGGGACGCGTCAACGAAGGCGCGGCTGGTATCGGTGACGACCGGTCGATGCCAGCAGAGCGCCAGCGCGCCGCCCGCTTTCAGCAGGCGGTGAACTCTGTCAAAGCGGGTCGCCGGATCCAGCCAGTGAAAGGCGGTGGCGGACAGGACCAGGTCGTAACGGGCGGGCGCCAATGCCACCCGGTCGAAATCGGCCTGAAGCACCTGCGCCTTGGGGAATGGCGCCAGATTCACCTGCGCCGCCTTTGCCAGCTCCGCGCCTAATTCAATGCAGTCAATCGCATAGCCGCGCTGCGCCAGCGGCAGGGTCGCCTGGCCCGTGCCACAGCCGATTTCCAGTATGCGCGCGGCGGCTGTTAGACCGGCGTAGGCGATGATGTCGTCAAAGAGCCCGGCCGGATAGCGCGGACGGGCGCGGTCGTAGAGTTGGGCGATTTTGTCGTAGCTGTATCGGCGCGCCCGATTATCGCTCATCATGGAAAATGCTCAGAAACGATTCTGCATGGACGCCGCGTAGCCGGTCAGCTCGGCGTAACCGTAGCCGATTTTGTCGCCGCTAACGCTAACGGCGCCTTCCCAGTAGATGATGTCGGCGTCGTGCAATTCCTGATCGGCCATCAGTGGCGTGACGGTGATGCGGAATGCTTCTGGAGCGTCGATGGCGATATCCCAGCCGGCGGGGTAGACGGCTTCGCTGTGGGGGCTGCGCCAGGTATTGTGGATGTCGATGTGGATCTGCTCGGCGCTGAGCTGGCGCGCGCTGCCGTCGGGCAGAATCAGCAGGCCGCCAAAAGCAGGCTCTATGCCGCCGTCTACCAAGCGAATCTGCCCGACCATCAGCTCGCTGCCGTCGTCAAAGATGAGACCGAACCAGTCCCAGCCGCGGGCATTCTCGCCCAGAGCCGAGGTGCTGAATTCGTGATCCATCCAGGTAGCCCCTGTTACGGCGAAGACCTCAGCGCCAATGCTGATACGGCCTTCGGTAAGCAGACGGCTGAGGCTGTAATAGTAGCTGGCGTTGCCGATTTGGGCGCTCTTGGGGCTTAGCCCACGGTCGCCTTGCAGAGCCGGCGCTTTGACTTGGCGCAGCCGCAAGTCGATGGCGAAATCAGCGCTGGCGGCTGTGATGCGGGTTTGCGTCGCGGCGTCGTCTTCGGCCTGGACCTGCCAATCTTCCAGCCAGACGCGATACACCGGGTCGACTGTCGCGCCGGCTAATTCCGCGCCGCCGCGGGCATAGCGCAGGTCGTGATGGAAGCGGCCGCCCTCAATGTCGCTGAGAGTGAAATGCGCCAGGTACATATCATTGGCGCGAAATTCGGAGTCCCCGCGAGTTGCCGCTGGCGGCGCTAGGGCGCGGCGAAAGATCGTGAATTGAAAGCCGAAGCGGCGGCTCTGGCTGGTCGCCAGGTTGCCGGTGTAATACCACCACTCGGTTTGGAAGGCGGGGTGAGCGCCATGATCGCGCGGGAACTGCCAGTCCCAAGGGTCGATGGCGCGGACGAAGCCGCTGATGTCGGCCGGCGGCGCCAGGATTTGCGTATTTGCGCTTAGGGAGTTGCCGCTGGCCGGTTCGATCAGGCTGATGCCGAAGAGGAGAATCAGCCCGATGACTAGCAGGGAGGATACGATGCGCCAATTCAAAATGCCGCCTTAATCAAGTGCAACAGGCTGACTATTCGCTGATTATGCTTGAGCTGTCGGGTGGCGACAAGATGTTTCACCGGGATGGCTGCGTCGCGGAAGCTGGATTGAGATTGCCCGTCGGGGAGACTGGGGCTGGGTGGGCGCGCGCTTAGGCCTTCACGCCGGCGATATCCAGGACGGCATGCAGCAGCGCATTGCAGACCGCTTCGAGATATTCCGGCTCGGCGCTTTCCGATTCGTGATGGCTGACGCCGTCTTTGCAGGGCGCGAAGAGCATGGCGGCGGGCGTACGCTTGGCGATGTAGCAAGCGTCATGGCCCGCGCCGGAGGTAATGGTTTGATGCGAGACGCCCAGTCGCTCGCAGGCGCGCTTGACCGCGGCGACGCAGCCTTCGTCAAAGGCGACGGGAACGGTGTCCGAGATTTGCTCCAGCGTAAGTTCCAGGCCGATATCCGCGGCGGTTTCGGCGCAGACCGCGCGCAGCGCCGCATCCATGGCGTCCAGCGTAGCGGCTGAAGGATGGCGCAAGTCGACGGTAAATTCGACCGCGCCCGGAATGACATTGCGCGAGCCGGGCTCCACCGCGACCTGGCTGCCCACGGTGCCGCGCGCCAGGGGAGCGTACTCGTGGGCGATGTCGTCCACCGCCTGCGCCACCCGCGCCAGGCCCAGCAAGGCGTTGCGTCGGCCCGGCATCGGCGTCGAGCCGGTGTGCGAGGCGAAGCCTTCCAGCTTGATGTCGTACCAGCGAAAACCCTGGGCTGCATTGACGACGCCGACTGAGATGCCGGCCGAATCCAGTATGGGACCTTGCTCGATATGGCATTCGAAGAAGGCGGAAAATTCATGGGCGCGCAGGTCCGCCTCGCCGTAATAGCCGATGCGCTTAAGCTCGTCGATCAGCGCCGCGCCGCTGTCCACCGCCTGGCGGGACTGCGCCCAGTCCAGGTCGAAGACGCCGCCATAGACGCCGGAGGCCAGCATCGACGGGGCGAAGCGCGCGCCCTCTTCGTTGGTCCAGTTGACGACTTCCAGCGCGGCGACTGTCATGACGCCGTGGTCATTCAGTGTGCGGATGACTTCCAGGCCCGCCATGACGCCGAATACGCCATCGAAGCGGCCGCCGTAGGGCTGGGTATCCAGGTGGCTGCCCATGCCCACCGGCGCGCGAGCCGCGTCGGAGCCATCACGCCGGGCGAACATATCGCCCATCTGGTCGACGGTCAGCGCAAGGCCGGCATCGGCGCACCAACCGGCGAAGAGATCGCGGGCGAGTTTGTCCTCGTCGCTGAGGGTGAGGCGATGGCTGCCGCCATTGGCCGTCGCGCCGATCTCCGCCATCTCCATGATGCTGCGCCACAGACGTTCGCCGTCCACGCGGATATGTTCGGTCATCGCTGTTCTCCGGCGCCCGACTTGACAGGTCGCCCCCGCAATTTTCGCTTTCGCGCGGCCTCATCCATCTTTCAGGACTGGATCCTTGACGCGGGACTGCCGGTCGCGCAGGCTGTTCTTCAGGCGCTGGACGAGGGTTTCATAACCGGGGTGACCCACCAGATTGGTTTTTTCGTAAGGATCGGCGCCCAGGTCAAAGAGCTGCCAGGCGACCTCGCCGTCGACCACGGTTTGAATCAGCTTGTTGCGATTGTCTTTGATGCTGCGCTGATAAGGCTGGCTTTGCGGATGCCCGAAGACGCCTTGATAAGCGGAAAAAATCTGGCGCCGGTGCATATAGGTGAGGCCATTGAGCAGGCTGGTCAGGCTGTGGCCGGCGCAGCTATCGGGAACAGGGACGCCGGCCAATTCCAGCAGGGTCGGGTACAGGTCCAGCAGGTAAAGCAGGGCGCCGCAGCTCAAGCCGCGGGGAATGCCGGGGCCGCGCATGATGAGCGGGATGCGCATACTGTGATCGTAGAGATTCTGCTTGCCCATCAGCCCGTGCTGGCCGACGCCCAAGCCGTGGTCCGAGGTGTAAATGACGATGGTGTTATCGCTTAAGCCGCGCGCCTCCAGTGTTTCGAGGATGCGGCCGATGTCCATGTCCATGTGCGAGATCATGCCGTAATAATCGGCGATGTGGCTTTTGATTTCGTCTTCGCCGCGCGGGTAGCCGGCCAGCAGTTCGTCGCGAATATCGCGGATGCCGATGTCGAAGGGGTGCTCGGGCATGAAGTTGGGCGGCAGCTCAATATCGTCCGGGTCATACATGCTATCGTAGGGCGCGGGCGGCGTACGCGGATCATGGGGCGAGGTGAAGGCGATATAGGCGAAGAATGGCTCGTCGTCATCGGCGCCGCGTGTATTGAGAAAATCGATCATCTCGTCGCTGAAGATGGTGGTGGCGTGGCCGTCGGCGATATAGGTCGCTTCGGGCGGGTAAGCGCCGGCCGGGTCGAAGTCGTTGACGGGCATGGCGAATTGATCGTTCATGCCGCCGAAGAAGACCTTGCCGCTTTCGCCGAAGCAACGGGCGTAGCTGCCGCGGCGATTATGCCACTTGCCCGTGCCAAAGGTGGTGTAGCCGTTCTGCCGCAGCAGCTCCGGCAGCAGCGGGGCGTCAGCGGGCAGCGGGTCGGGCGTGTCAAAAAGGTTGCGGCCCGTCATCAACATGCCGCGGCTGGGCATGCAGACGGCGCCCGAAGTCGAGCCCATGATATGCGCCTCGGTGAAGCAGGCGCCGTCGGCGATCATTTTGTCGAAGGTCGGCGTCGAAACGGGCTCGACGCCAAGCGCGCCGAGGGCGGAATGGCGGTGGTCATCGGCGATCATGAATAAGAAATTGGGTCGGGGCATAACGATAGCCTATGCTGCTGGACGATAACATGATGATACAGTCTGCGGGTAGCGCTGGCAAGTTTTGGCGTTTGCGGGGCTTGCGCGCTATATGTGCTGTGTTCGCTTTGGAATTACTCCCTCGATGGTCGCCACTCCGCAATGCTGCTGGTTTGACAGATCTCGCTTGTCTGCGTTAATCTCCGGCTACTTTCGTCGATAGACTTTCTGCCCAGCGCTTCAAACAAGCCCTGTTGCCGCCCGGCTGTTCCGCGAATGCCCGCGTGGGCAAGCAGGGCGGCTTCGGATAAAGTGCGGGGAAACCATTATGTTGACTAAATTGAAAACCGCCATAGATATGAAAGCCATGCTGCTTGCCATCTTCGTCTTGGCGCTAGCCACGCCCACTAAGGGGCAAATTGAGGGCAGCTTCTACATTCGTGTCAATCAGAACACAAATCTGCGAGCCGCGCCTGACATCAACAGCGCTATAGTGGACCTGGTGCTTGCCAACCATGTGCTGGTCGTCGTGGATGAAGTTGGGGACTGGCTGAAGATTGACCGCTATGGCGCCGAAGTCTATGTGGCGGGCTGGGTTTCCTATCGGCGGGTAGGCGGCGGCACAGAGGTCTTCACAGAGTTTGTGGATATGATTTGCAAAGACGGTCCTAAGTATGTACAGGACGCGGACTATCCCTTCGGCGGGTTCTGGACCTTTTCTCAACGAGGCCGGTCGCGCTGCGCGGTTACGGTTCGTTCGCCCATCGGCGTCTTTCCGGCCGATGCCTTCCTTGACAGCGGGCGCGAGATCGCGCTGGAGGGCGCTGAGGATTTCATCGATCAAATTGCGATGACCCTCGACGCCTTCCAGGATGAGGCGCCGGAATGGGGGGCTTTTGTAGCTAACGCGGTCGACAAGATTATTGGCTACGAGCCTGACTCAGAGTATGACAAGTTCTCGGCGGACGCCTATGTTCAGGCAGGCTCAAGGATAGTGTACGTCAGCCGAAACGCTGCCTTCCGCGCGACGGGACCGCAGCTGCAGCAGCTTATGACCGTGCTTGTGCATGAAGCCTGCCATATCTATCAGGTTGAGCTAAAAATGCAGCTGCATGGAGACGAATTCGAAATCATGTGCCATGCCTTGGAAATGGATTTGATTGACGCTATCGACCTCCCCTCGCTGAAACGCCTGGCGCGATTCCAATTGGTGAACATCATGTATGAAGACAGGTTGTAGCAGGCTGCGCTCAAACCGATCCCCGAAGGCAAAACCGCGCCCAAGTTCAAGGTCGGCTGACAAGGCGGCCTCCAGAGCCGATGAATCGTGAGCCGAAGCGCAGACGGCGCTGGCTGGCGGACCTCAATTCGTCATTAGAATTTAAGAATTGTCTGATATGCTTGGCGCATGATGGTTCGGTTGGATGGGCAGGTGTATTGCATGATGCGACTGTTGCCAGTAATGATAATGCTTTTGCTGCTTTCCGCGCCGCTGGCGGCTCAAGAGTATGAAGCCGCGCTGATATTGCAGCATGACTCCGGCGTGGTGACGGGGAGCTGGAACAGCGCCGAGACGGAGATCCTCACGGCGACGGAAGGCGGCTTGGCGCGCGTATGGTCGGCGGAGACCGGCGAGCCGCTGCTGACGCTCGACCATGGCGGCAATCCCTTAACGCATGCCTACTGGGTCAATGAAGACGCGGCCATCCTCTCGGCGGATGAAAGCGGCTTGCTTCTCTTGAGCGCGCGCGACGATGGCGAGGAATTGCGGCGCTGGCGGCTTGCGGGCATGCCAGTCGCGCTGATGCCGAATGCTGAGCAGACTGCGCTGCTGGCTTTGACGCGGGAAGGGGCGGGCGTGATTCTGTCGCTGAGCGATGGCGCGCGCCTGTTTGAATTCCAGGCGCCGGTCGAGATCAGCGGCGGCAACTTAAGCGCCGACGAGCGCCAGGCGCGCGCCTGGACTGAGGACGGGCGGATTTACGCCTGGGATGTCCTCAGCGGCGAAGAGCAAAGCTATGACCTGCCCAGTCGCGGTATGCTGCTCGGTGTGGTTTGGAGCGCGGACGACAGCCGGCTGCTGGCTTGGTATACCAACGGTTCGGTCAACGTCTACAAGACTGACGGGTCGGGCGTCAGTGGGCGCGCGATCAGCGGTGTGCGTCACAACAGCTTCGTGCAGCGGGCGATATGGTCGCGCGATGAGTCGCTGGTAATGTCCTGGGCGGGCGACGATACGGTGCATATCTGGTCGGTCGCCGGCGGCAGATCGCAGCAAGTCTTCCGGCATGAAGACTGGGTGATCGGCGCGCGCTGGGATGCGGACGAGGCCCGGGTGCTGTCTTGGTCGCATATCTATGTCTACCTGTGGGAAAGCGAGACGGAATGGCGGCGCTTCCGGCATCAGAATTTGGCGCGCGGCGCGATCTGGAACGGCGCTGCCACGCGGGTCTTGTCCTGGTCCTGGGATGGGACAGCGCGCGTTTGGGAGGTTTGACGCGCGCCTAGAAGATCAGCAGCCCGGCAGCGGCGACAACCAGCAAGGGCGTCAGCACTCCGATGAATACGCCTGCCATAATCTGCAGCGCCGTGTGACGCCGCAGCACCAGCCGCGCCAACACCACGAGCAGCAATACCGGGACAAATAACAGCCCCTGCGCAAAGCCAAACAACAGCGTCGTGGCGGAAATGATGCTTGACATCGCCATGGCGTGCAGGCTGACTTTCATGTAGAAGGTGGCGGCCAGCATAATCGTCAACTCGACGATGCTGACCAGCGCCACCAGCAGCAAGATCGGCCCCGCCTCAAAGTGAAGGTAGACGATGCCGGTGACGACGCCGGCGGCGATGGCGATGGAATAGGGAATATAGCGTTCGTTGCTTTCGCGCATGTGCATGTCGCTGATTTTGCCGTTGCGTACTTTGTAGGCGACAAAGAGCATAGGCGCGACGCAGATGGACAGTACAAAGAGCGACGCGAAAGCGAGCGCGCTGCTGCGGTTGGATGAACGCAGCAGCGAGCTGGCGTATACCCAGACAGTCCAAACCACGGGCGGGCTGAGCAGCAGCGATACAACCTGCGCCCAGAGATGTTCATCGCTTTGCACACGGTGACGGATCGCCGCGGGCAGCGGCAGACGTATGTCCATGAGTTCGACTCTTGTCGCAGTTGCGCTCACTCATTATAGCAGTCTATAGGCGAGAATCGCCAAGACGGGATGAGAAGCGGCCTGGTTGCCGGAAGTGGCGAATTGCTACCTGGAGTGAAGCTCAGCTTGACCTGGCGGCGTCGAGTAGATTGAGCAATCCCACCGGGTAAAGCGGCGGCGCGTCCTGGCCGCGGAAAAAATCCAGGCGCTTCCAGCCGGCTTCATAGAGGATGTCGCCATCATCGACGCCTTGAACCGTGATGTCCTCAGCGTTCATGGCCGGGTCAGTAAAGCGGCCGTCGTAAATCAGGACGATTTCGTGGCGCGGCGCGCCTTGGTAGATGAAGATGTTCTCCAGCGCGCCCAGATAGGCGAGGTCGGCGACTTCCGCGCCAATTTCTTCTTGAACTTCACGGGCGACAGCGTCTGCGCCGCGTTCGCCGAACTCGATTTTGCCGCCGATGGGCCGGTAGAAGGTCTGGTCCCTATGCGAGTCGTAGCCCTGGGAGACGAAGATCTTGTCTGCTCGGCGGAAGACGCAAAGCGCCAGGGGGCGGATGCGCGCTTTTTTCTTTCGCTTGGGCATAGGCAGTTTCCGGATGTTCCACATAACGGGCGACCTGCCACAGGGCAATCGCTTCAAAATAATCTTTACCACCGAGTACACCGAGGACACGGAGTTTAGGTTCTTTTGACAACTTTTCTCCTAAATCCACTGCTTAAATTGAGCGG
>JAJDXR010000052.1 GCA_022823165.1 Anaerolineae bacterium | reverse complement strand
CCTCCGTGTTCTCAGTAAGTGCAAGTAAGTCATGCAAATTTCACAGCATCGGGTCAGCCAAGGCTGACCCCTACAGGGTTCAAAATATAGTCGAAAGTTGTAGGGGCGAGCCTTGGCTCGCCCGCACAAACACGGAAATTCCCTATTTTGTGATGATGTACCTATATTCTCATTACTTACTCGCGCTTACTTCTGTGTTCTATATGGTGAAAAAAATCTGTGGCGTGTTCGCTTAGAGAGGTATATCCGAGATATGTATCACTCCCTTTTGTGAACCAAGTCGTGACTTGCCAGCGGCTGTGGTATAAAGGTGTTGCTGAGTAAATGTTCTCGAAGCCAATGCGCCAGGCGACCATGCCGGCATCGCGACTCATACACCTGATGATAATCAGCCTGCTGGCCTTCGCGGCCTCGGCGCAGAGCGAGTTGCCGCCGACCTTCCAGCCGGCCCCGCGCCCGACCCCGTCGTCGGTGCGCGTTATGGCGGGCTTGCGGCTCGAATATTACTTCAGCGCGCTGAAACAGGGCGGCAGCGGTCTGCTGCGGCTCAGCGGCGACGATATCACCGGCGCGCGCTTTATTTTCCGCGGCGCACAGCGACCCTTCTTCAGACACTACGACGACTGGTACGCGCTGGTCCTGGTCGATATGAACGCTCAGCCGGGCAATTACCCGCTGGCGGTGACCGTCAAGCGCCCGAGCGAAACGCTCAGCTTCGAGCGCGATCTGCGCATCGACGCGGCTGGATTCATCAGGCAAACCCTCGAGATGCCGCCCGAGCGCAGCCACCTGGCCGCCCCCCGCATCGAGCAGGCCGAATTTGAGCGGCTGGCGGAGCTCACCGCCGTCTACACCGCCGAGCCGCTCTGGGATGAGACTGGCTTCGCGCTGCCCAGCAACCACGCGCTGTCCACTCCCTTCGGCGTCTTTCGCTTGATGAATGGCGGGCGCGAGACACGCCACACCGGTTGGGATCAAAACGCGCCGGCCGGCTCTCCGATTCACGCGCTGGCGGCGGGCGTGGTGGTATTGGCCGAAGCGCTGGAGATTCGCGGTAATACAGTTTTCATTGACCACGGCCTGGGCATCTATTCGGGCTACGCGCATTTGTCCGATAACTATGTGGAAGTCGGTCAGCGAGTCGCCGGCGGCCAAATCATCGGCAGCAGCGGCAACAGCGGACGCAGCACCGCGGCGCATATTCACTGGGAAATCGTCGGGCTGGGCGCCTGGCTGGATGGCCTGGCTTTCCTGAACCTGTGGCTGCCCGCGCCGAGCCGGCCGCAAGTCGACGCCAACGCGTAGCCAAATTATAGATGAGAAAACAATTCACGGTATAATTCACAATGAAGCGAAGGCGAGATTTGGTATAATCAGTCGTCCATCGTCCGTTCAGTCGTCGCTTGATAGCTGACGCGCGCGTCATCAAGCGGGAGCATCGCGGCTCGCTGAATGAGGAGGGAATCATGCAGCAGAATGACAACTTCCGCCTGGTGGCGCGCCGCGGCCCGCAGCCCAATCAAGCCTTTGAAATCATCCAGGAAGTCACCACCCTCGGGCGCGATATCAGCAACGATATCGTCCTCAATGACCGCGAAACCAGCCGCCATCATCTACGCCTGATGCGCTCCGGCGATACCATGACTATCGAAGACCTCGGCTCAACCAACGGCACCTTCGTCAACGGCAAACGCGTCTCCGGCGTCACACCGCTGCAAAACGGCGACATGATCGGCCTAGGCGAGACGGTGACCCTGGCGCTGGAAGCCTACAGCAGCCTGGCGGAGGCCGTTCCGTCCAGCACGCCAATAACGCCCGCCACGCCGCCGCCCCTGTCCACTGACATGCCCGCGCCAGGGTCCTCCGCCGAGCAAGGTTACACGCCCCCCCCAACCGATTATGGTCCGCCCAGCCAGGGCGCGCCCGCCGAGCCCTACATGCCGCCCGCCGCTGATGTGTATCCGCCGCCACAGCCCGCCTACCCCGGCTATAGCGATCAGCCGCCCGCGCAACAGTCGCCCGGCCCCTACCAGGACGCGCCCGCCGGTTACAACGCGCCACCGGCGCCGCCCGGGCAATACCCCGGCTACGACTACGATCCCTACGCCGCGCGCGAAGAAAGCGGCGGCACATCGCCCTGGCTGATCCTGGGCTGCTTCGTCTTCTTTGTGCTGGTCTTCGTCTGCTTCGCTGGCATCGCGCTGACCGTCATCGACGTACTCAACCTCTGGTGCGAAGTGCCGGTGATCGTCGATGTCGTCAGGGCTCTGAACCTCGGCTGCTGAGCGAACCAGCCATACAGCGCGCCCAATTCGAGTCGATGTAGAGGCGGCCAACCTGGTCGCCCGTCATAATGGGCGGAATGATTGCGGGCGACTTGATAAGTCGCCCCTGCGATTTCCACACTGCATCCAACTGGCAATCTTTTCACGTCGAATCTCCCAAGCGGAAACTTATGGTCGCCTCTTGGCCGCCGCTCCATGCTAGCCTGCGCGAAACGCCTTCGTCTAAACTACCAAGAGGAGTCCGCCGTGTTCCCCTGGCTTAGCCATTTCTTTAGCAAGCGCCGCCGACAGCTGCGTCCGCGCGCGCCCCACCTCGAATCGGTCGCAGCGAGCAGCCGCTTCCAGCTTGGCCCGCCCGCCGAAGTCAACGCCGCCCACGCCTACCAGCAGTCGCCCTGGGTCTACGTCGCCATCAACCGCATCGTGGAAGCCGGCGCCCTCGTCCCGCTGCGCGTCTTCCGTCTGGAGGGCGAGAAGCGCGTCGGCATCGCCAATCACCCGCTCGAGCGGCTGCTCAGCCGGCCCAATCCGCTGACCAGCGGCTTCGAATTGCTGGAGCAGACCATCGGCTCGCTGGAGCTGCAAGGCAACGCCTACTGGTTCCTGGCCGGCGACTCCAGCGGAAAGCCCCGCGAAATCTGGCTGCTGCGCCCCGACCGCGTCAGCATCGCGCCGGACGCGAGCCGCGTTGTGGCCGGCTATGTCTACGAGATCGACGGCCAGTTCATCCCGCTGGACGCCATCGAGGTGGTTCACTTCCGCCGCTGGCACCCGAGCAACGACTTCTACGGCCTGTCCCCCATCGCGGCCGCCCGCGGCGCCGTGCTTAGCGACCGCCACATGTCCGATTGGAATCGCAACACCTTCGGCCAGGATCAGGGTGTGCCGGCGGGCGTGGTCAACATCCGCGACTTCGTCAGCGACGGCGATTACGAGCGCATCAAACGCGAATGGCGGGGGCAATACGGCGCCGGCGCGCGCAAGACCGCCTTTCTGCGTGGCGGCACAGTCGAGTGGCAGCACATCGGCTTGAGCCACACCGACCTCGATTTCCTGCAGGGGCGCAAAGCCCAGCGCGATGAAATCCTCAATATCTATGGCATCCCCGTCGGCCTGGTCAGCGAGAACGCCACTGAAGCCAACGCCAAAGTCGCCGAACGCCAGTTCATCGAGCGCACGCTCTACCCCAAGCTGGTGAGACTGGCGCAGAAGATCAGCCAGGAACTGCTGCCCTTTTACGGCAAGGACCTTATCGCCGAGTTTGACGACATCCGCCCCACCGATACCGAGGCGCGGCTGGCGGAGATTCGGGCGGCCTACCCGTTGCTGAGCATCAATGAAATGCGGGCGGAGTATTTTCAGCTGCCGCCCGTGCCCTGGGGCGATGGGCCGGTTAGCCCTCGTCTCCCCCGCCAAGACGATGCCGGCAGGGGCGACCCGTCGAGTCGCCCGATTCCTGCCGACCACAAATCCGCCATCGAAACCGAGCTGGCGCAGTGGGAGCGCTTCGCTCTCAACCGGCTCGATAAACCAAAGCAGACCCGCCCCTTCGAGGTGACGGCGCTGCCGGACGAGCTGGCTTTTGAGGTCAGCGCCGGGCTGATGTTCGCGGGTGATCGGGACAGTGTGAAGTCAGTGTTTGCGGGGGTAAAGGCGGGGCTGAATTAGGATTCACCACAGAGGCGCAGAGGGCACAGAGGGGATGAACGGAACGGAAGTGCGAGGGTCCAATTCCCTCGTACTTTTACTTTCGCCTTCTTTTTCTGGTTTTTGACGGTCCTTTTCGTTCCCAAGTATGTCCAGGCTTTTGAGTTGGTGGCAGTGGTGAATCTCCGGGCTCTATGGTTATAATTCGTGGATTACGAACTTTGCCACCACGCGGACCACGTTCAATATACTCTCCGGGCCTTCTAGGTCTAGTACCAGGCTTCTGTCGTTTCGACAACTTCGCCTCCTCGAAATCTACTATTTTCCGATCTGGATAATACCATCGGTATAGATCTTGAATTTTGATTCTCAGCAGTCGTGCAAGCTCTTCATCTGTGTATCCCAATTCAATTCTGTATTTATCCAAAAGATTCTTAACAAGTCGCGGTGTTTCATGACCAATTGGATACGGTTCACGCTTGCGATAGCCGAATCGGCTAAGTTGCTGAAATAGCGACTTGAAGCGTCTCTCGGAGATTACTTCCAAGTCCTTTGCCCGGTATATCAAAGCTTGCATCGATACTTTCCAGTATTGTTTAAGTTCAAGCATGTGCTGAATTGTCACAGGCCTAAGGTCATCAATTATGTCGTGTTCTGGCATAAGGAAGGCGGCAGCAAATCGATTGGCCTCATGCTCCATCTCTTTGTAAGGAAGTTCGTTTCGATGCATGACTAAATGGCCGAGGGCATGTGCTAACGATAGACGAATCCTATCTGCTGGCGCACTGCTGTTCACAAGAATTATGGGAGGCGAGGGGGGTATCCATTGAACAACCTCATCAATCTTGTCGATTTTGAAATCAACGCTGAAAACGAGACACGACGCCTGCTCTAGTCGGGCAATGAGATTCTTAATCGGGCCCCCAGGAATTTGCCAAAAGGATCTTACAGCGTACGCAATATCATCAATGGTATCGAAGTTTTTCGTCGACAGTGAAGGAACGGTCAATGGCTCAATCTGTTGAAAGGCTTGTAGGAGTCGCTCACAGCTGATTCGATGCAGATTCACCAGTCCGTCTATACGTCTAATGTCCCGTGCAGATACGGAGCGCCGCCGCCGATGAAAAACCTCCGTTGACTCCGCACCGAACCTTTGCCCGCTCTGAAAGAAGAACTCTTCAGGAAATTCCAGCGCCTCGGCAATGTCACGAAGATCCTCCGTATCCACTTTCGCAAGATCTCCTTCGTAGCGTGAAATCTTTGTCTGTCCAACGCCACTTTCTCTGGCCAGTTGCGTCTGCGTCTTTCCTCGCACTTCGCGCGCCAAAGTCAACATTTCGGGATTGGCAATATCATTCATGCGCCGTCCCTCAGGTTTCTATTTCAGTTGAGTACAACTAACGACTACGCGCTTTCAATTCCGGCCTGTGGATAGTCGTCACTAAACATGCCAAGCTGCTTCATTGCATATAATTGGACTCCGTCTTGATGAAGGAAGTATAACTCGACTACTTCACTGCGGCGCACATAATATCCAATATCGTAAACGCAGAGCCGTGATAGCGGAGGTATGAAACCGTCGTCTAACGCCTCCTGAGGAAAGAGAAGGCGCGGCGAGGGCAAAACTCTTGCTCTCCACACGATAATCGGTTCGCGACCTATGCGGGGCCCTCCTACAGAAGCCTTGTCAATCGGCTCATGAAGCTTGAAGAGACGACAGAAATGGGCGCGATCGTACAAGATACCTTGCATATTGTGGAATTCGCAATTCTCAACGCCATCTTCATCGGACAGAGCCTCTAAGATGTGCGCCAATACCAAAGGACGCATGGCGAATGCTCGGTGCCAGGCGCTCATGTGCTGATAAAGATGCCACCGGTCCTCAATAATCGACTGATAGTCTAAATTGAAACTCATAATTCCTGACTTAAGTGCGTGAATCCGCGACAGCGTCAAGAATGGAAATGGATCGTACGGTAATATTTGCTGCATAAGCTATTCCTTTCACAATAAATTAATCTGAAGGCAAGCCTACCAAAGAACGGTAGACATGTCAAGTGTTGAGTGTATTTTATGCGGATTCCTACTCCCAATTCACGATTTCCGCGCCTTTTACTTTATCGTAATATCGTGGCTGGTGCAGGGCGGTTGCAGGGTTTCCTGCATCTCTCCTCCCTGATCAACCCTACCTCCTCCAGTCCTTCTCTGTGTCCTCTGTGGTGAATCAAATCAAACCCCGCTGACTCTCCCCATCCTCACTCACATCCCCGCGCTTCCACCACCCCTCAAACAAATCTCCAATCGTCAAAATCTACAGCCGCCGATACTTCTTCCCCCGGGTCAGCGACTTATACCAGCCTCCTACCACGCCCTTCAAATCCCGAATCTGCCCCGAATTCACCTTGCCCGACTTGACCTGCGCGGCCACCGCCTGCGGCTTCTTCTTGCCCTTGGCGTCTTCATTAAAGAAGTTGATGATGCCGTCGATGCCGATCCCCCCAGCTTGTGGGCGGCGGCGATGGCTGTGCCGCAGCCGCAGAAGGGATCCAGCGCCACATCGCCCTTGTTGGACGAGGCGCTGATGATGCGCTGGCATGCGCCACCCTTGCCTGGGATGTCGATTGGGAGCTTCCACAGGCGCGCTAGCCGGGGCGCTCCGCCAGCACCAGGACGTATGAACCGTAGGTGTCGGGGTCGCCGTCAGTCCCGGCATAACGCCTGGCGCGGATGTAGTAGGCGCCTGTGGCGGGCAGCGCGAAATTGTCGATCAGCGCATTCTGGTCGTTACCGGCGCGGTCGTCATTCCTGGTCACCACTTCCTGAGCGCTGTTCAGCAGTTCGAGCAGCGCGTCCAAATTGCCGTCGACGCGGGTCATCGAGATGGACACGATTTCGCCCCGCCGCCCATAGAAGGCGTAGGTATCGGCTTGATTGTCGTCGTTGATAAGCCCGGTAACGCTGGTGCCATAATTAAGGCTGACGACGCCGGGCGGCACGACCGCGAAGGGGTCGTCCAGCAATTCAAGGCTGAGTCGGTATTCGCCGCTGGTGACGCCGACATTGCCATCAAAGCGGGTGGCGATTATGTAGTATCTGGCATCGGCGGGAATGCGAAAGTCGATAATCTTGGCGTTCTGCCCTTCGCCGCTGTCATCATCCTCAGCCAGAGGGGTGAATTCACTATCCGTCAGATACAAGAAACTGTCGAGGTCGCCACTGTCGCCTCGGTCCATGCTGATAGTGATGAGATCATTCTCGCTGGCGTCAAAGGCGTAAAAGCGCTCGAAGCGCAGCGGGCTCAAGCTGGCGGTTCGCGTATCGCCAAAGTGTATCGGCAGCGGCGCTTGGGGGGATGTGCCGCTGCCGCTGTTGTCCGCCTCTTCCACGCTCAGCACGAAACTGCCAGAGCTGTCATCGTAGCGCGTAGCCATGACGATGTAGGCGCCAGTCTCCTGGATAATCAGCGCGTCAATGCGGGCATTGCGCGTTTCGGCGCCGGGCTGGTCATCATTTTCGGCGATGACAAAGCGTTCGCTATCGACCACGCGCAGATAGGGGTCAAGCGTACCGGATGAACGCACCATCGAAATCGTCAGGATATCGCCTTGCTCGGCTTGGAAAGTGTAATAGACCTCGGCATTAGTATCGCTGATCGTGCCGATGACCGAGTCGCCATAGCGCAGTGTGCTACCCCGTTCGGACAGGACGCCTTTGCGGGTCATGCGCAATTCATAGCTGCCCGAGGTCGTCCCGAGGCTGTAACCAAAGCGTCCCACCACCACAAAATAGCGCGCAGTCCGCTGCATGGTCAGGTCGTGATGGATGCCCGTTGCCGCCGCGCTGTCATCGCGGAAAAGCGCCAGCTGCCCGACATTGTCGAATACAGCCAGAATCGGATCCAGATCGCCGTCGACGATGTCTAATTCAAAGCGAATCACCTCGCCTCGCAAGCCGTCGACAAAAAACACATCGCGCGCGTTTTCAGCGTTCAGGACGCCAGTGATAAGTCCCTCATGTTCAATGCGCGCGTCGTCGGCGCTGATCTCGCGCGGTTGGGCGTTGGCGGCCAGGGACAACAGGCTGATGAGCAGGCAAAGGCAGAGACGTATCATGCCTCTATTTTAGCGGAAGTCGGCGACGCGAGCAGTCGCGAGCCCGTCAAAAGCTCGGCGCTCAGGCGCAAGGGCAGCGTAATCTGGAATGTCGTGCCCATATTGAGCTCGCTGGATACCTGTATGTCGCCTCCGTGAAGGTCAATCGCCTGCTTGGCGATGGCCAGCCCCAGCCCGGAGCCGGGTAATGCGCCGACATTGCCGCCTCGGTGAAATGCTAAAAAGAGATAGTCGGTATCGTCGGCGGGTATGCCGATTCCCTGGTCCGCGATCGTGATGCGCGCGCGCTGCCCGACCCGTTGAATCCCGAAGCGGATGTCTCCGCCGGCCGGCGAATATTTCACCGCATTGCCGACCAGGTTTGACAGCGCCCGCCGCAGCAGTTTTTGGTCGAACTCAGCCAGAATTTCTTTCTGGGGGCTGAGGAAATGGAACTGATGCGTCCGGTGGTGAATTAACTCAAAAGATTCGAGGATGTCGCGGCACAGCGTCAACAAATCGCGCCGCTCGGGGCTGAAGTCCAATTCCTCCGGCGTGGATTTGCTCAAGTCAACCACATCGCTCACGATCTCGTTGAGGGTCGCCACTTGCTGGCGGATATTGTCCAGGTGGCGCCGGCGTTCCTCTTCCGTTGCCTGTTCGCTGTATTGCGCCAGCAGATCGTAGGACAGTTGGATAGATGCCAGCGGCGTTCGCAGCTCATGCGAAATCATCGACAAACAGCGGTCTTTGCGCGCGCGCTGCTGCCGTTCGGAGCGCAGCTTTTCCAAGAGCCGGTCAACAAGCAGGCGATCAGTCTCCGTGACTTCCGGTTCGCCTGGATTCCCGCTATTCGCGGGGTCGCGCTGGTCATTCTGGAGGGGTGGCAGTCTGCGCGAGTTTTGCATGGCACATTTTCGCCTTCCTACAATAGCTGCGGATATTGTCTGTCCAAGAGGGGGCGGCTCTGTAAAGCATGCGGAAATGCCGGGTCCTTGTCACAAGCCGGCGCCACAACTGGCGAGCGTCCAGCAATGTATCTGGCCTTGGTCGCCATTGGCACAGGAATTTGCCGGAGCTTGGGCTTTGGCGCGCGGCAGATTGCCGGAGCCGCGCGAATGCCTGCCCTGGCCGAGGAGTCGATGGCTTTGGAGCGGGGTTCGAAGGCTTGTCTCATTATGCCCCCAAAGGTCAACGATGTGAGTTACATCTATCTATATCTTATCACAGATAACGATAAACAAACGAAACACAAATTAAGTCGGAAATGGTGAATATCGTGGCTATAATTCCCTTCAAAAGGTGTGCCTACGGGCGAGCCGGTGGCCCGCCCCCTGCAATCAGTCTGATTTCGGTTTCTCATAAATTGTTGCTTCTACTGAGTACGCTAAATGATCTAGAGGGCACAGCGGCGAAGATAATAGCCAACGCATTGCAATATACACCGCCATAGCGCATTTTGACTGCTTTACTCGGTTTACTCTTTCATTCTCGGTGTACTCGGTGGCTAATTTATCATGACTTTCTTGGTCTTACTGAGGTCGCAGGACTTTTGTATTCACTTGGCGAGGTTATCAAGTTCGTGTAATGCGCTCCGCGACCTTTATCAAGTTCCGCCTCATGTTATAATTCGCGCCAGTTCGTCTGGCCGGAAATACCACGGAGATTGGAATTGCGGCGGCTGTGCAGCGCGCTAATCTGGCTTGCGGCAATCATGACTGTGGGGGCGCAGACCAACGGCGACCTGGTCCATACTGTTGACGCCGGCGAGACGCTGATTTCCATCGCCAGCGCCTATGGCGTCTCCCTTGAGCGGCTGCTTGAGCTAAACCAGCTTGATCCTGAAGCCATCCTGCCGATTGGCCGCCGCTTGATCGTGATTCCTGAAGGCGCAACGGGCGACGAAGAAGAGCCGGCGTCCGAGGACCTGGAGGCTGAAGCAGCCGAAAGAGCGATCAGCAGGACTTCGGTGGCAGGCTTGCCTCCGGCGCCGATTGCCGCGGCTGCCGCGCCCATGATGGACCCGGCCGATATCAGCCCCCGGCTCTGTTTCGCCGTGTTCGCCGACGCCAATCAGAATGGCCTGCGCGAACCCGGCGAGGACTATCTTGGCAATGCGGAAATCCTCTTGCTGGATGAGGCCAATGCCGAAGCGCTGCAATACCTCACGGACGGCCAATCCGAGCCGCGCTGCCTGCGGGATCTGTCGCCGAAATCTTACGTTATCAACGCGGCGGCGCCGGCGGGCTTTGGTTTGACAAGCGCAGCCAGCTTGCGCTTGGACCTGCGCGCAGGCAGTGAGGCCGTCGTGGAGTTCGGCGCTAAGCAGGGCTTTGAAGCTGAGACCAGCTCGCCATTGGGGCCGGTCGCGCCGGACGAAACACAGTCGGGCATTGACGAGCCGTCGATTCTGCGAGAAATCAGCGGCATATTCGCCCTGACGCTGGCGGGCTTGGTGTTTTTCAGCGGCATGGTCGTCTCAATCTTCCTGCGTGGCCGCTGATGCCCTGGCCGAATGCGACGGGGGCGCGGAAGACTGCTCTGACGCTGGCTATTTGGGTTGGCCTGTTGCTTGTGGGCGCGCTGCTTACGCTGGCGCAGGACAGGGGCCAGATCTGCCTGCAAGCTTACGCCGACAACAACGGCAACAGTATCCGCGATGACGTTGAAGCGGCGATTTCGCGGGGCGTCGGCGCCAGTTTGCTGAATGACCGCGGCATAACCATTGCCTCGCTGCTGCTGGACGATGCCCCCTACGGCGACGGCCTGTTTTGCTTTGACGGGCTGCTCGCCGGCGACTACCAACTGGTCATCACCAGCAGCGAATACGAAGCCACGACGAGCGCAGCGGCCAGCGCATCCGTTCAGCCGGGAGCGGCGCCGGCAATCATTGATGTCGGCGTCAAGCCGCTGACTGGCGAGATCCTTAGCGACCGGGGCGGAATCGTCGGCTCACTCGGTCCCGCTGCCCGCCAGACGCTGATAGTCGCCGGCTTGGCGGCGGCCGGCATCGTAGTCGCGCTGTCATTGCTGGGCCTGCTCATCTATTTCCGGTTCATTCGCCGTCATGCGCGCAACTGGCGAATGTCACGCTCACACAGCGCGCCGCTTGTCGCGCCGGCGGGATTGCCATCGCGTCGTCATGACGTGGTAGATGACACCCGGCCGCCAGGTCGAGCGCTGGATCCCAACCAGGGCTCGCCGCTGCTATTCGCCGACGACGACCGGGACCTGGCCGGGGCACGCTAGACTGATGGATCGCTCAACCGCGCTATGCCTGGAGCGGGGACAGAAACCGTGAATACAAGCTCATATCTGCTATTTTCCGCGGGTGATTTGCAACTGGCGCGGGAAAACCAGACCAGCGATGTCGTTCGCGGCGCCTTGCCAGTGCTTGCCTCTCAGCCTGAGGACGCGCTCGCGCTGGCGCAGCTGCAGGCACTGCGATACTTGTTCTACCAGGACGCCGCCGCCGGCGGGCTCGCCGTCGAGCTGGCGCAGGCGCGAGACCCTGGCGCTGGCGACCGCGACGACCTGCCGGCGTTGCAGCGTCGTTTCGGCTGGCTGACGGCGATGGCTATGCTGAGGGAGCATTCGGACTGGTCCGAAGCGGCGGAGACTTACCGCTCCGCAGCCGGCGATGCGCCGCAGCAACTGGATGATGCCGCCGACGCCGACGGCGCCTTGCTGCGGACGCTCTGGCTGGCTGTGGTCGCCATGGCCGCCGGCATCTTGCTGAAAGAGGAGGGGCCGTTTCAAAGCGCAGCCGCGGTCTATCGGCGCGTCGTTGATCAGCACATTCATCCTGAGGGATTCTTCAAGAGCCTGGTCGATGTCGAAGGCGCCCGGCAGACTTATCAGGCGCAATTCGCCGCGACCGGCGCGCTGGCGCTACTGAGCGAAATGGCGCGTCAGGCGGACGAAGATCTGTGGCCCTACCATAATCGCGCAGTCAGCGCCAATACCGCCGCGACCTATACTTTCTACTATTATTTTTTCCCCGAACGCTGGCGCTGGGAGGCAGGCCTCAGTCGCGAGCTCACCATGTCCATCATGCGCCGCCAAGGCGCTTACTTTGAAATAGTGAACCGGCGCAGCCCGCTGCGGGGAGCCGAGGAGTTGTTCGCCGAGCAGCGTCCCTTTTTCTCCGCCATTGCCGGCGGACTGACGACCCTGACCCACGGCTTGAAGCCGCCAGCCAAGAAGCGCTGGCGTCTGTGGTAAGGCCGACATCAGCCAGATGCGGCGCTTGGGCGGGCAGCCGCCTCATCGTCCGCGCATCAATACATAGAACGAATCGTCTGTTTCCATTTCGGCGTAGCGCCTGCTTTCCAGAACTTCAAAGTCCGGCTCAAACAGGCGCTTCAAGGCGTCTTCGCGGTAGTAAACAAAGCGCAATCCCTGGTGTTCGGTCTCAGCATCGCCATACCAGAAGGAATGCAGCGCCAGCCCGTTGGGCTTCAAGACCTGCGCTTGCCGCTTGAAGGAAGCGCGCAATTGCGCAGGCCTTAAATGCGAAAGCACTTTGTTGGAGTAGATGGCGTCGTAGCGCCGGTCCGAGTCAATTGAGACGGCATCAAGCCGCATAACGCTCAACTCTGGGTGCAGCTTCCGGAAACGGTCAAGAAAAACAGCCGAGGCGTCCGACCCGACCGCTTGATAATGTTCATTGAGCATCAACAAATCGTCGCCCGGTCCCATGCCCAATTCCAAAACCGCGGACCCGCTCGGCAAGTAGTGGCGCAGAACCGCTATTAGCAGTTTGCCGTCGCAACCGGCGGCCAGCCGGATATACGTTTCCACGTTCTCCTCGCTATCGTAGTAACCCATACGCGGCGCTCCCAAGGCAAGTTATCTTGCGCTGTCGCTCGTCGCTTGTTTCATCAGTATGCGAGCATCCGCGCCCAATTCTACCCTTCATTGGCGCAATCCGAGCCCATGCCCTTGACAAATTTTTTAAGTTGGTCTAAAAATATACTTAATTACGCTAAAAAATCTTGCCAGGAGAAATCAATCTTGAACATACGCCAGCTTATATTTTTGCTGCTGCTGTTCACCTGCCTGCCGCCGGTAGCAGGAGCCGGCTCTGAGGACCCAATTCCTATAGTCGCCACCACCACGCAAGCGGCCGACTTGATGAGAATCCTGACAGCTGACCTCGATGGGGTTCAGCTGACGCCGCTGATGGGACCAGGCGTCGACCCGCATCTCTATCAGCCGACGGAATCGGACATCGCCGCCATGAATCAGGCGCGGATGGTCGTGTACAGCGGCTTGCACCTGGAGGGACAGTTCGACGCCGTCTTCAAGGCGCTGGGGGAGCAGGGCGTCACCGTCCATGCCTTGAGCGCGCCCGTGCAAGACGCCGGCTTCATCATCGGCGGCTTCGATCTGTCGGATACGCTGCAGGATGTGGATGATCCGCATTTTTGGTTTGATCCGCGCAATTGGCGGCTGACGGCGCAGGACCTCGCCGAGCGCCTGGCCGAATTCGACCCGCCGAACGCCGCCGGTTACCGAGCCCGGGCTGCCGCTTATATCGAACAGCTGGACCTGCTCTATGCCTGGGCGGACGCGGGCCTGCGCTCAATCGACGAGGGGCAGCGCTACCTGGTGACGAGCCACGACGCCTTCCAGTATTTCGGCGCCGCCTTTGGCTGGCGCATGCAGGCGATTCAAGGGCTGAGCACCGAAGACGAAGCGGGCGTCGGCGATATTCAGGCGACGGTCGACTTCGTGAACGCCAATGATATACCGGTGCTTTTCGTCGAGAGCAGCATCCCGCCCGACACCATCGAAGCGGTCATTGAAGCCTTGCGGGCGCAGGGCCGCTCCGCGCGCGTCGGCCTGCGCGAGCTATTTGGCGATGCCATGAGCGAGCCCGACAGTTTCGGCGGCACGTATATCGGCATGCTGGCGCAAAACACGCTGACCATCATGCAGTCCTACCAGTGCATGGGCCTTGAGGTCGATATCCTCGACTGGCCCGCTGATCTCGAGCCCAAGCCGCCGGAGGAGCTCTGGAATGCGGATTGCGATGCCTGAGCGAGCTGAGCGCCCGCGCGCCGCTGACAACGGGGCTTTGGCGCTCTCTGTTGACGATTTGACGGTCGCCTATGACGAGAAACCCGCTATATGGGATATCGACCTGGCGGTGCCCGAAGGCATCTTGATGGGTATTGTGGGACCCAACGGCGCCGGCAAGAGCACCTTGATCAAAGCGGTGCTCAACTTGATTCCACGCGCCGCCGGCACGGTGTCCTTCTACGGCCAGCCTTACGAACGCGCGCGCGCGCTGGTCGGTTATGTGCCGCAGCGCGGCAGCGTCGACTGGGATTTCCCCACCTCCGTGCTGGATGTCGTCACCATGGGTTTGTACGGCAAGCTGGGCTGGTTCCGCCGGCCCGGCCAGCGCGAACGCGACCTGGCGCTGTACGCTCTGGAGCAAGTGGGCCTGGCGGACTTTGCCCAGCGGCAGATCAGCCAGCTCTCCGGCGGCCAGCAGCAACGCGCCTTCCTGGCGCGCGCGCTGGTGCAGGACGCGCAAATCTATTTCATGGATGAGCCTTTCGCCGCCGTGGACGCTGTGACTGAAGCCGCCATCGTCGGCATCCTGCAAGCGCTCAACAAGCGCGGCAAGACCGTCCTGGTCGTCCACCATGACTTGCAGACGGTGGCGGAGTATTTCGATTGGGTGACGCTGCTGAATGTCGAAGTGATCGCTTCGGGTCCCACCGCCGACAACTTCAGGCCTGAGAATTTACGCAAGACCTACGGCGGCCGCGTGGCTTACTTGCACACTGCGAATGGAGAGGCCTGATGGCGGCGGCAGAGGCGCCCGCCAGCGCTGATCGGCGCGTCTGGATCATCATTGGCCTCATCGTAGTTTCGAGTCTGCTCGCGCTGCCCTTGAGCCAGCAAGTATTTGGCCTGCGCCTTACCTATACCGTGCGCGTGGTAGCCCTGGGCGGCGCTGTCCTCGGTGTGATAAGCGGCGTACTGGGTTGCTTTGCGGTATTGCGGCAAGAGAGCCTGCTTGGCGACGCCCTGTCGCATGCGGCGCTGCCGGGCGTGGCTATCGCCTTTTTGCTGGCCGGCCGCGATTTGAGCTGGCTCTTGATCGGCGCCGGCATCGCCAGCTGGCTGGGTTTGCGCATGGTCGCGGCTATCCTGCATACGACGCGCATCAAGCAGGACGCGGCGCTGGGCATCGTGCTGGTGTCCTGGTTTGCCGCCGGCATCGCTTTGCTGGCTTACATCCAGTCCATCCCCGACGCCAGCCAGGCGGGCTTGGATCACTTCATCTTCGGCCAGGCGGCCGCCATCGTCGAGCGCGATGTCAGCCTGGTCAGCGGCGTCGGGCTGGCGGTTTTGCTGGCGGTCGCGCTGTTTTGGAAAGAGTTCAAACTCGTCACCTTTGACGCCGAATTCGCCGGCGCCAATGGCTTCCGGACCGGGCTGATCAACACCATATTGTCGACGCTAATCGTGATTACCATTGTGCTTGGCCTGCAGCTGGCCGGCGTCATATTGATGGTGGGTATGCTGATCGCGCCCGGCATCGCCGCCCGTCAATGGACGCATAAACTGGAGCAGATGGTCGTCCTGGCCGCCGTCTTTGGCGCTTTCGCCGGGGCCGCCGGCGCGGTCATCAGCGCCCTGGACAGCGATATTCCCACCGGCCCCATGATTATCGTTGTCGCCTTCGCTCTGGTCTTATTGTCGATCACGCTGGCGCCCGGGCGCGGCCTGCTGTGGAGCCGCCTGAGACAGCGCGCCAACCGCAGCCGTTTCGCCGCCCGAAATACACTGCTCAATCTTTACCGCTACGCCCTGCGGCACGGCGCCGCCAACTCGCCCGTGCCCGATGACTTCATTCGGGGCGTGGGCGACCGCAGCGCCGAGCTCGGTTTGCGCCAACTGCGCGCGAAAGGGCAGGCGATGTTTAGCAAGACGGGCAGCGAGGCAGGCTGGCGTCTGACAGACTCCGGCATTCAACAGGCGCGCCAAATCGTACACAACGAAAAGCTCTGGGCTATGTATCGCCTGCACGCGCACAGGCTGGATCTGCCGCTGCTGCAGGAAGACCGACAAGCCGCGATCGCGTCGGTCTTGCCGGCTGCGGCCATCGCCTTGCTGGAGCGCAAATTGCGGGAGGTGGAGGACAACGCATGATGCTGCTGGAACGCGGGTTGATTGAGCTTTTGCTGAATGTCATGACGCGCGAGGAGCTGAACGCCTTCCTGCGTTCGCCGCAGAACACCGCCACGCTGGTCGGCGGCTTGATCGCGATCTGCGGCGCGCTGCTGGGCGCTTTCTTGCTGCTGCGCGGCCTGGCGCTGACGAGCGACGCCATCAGCCATACCGTACTGTTGGGCATCGTGGTCGCCTTCCTGCTCATGACGGAAACTTTCGGAATGGAAGGCGATATCTCGTCGCCCTGGCTGATTCTGGGCGCTGCGCTGGCGGGGGTGGCTACGGTGCTGCTGACGGAGATGCTTTATCGCTCGGGCCTGGTCAAGCAAGACGCCGCTCTGGGATTGGCTTTTCCGCTGCTCTTCGCCATCGCCGTGATTCTGGTGTCGCGCTTTGTCGATGATGCGCATCTGGACGAAGACGCGGTGCTGGTGGGCGAGATCGGCCTGGCTTGGGCGAATACCAACAGTCACTGCTTTGAGCATTGCGAATCGGTCACGATCAGTCCCGATCATCCCGCGGCCAAACACAGGCGCCAATGCCTCAATTGCCGCGCGCTGGGCATCAGCCCGCGTGATGAAGACGCGGAATTCCGCTGGATTTGCAGCAACTGCGGCCACTATTCGCCCGCCCAGGCTTACAGCGCGGGCCTGCTGGAGCGGGAGCCGCTGCTGGTTTTCTTCCCAAAGTCGATCACGGTCATGCTGCTGATGACGGCGCTGACCCTGGCATTTACGCTGATATTCTACAAGGAACTCAAGCTCGCTACCTTTGACGCGGGCTTGGCGCAGGCGCTGGGATTCCGCCCCGGCCGGCTCAATTACGCGCTGATGATCCTGGTCAGCCTGGTGGCGGTGGGCGCCTTTGACGCGGTGGGATCCATTCTGGTGATTGCCTTCTTCATCATTCCGCCGGCGGCGGCCTACTTGCTCAGCGATCGGCTGTCGCTCATGCTGCTGATAGGCCCGCTGATCGGCGCGGCCGGCGCCTTCTTCGGCTATGACCTGGCGCGGGGACGGTTGTTCGGCGTCGTGCCAGTCAGCGATGGCATCGCCGCCCTCAATCGCCTCTTCGGCCTGGACTTGATCGAGCGATGGGATTCGTCGATAAGCGCCTCTATGGTGCTGATGATCTTCGTTTTCTTTATACTGGCCTGGATATTATCGCCGCGATACGGCTTGCTATCGACTTTGCTCCGGCGCGCCAACCGCCGGCGCCGCTTCGCCGATCAAGTTGTGCTGGCGCATATCCACAACCATCAGCATACCGCGCTGCACAGCACTGAATGCCGCATGGACACGCTGCACGAGCATTTTCGCTGGCGGCCCGGCAAGATGCGGCGGGTAATGGCGCGGCTGCGAGCGCTGGGTTACGTCCGCGTGGTCGCCGGCAGCGCCGAATTAACCGAGCGCGGTGATAGACAAGTTCACGCCTTCCGTCGGAACATGCTTGAGGCCTACAACATGCCCGATCTCGACTGAGGCGGCTTACCGGCAGGGTCGCCGAAGAGCAGCCCCTTTGTCGCGGCGCGTTTTGCCGTTAGCATGAATCACAGCGTCAAGGCGCCGAGAGAACCCCATGATTAGCTTGATCGCGACGGTCTTAAACGAAGGCGACAGCATCAACGGCTTGCTGCGGTCGATTCAGCGGCAGACGCGGCAGCCGGATGAAATCGTCATTGTCGACGGCGGCAGCCGCGATGAGACCATCGCTATCATTCGCAGCTATGAAGACCGGCTGCCTTTGCGCCTGCTGGTTGAGGCCGGCTGCAACATCAGCCAGGGACGCAACCGCGCCATTGAGGCCGCGCGGGGCGATATCATCGCGGTGACCGATGCCGGCGTAGTCCTCGGCGATGACTGGCTGGAGCGAATTAGCGAGCCCCTGCGCCGGGATGCGGGCCTAAACGTGGTCGGCGGTTTCTTCGCGGCCGACGCGCGAACCCCATTTGAGATGGCTTTGGGCGCGACCACGCTGCCGCTGGCGCGTGAAATCGACGGCGACGCCTTTTTGCCCAGCAGCCGCAGCATCGCCTTTCGCAAAGCGGCCGCGCTGCGCGCCGGCTTGTACCCGGAGTGGCTCGATTTTTGCGAGGATCTGATATTCGACTTGCGCCTGCGCCGCGTTGCCGGAGCCTTCGCCTTTGAGCCGCGAGCCTTGGCGCATTTTCGACCGCGATCAACGCTGCGCCAATACGTCCGGCAGTACTTCCTCTACGCCCGCGGCGACGGCAAAGCCAATCTCTGGTTCAAGCGGCACCTGGTCCGCTATGCCGCCTATCTGCTGCTGGCGCCGGCCATACTCCTGGCTGGCCTGCGGATACATCCGGCGCTGTGGGCTCTCTATCTACTCGGCGGCGCCGCCTATTTGCATCAGCCTTATCGCCGCCTGCCCCTCTTGATGCGCCGGTCAGAATATGCTTCGCCTTTCTTTTGGCTTTATTGCTGGCTGTATTGCCTGTTTATGATTCCCTGGCTGCGCGTCGTCGGTGATCTGGCGAAGATGCTGGGTTATCCGACTGGCTGGCGCTGGCGAATGAGACTGCGTCCGCCGGATTGGCGCCGACTGCCAGCAGAAGTAAATCCAGGCAAGTAATACGCCAAATGAGGAAACTTGCCAGGGGTGGGCTGTGAATCACCTTACAAGCAACTTGATGCCGCTGCTCATTTTCGTCCGCTTTCGTTCCCTTTGTTCACTTAGAGGCCTTAGGCTATAATGGGCGGCGAACGCAAGTTGGATCAACCGCGCTAAACTATGGTCAATCGCAACGACGGCAGTGAATGGGTCAGCCTGCGCCGCGCCGCCGACATCCTGGGTGTGCATCCGGCGACGGTGCGAAATTGGGCTGACAGCGGCAAGCTGCCCTTCCGGCGCACAGCCGGCAAGCACCGCCGCTTCAACATCAATGACTTGAGCAATTACGCGCATGCCGGCAGCGACCTGGAGCCGATCGAGCTGCAGGTGATTATGCAGAGCGCCCTGGGTCAAACGCGGATGCAAGTGGGCAGCGAGCGCCTGGAATCCGCGCCTTGGTACGCCGCCATGAGCGACGAAAGCAAGCAGTATCTGCGCGAGCAGGGCCGCCGCGTTTTGGAGGCGATGCGCAGTTTTGTCGCGGACGGCGCGCCAGATGAAGGCTTGTCCAGCGCCATCGCCTTGGGAAAGGACTACGCCGCGCGTTTGATAGCCGACGGCTTAACCTTGCCGCAAGCCATCCGCGGCTTTTATTTCTTCAGCGACTTTGTACTGAATTCGATCCTGACCTGGTCGGAACTGCGGCAGCCCAGCAATTCTTCCGAATGGTCGACGCTCTTGCGCCAAGTCAATACCTTTATGCACGCCATGCAGCTCTCCATCGTCGAATACTATGAAGAGGGTTGACCTCGACGCGGAAGTTTTCCACATCGCGCTGAGTATGTCGCCCAATATCGGCGCGAAAGCGCTCCAAAACTTGCGCAAGCACTTCGACGGCGATTTGGCTGCGGTATTCGCCGCCACGCCACGCGAATTGCAGCGCGTCCGCGGCATCGGCGCGAAAACGGCCGCCGAAATCGTCCGTATGGATCCACAGCAAGTAGCCGCCCGGATCGCGTCCTGGCGCAAAGCCGGCGTCGCCATCGAAACGATTCAGCAGCGGCAATACCCGGCGCCGCTGCGTGATCTGGACGACGGGCCGCCGACCTTGTTCTGGCGCGGCTGCGCTCGGCCTGAGACCTGGGCAAAGACCGTCGCCATTGTCGGCACGCGCAGGCCTTCTCAAGACGCGCAGTTTATTACCCTGCAGCTGGCGATGCGGCTGGCCCGCGCGGATTACGCCGTCGTCAGCGGTTTGGCGCTGGGGATTGACACCGCCGCCCACACCGGCTGCCTGTCCGCCCGTGGGGTAACAATCGCCGTTTTGGGCAGCGGACTGCTCAAAGTCTATCCACAAGCCAATCAAAAACTGGCTGAGCGCATACGCGAATCTGGCGCGCTCGTGAGCGAAGCGCATCCATACGACAGCGCCAACGCCCAGCGCCTGGTCTCGCGCAATCGCATCATCAGCGGCTTGAGCCGGGCGGTCATCGTGGTCGAATCCGACGCGCGAGGCGGGGCTATGTATTGCGCGCGCTTCGCCCGAGAACAAAATCGCCCGGTCTATACCTTTGATTTGCCGGCCAGCGGCAATCAGTCGCTGATCCAAAGCGGCGCCGTCGTCTTGAATCGCGACGATCCGCTGGCTATTTTGCTGGGCGCGCTGAAATCTCCCGCCCTTGCCACAGATTAGCAGGCCAGTAGTCACTACCTTGGATATAATCCCTTTGCGAGCATCGCACAGAAAATTTTGCCACCGAGTACACCGAGTGATTTTGAGGACGCAGAGGCGGTTACAATAGCCAATGATTCCGCCACCCCGCCTATGAAAACTGTCGCTGCCATAGTGCTGATAAAGCGCTATACACGGCGTCCTCCTTTTAACCCGGGCTAATTTTTCATGACTTGCCCGGTCTTACTGAGGACGCAGCGTTTTCTTGTTCACTTGGCGGTTTATCAAGTCCGTGGAATTAACCACTCCAAATTAGTCGCTAGAACATTAGACACAGAAACAAATGTTCGTGTATAATAGTTGGTAAATCTGCATGTCGATGCCTTGACGGGCAGGCCCGAGATAACAATAAGGACAATCTGATGAAAGCTTTCAGTCTACTTTCCAAACGTCAGCAGCGCATGATGCGCTTCATGCATGCCTATACGCAGAAGCAGGGCTTTCCGCCGAGTATTCGCGAAATCGGCGAAGAGTGCGATATCGGCTCGACTTCTGTTGTGAACTACAATCTCAACAAGCTCGTTGACGCCGGTTATATTCAGCGCTCGGGCAAGGTCTCGCGCGGGCTGCGCATCGTCGGCCCGATCCCGGGCGTGACCGCCGCCAAGCGCGTTATCGGCGCGCTGGGGCCGCATCGGGTTGCTTTGGTGGGGCGGATTGCGGCTGGCGAGCCGATTTCGCTGCCCGAAGACATCGGCCACCATATTGAAGAAGACGACTACATCACCGTGCCGCCCAATTTGCTGGGCAGTTACGACGCCAGCGAGACTTTCGCCCTGACCGTTCGCGGCGATTCCATGATCGACGCCATGATCAAGGACGGCGATATCGTCATCTTGCGCCGGCAGAATACGGCCGAAAACGGTGAAATGGTGGCGGCCTGGCTGCCCGAAGACAATGAAACCACGCTCAAGCACTTCTATCACGAAGACGGCGGTGTGCGGCTGCAACCGGCCAATCGCGATTACGAGCCGATCTATGTGCATCCCGCCAATTGCGAGATCAAGGGCAAAGTCCTTTCGGTGATGCGCAGCTTCCACTGAGCGAAGCAGCCGAAACCATCATTTGTCAGAAGCCTAATTCCCGCTCGGCGCTGGCGCAGAGGTGGCGCCCTCCCGCCGCCAGCCACTGGTCGAAGGTGTCGCTGGTAGCGCTGCCGGCGACCGCGTCGCTATATATACCCAGTCCCCAGCGATAATAATTCTGCGTCTCCCGCGGCCAGGTCTCGCGCGGCTTGCCAATCACCGACGCGCCGCCATTGTAACAAGCCAGCGTCAAGCCGATGACGCCGTCAGCCGCCTGATGACACTGCTTGAGAAAGGCGCCGCCTCTCCGCGCGTTGGTGTCCGGGTCGAGCATATCTTCGCCCTCGGCAAAGTGGAAAGGCATGACTTGAAAAAGTCCGCGCGCGCCGGCGTTGCTGACTACCGTGGGGTGACCGCAGGATTCGATTTGCATCACAGTCGCCAGCAGGCGCGGGTCAACCTGGCGCTCTGCCGACCAGTGGCTGATATTGCCCGCCCAATGCTGCACAGCGGGGGCAAAGAAGTCGGCCAAATCAAGCTCCCGGGCGCCGCGCAGCAAGTGAATGGCTGACTTGGCGCCGCGATGGACCACACCGGCAAGGTCGCCCCAGAAGGCGCTCGACATCAGCAGCAGAGCCAGCGCAATCGGCAGCCATAGCGGCACATAATAAACGCCGCCGCGCTTGACCAGCCCGCGGCCGCCGCGTATCTGCGCCAGGCTAAAGCGGGTGAATCGGTAGAGACTCCCGGCGAATTGACGGGCAGCGCTTGTCAGCGAGGGCAAGCCGCGCCAGGACGGGGCGGCGGGCTTGCTGCCTTTGATCGCATCCAGCGCTTTCTGCAGTCTGCTCAAGGCCTGAAACTCCCTATTCTTATAGAAGCCGGCGCGCATTTCTGCTACACTGCCGGCAGATTGCCTACACTATAACCATACGCGAATCTGCAAATCAGAGGCGCGTTTGCCCGCGCGTTTCACCAAGGCTGAGGCCGGGAATTATTGTACACGAGGCGCAGATGACAAAACTGCCATTCCGCAAGCGGCTGAAGACGGGCGCGCCGATATTGGCGGACGGCGCTATGGGCACCGTGCTGCATGAGCAGTCCAGCGCGCGCGCCGACGCCTGTTTCGATGCGATGAACGTCGACGATCCTAATGCTGTGCTGGCTATTCACAAAGCTTATATTGAAGCGGGCGCCGATCTGATCGAAACCAATACCTTTGGCGCCAATGTCTACAAATTGGCCAGCGCCGGGCGTGATGGCAATGTCGAACTGTACAATCGGCGCGGCGTCGAGCTGGCCAGGCTGGCTATTGCGGAAAGCGCAAACGAAGACGTATATATCGCCGGCTCGGTGGGCCCGCTGGGTGTGGGCATCACCCCCTATGGGCGCCTGTCGCGGGAGGACGCGGAAGCGGCTTACGCCGAGCAGCTGGTCGCGCTGGTCAAGTCCGGCGTCGATGCCGTGCAATTCGAGACCTTCAGCGAACACCGGGAATTACTGCTGGCGATTGGCGTCCTGCGCGACCTGGACCCCGATATTCCCATCATCGCCCAGGCGACCTTCTACAGCGAGAATCTAAGCTACGGCGGGTATCCACCGGCGCGCGTGGCCAACGACCTGCATAAGTCGGGCGCGGATGTCATCGGCGTCAATTGCGGCAGCGGCCCGGCCGGCATCGCCGAGGTCCTGCGACAGATGAGTTACGCGGCGCCTGAGGCTGTCTTTTCCGCCATGCCCAACGCCGGCTTCCCCGAGGTGGTCGGCGGGCGCATCCTCTTCCCGGCAACAGCCGAGTACTTCGCCGATTGCGCCACGACCTTCGTTAATATCGGCGCCACCATGATCGGCGGCTGCTGCGGCACGACGCCCGAGCACATCGCCGCCATGCGCGCCGCCCTTGATAAGCCCTCGGCCGATTTCGTCGACCTGCACATCGGCCAGATCGACATTGAACAGGACAGCCATATTGCCGATGCGCCGACCGAGCTGTCGCAACGTCTTGAGGCTGGCGCATTCACCGTGACCGTGGAAATGGCGCCCTTGCGCAGCTACCGCACCGACACGCTTCTGCAGGAAGCGCGGCGCCTGCGCGCGGCCGGCGTCGACTTGGTTAACGTGGCCGATACGCCGGCGGCGCGCATGAAAATGAGCGCCTGGGCGGTCGCCCACTTGCTGCAGTCGCAGCTCGGCATAGAAACCGTCTTGCACTTCCCCACGCGCGGCCGCAATATGCTGCGCGTCCAGGGCGATCTGCTGGCTTCGCATGCGCTGGGCCTGCGCAATTTATTTGTCGTTATGGGCGATCCGACGCGCATCGGCGATTTCCCGGACGCCAGCGATGTCAATGATGTCGCGCCCTCACGATTGATCGGCGTAATCAAGCAAGGCATGAACCAAGGCGTCGACATGGCTGGGCACAGCATCGGCATGCCCAGCAGCTTCACCGTCGGCTGCGCCCTCAATATGGGCGCGGAAGATATCGAACGCGAAATCCGCATCTTGCGAAAGAAAATGGCCGCCGGCGCCGATTTCGCGCTGGGGCAGGCCATATTCGAACCCGACCGTATCCTGCGCTTTCATCAGCGCTACGAGGAATTGACCGGCTGCGCTTTTGAGCTGCCCGTGCTGATGGCGGTCATGCCCTTGCACAGCCACCGGCAAGCGCGCTTTCTGCATAACGAAGTGCCTGGCATCAACATCCCCGATGCCATCATCCAGCGCATCGCGACAGCGACGCGCGCTCCCCAAACCGGCCTGTTGATCGCGCAAGAATTGCTGGAGCAGATGTCCGGTTTGATTCAAGGCGCCTATATCATCCCCGGCGGCGATTATGATCTGGCGGCCGAGGTCGTCGCCTACTTGAAGCGAGGAGCAGCGCAATGAGCGATAACAGTGAAATTGACCTTAGGGTAGCCCTCATCGACAGCGATTATTACACTGAAAAAGCCATCCACGCCTATCTCGCCTGGGACCGCCGCACCCGCGCCTTAACCGATTACTCCAGCCTGCAAGATTTCTGGAGCGCTCTTGAAGACGTCGAAGTAACAGCATATCCCGATGCCATTATTCTTGATGTCAACAATGTCGGCGAGCGCGGAGACATCCGCCAGTCTATCCGAAGGTTTGCAGACAAACTCCCACACGCGACTCTGGTTTGCCTGGCGCACATTGACGACCTCGACCTGTTCTACGCCGCCGCGGCGGGTGGCGCGCGCGCCTTCTTGCACAAAGACGATGTACGCTACCACATCGCCTCGGCCGTATGCCTCGCCAGCCAGTTGCCCAAGGACAAGTTCCTCTACAGCCCCAAGATGGGTGAAGCGCGCCGCATGCTCAATCATCGCCGCGCATCGTCACCCTTGGTTGTCAAGCTGCCCGAGCCAGTGCAATATCCAGGCTTAAGCAAGCGCGTTCGCCAGACAATTGAGCTTTACGCTATTGAAGGCATGCCGGCCACGCTCATAGCCAACGAGATGCGTTTGGCCAAGAGTACCGTCCAAAGTTATATCAAGGCTGCTTACAAAGCGCTGGACATTAGTGCCGATCAACACGACGACAATTTCCTAGCCGATTTGCCCCAGCGCGAGCGCGCCTTTATGAAGTTGACGGCTTTGCAGGATCCGCGCCACTAGGTTCAGGCTCTCAAGAAATCAGCGCGTCCGTTTCGGACGGATCTTCTTCGTCCCGCTGCTGTTCTCGCTTTTCGCGCACCAGCTTCATGGCTTGCGTCCGCGTCAGCAGCACGGTCGTGTCACCCTCGCTCTCGAGCGCTTCCGGCACATGAACGTGTTCGTCTTCCAGGTAGAACTTGATGGCGCCGCTGAAAGACTTGACCGGCGCTTCGTCGCCGTATTGGTGCCGCAGGTCCAGCAAATTCAGCATTAACCACAGGAAGAGATCGCCTTCGGTGCGCGGCGTCTTGCGGCCCTTGGCCAAATCAAGCACGTCATATTTACGGATCAAGTCGATGGCCGGCTTGTAAATGGTGTGATACCAGTCGGCGGTGGCTTTCTCGGTAGTCAGCGCATGGCCCTCCAGCCGCTCCATCACGCGCTGATGCAGGAAGATATGCCCCATCAGCTCATGATAACGCGATGGCACTGACAGCTCGATCGATTCATGGTCGGGCACGGCGCGCGACAGCCCGGTTTCATCCAGGAAATTGGCGTAGGCTTCGGCCGATTCCAGCTCTTGCGCGCTCATGCGCGGGCGCAGGGGCACGGTCGTCGGCAGCTCGACCACGTGCGCCTGGATGCTCTTTGCGCCCAGCTCGCGCGCTACCGAGACACGATGATTGCCATCGCGCACGAAATAGGCATCGCCCACCTTGTACAATTCAATGGGCGGCGGTCCTTCCATGCTATTCGCCAGCGCGTAGACGCGGCTCCAGCGCTCGCGCATATTTCCGCGTTTGGGCAGGAATTGCGTTGTGAAGTCTTTGTAGCGGCCCACGCTGCCCACGATGTGATCAAGCGGGACGTCGTGAACGCCTTCGTAATGTTCTTCGTGCAGGTGCAGTCGGCTGCGAATATCGTCGAAGCTCATCAGCTCGTCGTGCCGGCCGCGCAGATGGCTCAGGAGCTCTTTCCAAAATACCTTGTTCTGGATCGACTGGAACTTGCTCCGACCCTCGTTGTAGTAGCTGCGGAAATTTTGGTCCTCTGCCATCGGCGCCTCTTTCCTTCACCGCGCATTCGACTCCGTCACCCTCGCTCAACCGCGCAAATGCATTAATTATGCGCGCCGCGGACTAACGGATTAGCGGCTTACCGCCCCTGCAATCAGCGTATGCGCTATGTATCACTGGCGCCTCGCTTGAGAAGCGATACCTGCTGGCAAAATCGGCTAAGCTTGGTCACACTATAACATATTTGGGCGCTGTGGCGGTAGTTTCGGGCCAAGCGGGAGTGTTAGATAGTCGGTTATATCATTCAAGAGAACAGTGCGCCGCGCTCGCGCGAAGAGGCGGGAACTGTTTGCGAACAAAACTTGAGAAGACGCCCCTGCGGTATCCGACGCGTATGCCGCCGGCAGCCACAGGCAGATTACCTAAAGCAGGGACGCAAATGGCGCGGATATTGCAACCTTTCTCCAGTGTAGTCGCCGAGCCGGCGCTTTAGCCTCACATGGACGAGCAAACGCGGCGGCGGCTTAACCAGATCAATCGCGACTTCTACCGTCAGGCGGCTGTGGAATTCGACGCCACGCGCCAGCGGGCGTGGCAGGGCTGGGAGCGCATGCTGGACGCCGTCGTCTTGCCGCTCCAATCAGTTTTGGATATCGGCTGCGGAAACGGACGGCTGGCGCGCTATCTGGCCGGGCGGCAAGCGCAGGGCTTCACTTATATTGGTGTTGACAACAGTCCCAAGCTGCTGGCTTTCGCGCGCTGCCAGGACCCGCGCGTCAAGTTGGAATTGCTTGAGCGGGATGTCATCCTGGGCGCGCTGCCGGCGCGTTCGGCGCAGTTAGTGGCGCTTTTCGGCCTGCTGCATCATGTGCCTGGCGCTGATCGGCGGCGCCAGTTGCTGCGGGAGGCGGCGAGCTCTGTCTTGCCCGGCGGTGTGCTGGCTTTGGCGGCTTGGCGCTTCTACGAGCAGGAGCGCTTCCGCCGGCGCATCGCGCCCTGGCAGCCAGACATTGCGGTCGAGAAACATGACTATCTGCTGGATTGGCGGCGGGGCGAGCGCGCCCTGCGCTATTGCCACTATATCGATGATGAGGAACATGCCCAGTTAGTCGGCGCGGCCGGGTTGACGGTCATCGACGATTACCGCGCTGACGGCGGCTTGAATCGCTATACCGTGATGCGGAGGGAAACGGCGGAGCGAGCGGACCCTCGCCCCGCCGGTGAAAATACTGCTTAGCAGGCGCCCAGTATATAGGGCGCCGTGGCGTAATGGTTGTCGCTCTCGTTGGTCTCGGCGACTTCGTTGCGCACATCCACGATTACATTAATGTGATGCAATTCGTTGACGTACAGGCTCGTCGTCAAATGACCGCCGTAAGTGCGTGTTTCTCCGGCAGCCAAAGGCGTACCGCCAATAATTGACGAGATCAGTCCTTGGCCGTCAAAGCGCGTGTCCCGCACCTCGATGGCGTGGCCGCTGGCTGCTGGCGCCGTGCCGTTGTTTATCACCGTTACTTCAATCGAATACGGCTGGTTGCATTTGGCCGGGTGCGGGACGACCTGTACGTGCGTGATATTCAGATTAGGGCCGGTCGTTGGCTGCTGCGGCTGCTGCGGCTGCTGTACAGGCACAGCGGTCGGAATCGGAATCGGCGTGGGCGGCAGCGGCGGCGGGTTAATCCGCGCCAGGTCGCTGAGATCGCCTTCGACGCGCACGATGTTGGGATGGATGAAGCCGCTGCGGCCGGTAGCCATCTCAATATAGTACCAGCCAGTGCCGAAGCTGCTGAGACCCTTGATCATGGCTGATTCGCCTTCGGGCAAGCCGCCGACGATGGAGTACAGGATCGAATCACCAGCGCGTACGTTGCTGTTGACCAAGGCGATGACACGCGGTGTATCATCGGGCGTTTCAGTCGCTTCGGGTTCAGCTTCCATTTCGGGTTCGTCGTCCATAGCCATGCCTTCATCTTCCATAGCCTCAGATTCTTCCATGGCCATCGCTGCTTGCTCGGCAGCGATAAAAGGCGGCGGGTTGTTTTCGATACGAATTGGGCTGACGCGTATTAACTCCGGCTCTTCCGCGCTGGAGTTGATACGCAGACGTAATTCGTACAAGCCGTCGCGCAGTGTGACCGTGTTCCAGGTGCCCAGAATGTCCTCAGTCACTTCAGTGATCCGCGGCAATGTGGCCGGGAACCACTGTTCTTCGGACATGTCCCCCGCCTCGTCCATCATGTCCAGCGCCAGCGGACGAAACTCGACGAAGAAATTGCGCAGCCCCGCCACGGCGACTGTGCCGCGGATATCCACGCTGTCGCGCACGACATATACCGCCGGAGGAAAGGTGATATTGGCCGCCGGATTCACCATGTCTGGATCCTTCGGCGCGATAATGCTTCCATCGTCCTGCCCCTGCGCGGCCGGTATCAAGAGCAGCGCCCATAATGCGAGCAGGATAAGCAACTGAATGCGTTTCATTGCAAGGCCTCCTGAAACAAGTACCAGATCGGCACAATCATTTTATGAACCATACACCTATAATAAGGCGAAAGCGCAAACCGCGCCCAGCGTAATGATACTGTATCTACAACGGCGCTCCAATTCCAAATATCGCGCAAAAATACACTACCCGTCAATAACTCTTTCCGATACGCTTCAGGCCCGGGTAGCGAGCGCAGTCACCTTGCGCGGACCCGACAATAGCGCCTGAAGGGTGCTGACAATGAAGCAATCCGCCGTGATACAGATTCGTGATCTGCTCAAGACTTACAGCGAGGGCAACCGCTGTTTGCGGGTGCTTGACGGCGTCAGCATCGATATCCGCCAGGGCGAATTCCTGGCTCTGCTGGGCGCTAGCGGCAGCGGCAAAAGCACCTTGCTCAACCTGCTCAGCGGCATCGACAAGCCCGATCGCGGCCGCATTGTCATTGACGGCGCCGATATCACCATGCTCAACGATACCCGGCTAACGCTGTTCCGCCGCGAGCGCATCGGCATTGTCTTTCAGTTTTTTAACCTTATCCCGACCTTGACGGTGTTGGAAAATATCACGCTGCCAAAAGAGTTGGGCGGCGCCCGCCGCTCCTCGGCAGAGCCGCGCGCGCTGGAACTTCTGGAACAGGTCGGCTTGGCTTCCCGCGCCGATACTTTTCCGGACAAGCTGAGCGGCGGCGAACAGCAGCGCGTCGCCATCGCCCGCGCCCTCTTGCATGAACCGGCCATCGTCTTCGCCGACGAGCCGACCGGCAACCTAGATGAAGACACGGGCGCCCAAGTTTTGCAGCTGCTGCTGCGGCTTACCTGCGGCGCCGGCAAGACCCTGATCATGGCCACACACAACCCTGAAATCGGCAAACGCGCCGACCGCGTCTGCCAGATCCACGACGGCCGGCTGCGGATTGACGGTCCGTAAATCTGGGCAAGCTGCACAAAGCCAAGCTCGCGGATGCAATTCCCGTCACGTCGAGAGTGGCAGGGGCGACCCGGTGGGTCGCCCGCAGACTCACAATTACAACATCTTGCGATGCGCAATTTTCTTGGCCCTGCTTCCGAGTCCCCACGGAATAACCACTCCCCAGCGTTCCGATGCTGGGTGTTTGGCGCAAATCGCGGTAAAATAGCGGAAGGGTCGGTCATGTTATGCGCTACAGTGCCCGCCCGAAACTAACTCTGTTGTCGTTGAAACGATACGAGATCTAAAGGCGGATGCCGATGGCTGACTCGCAAAGTGACAGCAAAGTACGAACTATCCTCTCCGAATTACGGGACGTCAACAAAGACCGGCGGCGAACAGCGGTGATGAAATTGGGCATGGTCGGCGGCGACCAGGCTGTTCGTACGCTGATCAGCATTGTAGACAACAGCCAGGAAGACTTGATAGTACGTGGCCGCGCCGCGCTGATGCTGGGCAAACTAAAGGATGACCGCGCCGTCCCCCACTTGATTCGCGCCCTGGACGCTCCCGGCTTCCTCACGCCTTATCACGCCGCGCAAGCCTTGGGAAAAATCGGCGATCCGCGCGCAGTGGAGGCCCTGCTGGATTTCGCCGATAGCAGCCGCGACAAGACCCGTGACGCCGCGGTGCTGGCGCTGCGCCAGTTGGGCCACGAAGCCGAATTGGAGGGGCTCGCTATGCCGCAGCCGCCAATTTAGCGCTCCTCTCCGATAGCGGTTACGTTCGCGGACTTGATAACTCCGCCAGGAATTGAATAATCTCCGCGACCTCAGTAGAACCAACAAAGTAATGAGAAGCAGGACATATTTGATGTTACTTCTGTGTTCTCTGCGGTGAAAAAACTTGCGTCGTGTTCGCAGAGGGAATTAATTCCACGATAATTACCACTCCGTCGGGATTTGCAGTCTTGAGGCTGGCCAGTCTATCCCGACTGATTGTTGGTGGGCGCGCGTACGCCAATCGCTTGCGGCGCCTCGCCTGATTGACCGTTCCCGTTCTGGCCCGGAGCCGGCGCTGGGTCGCCGCAAGCCAGCGCGGACTGCTGCTGCTTCGCCGTCAATTCGCCGCGGCTGACCGGACTGAAATTGGGGTAGAGCTCCAGCGCAGCCGCGTATTGATCCCGGGCTTGGCAGGCGTCTCCTTGCAGCGCCAGCGCGTCGCCATAATAACGCAGCGCGTCTTGCAATTCGCCGACCACTTGCCCGTTCATGTAATTCGAATTGTGCTGAAAATACACCTCGTTGAAGCGAAGTACAGCCAAGGCCGGGTTGGTGGTTTTGTAGCGCTGTCCCGTCAAGTATTGTTCGGCGACATAACGCTCGTAATTCAGCTCGCCGATGTCGCCGTATACCTCGGCGCGATCCGTCAGTACGATGGCTTCCGACAGTTTGCCCTGGCGATAGAGCAGTAAAGCTTGCGCCGAGAGCGCCTCCAGCGCCAGGCCGCGCGCCTGCTCTCGATTGAAATTGTCGTCAATGCCAATGATCGCTTCCAGCGTATCAATCGCCGCCGAAAAGTCACGCGCTGCCAAATCCGCCCGCGCTTCAGCCAGCAGCGCGTCAAGATCGTATGCCCAGCCGCTCTCGTTGTCGCTCGGCGTGGCTGATGACATCGCCGGCGGGGGCAGCGTGGCGGTTGGCGCGAGCTTGGTCGCCGTCAGCGTGGGGAGCGCCGTGGGGCTGGGCTGAGCCAGCAGGTAGGCCGCCGTGGCCGTGGGCAGCAGCGGCGGCAGACAATCCGGCGCCGGCATGGTCGCGCGCAGCGACTCGATTCGCGTTTTGGCCAGGTCAAAGTTGCCCGCGGCCAGATCGGCGGGAATGCGCTGACACTGCTGCCGCTGCTCAGCCGCGACCGTGCCGGTGGACTTGGCTTTCGCCGCTTCGACCCCCGTGTCCCAGCCGGCGTAGGCAGCCGCTATGACAACCGCAGCGGCTATCAGCAGAAACATTGTCGACGCCGCCGACCAGAGCAGACAGCTGGCGGCTCGCCCGCGCTGCCGCTGGCGGAGGTTGGTCACTTGCGGCTGATTGCTCGTCAATGCCCTGCGCTCTTTTCGGGATTCGCCGTTTATGCCTTGCCCACGTCGGCAAGCGGCGCGAATTATAGTGCAGATCTCATATTTGCCACAGAGTACACCGAGTTGTTTTGAGGGCGCAGAGGTTTCAATTTTGTTTCGATGCTCGCGCGATTTTTTCCGCCATTTTATTTTTGACTTCTGTCGCTGCCATTAAGGAATCTAAATTACTCTGTGTCCTCGGCGGCAAGAGTAATCTGAAGCGATTGCGCTCTGCCGCGCTGGCGACCGCTTGACGCCAATTTGCCTCTCATGTTACACTCGCGCGATGAGTTGCTATGAGTCCTTAGCCACGCCTATGCGGATGCCTCCGCTCCATACGGACAGACGGCTGTTGCGGCGCGCCTAGGCAGCACTCAATTCAAACTCAACACCGTCTGTCAGCGACAGGCGGTTTTTTTGTTGCAGTGAAAGCAACCAGGAGTATTTGACTATGCCAGCAGAGTATATTCATGTGTCGGTGGCTTGGCCCTATGCCAATGGCGACCTGCATATCGGCCATTTGGCCGGCGCTTACCTGCCCGCCGATATCTTCGCCCGCTACCATCGCCTGCGCGGCAACCATGTGCTGATGGTCAGCGGCTCGGACAGCCACGGCACGCCCATCACGGTCGAGGCGGATAAACGCGGCCTCTCCCCGCGCGCGGTCTTCGAGCATTATCACAAGCGCTTCCTGCAGACGCAGCAGAAAGTCGGCGTCAGCTACGACCTCTTCACGCATACTGACACCGAGAATCATCATCAGGTGGCGCAGGACATCTTCACGCTCTTGCTGCAGCGCGGCTTCCTTTACAAAGAACGGCAGACCCTGCTTTACAGCGAAAGCGAGAAACGCTTCCTGCCCGATCGCTACGTGGAAGGGACCTGCTATATCTGCAAGTATCCGCACGCCCGCGGCGACCAATGCGAGAATTGCGGCAACCTGATGGATGCGGTGCAGCTCATCGACCCGCGCAGCCGCAACAATCCCGCCGAAAAGCTCATCAAGCGCGATTCCGAGCACTATTTCCTGGACCTGGCCGCCTTCACCGAGCAGATCCTCGAGTACCTCTCCGAGCACGAGCATCACTGGCGCCCCAACGTCAGCACCTTCAGCCAGAATTTCGTCAAAGGCGGGCTGCGCGGCCGACCCATCACTCGCGATATCGACTGGGGCATCCGCGTACCGCTGGAGGGCTGGGAGGACAAACGCCTCTACGTCTGGTTTGACGCGGTCATGGGTTATTTCACCGCCAGCATCGAATGGGCCAAGAATATCGGCCAGCCCGACGCCTGGAAAAAGTGGTGGTACAACCGCGAGGCCAAGATCTACAACTTCATCGGCAAGGACAATATCCCCTTCCACACCATCATCTGGCAAGCCGAGCTGCTGGGCATCAACGGCATCTACAACGAGGACGACCCGACTTACGGCGATGTCCCGCTGCAACTGCCCTACGATGTGCCCGCCAACGAATTCATGAATATCGAGGGCGAGCAATTCTCGACTTCACGCAATTGGGCGGTCTGGCTGCCCGATTTGCTCGAGCGTTACCAAGCCGATGCCCTGCGCTTCTACGTGGCGCGCACTTTCCCGGAACGCCAGGACAGCGACTTCTCCTGGGAGGGTTTCCTGGCGCGCGTCAATAACGAATTGCTGGCGGCCTGGGGCAATCTGGTGAATCGTATGCTTGGTTTCGCCTTCAAGCGCTTCGAGGGCACGGTCCCGCAGTACGACCAACTGACCGCCGCTGACGAGGCCATCATCGCGGCGACCGAAGCCGGCTTCGAGACGGTCGGCGCGCTGCTGGAGGCGGTGCGCCTCAAAGACGCGCTGGAAGAGACGCTGTCGCTGGCGCGCGAGGTCAACGCCTGGCTCAACGAGCGCGAACCCTGGAAGACCCTCAAGCCCGACCGGGCCGATGCCGCCCGCTCGGTCTACACAGCCCTGCGCTGCATCGACAATTTGAAAGTGCTCTTCGCGCCTTTTGTTCCTTTCAGCTCGCAGCAAGTGCACGAGATGCTGGGCTATGAGGGTCAGCTCTTTGGCGAGCTGACAATCGAGAATTACAGCGAGGAGACGCGCGATCATCTGGCGCTGGTGTACGATGGGAGCGGCGCGATTGGGGAGTGGGAGCGGAGCGAGCTGGCGCCGGGGCAGCGGCTGCGCGCGCCGAGTCCGCTGTTTGTGAAGCTGGATCCGGAGATCGTCGAGCAGGAGCGTCAGTATCTGGGTCGGGAGCGGGTGGAGGGTGAGATTGTATAATCGTATACGTCAGTGCAGCTGCCGAATTACAGGTTAACAGACTTCAAGGAGAGACAATGTTGCCTCCAAACTCTGAAAAAGAACCGGCGACTCTTATAGCAGAATCCAAAGCTCCCTCGCTTCGTGTATTAGCCGGACCGGGTACGGGAAAAACATATTCTCTCAAAATGCGTGTGGCTCGCTTGCTACAAGACGGTGTTGATCCAAAAAGCATATTGGTCACGACATTTGCCCGGACAGCTGCAATGGATCTACAGAACGAATTGGAAAGCATGGAAGTTGAAGGAGCAAAACAGGTTGATTGTACGACTGTACACGCACTGTGTCGTCGCATTCTCGGCCGGAACAATGTTCTTGAAGTCACAGGGCGTAACCCTCGACCACTTATGAATTTCGAAAAAAAGTTCATGCTTCAAGACCTGAAGCTCGTTCTTTCGTGGTCAATAAAAGACCTGGAGGACCAACTTCTGGCCTTCGCAGATGGATGGGCACGTAACTGGGGTGAAGTGCCAAGTAGTCCCGACGATCCTCGCGACAAGGATTTCGAAAAGCACCTAAAGAAGTGGCTTACGGTTCACGAAGCTATGCTTATTGAGGAACTAGTGCCTGAAGCGCACGGATTTCTGCGAGATAATCCAGCCAGTCCGGAGCGTAAATCATATACGCATGTTCTGGTCGACGAATACCAAGATCTGAACCAAGCTGAGCAGGAGTTCATTGCACTTGTATCGAAGTTGTCAAATATTGCTGTAATTGGTGATGAGAACCAATCGATTTATTCGTTCAAGCATGCGCATCCGAAGGGCATAACCAATTTTGACGAGAATTACATTGATACGGAAGATCATATACTTTCCGATTGCCGTCGATGTCCATCAAACATTGTACAAATGGCCAATGAACTTATATCACACAATGAACTGCGAATCGATCGGGATTTAGTTGCGGACCCGCTAATGAAAAGTGCGGATGTGAGCATAGTTCAATGGGAGAACGCTCAGAAGGAAGCAGACGGGATGGCGCAATACATAAAGAGATCAATACAGCAGTTCAACTTCGATCCCGGAAAAATACTGGTTCTTTCTCCTCGCCGAACTATCGGACACGGTGTTAGAAAGTCGCTATCTGACGTAGGCATTGAGGCACACAGCTTCTTTAGTGAAGATGCTCTACATGGTGATCCAAAGGATAAGTCGAAATGTCAAGCTCAAGAATCGTATACGCTGCTGACGCTGATTGCTGATCCAAATGATTACGTAGCGCTGCGCTGTTGGTGTGGGTTCGGAAGCTCCAATCTGCGGGCAACGGCATGGAAGCGTATCCTAGTTCTGTGTGCTCAAGAGAATAGGTCTTTGCCGGACGTGTTGGAGGATATTCGAACAGGGAAGCTCAACCTGAAGCATGGGTCATGGATAGAGAAACGACTTAATGAATTACGGGATAGGCTTGCAGGCCTGTCCTCACTTGAAGGCGAGGATTTGTTTGACGCTCTATTCCCAGCGGGTGTGTCCGAATTCGAACAAATAAGGGATTCAATGGCTGAAGGCATTGAACCAGAAGAGAGCGCCTCAAGTATTCTTGAACGTCTTCGAACGAAGATTACCCAACCTGAGCTACCGACAGACGTAGAATATGTGCGCATAATGAGCCTTCATAAATCAAAAGGATTGACCGCTGACTTGGTGATTGTCCTTGGATGTGTAGAAGGGCTAATTCCGTCAAGGTCGAAAGCCAAAGGTCAGCAAAAGAAGCTTCAGGACTTGGAAGAGCAAAGACGACTGTTTTATGTAGCTATAACACGAGTGCGGAAACAGTTGATTCTCTCCAGTGTAAACAGAGTGCCAACAAAGGAAGCATATTCAATGGGCATCAAAGTAGCCAACGCAAGCTACTACTACGTTACAACAGTAACTTCGCGATTCATTAAGGAGCTTGGGCCAAACCGGCCAGATCCAATATCTGGATCGGAATTCCTAGAAACGTGATTGGCGAGCACTTGCTTTCGCTACGTTAAGCTAACTACATCTGATTCTAAATGTTCTAACTTGCTATCGTCTAGCATCAACGGTAACTCATCATGTGTCGGCAGTAGTGCGAGGATGCCGCTTTTAGTGCGACGGCTAGTATCGGTCAACTATGTCCTCTTCGCCAACACCCCCACCCCCATGCTATACTCCCTCCATGTCCTGGCTATATTCCCACTTCCACAGTCGCAAGCCCATCATCGCCATGTGCCACCTGCGCGCGCTGCCCGGCGACCCCGGCTACGACCCCGCCGGCGGACTGGACGCCGTCGTCTCAGCCGCCCGCGCTGACCTGCGCGCCCTGCAAGAAGGCGGCGTGGATGCGGTCATGTTCTCCAACGAAGCCAGCCTGCCCTACCTCACCAAAGTCGAGCCCATCACCGTGGCCTGCATGGCGCGCATCATCGCCGAGCTGCGCCCCGAGATCGACCGGCCCTACGGCGTCAACGTGCTCTGGGATCCGGCCGCTTCGATTGACGTGGCGGTCGCGACTGGCGCCAGCTTCGTCCGCGAGATATTCACAGGCGTCTACGCCAGCGACTACGGACTCTGGGATACCAATTGCGGCGCGGTCATCCGCCATCGGTACGCGGTCGGCGGCGCGCATATCAAGCTGCTCTTTAACATTGTGCCCGAATCGGCCGTCTACCTGTCCAACCGCAACGTGGTCGATATCGCCAAGTCGACGGTCTTTGTGGCGGGGCCGGACGCCCTCTGCGTCTCCGGTCTGACCGCCGGCGCCGAGACCTCGGGCGAGACGCTGCGGCTGGTTAAAGCGGCCGTGCCCGAGACGCCCGTCTTCGCCAATACCGGCGTGAATGTTGATAACCTGGCCGATACGCTCGCCATCGCCGATGGCACGGTCACCGGCACCGCTTTCAAGCGCGATGGTCAGATCTGGAATGAAGTCGATGTCGAGCGCGTGCGTGACTTCATGCGCATCGCCAGAAATGTCCGCGGCGACTGAAATCAGTGACCCGCGCTGGGCGCAGGTGGCCAACGTGCTGGTTGAGCATTCGACGGCGCTGCAAGCGGGCGAGCGCGTCATGATCGCCATGGGCGGCGTCGAGACCGCGCCGCTGACGCATGCGCTATACGCAGCCTGCATCAAAGCCGGCGCCTTGCCGCAGGCGCAATTCCTCTCCGCTGAGCTGCGCCGCTCGCTGCTGCGGCACGGCGATCAGCGCCAGCTGGCCTGGACGCCCGAGATAGAGTCCTACGGCATGGAGTGGGCTGATGTTTATTTCGGTTTGCGTGGCGCAAATGCGCTCGGCGATTTGAGCGACATTCCCGCTGCTGCCCTGTCGGCCAACCAGGCGGCGCAGGGAGCGATCTCGGCACAGCGCTGGCGGAAGACGCGCTGGTGCCTGGTTCGCGTGCCTGACGAAACGCTGGCGCGGGGCGCAGGGGTCGATCTGGCCACGCTGCAGGACATGTTCTTCGCCGCTTGTTTGCTCGATTACGATGCCAAAGCGGTCGGTTGGCGGACGCTGGCGGACCAGCTGCGCGGCGCGCAGACGGCGCGCATCAGGGCCGGCGATGAGACTGATTTGAGCTTTTCGGTGGCCGGGCGCGGCTGGGTCGTCTGTGACGGCAGAATCAACCTGCCGGATGGCGAGATCTATACCGCGCCGGTCACGAGCACGGTCGAAGGTGTGATCCACTTCGACCTGCCCGGCGTCCTCGGTGGCGTTACGATGCGGGACATCCGCCTGGAATGGCGAGAGGGCGAGCTAATCGCCGCCAGCGCCTCCAGCAATGACGATTATCTCCAGCGCATCCTGCGGACCGACGCGGGCGCCAGCCGCCTGGGCGAGTTTGCGTTTGGTTTGAATCGGCACATCAACCGCTTTTGCGGCGATATACTTTATGATGAAAAAATCGGCGGCACGGTCCATATCGCGCTGGGGCGGGCTTATCCCGATTGTGGCGGAGTTAATCAATCGAGCATACACTGGGATTTGGTCAAGGATTTGCACGTGGGCGGCGCTGTATACGTTGACGATCAGTTGGTATTAAATAACGGCGAGTTGCTGATTTGAAGCGTAGGAGGTGGCTAAGGAGATAATTCTGCAACTGTCAAGATTATTCACGAATTCAAGAATAGGAGTTCAAAATGTCTAAACAAAAACTTAGTCGCCGTGATTTTCTCAAGGTCGGCGGAGCCGCCGGCGCTGCCTTGGCTAGCGCGACTCCGCTGGGCAATTTGGCGCGCGTGGCCGCCCAATCCGATCAGACTATCAATGTCTTGACCGTCGGCGATCCCTGGAATCTGGCGCTGCAAAACGTGACCGACCAATTCACCGAAGCGACCGGCATCACCGTCAACATCGAAACGCTGGGCTACGAGGCGCTGCAGGCGCGGTTGATCAACTCATTCCTGACCAAGAGCGCCGATGCCGATGTCATCGCCGTCGACCAGATGTGGATCAGCCAAATGGCCGACAACGGCTGGATCCGCTCGCTTGATGATTTCATTAGCATGGATTCGGACGCGCATTTCGATGACTTCTTGCCCGAGTGCCTCTACTCTCTGAGCACCTGGCGCAATAAGGTTTGGACGCTGCCGATCGCGTCTTACGCCCAGGGCGTCATGTACCGCACCGATCTGTTTGAAGCGGCCGGTCTGGATCCGCTGCCCGCGTCCGTGGCCGATGCTGGCGACTGGACCTGGGAAGATTACTTCGGCATCCTCGAGCAGATCAACGGCATGGACCTCGATGGCACATCAATGTACGGCACCACCGTTATTGGCTATCAGCCGGTGCCGGTCGTGCATATGTACACCGGGCTTTCGGCCAGCTACGGCACACGCTGGTTCACGCAATTCCCCGAGGCGCCCTGGGACTTCACCCCGACAATCAACAGCGACGCCAACGTGGCCGCCCTGCACGACTGGAAGCGCCTCTACGAGCTGTCGCCGCCCGAGTCGATCAACTACCTTTGGTTTGACGCCGGCACGCGCTACTCGCAGGGCGATATCGGCATGTTCTACCACTGGACGCCTTACTTCTACCTGATCAACAACGAAGGCTACCTGACCGGTACGCCGTCGCCGGTGGTTGACAAGACCGCCACCGCGGTGCTGCCCACGCGCGGCGCCGGCGGCGATCAAGTCATCAGCCTGGGCGGCTGGTCGCTCGGTATGCCCTCGACAGCGGCCAATCAGGAAGCCTCCTGGCAATTCATCAAATGGGCCACCGGCTCTGAAGCGCAGAAAGCCATGGGCGAGGTCAACGTCAAGGGACACCAATTTGCGGATTTCAGCCGCCAGTCGAATTACGACGATGCCGGCCTGAAGGAAATCTATCCCTTCCTGGATACGCAGCTTGAGATGATGAAGCTGGGAGACGGCAAGGTGGTGCGGCCACCTGCGCCGATCTACACCTCGCTGGAAGGCGTCTATGGTTTGCAGATCAATCAGGCGATGACCGGAACGGTCAGCCCCGAGCAGGCGCTGGAGACGACGCAGATACTCTTCCAGAACATCCTGAGCGGCAACCAGATGATACCGTATTTAGTCGAGAGTTTCGACGACACGCTGGAGAACACCAAGGCCTTGCAAGCCAGCTTGTCGGGCATGTAGGTTGACATAGCAGCGTTGACAGAAAAGGTCCGTATGTAGGGGCGACCCTTGGGTCGCCCGACTGTCGCCTGTATGTGAAAAGGGCGACCCTTGGGTCTCCCCTACCACACAATCTACCGGGCGAGGTAAATCATTGCCTAGCCGCTACACTTTTCAGAGACGCCTCCCGTGGTTGCTGCTGGCGCCATCGGTCATCGTGCTGTTGGCGCTAATTTTGTATCCGCTGGGCTTCGCGCTGCGCAACAGCTTCTGGTTCTGGAATTTGCAGACCAGTCCCGTGCCCCTGTACCACTCGGGCTTCGACAATTACCGCATGGTCTTCCAGGTCACGCCATTTGCCGAGGCCTTAAAAAACACGTTATTGCTGGCCGGCATCGGCACCTTCGCGCAATTCTGGTTTGGCATGGGCATCGCGCTGCTGCTGCATACGCATTTGCGTGGCATGGGGCTGATGCGCGCCCTGCTGATCATGCCGACGACGCTGGCGCCGGTAGTGGCGGGCTTCTTGTTCCGCTACTTGCTGGAGCCCAAGGGCGGTTTGCTGCCCTGGCTGCTGGAGGGCGTCGGCTTCCCGGTCCCGCCGCAGGGATTTCTGGGCAATGCCGGCACGGCCTTATTCAGTATCGGTCTGGTCGACACCTGGCAATGGACGCCCTTCTTCGCCATCGTGCTTTATGCCGGTTTACTTTCGATCTCCGAAGAGGTGTTGGAAGCGGCGCTGGTGGATGGCGCGAGCGCATGGCGGCTGTTCTGGTCGATCGCCTTGCCTTTGCTGCGGCCGATCGCCGCCTTCCTGGTGATGATCCGCTTTATGCAGCTTTTTAACAGCTTCGATCTCGTTTATGTCCTAACCAGCGGCGGGCCCGGCACCGCCTCGCGGACTTTGAGCTTCAACCTCTATCGCGAGGGATTGGTCAATTACAACATCGGATTGACCGCCGCCATGACCTGGCTGGTGGTCATCATTGTCAGCGTCATCATCAATCTCTACCTCTTCTTCATCTATCGCAAGCGGGAGTGGTGAGCTGATGCGCCGAATGCAAACGCGCCAGCGCCTCATCGTATACGCGCTTATGGCGCTGGTTATGATCTTCTTTCTGGGACCGATTCTATGGTTCATCTTGCTGGCTTTCCGCCATCCCAGCGAAGCCTACACCTTGCCGCCACAGCTTTTCTTTGAGCCCTATCTGGGCAACTTCAGCGAGACCTTCGTCGATCCAGGCAATAATGCGCCGCAGCTTGTCAGCAGCGTCATTGTCAGCACGGGCGCTACGCTGCTGAGCCTGCCCTTCGCGCTGGCGGCGGCTTATGCTTTGTCGCGCTTCGCCATGCGCGGCAAAGAATTCATCATGAATTGGTATATCAGCCTGCTGATCGCGCCGCCGATCGTCTTCGTCATTCCCTACTTCATCGTGATGTCGCGCATCGGCTGGGCCGGCGCCTACCGCGCCATGATTGTGACGCTGCAAACCCTGGCGATCCCGTTTTCGGTCTGGCTGCTCAAGAGCTTCATGGACGAAGTGCCGCTCGATCTGGAAGAGGCGGCCTGGGTTGATGGCGCCAATCGTTTGGCCGCCTTCTTCCGCATCATCATTCCGCTGGCGCTGCCGGGCATCATCGTCACCTCGATGTTTACTTTCGTCTTCAGCTGGAACAATGTGCTTTTTCCGCTGGCGCTCAGCAAGCAGAGCACGACCACCCTGCCGGTCGGCACCATCAGCTTCTTCGCCTCAACTGGCGTCTATTGGGGGCATATCGCGGCGACGGCTGTGGTCGCCATGCTGCCGCCGATGATCATATTCTTGCTGTTGGGGCGCTATGTCGTCCGCGGCCTTACCTTCGGCGCGGTGAAGGGTTAGGTTTGTCTCAGTCATCGAGATTTATTCTTGTAATATCTTACTGGATTTCCAATGCGGCTGCGGGTGTGCCACTGGCTTGCCCCTGCAACTTTTCGATTAATTGGAAAATACTTGAATAATTCGTTCAGCATAAATGCTCAATTGGAGTTGCTTCCATGAAAAAAGTTGGATTCGGCGTTATCGGCACCGGCATCGTCGGCGGCGCCTGGCACGCCCACGTCTATCATCATCTGCCGCAGGCTGAGTTGGTCGCCGTCTGCGACTTGAACGAGCAGCGCGCCGGTGAAATCGCCGAGCGCTACGATGTGTCGCAGGTCTACACCGATTATCGCGACTTGCTGGCGCGCGACGACATCGCCGCCGTCTCCATCGCCACACCTGACTTCGCCCATCGCGAAATCGCCGTCGCGGCTGCGAAAGCCGGCAAGCACATCCTGGTCGAGAAACCGCTGGCCACAACGGTCGAAGATGCGGAGGCGATTCTGCAGGCGGTGGAAGAGGCCGGCGTCACGCTGATGGTTGACTTTCACAATCGCGTGAATCCCGCCTTTGTTACGGCGAAACAGTCAGTGGCCGCGGGCGAATTGGGCGAGATCCAGTACATTTACGCCCGCCTCAGCAATACGACCTTTGTGCCAACGCAGATGCTGCCCTGGGCGAGCCAGAGTTCGGCGCTCTGGTTCCTCGCCAGTCACACGCTGGATATGTCCTGCTGGCTGCTGGATGACCAGCCGAAGCGCGTCTACGCCGTCAGCCGTTCGGGCGTCTTGCAGAGTCTGGGCGTCGATACGCAAGATTACCACGTCGCCATCGTCGAATTCGAGCGCGGCGCGGTGGTAACGCTGGAGAATTGCTGGATCTTGCCCGAGACCGAGCCCAATGTCTTCAATCTCAAGCTGCAAATCCTGGGCAGCGATGGCGTCATGTATCTCAATACCTCCGACAATCGCACGGTGGAAAAATACACGCGCGCCGGCGTCAGCCTGCCCGACACGCTGGGCTTCACACTCGACGCCAACTCGGCCCGGCTGAGCGGCTTCGTGCTGGAAGCGATCGCGCGCTTTGTCGACGCCGTTGTCGATGGCGCGCCCGTGCTCGCGTCCGGCGCTGAGGCGGCGCTGGTCACGCGCGCGTTGACCGCCATCGAAGCATCCGCGCGCACGGGGCAGCCGGTCGAGCTCGACTGATGCTCGACGATCGGCTGCTGCTGGGCATCGACATCGGCACCTCCAGCTCCAAGGGTGCGCTGGTTGATCTGGCCGGGCGCATCATCGCCGATCATGCGGTGGCGCACAGCTTCGATATGCCGCAGCCCGGCTGGGCTGAACAAGACGCCGACGCTGTTTGGTGGCGCGACTTCTGCGCGATCTCACGCTCCCTGATCGCGAAAGCCGACATTGACCCGGGCCGCATCGCTGGTGTGGCTTGCAGCGCCATCGCGCCGACCATGCTGCCCCTGGACGAGCATTATCGTCCCTTGCGCCCGGCTATCCTCTACGGCATTGACACGCGCGCCGGCGCCGAAATCGCCGAGATAAACGCGGCGCTGGGCGGGGACGCCATCTTCGCCCGCACCGGGCATTCGCTGTCGGCGCAGTCGGTTGGCCCCAAGGCGCTCTGGTATCGCAAGCATCAGCCGGCGCTTTTCAAGCGAACGCGCAAGATCGTCACTGCCGCGACTTACCTGGTCTTCCGCCTGACAGACCGCTTTGTGCTCGACAATTATGTCGCGCCCTATTTCACGCCCTTCTTTGATGTGCATGAGATGAAGTGGCGCCAAGACTGGGTCGAGCAGATCTGCCCGCTGGAATGGCTGCCGGAGACCCGCTGGTCGATCGAGCAGGCCGGCAGCGTCACTGCCAGGGCAGCCGCCGAAACCGGCATACCGGCCGGCGCGCCGGTGGCGGTTGGCACTGCCGACGCGCTGGCCGAGGCCGTCGCCGCCGGCGCGGTCGGCAACGGCGACTTGATGGTCATGTACGGCACGACGCTATTCCTCATCCAAACCACTGCCGAGTACCGCCCGCACCGCGACCTGTGGGCATCGGCGCATTTGCAGCCCGGCGGGGCGGTTCTGGCGGCCGGCATGTCCACATCCGGCGCGCTGCTGCGCTGGTTCCGTGATGAATTCGCCGCCGATTTGCTGGCAGCGGAAGCGCGAAGGGGCGGCAGCGCCTACACGCGCTTGGCGCAAGCAGCGGCCGCGACGCCGCCCGGCGCCGACGGCTTGATCACCCTGCCCTATTTCAGCGGCGAGCGCAGTCCCATCAACGATGTCGCCGCCAGGGGTCTCTTCTTCGGCCTGACGCTCAGCCACTCCCGCGCCCACCTCTACCGTAGCTGCCTCGAGGGCATCGCCTACGGGCTGCGCCACAATATCGAGGTGATGAACGCAGCGGAGGCCACGCCTCAGCGGCTGATCGCCATCGGCGGCGGGGCGCAGGACGCGCTCTGGCTGCAGATCTGCAGCGATGTGACCGGCTTGCCGCAAGATCTGCCGCGGCGGACCATCGGCGCAGCCTACGGCGACGCGTATATCGCGGGCATGGCGGCCGGACTCTTCAGCGACTATAGCGCCCTGCGCGACAACTGGGTTAGAATTGAGCGTTGCATTCAGCCTGATCTTGAGGCGAAAGCGACTTACGACGCGCTCTATCCGGTTTATCGCGATCTCTACCGCGATACCCGCCGCCACATGCGCCGGCTGTCGCAGCTGAATGCCAGTGCGCAGCCCCAATAAGGAGTCGATTATGGCAGCCAGGAAAGCTGATAAAGACGCCGAAAATCTGACCGCCGTCCTGGAGAAAATCCCGCAGATGTTCGGCGCTGACGCCGCCGTCGGCCGGCGGATGCACGATGTCATCATGGCGGCCGCGCCCGCGCTCAAGCCGCGCTTGTGGTATGGCATGCCCGGCTACGCGCTCGGCCGCGGCAAACCGGTGCTGGTCTTCATCCGCAAGGACGACTACCTGACCTTCGGTCTCACCGAGAAGGCAAACTTGCTGATCGGCGAGGACGCGCCTCACCAGTTGATCGCGAACGCCTGGTTCCTGACCGGGCTGGACACGGCCACCGAGGCGCGGATGGCGGAGATTGTGCGCGGCGCGGTGGGCTGAGGGCGAGCTGCGCAGGGTTATCAAAGGCAACGCATTTGAATAAGCAACCGTAAATTCTGTATTCCCCAGTTCAATTATTCCGCAATGGACTTCTCCCCGCATCTAGACCACAATAGGCCGCATTTTGCGCCAGCCGGGAGACCCCATGACCCGCCAGCCCAATATGTACGACTCGCACATGCACAGTACGCTGTGCAATCACGCCCGCGGTCCGCTCAGCGCCTATGCCGAGCAAGCCGAGCGCGTCGGGCTGCGCGGCATCAGCATCACCTGCCACAGCCCCATGCCCGACGGCTGGAACGCCTCGGTGCGCATGACGGTTGAGCAATTCCCGCAATATGTCGATATGGTGGCGGAACTGCGCGATCAATTCGCCGGCCGCGTGGATGTGCGCCTGGGCCTGGAGAGCGACTACTTCCCCGGCATGGAGCGCTGGCTGGAAGCGCTGCACCGCCGCGCCGATTTCAGCTACATCCTGGGCTCGGTGCATCCGCAGACGCCCGAGTATCAAGCGCGGTACCTCAAGGGCGCCACGCGGATGGAATACGAAACGAGCTACTTCGAGAACCTGGCCAAGGCCGCCGAGAGCGGCCTCTTCGATTGCCTCAGCCATCCCGACATCGTCAAGATCGTGCACCCCAAGCAGTATCAAGCGGGCGAGCATGTGACCACGATTCGCCGCGTTCTGGACCGCATCGCCCGCGCCGGCATCGCCATGGAACTCAATACCAGCGGTCTAAACAAACCCTATCCGGAGATGAATCCCGGGCCGTTAATCCTAGAGGAAATGGCGCTGCGGGGGATGCCGGTCGTGCTCGGCTCGGATTCTCACGATGCCCACCGCGTCGGCGCCGACTTCGATAAAGCGCTGGCTCAACTGCAAGACGCCGGCTATCAGCGCCTCAGCTATTTCATCGACCGCGAACGCCGCGAGCTGGCGCTTGGCGATGTCGTCCTGGCGGAGTTGCAGCCGCGCCTGGTGTAGTCTCTCGCCGCGGCCGATTAGCGCGTCGATCCCGCGAAGTTGTGGATTTCAACCATTGAGAACATGCAGGCGCGACCGGTCAGGACGACCGCCATCTTCAACTCCATCTATTGACGCGTATTTTTAATGAGCCTGCGGCGCAGCCTAAGCGGTTGAGCCCAGGTACCAATCGTCGCGATTCAGCGGCAGGTCGCCGGTTGCGCCTTTGCCATCGCGTGACTTGTAAAGCAGCGCCTGGTGAATCGAATTGTAGCCGGATTCGAAGGTCCAGCGCGCGCCGGCCAGGTAGATCCGCCAGCGCCGATAGCCGACCGGGCCCAGCATATCCAGTATCGTGTCTTCCTGCGCTTCATAGCGCCGCAGCCAGTGCTTCAACGTCAGCGCATAGTGCTCGCGCAGGCTCTCCACATCGCGCACTTCAAAGCCGGCCTTGGCCGCCACATCCAGCACATAAGCGATATGCTGGCTGTCGCCGTCCGGGAAAATGTATTGCTGCACAAAGGAGTCTTTCGCTTCGTACTGCGCCACCTTGGGCGCTTGAAACAGCGTGATGCCATGGTTGAGGAAGACCCCGCCCGGCTGCAGCAGGCGGTAGGCTTTGTCAAAATACAGGCCTAGATTTTCGCGCCCGACATGCTCCACCATGCCCACGCTGACGATTTTGTCGAAGGGCTGGCTTTCATCGACATTGCGGTAATCGAGAAGCTGCGCCCGGCAGCGCCCGGAGAGTCCCGCCGCTTCGATGCGCTCGTTGGCCAGCGCCAGCTGCTTCTCAGCCAGGGTGATGCCCAGCGCGTCGACGCCGTAATGCTCGGCCGCGTGCATGATCAGCGCACCCCAGCCACAGCCGATATCCAGCAGGCGCTCCCCCGGGCGCAGCCGCAGCTTGCGGCAGATATAGTCCAGCTTGCGCGCCTGCGCCGCGTCTATGCTTTCGTCCGGATCCTCGAAATAGGCGCAGGAATAGACCATCTTCTCATCCAGCCAAAGCTGGTAGAACTCGTTGGAGACATCGTAGTGGTATTGAATCGCCTGCATATCGCGGTTGACCGAGTGCTTCGCGCCCGAAAGATGCGCGATCTGATTGTTGCTGCCCGGATCGCGCGAGGGCAGCCGCAGCAGCTTGGGCGCGAAACGCAGCGTGTCCGACAGGCTCCAGCCTTCCCACAGGAAACGCGCCAAATCAATGGCGGCGTATAATTCGCCTTCAATCTCGAAATCGCCGAACATATAGGCTTCGCCCAGCTTGCGTTCGGTGGGCGGGAAGAACATGCGCCGCAACGCCGAAGGACCGTTGAGCGCAATGGTAAAGCGATGCTCGCTGCTGCCCCGCAGTTCCCAGATCGTGCCGTCCCACAGCCGGATGGCGAAATCGCGACCGGGATAATCAGCAAATACCGCGCTCAGCAGATTCAGGGTATTTGTCACATGACTATCGCGTGTCATGACTCGTGCTTGATCCATATCGGGCCTCCTTCAGGTACTATGCCGAGGGTTGGCGACGGCCGGGAACGGGCATGGCAAATGCTTCAAGATTCGCGCCATTATAACAAGATTGGCAACGCCGCGCTAAAGCAGACGTATATGGGAGTGGCGCTTATCGTGGCTATAATTCCCTTAGTGAACGCGGCACAGATTTTTGCCACAGAGGGCACAGAGTTTTCTTGTACACTTGGCGGGGTTATCAAGTCCGCGAAATTAAACACTCTCCGTAAATTGTAGTGGTGGCTGCTGCAGGCTTCTCCTCATGATGGATCCAAGGCGCATTGACGACGAGGCGGCTCAGTTGCTCGTCGCCGCCGATAATCCGCTGGCGCGGGCGGGCTTGACAGCGCTGCTCGAGGCAGGCGGCTGCACGGTCTTGGCGCAGACTGACGGCGCTGACCTGCAGCGTGATATCGACCGCGTCCAGCCGGATGCGCTGGTGATTGACGCCAGCTGGGGCAGCAGCGTCATTCGTCAGCGTCTCAGTCGGATTGAAAGCGACCTGCCCGTGCTGGCGGTCGCCGACGAGGACGTTTTTCAGTCGCTGCCCGCCTTGCTGAACAGCTTGCGTGTATTCCCTCAATTCGCGCTGCTGGCGCGCCACAGCGATCCTGAGCTGATTGCCGCCGCGCTGGATGCCCTGGCCGCCGGCTTGACCGTCATCGCCCCGCAGCTCTCAGCCCTCCTGGGCGCGCCGGAGGAAAGTCGATATCTGGCAGAAGAAAACCCGCTGACCGCGCGCGAACAGGAGGTCCTGCAGCACCTGGCGCGCGGGCTGACCAATCGCGCCATCGCGCTGGAATTGGATATCACGCAGCATACCGTCAAGTTTCATGTCAACGCCATCATGGGCAAGCTCGAGGCGCAGAGCCGCACCGAAGCCGTCGTCCGCGCCACCCGGCTGGGCTTGATCGCGCTCTAGGCGCCCAGCGTGTCGCATGTTGCCGTTCTGTGGCAAGATAAGCGCATGAAAGCTCTAGTCACCGGCGCCACCGGTTTCGTCGGTTCGCACCTCGCGCGACAGCTCAAGGCAGCCGGGCACGATGTTCGCGCGCTCTATCGCTCGGAAAAGAAGCTGAGCCCGCTAGCGGATCTGGACCTGGAAACGGTCGCCGGCGACCTGGATGATTTCGACCGGCTGGAGCAAGCCTGCGCCGGCTGCGAGCTCGTCTTTCATGTCGCGGCCAAAGCCGACTACTGGAAAGACGACGACCGCGCCGCCCTCTGGCGCATCAATGTCGAGGGCACGCGCAATCTGCTCGCAGCCGCCAAAAGCGCCGACGTCGGCCGCGTGATCTTCACCAGCAGCGCCTCCACTATCGGCATCCGGCCCGGCCAGCAAAGCGCGAACGAGTCGGACGCGTTTAATCTGCCGCCCGAGCGCTTCTGGTACGCCTACACCAAGCTCAAAGCCGAAGCCATCGCCGCCGAATTCGTCGCCGACGGCCTTGACGTGGTGACGCTCAATCCAGCCGTCATCATCGGCCCCGGCGACCTCAACGCCATCTCCGGCAGTTTCATCATCGAGACAGCTCGCTTTCAATGGCTGGTCCCGATGTCCTCCGGCGGTTTGTCGGTCATTGATGTTCGTGATGTCGCGCGCGCGCACATCGCCGCTATTGAGCGTGGGCGAAGCGGCCAACGCTACATTCTCAGCGCGGCCAACTTGAATTATCACGAGTGGTTTGGGCTGATCGCCGCCGCTTGCGGGGCGCGCCCGCCGCTGCTCTCCACGCCGGATTGGCTGCTGGAGCCGACGGCGCGCTTCATCGATATGCTGCGCGGTATCGGCGTTCAGACTCCGATGGACGCCCATCAGACGCGGCTTGGGGGGGCGCACGTCTATTTCGATGCCGGTAAAGCCAAAGGCGAGCTGGGCGCGCCGCGGATAAATATTGAGACCAGCCTGCGCGATACTTTCGCCTGGTATCAGCAGCAGGGCTATATCAAAGACAATTGGCTGACCCGACTTATCGGCTGGTTCTAGCTGCTGGCGCGCATCACCAGATCCTGGAAGAGCGGCAGCGCCCGATCCAGCATGCGCTCGGGGTGAAATTGCAGGCCCATGACGCACCCGTCCAGCGATTCTATAGCTTCAATCACGCCGTCGGCCGCGCGCGCCGTCGCCCGCAATCCTTCGCCCAGTTTCGCCAGCGCTTGAATATGGTGAGAATTGGTCATCAGATGCTGCGCGCCAATTATGGCGCCCAAGCGGCTGTCCGGCTCGATTTGAATCAGATGCTCGCCGGCCCCGCGCTCGGCGCTATGGACGTCGGCGCTCGCTTGCGCCTGCGCGTCGCCGTAGATGTCCCCGCCGGCCATGGCATTGGCGAATTGCATGCCGTAGCAGATACCCAGAAAGGGACGATTCGCCATGGCGCGAAAGATCAGCGCATCGCTGCGGTCGCGCCGGTCGTCGACTGCCGGCAAATCAGGCGGCAGCGCGCCGATCAAGCCGCGGGTGATGCCCGGACCGCCAGTGATAATCAGCCCGTCCAACTGCGCGGCGAAGGCTCGCGCCGTCTCTTCCCGCTCGAACAGTGGCGCGATGATGGGAAGACCGCCGGCCGCTGCCACCGCCTGCGCGTAATGCGCGTCCAGAGACTGCAGGCCGTCCGCGTAACTGGTGGTGATGCCTATGCGGGCGGATTTCGTCATACTATTGCCAGCGAGTACACCGAGGAAAACGAGGACACAGAGTGAATTTCATTCGTCGCCGTTGCATGGCCGCGCAAACGAACGTGATTGAACGAAAGACAGGTAGATGTATCCCGACAAATCCTCTGTACCCTTGGTGCCTCTGTGTCTATTGCGTTTACACTGGGAACGAACAAGTCTTAGTGGGGCAAGTAGGGCGCGTCAGCCATATTGCCCACGAATTGCGGCAGGTTGCGCTGCCCCAGCAACTGCCGGATGGCGTGCGCCTCGCCGATATGAAACCAGTAGTGGTAGATAGCGCGGTGCAGCATCGTGCCGATCGTCTCCTCCAGCGGCTCGCCCTTCCAGACGAAGCGCTCTTGCAGCGTCTCGGTCGTCAAGTTGTCCAGGTAGCGGTCGGCGTTCGCCGTGACTTCATGCCAGGCGGCCCACATGTCGTCCAGCTTGGGCGCGGAGGGTGGGCTGCCGTAGCCGCAGACCTTGCGCAGTTCGGGCAGTATCACCTTGCCCTGCGCCAAAAATACGAAGACCTGATTCTCATGCGCCGCCAAATGCCCGATGATCCAACTGATGCAATTCATCTGGCCATGCCGCGCATAAGCGTCCGGCAGGCTCAGGCCGTCCAGGCAGCGCAAGAATTCGCCGCGCGTGAAGCGCAGCTGCCGCACCATAGGGTGTACCATGACGCGCCCTTTCTATCGCCTATTCAAATGTATCGAGATGATAATCGTCGCGGGCGGTCGACGCAAGCGGGCCAGGTGAATCGATCAGTAATTTTCACCACAGAGACAGGAAAGTAACTCCAGGAAAGTCCTGCAAAAATTGGAGGTACGGCGCCCCATATCTATGGGTGGAAGCTCGTTTCGCTAGGGCTGGCCTCAGCAGCAGCGCTCTGCCCGAAGCGGTGGCGCGCCGAATTCGCCATTTGCGATCGCTATCTCGCCGAGGGCAAGCAGGGCGGGTTGCGCCGCCGCCGGCGCGCAACAAGCGTCTGCAACGGCATAATCTGTGATGCAAACGCCCGTCTCCGGCAGCTTCAGCCGCAGATCTCGCGCCGCTGCCCAATCGCCGCAGAGCGCCGCCGCGACCGAGCGCGCCTGCTCATAGCCGGTGGCCATCAGAAATGTCGGCGCCCGTCCGTAGCTCTTCATGCCGATGATGTAGAAGTCTTTTTCCGGCTGCCGCAACTCAGCTTCGCCATGGGGCCGCACCGTGCCGCAGCTATGCAGATTGGGATCAATCAGCGGCGCCAGCGCTCGGCTGCTCTCCAGCGCCGGGTCGAGATCCAGGCGCAGCTCGCGCAGCATCGCCAGGTCGGGCCGCGCGCCCGCGCAGACGACGATATCATCCGCAGCCAGTTGACGCTGCCGGCCAAGCTGCTGTCCCGTGACGCGCAGCCCGGCGCCGGCCGCCTCAACCGCGGCAATGCTAAAGGGCGCGGCGATCTCGAGCCCGCCGGCAGCCACCGCCGCCTTGATGCGCATACCCAGCAGACCGCGCGCTTCCAGGGCGTCGGCCTCCCCGCCGCCGTAGACCTTCTGTAAATTGTCGCCGCGCATAGCCCAGATGATTTCTGTCGCCGGATAATCGACTCGCAATTCGATCAGGTCCAGCAGCACGTTGATGGCTGAGTGGCCGCTGCCGACCACCAGCACACGTTTGCCGGCGTAGCGGCCGCGTTCGCGCCCCTTGACATCCGGCAGGCCGTAAGCGATTCGCTGGCGCAAAGCCGTTTCGCCGATGGCGGGCAGGCCGTTGGCGCCCATAGGGTTCAGTTGACGCCAGGCGCCCGAGGCGTCAATCACCGCGCGCGCCTCGACCAGCGATTCAGCGCCGTCATCGGCTACGATATGCAGTTGGAATGGCGTTTGCTCGCGGGCCTGGTCTTTGACCTTGTCGAGCCGGCGCCGGCTGACGCCCGCGACGCGCGCGCCCGTGTGTATCACTGCGCGCATGGCCGGCAACTCAGCCAGGGGCCGCAGATAGCGTTCAACCAGCTCCGCGCCGGTGGGCAGTTCCGCGGCCGGCGGCATTTGCCAGCCGCTCTGTTCCAGCAGGCGCGCCGAGGCCTCGTCCACGTTGAATTCCCAAGGCGAAAACAGCTGCGCATGGCCCCAGTCCAGTACGCTCGCGCCGATGGTAGCGCCGGCTTCAAACAGGACGGGCGTTTCGCCGCGCTCCAGCAGATGCGCCGCCGCCGCCAAACCGACCGGTCCGCCGCCGATAATCGCCACTGGCAGTTTTGTCATAACTGGCTTTCTCCATCATCCGAACTGCTCATTTAACTTTGAAGCTCGCGGCAGGGAATATCTTACACGGCGGAAGCCTCGCTAGTAGCCCAGCTTGAGCGCCACCTCGTCCAAATGGTCGGTCGGGCCGATTAGGGTCAGCTCGTCCTCAAGATGCAAATTAGTATAGCCATGCGGCACAATCGAGTGCCCGCGCCGAACAATCGCCATCACCAGCACATCATCGGGCAGGATGAGCTCGCGCAGGTGCAGCCCGTCAATGCCCGGGTCCGTGATCGTCACCTGAATCACATCATGGTCCGGGTCGTCTTCAAAGACCATAGCCGCCAACTGTGGCGCCCGCACGAAGTTATCCAGCAGGTGAACCATGGCGTTGGCCGGGTCGAGCACATGTACGCCCAATTCGCGGAATTCCTCAACCAGGCTATAGGTGTTCAGCCGGGCGATCTGCCGCGTGATGCCGAAGTCTTCGTAGAAAATCTGGCAGAGCTGCAGGCTATCGGCATCGTCCGGCAGCAGCGTAACCGCCACTTCGGTCTTGGGTTCGAGGATCTCGCGCAGTGCCTCAGCCGACACTTCCGGCAGCCAGTGCTCGCGCTTCAGCCCGTCGCTGGCTGGCGCATTAGAGACGTGCGTTTGATCGACATCCACCAGCTTGACGCGCCAGCCATGCTGCAGCAGCCGCTCAGCCAATTGCCGCGATTGACTCTCGATGCCGACGATCACCACATCCAGGATCTCATCCGGACGGATGTCTTTGGGCAAGTGCGATTCGCCCACCATGCGAATGGCGTATTTGAAGAAGATGGGCCCCGTCAGCTCGCTGACGACGATCACGCCAACCAGCAAGGTAGTAAACTCGGCGCCGAGCTCCGGGAAGGCGATGGCGACTTCTTTGGACAGCCCAATCGAGACGCCGGCTTGTGTGATATAACCCATCCAGGCGATGCGCTTGAAGCGGGCGGGATCGCCTGCGGCCGCGCCACCCAGGTAAGCCCCGAGAAACAGCGCAATGATGCGGGCGATATAGATTGCCAGCGTGATCGGCAGCAGCAGCATCACAATACCAATATCAAGCGATGCGCCGACCAGCGTGAAGAAGATCACAAAAATCGGCGTTCGCACCTGGTGCAGCAGATGCCTGAATTCCGTACGGTAAGGGGAGCGATTCGTCAGCCAGAAGCTGGCCACCAGACAGATCAGCAGCGGCTCAAACAGCAACTCAACCGGCAGGTTGTCATGGCTCCAATGGCGCAGTTCTCCGGTGAAAAGGAAGGCCAGATAGCCGATGAGCAGCAGCAGCGGAATCTTGAGGCGGTCTTCCCAGTGGTTGCGCAATACCAGTGACATCACCTGCGCGACCAGCACACCCAAGCCAATGGAAGCCAGGATTTCAAAGGAGACCAGCAAGATGAAACTGGCGTCAAAACTGCGGCCGGTGAGTGTGGTGGCCGCGATCGACGAACTCAGCGCGAAAAGTACAACGATCAGCACATCCTTGACTACGGTTACGCCCAGCACGGTTTTGGTGAAAGGACCGCGCGCGCGCATTTCGTTGATGACGGCGATAGCCGATGATGGCGAGCGCGCCGACAGGATCGGTCCGCTGAGCAGGGCGACTGCCAGACGCCCGGCCGGCGGCAGATCGCGCATGAAAGGGATCTGATCTCCCAGCAGCAGGATGACCGCGCCGCAGACAATGTAAACAGCCAGGATCTGCATGACTGTATTCCAGCCGATGCTGCGAAAGCGTCCGCGCAGTTCGTCCAGCGCCATTTCGCTGCCGGCCGCGAAGGCGATGAAGGCCAGGGCCGTCTCATCCAGGAAGCGCAGCGCCGCGACATCCACTTGCTGGATGTACGAGAAGATAAAAGGACCGGCCATTATGCCAGCTACAAGATAGCCGGTAATCAACGGCAGATTAATATGAGCCGCCATGCGCCCGATCTGAACAGCGGCGAGCGCGATAAAGAGGAAACTGGCGAGAGAAACCGCCAGGATTTCAATGTCCAAAGGCTTGTCCTCAGGTCAATCGGGAATCAGATTAGCGCCGTTGACAAAAGCGCGCGTATTGTAACAAGGAAGCGCAGTCTGTACAGTCTGTACAGTTGGGCGCTAGTTGTGAGCTTGGCCCCGGCTGATTTCCGCTTCCAGATCAGCGGCCAGCCGGCCCATGATCTGAACAGTCTGCCGCAGATCGGAGGCCGTCGTGCGCGGATTGTTCGTGCACAGGCGCATGACTGTTCTTCCCAGCAGCTTGGTCGTCGAGGCGAAGGCGAAGCTATTGGCGGCCATGGCGCCGCTCAATGCATCCGTCACTTGGTCCGCCAGCGCGCCATCGCCATTCGACGGCTGGTAGCGGAAAGTCACAATCGCCAGTTGCGCCGGCGTGACGACCTCCCAGCGGCCCGATTCGCGCAGTAGCGATTCCGCCAATTCCGCCAGTTCAATGCCGCGTTCGACCGCCTGGCGTACCGCGCCAAGGCCAAATACCTTAAGGCTCATCCACAGTTTCAAGGCGCGAAAATACCGCGTGAGCTGAATGCCTTGATACATATAGTTCATCTCTTCGCCGATCTCTTCTTTGCTGTGCGCTTCGGCATCGGTCAGGAAATGCGCGCTCTCCTTGAATGTCGCGCTCAGCCAGTGACGGTCCCGCACCAACAGCGCGCTGCACTCGACGGGTTGGAACATCCATTTATGCGCGTCCCAGGTCAAGGAATGGGCGCGTTCTATGCCCGCCAGCAGCTGCCTGCGATGTTCGATTAAACAGGCGGTCGCGCCATAAGCGCCATCGACATGCAGCCACAAGTTCTCCCGCTCGCACAGATCGGCCAGGTCGTTCAGCGGGTCGACCGCGCCCGTGTTGGTCGTGCCCGCTGTCGCCGCGACGCAGAAGGGGCGCTTGCCTGCCGCTCTGTCTTCCTCGATTGCCCGTTCGAGCTCCGCCACCGGCAGCCGGAAATCGGCGTCAGCGTGGATTTCGCGCAGTTGTTCCGGCGCGAAACCGAGGATGCGCAAGCCGCGCGAGACGACGAAATGCGTCTGGTCCGAGCAGTAGACGACCGCATTGCTAATGTCGTTGCCCAGTTGTATTTGCCGCGCCACCGCCAAACCCATCAGATTGGCCACGGAGCCCCCGCTGACGAACAAGCCGCCTGATTCCGCGGGCATGCCGCAGAGCGTACGCAGCCAATTGATGACCAGCCGTTCGACGATCGCCGCGCCCGTCCCTAGCGGATACAGGGAGTTGAAGATGTTGTAGCCGGAAGCCAGCGTATCGGCCATGGCGCCGACGAAATTGCTGGGAGAGGGGATATAGGCGAAAAACCGTGGATGATCCAGATGGTCGATGGTCGTCAACACCTGGCGCTCGAATTGTTCCAGAACATCTTCCCAATTCGAGCCCTGCTCCGGCAGCGGCTCTTCCAGGATTTCCTTGAATGTCACTGGATCCAGCGCTCGCGTCGCCGGAAATTGGGCTTGCGCCCCGGTATAATCCACCAGCATGTCGATGATGCGGTAGCCCATCTCACGCATCTCATCAGCGCTGAGCTTTATTTGATCTCGGGGGCTTGTCCTGCGCATGTCAGTTCCTTTCAATTCGGGCAGCGTGTTCATTACAATGCCCCAGCAACGTATTCATATTCTGGCGGATTTATGGCTGAATTTCCATACGAGCGCCCTAATCCAACGCCGGGGCGTCTCTGAACTCCGCTTCCAGGTCAGCGGCCAGCCGGCCCATGAGCGCCACTGTCCGCTCCAGGTCCTCGGCGGTTGTGCGCGGATTGTTGGCGCATATTCGCATGACCGTCTTGTCGCGCAGTTGCGTGCCCGAGGCGAAGGCGAAGCCGTCTTCCAGCAGCCGCCCCACCAGCGTGTGCGTCACGCGATTGGCCAGCGCCGCATCACCGCTTGTCGGCTGGTAACGGAAAGTGACGATGGCCATCTGCGCCGGCGTCACGATCTCCCAGCAGCCGGCTTGACGCAGCAGCGCCTCGGCCAGCTCGGCGTTGTCGAAGCCGGCTGCGATCGCCCGGCTGATGGCGTCCAGCCCGAATACCTTGAAGCTCATCCATAGCTTCAGCGCGCGAAATTGCCGCGTTAGCTGTACACCCTGATACATGAAGTTAAGCTCATCTTCGGCCTGTTCGACATCTTTGAGGTATTCTGGCTGCTCCTTAAAGGTCTCGCTCAGCCAGCGCCGCTCCCGCACCAGCACAATGCCGCACTCAATCGGCTGAAAGAGCCATTTATGCGCATCCAGCGCCAGCGAGTCGACCCGCTGCAGCCCTTCCAGCGCCCGCTGGCCGCGCGCGGTCAACATGGCGGGCGCGCCATAAGCGCCATCGACATGCAGCCAGAGCTGCTCGCGCTGGCAGAAATCCGCCAGCTCGTCCAGGGGATCCACCGCGCCGGTGTTGGTCGTGCCGGCGGTCGCGATGACGCAGAAGGGCCGGCGCTCGGCGTCGCGGTCCTGCGCCAGCGCCTCGCGCAAGTGAGGCAGCGACAGCCGATAGCAGTCGTCGCTGGGGATTACACGCAACTGATCGGGCTGGAAACCCAGGATGCGCAGGCCCCGCGAAATAGCGAAGTGAATCTGATCGGAGCAGTAAGCGACCGCGCCCGGCATATCGCCCTGCAAACGCACCTGACGCGCCACCGCCAGCGCCGTCAAATTGGACATGGAGCCGCCGCTGACGAAGGTACCGCCGGCAGCCGGCGGGAAGTCGAAGATCTGCCGCAGCCAATCGACCGTCAGCCGCTCGACCTGGGCTGCGCCCGCGCCTTGCAGCCAAACGGCGTTAAAGATGTTGTATCCGGCGGCCAGCGCATCGGCCATGACGCCGGCGAAATTGTTGGCCAGCGGGATGTAGGCGAAAAAGCGCGGATGGTCGACGTGGTTGGTCGGCGCCACCACCTGGGCTTCAAATTGCTCCAATACCTCGCGCCAGGGCCTGCCCGCTCGCGGAAGCGGCTCGCTTAAGATGGCGTCCAGCGCGGCCTGATCCAGCTCGCCCGCCACCGGTCGCTCAGCGCGTCCGTCGTAATAGTCAATCAACTGGTCGATGACCTGGTAACCGAATTCGCGCATTTCTTCGCGGCTTAAAGCCAGCGCCTCTCGCTTGGGCATCGCCGGGCAGTCCTCTCTACAAGATGGCGTTGGTCGCGATGACAACCAGAACGATCAAGGCGACTCGATTCAGCAACTGCTTGGAGAATCGGTCGCCGATGCGCAGGCCGATCAGTGTTCCGACGTAGATGACCGGCGTCAAAATCAGCGCCAGCAGCAGCGCATCGACTGTCATCGTCTGGGATAGAAACAGCAGCAGCAGCACTTGAAGCGGCGCGTTAAGCAGGAAAAGCGTCAGCGTAAAAGCCCGGGCTTGCCTGGCTCGGAAATCGCGCGTCGTCATCCACAGCACCAGCGGCGGCCCGCCCATAGCCGCCAAGCCTTGCAGGACGCCGCTGAGAGCAAAGGCTGCCGCCGAAAGCGCCAGCGGCAACTCGCGGACGTTCTCGCTGCGCGCCAGGCTCCGCAGCCCCAAGCCCAGCAGCAGTCCCAAGCCCACCAGCCGCTTGACCGCGCCCGTATCCAGACTCTCCACTGAAAGCAGCAACAATACGCCAATCGGTACCGTAAGATAACGCAAGACAGCCGCCAGCTTTACTTCCGGCCAGGGGATATGAGCGCGCAGCTTCCAGGCGCTAAAGAGCACCTGAATGCCGATGGCCAAGGTCGTCAGCGCCACCGATTGCGACAAGCTGAAGCCGGCCTCCACCAGCAGCGGCACAGCGATCATGCCCAGCGCGAAGCCGATCGCGCCTTGCGCGATACTGCCGCCAAACATGATAAGGCCGGCTAAAAGCAGCGACATCCACCGCTCCCATAGCGCTTTAAGTGTCAGCGCGCAGTGTCACACAGTCGGCCGCGTTCGGCAAGGTCGCCTGTATCCGTTTGTTGTCATAGCCAGCGCCGCGCGGCTGTTGAGAATAGCCTGCGGCTGCGCCTTTTGGACTGTTAAGCCGTATATGACTTTAGGCGAGCGTCAATCGCTAATTGTCAGAAGCGTGTAAAATTTCCCGGCGGCTAGGGCGAAAGCGCCTGACCGGGGCTACAATCAAGGTATCCGCAGACGAAAGGAGTTGGGACGATCAGACGCCGAGCGGCTGATCCGCCCAAGTGATATGGACAGACGAGCCATCGCTGAGCTAACGGTAAGTGAGCTGGAGGACTTGATCAAACGGACGGTGAAGCACTCGGTCGCCGAGGTCATGGTCGAGTTCGCCCTGGAAGCCGATGTCGAAGCGCAAATGGTATACGAGGCTGAGATCAACGACATGCTGCGCAGTGAAATGCAGTCTTATGGCGCCTTGTTGGCCTCAACAGCGGCCTCCGGCGTCAAAGTGGACGATTAGCCGCGCGTCCGCAATCTCAAGCCCGGGACTGCCGTCGCCCGCAAGCCGACATACTGGCCCGCATTCTGACCCATGTGCTTCACCCAACGATAGTGGAAGTGGCGAATTTTGTGGATGCAACAGCTTCAGAGCAAACAAAACATATCTCTAGTGCGCTCTGTGGTCTCTGTGCTTAATCCCCCAGTGCCGAGCTCGCTTTGCGTCCCATATCCACGATTACAGCCACTCCCCGATAGTTGCCATTTTGACCGGCAAGCGCCATACTGCAAGCAACGTCAGCCTGAACGAGGACAATTATGAATGTTTGGGACGCCATCCAGAGTAAACGCGCCATACGCCAATTCCGCGACCAGCCGCTGCAGCCGGCTCACATCGACCGTATTCTGAATGCGGGCCGGCGCTCGCAAAGCTCAAAGAACAGCCAGCCCTGGCATTTCATCGCCGTGCAAGACAAGGCGCGTTTGGCGCAAATCGCCGAGCTGGGCGCGGGCATGGGGCATGTGGCCGGGGCGGCGCTCTGCGTAGTGATCGTCGTGCCGGCGCAGAACGAACGTACGCTCTGGCATTTCTTCGACGCCGGCCAGAGCGCGGCCTATATGCAATTGGCCGCTACCGAGATCGGCGTCGGCTCCTGCCTGGGCACGATCTACCATCCCGACAAGGCGCGCGTCTTGCTCGGCATACCGGCTGATTATCAAACGCGGCTGGTGATTTCCTTTGGCTATCCCGCCGATGCCGACGCAGCCGGCAAGCCCCTGCAAGCGGGCGGCCGCCGCCTCATCGACGATGTCGCGCATTGGGAATCCTGGTAGCGCCGCCTGGCATGAAGCCGCGTTAAATAGGCAGTAATTGCGAGTAAGTCATGCAAATACTTACCACAGAGGACACAGAGGATACACAGAGAACACCGAATAAAGCCTTTCAGTCATTGTCTGCCAGCGACAGTGTTCCTAATGACACATAATGGCATGAATGCGAGCAAATAGAACCAGTACAAAACCCTCCGTATACCCTCATATTCCTCTGTGATAGAAGAAAATTTCTTGAGACGAGATTTGCATGACTTACTTATGTTTACTGGCAGGCACATTATGGCGGAGCTGACACTAGAGACCGGGAACAAAAAACTGGCGTCATTTCGGCGACCGCGGGCGCGACCGCGGCGGCTGCGCCTTTCGTCCGCCATGCGCGACCTGGTGCGCGAGACAGCGCTAAGCCCGGCCGACTTCATTTATCCGCTATTCATCCGTTACGGCGAAGATTCGCAGCTGCCGATAGACTCCATGCCCGGGCAATTCCAGTGGCCGCTCGACCGTTTGCCGGCCGAGGCGCAAGCCATCGCCGCCCTGGGCATACCCGCGGTGATCCTTTTCGGTATCCCTGAACACAAGGACGCTTGCGGCAGCGGCAATTACAGCGAGGACGGCATCATCCCGCGGGCGATCCGCGTCATCAAAGATGCCGCGCCCTCACTGGTTGTCATCTCCGATATGTGCTTCTGCGAATATACCGACCACGGACATTGCGGCATCACCAACTCGCCTGGCAGCCCCTACTTTGATCCCAACCTGCCGCTGGGCTACCTGCTGAACGATCCGACGCTGGAGCTGCTGGGCCGCGCTTCAGCCGTCCACGCCCGCGCCGGCGCCGACATCATCGCGCCTTCCGGCATGGTCGACGGCATGGTGGCTGCGATCCGGTCCGCGCTGGATGAGGATGGCCACAGCCATGTGGCGATTTTGAGCTACGCCACGAAATTGGCCAGCGTCTTGTACAGCCCCTTTCGCGACGCCGCCGAGAGCCCGCCCAGCTTCGGCGATCGCAAGCAATATCAGCTGGACCCCGCCAACCGCCGCGAAGCCATGCGGGAAATCGCGCTGGATGTCGAGCAAGGGGCCGATATGCTGATGGTCAAACCAGCGCTGCCCAGCCTGGACATTCTGAGCGAGGCGCGCCGAACTGTTGACCTGCCGCTGGCGGCCTACCAGGTCAGCGGGGAATACGCCATGATTCATGCCGCCGCCAAACAAGGCTGGCTGGATCTCGAAGCGACGGCGCTGGAAAGCCTCATCTGCATCAAGCGCGCCGGCGCCGATATGATCGTCAGCTATTTTGCCAAAGACGCCCCAAGGTGGCTGGAACTCTCGCAAAGCCGGCAAATTTCAAGTTGACCAGCCGTCCAACTGCGACAGTCGCAGGTAAACTTCCATGAACCGCTTGCTATCACTAGCGCCAACATGCGATGAGGGCCGCTGCCTGTGCAATTGAAAGAACTGACCGGTCCGCTGCGGAAGCATATCCATTTCTTCATTATCATGCCGCTGATCATTGTCGTGATGACCTGGCCGACTGTGCTTCAGGTGTTTGATAGGCAGAGCTTCTGGCTGGTCGGCGCAAACATCGACGCCAATATGCTGTTCTGGGACGCCTGGTATCTAAAGCTGCTGATTAGCGGTCAGGCTGATTTCTACTATACAGACCTGCTGTTTCATCCGACGGGCGTATCGCTGGCCTTCCACAACTTCAGCCTGCCGCACATGTTCGTCTTCGCAGCTTTGCAGGCAGTCATGCCAGCGTCAAATGCCTTTAACTTGACGTTTTTGCTGCTGTCTTTCGCCACAGCCGCCGCCGGCTATGTGTATTTGAATTACTTGTTTCGGGACAAGTGGGTCGCGCTATTCGGTTCCGTTGTATTTGGCGCGGGCGCCTTTATTCTGACGCGCCCGGCGCACCCCAATATCGCCTTCATCGCGACGATCCCGCTCTCGCTCTATTATCTTCATCGCGGCCTGCTGGAAGATCGGCTGAAACTCATGCTGGTCGCCGGCGTCTTGATGGGCATGACAGCTTTTATTGGGATGTATTCCCTCGTCTGCCTCTTGTTGATGCTCGCGGCTTACCTGCTGTACTTTGCCGCCCGCCGCTGGCAAGACCGCAGCTACTGGCGCAGTGTTTTCGCGCTGTGTCTGGTTCTTGGCGCTTTCCTCGCTTTGCGTTTTTATCCGATGCTTATCGACCCGCAGGGGCTGTCCGACGCGCTATCCAAAAAAACGGGCAAAGATCGCGCCACGGATCTGCTGGGATACTTCGTGAACACTCAACATCCGATTACGACGCCAATACTCAACAGCCTCTTTCCCATAGACTCGTTTGATAGCAGCTGGACCAACGTAGTATTCCTCGGCTACATTCCTATGCTTCTGGTCGTCTTGGCTTTCGCTCGCGGCAAAGTCCGCCGCCGGCTGGCGCCCTGGCTGGCGCTTTTTCTGCCCTTTTTTGTGCTGCGTCTCGGGTCCTTCCTTTCGATCAATGACGTTGATTATTATCATATAGTCTTGCCTAAGTATTATCTCACGCAAGCGTTTCCTCATCTCTTCCGTCCATTTTGGGCGGCGGACAACTTCCACGCCGGCACATTATTTCCCTTTGCGGTTCTCGCCTGTTTTGGCTTGACTACATGCTTGCGGGCTGTTTCGGAGAAACGCCGCCTGATCGTCATTCTGCTTTTGACCGGCGCTACCGCTTTTGAATATTACCAGTTGCAAGCGCCTTTTATCCTGCCCAAGGAGCGGCTGACGCATTTCGAATGGTTGCGCCAGGAGCCCGACCAGGAATCCATACACTTGATCAACCTGCCGTTTGACGTCAGGCACTACAAAGTCTACGGCATGTACCAATCTTTCAACGGTTATCCTCATGTGGCGGGTCGTCCGACGCGTACGCCGGCGGTCGCATTCGATTACATCAAGGACAATCTTATCCTTCAAGCCTGGGAGATGAACCGGGCTGTCGCCTGCCTGCCGGGGAAGCGCGCCGAATTCATCGCCGCTCAGCAAGAACTGCTCGCAGACGGCTTCACGCATATTGTCCTGCATCGATACTGGCGCAGCCTCGCCAAAGAAGCCAAAGCCGTATTCTATCTGCCGGCGGCCTACGAAGATGATTCCGTGTCAATCTATCGCGTGGAAGACTTGCATCTCAATTGCTCCAGCACGGCCGTCTTGAGCGCCGGACTGAATGAAATTCCGGCCGGTCTTTATGGCGACGGTCTGGCTGCGTCCGCGAATTCGGTAGCCGTCCTGAGCATTCACTCCTATGCGATGACGGACGGGCAACTCTTTGATTATTATGCGGCTTTGGATCCAAGCTCCGCCAACATCGCGCCACTGCGCGTAGAGGATCTCGCCGGCCAGCGGACACCGAGCCCGCGGCTTCCGGCAGTTGACCCCGATGCCGCGCTCTCGGCGCAGGATGTGATACTTATCGCTTATGATCCACGTCATACTGATCCGCGAGCGCTGGCTGACTACCAGCAGTGGGTTGCCCAGGACTTTACGGCCTGCGGCGGCCTGCTTCAAACGGACAGCGCTGTGGTCAGCTTACACTTGCGGCGCGGCTTCCCCTGCGCGTTGGCGGCCTCCGCCGACCCGCTTGGGCTTAGATATGACAACGATGCGATTCTCGGCAATCTGATCATCAATGAGAATGACAGTTTCCTCGATCTCTATTTCCTCTGGGAGCAATTGCCGGCGGACAAGCACTCCGTTTCCATTCAGTTCATCGACGCCGGCGGCAGCAAAGTTTACAATCAGGACTTCGTCGTCCGCGACCAAGCCATCGCGCGTCACCGCATAGATATAGGACCTTTGGGGACGGGCGCCTATCAGGTGAATATGATTCTCTACGACTTTGAGACTGGCGTCAGTGTGCCGGGCGCGGCGCTTAGCGACAATACCCGTTTCGAACGCGAATTTGCAATCAGTCGTCTGTCGCTGGACTAGCCGGGCATTCGCTCCCGCTGTCGTTTCCGCGCATTTTCCACCAAGCCGTCAAACAGCGCCTGCTGGCTCTTGTCATGCGCCGCCGTCACCTCAGGGTGCCACTGCACGGCGATCAGCCAGGCATGCGCCGGCGCTTCCAAAGCTTCGATGATGCCGTCTTCAGCCTCCGCCACTACGCGCAGGCCGGCGCCCAAATCGCGCGCTGCCTGATGATGGCCCGAGGATGTGCGGAGCGCTGTCTTGCCCATAACAGCTGCAACCAAGCTGTCGGGTTTAACATGCACATTCTGCATCGCCCACAAACCCGCCTCGTCGCGATGGATATCGTCAGCGCGTATATCGGGGATGTGTTCATGCAGCGTCCCGCCGGCCGCTACATTAAGTATCTGCAGGCCGCGGCAGATGCAGAGGGTCGGCGTATCCCCTTCATCCAGCAGCCGCCGCGCCAAGGCCAGTTCGCTCCGGTCTCGTTCGCGATCGGGCGGCAGCACATTAGGGTGCCGATGATTGCCTCCGTACTCCACCGGATCGATATCCGTGCCGCCCGTCACCACGATGCCGTCCAACATGGGCAAGAGCTGCTCCCATTCCGAAACGGCCGCAGGCAAGAGTAATGCGATACCTCCAGCACGCCGCACCGCATCGACATAAGGCGCCGGCGTACTGAAGAATTCGCGGTAATGTCGCGACTGGATATAACCCTCGCCGCGCCCGCCGGTCGTGATGCCGATTAGTGGTTTGTTCATTGGATTGTCCTTGATGTCGAGTTCCACATGGAACTGCGTCAAATATAGTCGACAGGCTCTCGGGCGACAAGCGGCGGCCGCGCAACCAAGCCCCGGCGGAAACGTATGCAATTAAGAAGTCAAGCGCAAAAACCTGCCTTTTATACACATCGAAACTAACCTAGACTTGACTGAACAATTTAACAAACGATGATCAAACGATTGATCACAAGAAGACGCCGATGATCCACCGCCTGTATTTCTACTGGATGTACGCCCTGCGCAATATCCGCCGCGGCGGACGCTGGACAACCTTGGCCATTCTGTGCATCACCGCCGGCGTGGCGACCGTTGTGGCTTTGCGCTCGCTTGGCCTCGCCATCGGCGATACCTTAACCAACAATGTGCGGGTCGAGGTCAAGGGCGACCTGCTGCTTCGTAACGACAACATCTTCGGCGGATTCGGCAGCAACGATCCCCGCGCTTTTACGCCCGAAGAGCTCCAGACGCTGCTGGCCTGGGCAGAGGGCAAGGGCGCCACGACCTCCGCCTTTATGAGCGGGCGCAATATGCAGATTACAAAAGCCGGCGCCGGGCAATTCGGCCGCCCCAGCTTCATCGGCAGCAACTTCATTGACCCGCAAAGCTATCCGCCGACGCATACAATCCGCGCCATCGACCCGCCCGATGCCGCCCTGGCCGACCTCTTCACCGGCGGCAACGATGTGGTCATCAGCGACAACCTGGCGCAGCAAGGCGACATCAGCCTCGGCGACAGCGTACGAGTCAGCGGTACGCAGGAAGCCTACACCGTACGCGGCATTGTCTCGGTCGCGGAAGAGAGCAGCGTCACCAATTTCCTGAACGCTTTCTTTGGTTTTGCTTATTTTGACCTGGGCAACGCTCAGGCGGTTATCAACCAGGATTTCGCGCCCAATCGCATCGCTCTGCGGTTTGCCGAACCGCCAAACGAAGACAGGCTCGACCAGCTCGCCGTTGAAGTTGAAGCGCTGGTGGCGGGCCTGCGCTCGACCGACATCTACGACTTTCTCGAGCGCTACCAAGTGGTTTCACAGTATCTCGGCGATTTTGTCGTAGTGATGGGCTTGGGGGCGCTGCTGGTCGGTGGCGTCGGCATCATGAATACCATGCTGGTGCTGGTTCGCCGCCGCACTTCAGAAGTCGCCGCTATTAAGACTTTCGGCTTGCGCGGGCGCCAGGTTGCCGCCCTGTTTTTCACCGAGGCGCTGATGCTCGGGGTCATCGGCAGCTTGCTGGGCATCATTGTCGGCATCGGTCTCAGCGTCATCGTCAACGAATACGGCGCTGTGGCTTTGCGCCAACCGCTCATCTGGAAAATCTACCCGGAGGCGCTGGTGTTCGGCTTCACGCTGGGGCTGGTCGTGACGGCCATCTTCGGCGTCGCTCCCATATTGACCGCTGTCAAGGTCCGCCCCAGCATCATCCTGCGCCCCAATGAAAACCACCTGGTGGCGCTGGGCATCTTGCAGTCGCTGGCGCTGCTGGTATTCGTGACCATCAGTCTGGGCCTGGTCGTCGGTCAGATCGTGCGTCCCTCTTTTGAATTGACCGCCAAGCGCATGGCTGAAGTTGAGGCGCAAGACCAAGCCCTGCCTGCGGGCGGTAGCAACGAAACAGAGCGCGCCGGACCACTCAGCGCGCGCGCCGATGGCCCGCTGCCCTCGCCCTATCTGGTCGGCGTCATTGGCGTCGCCGCCGCCTTCGTCATCTTCGCTTTGCTGATTGCCCTAATCTGGCTGATCATCTGGATCATCGGCAAGTCGCCCACTTTCGGCAGCGTTAGCTTGCGCCTGGCGCTGCGCAATCTGTCCACCAATCGCGTACGCACCGCCATTACCATCCTGGCGCTGTGCGCAGGTATGTTCGCCTTGAGCAGCATCACCTTCGTCGGCGAAGGCACACGCGAATTGCTGAACCTCCAGCTTAGTCGCGCTTTCGGCGGCAATGTGCTCGTATTTCCCTTTCCTGGTCTGCCATCCAATCTGATCAAGAGCGCTATCGACGACGCGCTGCAAGACGTGAGCATCGACTATCGAACGACAATTGACAACTTCGGCAGCGCGGCCACGCATCTCAACGGCCAGGCTATCGACGGCGACGGCGCCCTCGAAATTACGGTCTGGCGTTCAGACAAACCTGATATCTACAGCGGGCAGCCGGCCGTGTCGACTGGACGTATGCTGACGCTTGACGACGCCGGGCAGCCGCGGATCGTCCTGCCCTTTGCTTTCGCAAATGCGCAAAGCATCGCGGTCGGCGACCGCCTCCGGATCGACAGTGCCGGGGACATCGAGCTGGAAGTTATCGGCATTATCGGCGAGGCGGCAGGAACAGCGTCCTTCGGCGAGGCCACCGCTCTGCTGCCGCCCGATGTGCTCCCGACAACTGTCGCCAGCGATTTGACCTTGTACGCCTTCCAGGTTCCCCCAGCCGAATTGAACCGCGCCTTGACCGAGCTGTCGTCGGTGATCTTCGCGCTGGCAATCGACGTGCAATTTATCGATGGTCTGATCAGCCGCCTGATAGATCAATTCGCCGCCATCCCCACGATCGTTGGGTTGCTGTCGTTACTGGCCGCGGCCGCCATCATGGCGAATACGGTGGCGCTGTCGACGCTGGAACGCCGGCGTCAAATCGGCATCTTGAAAGCGATCGGATTAAAATCGCGCCGCGTCCTGCAGGTGATGTTCATAGAATCAAGCCTAGTCGGCTTGCTCAGCGCTGTCCTCGGCATCGGCATCAGCGTCCTGCTGATCAGCCTGCTGGCCGCCAGCGGCGGCATCACCATTCCGCTCCCGGCCGACGCCCGCCTAAGTGCCGTGGCGCTTTTGATCGCCGCCTTGCTGATCGGCTGGGCCGCCACCTTTCTCAGCGCCCGCGTCGCCCTCACAGAACGCGTCATGAATGTCTTGCGCTACGATTAGGCAACCTGACAAAGTCGCCGTCCCCGCGTCTGCTGCGAGCACTGCAATGTTGGGCGTGGGGACAATCGAGGATGTAATTCCAGCAGCGTCCACGATATTCAGCACTCCCTTGAGTGAGCCAGGTTGAGACTTACGGCCAGCTGTGGTTAAATCCCTCGTCATAAGCAACGTCACAAGGGATGAGGACCGGCCTCCATGAAATACGCGCTTTTCGAAATTGAACACTTCTTCCGCCAGCACGAATTCAGCGCGCCTTACGGCATCAGTTCGTCGGATTGCGAACCGCTGACGCTGCCCGAATTGCTCAGCTACGCCAGTCCGCAGCGCCGCGAACAATTTGAGCAGCTGTGGCTGGGCTATACCGAGAATCAAGGGCATCCCGAGTTGCGCGCCGCCATCGCCGCGCTGCACCAGGGCGTCGCCGGCGATGATGTCATCGAGGTGGTGCCGGAAGAGGGAATTTTCCTGACCATGAACGCGCTGCTGGAAGCGGGCGACCATGTGGTGGCGATCGCGCCCAGCTTTCAGTCGCTGTGGGAGATTGCGCGAGCCAAGGGCTGCCAGTTGTCCTTTTGGCGGCAGCGGCAGACCGAGTGCGGCTGGCATTTTGACCTGGACGAGCTAGCCGGGCTGATTCGCCCGGATACCAAGATGCTGATCGTCAATTTCCCGCATAATCCCAGCGGCTATCTGCCCGACCACGCCGATTTCGAGCGCATCGTCGAGCTGGCGCGGCAGCACAATCTGATCCTGTTTTCCGATGAGATCTACCGCTTCAGCGAGCAGGACCCGGCGCTGCGTTTGCCCTCAGCTTGTGAGCTTTACGAGCGCTCGGTGGTCTTGGGCGGCTTGTCGAAATGCTTCGGTTTGCCCGGGCTGCGCGTCGGCTGGCTGATCACGCCGGACGCGGCGCTTTCGCATGAAGTTCAGGAGCTGAAGAGCTACGTCACGATTTGCGCCAGCGCGCCCAGCGAGATCCTGGCGCTGATCGGCCTGGAGAATTGGCAAGCGCTGACGGCGCGCGCGGTCGAGATCGTGCGGCGGAATATCGAGCATTGCCGGGCTTTCTTCGGGCGCTACGCTGGCCTGTTTTGGGTCCGCTATCCGCAGTCGGGCACGGTCACGCTGGTGGAGCTCAGAGCAGACCGGTCGGTCGACGACTTTGCCGCGGCGGCGGTGGCGGATCAGGGGGTGACGATATTACCGGCCTCGGTCATGCTATTCGAGGGCAATTACTTTCGGCTGGGCTTGGGACGGCGCGGCTTACCGCAGGCGCTGGAGCCGCTTGAGCAAGTCATCAGCGATCATCTGCTCTAACACGGCTCAGTCGTCATGGCGCGCCAGGCCGCTCACGGCGTAGACAGCCGCCGCTTTGAATTCGAGGCGCAAGCGGAATGGCCTTTCGGCCAAAGTCCCGAGCGCTTGCTCGCCCCAGCGCAGCGGCAACGCCAGCCCGCCCTCCCCTGCGCTAATCGGCAGGCAGTCCTCCAGGCTGAAGCCGGGCAGCGCCGCGCCCTCGTCATTCACAAGCGCCGCGCGTATTAAGCCGTCGCCGCCATCTTCGATCTCGGCGTTGAGCCTGATGTCCCGGCCGGTGAGACGCAGAGCGGTGGTGGTCAGCAGCGCCCGGCCCTGCTCATCTCGCGAACGATAGCCGGCGAAACGATCAAGCGGCAGGGTCGCCAGATTGAACGAGCCTTCGCGCCAGTTGTTGTGTAAGCCGTTGCTGCCGCCGTAATAGAGCAGAATCTTGTCGCCGTGAACGAAAGGCGCCGCGGCATAGACGCAGCCGCAATCGTAATCGCCATCGGGATAGCTGCCGGCTCCGCGCGGGATCAGCGCCTGGCCAGGGCAGATTCGCCGCCAATTCAGCGTGTCGGCGCTGATCGCCAATTCGGTATCGACAGTGTCCCAATCGGCGGCGGAGGCGTCGCCTTTGTGGAAGACCGCTGGCAAGCCGATGAAGAGGTCGCCATAAGCGGCGATGGGCATGGAATAGATCTGGTCCTGCGCGTCCGCGCCGCGCAGGATCTCGACCGGCGGCGACCAGCTTAGAAAGTCAGCGCTCTCGCTGCGCAAGACGGTGCGCAGACCGCGATAAGCGCCCTCCGACCAGCCGCGCGTGATGCAGATATAAACCCTCGAGCCGGGCAGGCGGATAGCATTGTTATGCGTATCGCCCACGGCATCTTGCCCCGGCCACAATACCGGCGGCGACCAGTTCAGCCCGTCAGCCGAAAAGCAGCTGGCCATTTGACCGGCGCGCGCATTCAGGTGGATGAACTTGTAGCGGCGCGCGGGGTCGGGATCGCGCGGGTCTTTGAGCACGCCGCCGGCGTGGATGCCATGCGCGGCCCGACTCATGACGATATTGTTTTGACGCGAGCCGGCGAATTCGATCAAACCAAGCGCGGGCTTGCGCCAATGGATGCCGTCGCTTGATGTGGCGTACAAGACGCCCTCCTCGCGCCCGCCGCCCGGGTACGGGACTTGCGGACGCTCGGCCAGCGGCGTCTGATTAGAGGATGCGTCGACTATGAAGGACTTGTACCAGCACTTGAAGCAGCCGTCTTCCTCGTCATAGATAACGCTGGGATAGACATTGTCCAGGCGAGCTTCCCAGGGTTTGGGCGGGTCGGCGAAGTACTCTTCGCGGAAGAGTGGATTAGCGGCCTGCTTCTCGACGCGGCCCAAGGCCAGTTGGGCGTTTTGCGTGGAGGAGATGTTGCGCGGGTCAAGCAGCAGTAGCGATGATGGCATTGGAGGCAACTCCGCTTGAAGGGTTGATTGGCTAACAAACTGCGGGCGACTCACAGCTGCGCGTAGACACAGCAGTTCAGTCGCTCCTACGAATTCCGTGTTTCAGTGGGCGAGCCAAGGCTCGCCCCTACATTTTCTGTGTGCGGCCGAGATTAAGCGCCTAGCCGCTGGCGTGAACTTTATCCGCCAGGGCAATGAAACGGTCGACGGTGTCGTCGATGGCGAAGGGCGATTGGTGGTACAAGAATGTATGCACGGTGTTGTTGAAGTTCTTGATCCAGTGCTTGGGAATGGCGCTTTTGCCGTAGACCGCGCCCCAGATGCTGCCGGCGGTGGCGGCGGTGCAGTCGTTGTCCTTGCCCATGGCCACCGTTTCGCCGATGACCTTCGTCAAGTCGTCGCCGCCCACGGTCAAACCCCAGACGGTCAGCACCGTATTGTTGATGGCGTGGGCTCCGCCCATGACCGTATAGCGCTCCTCAATCGCGGCGGCGGCATCGCGGTAGTTGGCGATCGACGGCGCCATATCCAGCGCCCAGCGTATCTCGCGCGCCAGGGTGCAATCGGCCGGAATCTCCTCCAAGCCAATCTTCAGCGCGTCGACCGTGTTATCAACGGCGAAAGCCGCTGAGATGGCGGCGGAGAAGAACATGGCGGCGTAGATGCCATTGCGGCGGTGGCTGACGTAGGCATCGCGCCAGGCGATTTCGGCCGCTTTTTGGGGCCAGCCGGGCGCGGCATAAGCCCAGGGGTCGCTGCGAATATCAGCGCCGATCCAATTGAGGAAGGGGTTGTCGACTTCAGCCGCTTGCAGGGCCGGCACGCCCTTGCGCAAATTGTCCAGCGCGATGCCCTCGGCGGTGAAGGCGAAGGGCAGATATTTGACCCAGGCCTCGCCCAGTTGGTCAGTCGTGAAATCGATCCCGTATTCTTCCAGAATCATCATCCCGAGCAGGGTGTAGTTGAGGTCGTCATCGGTTGGGACGCCGTCCATCTTGGCGGACGTGAAGTCTTCGCGCAGGCTGGTCTGATACTTTTTCATGTGGGGCTGCTCGGCGGCGCTCCAGTAGTCGACCAGCGGGTATTCATCGCCGAGGTAAGCCGCCCAGTCCTCCATGCGCTCGACGGTCCAGCCTTCGACGATGGATCCGAGCGTACAGCCGGCGCAGCGCGCCAGCCAGGAGCCTTCGAGGCGCTCGCGGAAATCGTCGGCCGGCGCTGTCCATTGGCGGCGCACCCCGGCCGGGCGCAGCGCGAGTATGGACGGCAGGTCATCGGGTTCGCGCGCCGCAAGCTCGGCATCGTCTGGCAGCGCGTCCAGCTCCGCGATTTTCCGCGCGAGCAGCGCTTCAATCTCGGCAACTTTGTCCGCGACCAGCGTGGCGCCGGCGCCGAACTCTACTTTCTGCTGGGCGTAGGCGTTGATCTTGCGTTCCCACATCCCGATCTTTTCCGGATATTCAAAAAGACGCATGGTATGCTCCTGTCTAATGTCTGATTGCTGATCGAACTTAAAGAGTCTCCTCGGGAAAAGCGGTCACCCTTGCTGCAAATAATTACATCATGGAAAGTCATAACGCTAAGAGAGACTTGACAATACTACTATTCATGCGCTATCTTTGGTCTTGTCGCGGTGTCAGAACCATAGCGAGAATGGAAAACCAATGGAAAATATCATGGCTGAGTCCTTGTCGCCCCTGGAAAAGGCTAGCGCTACGCCAGACAGTCTCCGCGAGCGAATCAAAGGCATGGAAAAAGATATTGAATGGATCAAGCGCCTGTTGTTTGTAATGATCGCCGGCGTGCTTGCTTTGATTGTAATGGTAAACGAATTGCGCGGGACCGTTGAAGCTATTCAAAACAGCATACTCAAATGAACTGTCGCCCAGGCAAATGCTAGTAGGTAGATTGAAACATACGATTCCGTTCATTACCTCAATTTTCTATAATTTCTCTGCACTCCGTTCTTCAGAACAGTTATATTTGGCTAGCTCCAATCCACAGTTTAGGTTTGCAACAACGGGCCATTCACAGGGTCGCGTAGACACTGACCGCCAATCGCCCGTACTCCCCAGCTAAGCAGCCCTTCGCTAGCCGATGCGGAAAAGCTCGCGGGCGTTGCCGCCGAGAATGCGCGCCATGTCCTCCTCGCTGCAGTCGAGAGCGCTGACGTATTGCATGATGGCGTCGATGGTCACCCAGGGATGGTCGCTGCCGAAGAGCAAGTTGCCGGCGCCGGCGAAGTCCAGGGCAAAGTTGACCGCCAGCCGCGAGGGCGAGACCAGGTCGAGGTAGACGCGCCGGTAAGTCTCGCGTGGGGATTGGCTGATGTGGTCGCGGCCGCGGCGCTTGACTTCGGTTTGCTCGACCACCCGTCCCATCAAGTAGGGCAGCACCCCGCCGCAATGCGGATGCACGACTTTGAGCTGCGGATGGCGTTCCATGGCGCCGCCCAGAATCAGGCGCAGCATGGCGAATGAGGTGTCGATCATGAAGCCGGCCATGGGAATCATGCTGTGCTCGCGGATGGCCTCAGCCCAGGTGGGCACGGTGGGATGCAGGACTAAGGGCAGGCCCAGCGCCGCCGCGCGCGTGTAAAAAGGCTCGAAGCAGGCATCGTCCAGCGGGACGCCGTTCACATGCGAGGGCAGGAATACGCCGCGCAAGTCGAGTGCTCCCACGGCCCGCTCCAGCTCGGCGATGGCGGCGGGCACATCATTCAGCGGCAACGAGGCGATGCCAATAAAGCGATCGCTGTGCCGCGAGCAGATCTCGGCGACGGCGTCGTTGCAGATGCGCGCGCCCTCGATGGCCAGCTCCGGCTCGAGCATATCCGGCGTGGGGATATTGACGCTGATGACGCTCATATCGACATCGGAGCGATCCATATCGGCCAGTTTGCGCGCCGGGCTGTAGTCGTCCAGGTCGAGGCGGAAGCGCTGCGCGCCGCCGTAGTCGATCAGGTAGAGGCCGTCGCCGCCGCTGGCGCGCAGGCTGTTGCGATTGCGCGTCAGCAATTCGGCGTATTGGCGCGGGAAGACGTGGCTTTGACAATCGACAGTGAAGCTCATGGCGCGCTCCCGAAGACTGCGGCGTAGCGTTCATTGGCGGCGACTGGCGTAAAGGCGCCAGCATCCAGCGAGCGGATGGCGGCGTCTATGGTCGCCAGCACCATTAGGTTGTTGCGCCCGCTGAAGTGCGGCTCGTCGGTGTCAGCGCCGCTAAGCCAGGCCTGCCAGCGGTCGAAGAATAGCGACCAGGGCGTCGTCGGCGGCCGCCTGTCATCAAGGTCGACGACTGCGAAGGGTCCGCCGCGCTCAGCGAATTCGTAGGTCATTTCGTTCTTGGACATGTGCAAACCGCGGCAGCGCAGTACGCCTTTGCTGCCTTCCAGGCGCAGTTCGTAGCAATCCGATTGCGTGGAGTAGCCGGCGTGGTAAATCATGTGTTGGCCGCCGCTGAATCGAAAGAGGCCGTTGATCATGCAGGCGCTGTCGTAGACCGACCAGGAGGGCAGGTAGCCATCGCAGATGACCGACTCGGGCTCAAGCTCGGGCAGGACGGCGAAGAGGCAGTCGAGGTGGTGGCAGGTCATCTCCCAGAGCACGGGCTGCTCAAAGCCGCTCAAGTTGCGCGCTTGATGGCGCGGCTTGGCGTTGAAAAAATAGATCTGCTCGACTGCGCCCAGCGCGCCGCCGCGGACGAATTCGGCGGCAGTGAGATAGTGGCGGAAATAGCGCATCTGCTGGCCCACAGCCAGCTTGATATCGTGGTCGGCGGCCAGGTTCACCAGCGCCTGGGAGTGGGCGAAGTTGTTGCTGAGCGGCTTGGCGACCAACGGCGAGAGTCCGGCGCGCAGCGCGGCTTCTGTCTGCGAGTAATGCCACTCCGAGGGACTGTTTATCAGCGCGGCATCGGCGCTGGTTTCGGCCAAGGCACGGTCGAGGTCGCTGTAGAGCGCCGAATCGGGCAGGGACAAGTCGGCGCCGGCTTGCTGCAGCGCGTCGGCGTCCACATCGACGACGGCGGCCACTTCGTGCCAGTCTTTTTCGGACAGCACACGCAGCATCGAGCGGCTGATGCCGCCCATGCCGACAATAATCGAGCGAATGGTTTTGGGCATTGTCTTCTCCTAAATGAGAGCCTTCTACACTTTTGCCACAGAGGGCACAGAGGTTTGTGAGTAATTTCGATTCGCACACAGTTTATGTTGCATTTCTACTGCTGGAACCGATCGCTGCCATATTAAGTCTAAACAGCTTTACTCTATGCTCTCTTTTTTTCCTCGGTGTAGAAGGGCTGTGTCTACGCGCCCTCGGTGGCAAAAGCGTTTGTGTCTCGCCGGAAATTTCGCGCGCCAACTAAAATGCCGGCTAATCCGCTTCCAGATGCGCAAGGAGCTGGTCGCGATTATTACGCACGGCGGCGCGGCGGTCCTGCCACTGATGCGGCTCGAGGCAGTAGTAGCCGGCGTAGCCATCGGCTTTCAGCGCAGCCACCTGCCCGGCCAGATCGACGCGGCCGTCGTTGATGGCGGCCCAGCCCTCCGGCGTCCAATTCTTGAAGTGTACGTGCGAGATGATGTCGCGCAGCCGGTCGTAGCCGTCGCGCCAGGAGGCATCGCCGGAAGCGGCGCCGTTGGCCGGATCCCAGACCACCTTGACGCCCAGGCTCCTGGCGATGGTGTCCAGGTTGGCGCCGGTATTGCTGTAGATGCTGTTGGCGTTTTCCAGCAGGACCTCGATGCCTTCGCCGGCGCAAAGCTCGATGGCCCGGCCCAGATGATCGTAGATTTCGGCCGGGATGGGATCGTCGGGGCCATTGCGGCGGAAGGTGAAGAGGGTCATCTGGCGGATGCCCAGGCGCTCCATCAAGCGAAAGGCTTTGGGCAGGTCCTCGTCAAAAGTGCGCTTGATGACGGCGGCGTCCAGCGGGCCTTTGAAGAAGCCGGGACTGACGCCGATGAGCTCGAGGTCGTGTTTCGCGACTGTGTCGGCCACTTCTTGCACGGCGCGCTCGGTTACTTGCGGGAAGCGCCCGCCCTCCAGCTTGCGCAGCTCGTAAGCGCGAATGCCCAGCGGCAGGCAATAATCGGCAGCGGCGGCGAAGGAATCGTCGGCTTCGTCGCTGATGATCGCCAGTCGGTTTGTCCAGTCAGTCATCGAGGTCCTCCAGAGGTCTCTTGGCGAGGGACGCCAAAATAGTCGGTACATAACGCATTTGCTGCGACATGGCTTTGCCCACGCCCAGGTGGCTGAGCCGCGCCGGGTATTGGCCGATGACGGGCAAGCCGCGCTTGAGATAAGCGCCGATCTCGAGATCGCCCGAAAGCTCCCAGGCGGCCGCCAGCGCCTCCAGCGCCCACTGCGTACATTGGAAGGTGCCTCCCAGCGAGCGATTGGGGCAGGAGGTGTAGCGGAAGTAGCCGCTGTCGTGGTCGAAGGTCTCGTTGATCAGCCAGCGGGCGCCGCCGATGATGGCTTCGGCCACAGCTGGGTCGCCGATCAGGTGATGGTAGCGCTTCAAACCCGAGATCAAGATGCAGATCATGAAGCCGGCTTCGCCGCTGCAGCGCGGATAGCCGCAGCCGCAATGGGGTTCGCCTAGCATACGATCCCAACCGCCGCCAGGCGTACGCCGTTCCAGCACACGCTCGACGATGATGCTCGCCGCGTTGAGACAGTCGGGATCGTCCAGCGCCAGCGCCAGCATGCTCAGATGAATCAGGTGCCAGCCGGAATCACGCGCGCTGGTGTAATCGTAATAATCAAGGCGCGCCGGTTGAATCAGCCAGTCTTTGGTCTTTAGCAGGGAGTCGTAGACGGCTGGGTCGCCGGTGAGCAGGAAGTGCAGCAGCTGGCCCTCGACCCACATGTGGGCTGGACCCAGGCTGGTGCCTTTCATCTTGCTGCGGAAATAGGGCGGCAGGTATCCGCCCAGATGGCCCGGGATGTGCATGGCTTGCCCGCCGACCTCAGAGGGCGCGCGAGAGAAATTGACGGTGTCGACATCGGCCAGATGGCGGGCCGCCTCAGCCGCCCAGACCGCCCAGCCCGGCTCGCCGCCGCGCAGAAATTCGCTGTAGCCGACATAAGCCGGGTCGTATTCGTTATTGCCCCAGGACCAGGCGCTCTCGCCGTACCAGTCGCCATAGTTGATATGCCCGTAAGCGCGGTAATGCTCTTGATCGTCGAAGAAGGACTGCATGGCCATATCGGCCAGCTCCTCGTAGCGCGGCAGCGGCGAGTCTTTGCGCGCGCCGATGGCGTTCAGCGCGCCGGTGGCGTTGAGATAGTCGATATCGGGGCGAGCCAGGAGGCCGCCTTCCAGCCAGTCGAAGGCGCGCGCATCACCGGCGCCGAAGTCGAGCAGGATTTCGCTGCTGAGCGCCAGGCCGGCTTTGAGCTTGTAACCGTCGTCATCAAGCCAGAAATAAAGCCGATGCCAGGCGTCTTCATCGCCGGGCAGCTCGACGCCGCGCCGGTCAGGGAAAAGGTCGATGTCGATGCCGTCGCCGCCCACCGACAGCGCCTTGGGATAGGTCTGCCAGAATCGGCGCAGGCCGACGCCGAGTGAGCCGGCGCCGCCCTCGACGCGGATGTGGCCAAGCGCGCGACCGTCCTGCTCCTGTCCGTTGATCGAATGCGCCAGGTCCTGGTCGTGGCGCAGCCGCCAGCCATCGCCGTCCAGTTGGTAAGATTGCTCACCGTGATGAACTGCGCGCGCGCCATTGAAGGGGATGCGCAACCTAAAGGATCGCAACTTGAGCAGTGTGCTCTTTTCGCCGGACTCGCCGACGATATTGGCGCGCATGTCAGCGGAGCATTCGGGCGGGATGTCGCCGCCAGCGGCTGCCGCTGCCAGAGCCGGGCTGATGACTTCCAGGCGGTGGTGGAGTTTGACGAAGGTCTGGTCGGGATAGAAGTTTAGGCGCATGCTGCTGCGCAGGTGGGAGACGCCGTCTTCGTCTTGGTGGTCGACTTCAAAGCGATAGGCGCCGGAGGCTTCCTGCCGCGCGCCGCGAATCGGGCCGGCAGTCAGTCTCAAGCCATTGGCGAGAACGGATGCAAAGCGCCAATCCGATAGCGAAAGTCTGCGGCCGTCGGGAGCTTCAATCGTCAATTGGCCGCCGTTTTGGCTGACTCGCGCCGATGGCTGCGGAATCGACTCTGGCGCTGCGCCATTGATATGGGCGATTGCTGTGGCCGCGCCCGATTGCGCCAGACCAGCCGGCACGCAGGTATCGACCAGCGCCCAGCGCAGCGAGCCATCGCTCCAGCGGCTGACGGGACGCGCCGCCGCCCGCAGCGATTCGCCGCCGGACTCCACGCTGCATGAGTCGATTTGATCAACTGCGCCTTGCCGCAACGGTACGCCAATGACGAGTGGAAGTCCAGTCAGATCGCAATCACGCGTATTGATCAATTCCAGCGGGACGGACAAAGGCTGTCCCGGGGCTGGCTGCGGGGCGCGCGTCGAGACTTGTAATGTTTCGCTGGCCGATTCGCCGGCGCGATCTCGCGCTGTGATTTGGGCAGTATAGTCCGCGTTTGCTGTCAGATCGGGAATGACCAGGTGATGCCAGCGGGAAGGCGCGCCGCTATAAGTCATGGTGTGCGCTCCTTCGGCGGACAAGTTTACTTCGACAGAAGCAGCGCGAGAGGTCACGAGCTGCAGATGAGCGCTGCACAGGCCGTTGGCGTCGGCTGACGCGCGCCAGCTGAGATTAAGAATCTCGGGCGCGAAGCTGCTGGGTTCGGGGCGCTCACTCAGCAGCAGGATATGCTCGATGCGGTAAGTACCTTGGCCCGGCGCGATGAGGTTGAAGATTTCCATCTCGCCGATGAAATCCACCGGCTCTTCGGCGACTAGCAGATGTAGACGATTATCCAGGCGCGTCGGCTTGATGCAGCCGATGTCTTCGCCGCGCAGGCGCAGTATCAGCGGGCTGGGCTCGCCGGCTTTGAGGTAGATGACGATACCGATGTATCGCGGCCCGGTGTGATCGGCCTGGCTCTGCACGGTCTGCCAGAAGCGATGGCGCAGGGTTGACGGGACGCCGGCGGACGACACAGACGCCGGGCGGACGACACTGGGGCGCGGATAGCCGCTGATGCCGATATCAGGCGTCCAGCCGTCCAGGCCTTCGCTGTCGACCGCGCGCCAGCAGAAATTGCGCTCGTCCGCCAGCAGCGCCGCGATGCGCTCCGGCTCAATGATGTCAATATGCGACAAGGTTTTCATAGGTTAACCTGTAGTCTCTCGATACTAACTCAGTAAGCGCAAGTAAGTCGCTCAAATCATTTGCCACCGAGTACACAGAGTAAATGAGAGTACACAGAGTAAAGCAGCTACGGTGTTATAAGGAAGCGACGGTTTCCATGTCCGGGGCGGGAGGCTTCAGTGCGCGAGCATGGAAAAAATACAAAGCCCTCTGTGTCCTCAGTGTGCCCTCATTTTCCTCTGTGGCAATTATTGGCATTACTCAATCGCCTGTCCTCGTATCACGGATGTGCTTCCGCCAATAGGGAAACATATACGGTTTGCGCTTGCCTTTGAAATGCAGCGCGCTTGCATCGGGATAATAGCCGTTCATCTCGGTTTTGTACGAGGTGGAAAAATTGTAGCGCGCGCAAGGCAGGAAGCGGACCGGGATAGCGCCCAGGCGCCAGTCGAAGCTGTCAGCGCGGGCGAAGTCGACGGCGGCGAAGAGATCGCGCAGGGTGTCTTGATCGCCGCCCCAGACGCTCTGCTTCCGATGCTGCGCTCGGAATTCGCGCAGCCAGATTTCGTGAAAGTCGGCCGCAGCCGCCAGGTTGTGGCCGTGGACGAAGTTGATGCCGGCATTGATGGGCCACTTGCTGTCGCCGTCGCGGTAGGTCAGCGCGACGGCGAAGTCAGCTGCGAAGACATGCGAGAGATCGCCGTTAATCAGCAGGTCGCTGTCGAGGAAGACGGTGTGGCCGCGGGCGGCGCGCAGGTAAGCCAGCCAGGCGCTTGAGCGCGAGAGCATGGGCTGCTGCCGGTCGAGCTGGTAGCGGATGATGTCGTGCTCGGCATCGGGCGGGAAACGCGTGTCCTGGTCGCTGAGCACGACGGCGCGGCAATCGGGATGGAAGCGCCGCGCCGAGGCGAACATGGTCTGGATGTACTGATGGGGCTCGGTGACGGTGATGGTCGAGGTGGTCCGGTGGATGCTGGCCATGGTCTGGTCGGTCACGTCCATGTAGAAAGTGACGAAGGCGAGGGGAATGTTGGATGCAGTTGCTTTAGACGACATTTGGATTGCTTGCCTTTTTATGCCACAGAGGCACAGAGACACAGAGAAAACAGAAAGTGGGCATTGAGGTTGGTGCAGTTACAGACATGCGGGCGAGCCACCGGCTCGCCCCTACCAACAGCGATGTTATGTGGTTTTGTAACTTTGTGCGGAAGAAACAGAGCTCTGCATTTTTCATAGAGCGCAGCCTTTTGCCAACATTATCTCTGTGAACTCTCGTTTTACTCGGTGTCCTCGGTGGTAAATCTTTCTCTGTGCCTCTGCGCCTCTGTGGCAAAACGCTCCTAACCGTACAACTTCTCGAATTCGCGCATCAGGTCGGCTTTGAGCTCGAAGCCGATGCCGGGCGCTTGCGGCGGCTGGATGCGGCCGTCGATGACCGGGATGTCGTCGCCGAAGCCGCCAAAGGGCTGGAACACTTTGGGATAGGATTCGTTGCCAAAGAGACCCAGGCCAGCGGCGATGTGCAGCGCGAATTGATGGCCGCCGTGCGGGATGCAGCGCCGATGCGACCAGCCGTAGTCGGTCAGCATGTCCAGCGTACGCAGATACTCGACCAGTCCGTAGCTCAGCGCCGGGTCGAATTGCAGGAAGTCCTGCTGAGGGCGCAGGCCGCCGTGGCGAATCAGGTTGGCCGCGTCGATGGTCGAGAAGAGATTCTCGCCGGTGGCCAGCGGCAGCGTCGTCGCCGACGCCAGCGCTGCGTTGAGCAAGTAATCCAGCGGATCGCCGGCTTCTTCGTACCAAAACAGGTCGTAGGGCTCCAGCGCCGCGGCGTATTGCAGCGCGGTTTTTAGATCGAAGCGTCCGTTGGCGTCAACCGCCAGCGCCTGCCCTTCGCCGACGATCTCCAGCACAGTCTCGATGCGCCGCCGGTCCTCATCCAGCGAGTCGCCGCCGATCTTGATCTTGACCGTGGCGTAGCCCATATCGAGGTAGCTCTTGATTTCGTCTTGCAGGCCGCCCAGCCCCTTGCCGGGGTAGTAGTAGCCGCCGGCGGCGTAAACAAAGACAGCTTCATCGACCGCGCCGTCGCGATACCGTTGACCCAGCAGCTGATAAAGCGGCAGGCCTTCGATCTTAGCGACCAGGTCCCAGAGCGCCATATCGAGTACGCCGACCGCCACCGAGCGCTCGCCGTGACCGCCGGGTTTTTCATTGGCCATCATAATGTCCCAGGCTTTGCCGGGGTCGAAGTTGGCGCCGTCATCCGCCAGCAGCGCATCCGGCGCCGCCGCCAGCAAGCGCGGTATGAAACGCTCGCGCAGCAGGCCACTCTGGGAGTAGCGGCCGTTGGAGTTGAAGCCGTAGCCGATGAGCGGCTTCCCGCCGCGGACGACATCGCTCTGGATGCCGACGATGGAAGCGGTCATCTGCGAGAAGTCGATGAAGGCATTCCGGATATCTGACTTGATGGGCACAGACAAGTCGCGTATGGCGGTGATTTTCATGGGGTTGCGCTGTTCTCCTGTAGTGAAACTGTCATGCTAATTGTTGCCGAGCCGGGTCGAATTCTGTAGGGGCGCGCCACCGGCTCGCCCGTACGCCCGGCGCCAGGCTTCGCGGCGATTGTGGATGGGCAGGTCGTCGCCGCGCAAGCCGCTTTGCTCGGCGATTTCATAGCGGGCAAAGAAGGCGTGCAACTGCGCCCGCAGCCGCTCGGCGATACCTCGGCAGTCGTCCTTGCCGATCAGGTTGACCGTCTCGCGCGGGTCAGCGCTGAGGTCGTGCAGCAAGTCGTCGATGTCGGCGCGCTGTACGAGTTTGTAGCGCCGGTCGCGGATGGCGCGGGTCGTGCCGTATTCGCCGATATAGGTATTGCGCCAGTCAGCGGCTGACGCGCCCAGCAGGAGCGGCAGGTAGCTACGGCCGGGCTGACTTGCCCGCTCCGACGACACGACGCCGGCGACATCGAGCAGGGTCTGGTGCAGGTCGCAGTGGGTGACGAACTCGGCGCGTCTCGTGCCGCCGCTGATGGCGCCGGGCTGGTTGATAATCAGCGGTACGCGAATCGACTCCTCGAGCATATTGAGCGGCTGACTGCCGTTGCCCTTGCCCCAGAGACCGCGCTGGCCCAGGTTCAAGCCGTGGTCGGAGGTATAGACGATAAGCGTCTCCTCTCGCGCAGCCTGCGCCTCCAGTTCATCCAGCAGTCGCCCGACCCCCTCGTCAATCATGCTGACCGAGGCGTAATACTGCGCCAGCGCCTCGCGCGGGTCGTCAGGCGCGACCGGATGCGCGCCGGCGGCGCAAAAGGGCCAAGCGTTATCTTTTGGGATGTCGGCGAAGGCGGATCTGCGATAGCGCTCAACCAGCCGCTCGGGCCGGTTGATCCAGGGATAGTGCGTGGCCGCGTAGCCGACGAAGAGGAAGAAGGGTTTAGTCCGGTCACGCCGGCGCAAGAAGTCGACGGCGGCCTCGCTGATGATTTGCGTGTCGGTACCGCGGCGCTTGACCACCCTGCCCTGTTCGCTGTATTTGTTGACCGGGCTGTCGTACTTGGGCGTCTTGCGCCAAGCGCTGACCCAATAGTCGAAACCCGGCTGGGGGACTTCGCCGCTGCCGCAATGCCATTTGCCGCTGAGCGCGGTCGTGTAGCCCGCGCCCCGCAGGCGCTGCGCCAGCGTGGGCAGTCCCGCCAGCCAGTCGGTGGCCTGCACGGCGGCATCGTCCTCGGCCAGGTGGTCGTGTACGCCATGCTGAGACGGATACAAGCCGGTCCAAAAAGACGCCCGCGCCGGCGAGCAGACCGGGCAGGGGGTGAAGGCGTTCTGCATGAGCAGGCCGGTCTGCGCCAGATGCGTCAAATTGGGCGCGTGAATCTCGCGGTTGCCGTAAGACGGCAACGCCCATTGCGCATGGTCATCGCTGAAAAAGACGATGATATTCGGCGCTTGGGACATGAGAGCGCTAGCGCTGCTCGGCCGGCTCAAGGGCGCTGAAGGGGTCTTCGCGGGCGACGAAAGCATCCAGCGCGGCCGGACCATTGGCGAAGAAGGGCGCGGCGGTGTCGCGGCGGCTCTTGGGCTGGATGGGCAGGCCGCGCAGACTCAGCAGGTATTTGCCGGAGGCCGGGAAGCCGCTGATGATGATGACCTCGTTGAAAGCCATCAGCTTGTCATGGGCGCGCCGCCGCAAATCGGCCGGCAACGACAGATCGCAGACCTGCGCGCAAAGCTCGGGCGAGACGATGGGCAGCCAGCCGCAGAAGCCGGCCCCGCCCGCGTCCATTGACGGCGGCAGCACGGCCAGATTGGCTTGATAGAGTTTCAGCGTTGTGCCGGCAGCCGCCTTGACCTTGGCGCTGAAGGGTTCGATCTGGCGGCAGGTGTCTTTCATGAAGTGGAAGCGCCCGCTGGCGGCCACCTGCGCGACTTCGTCGGGACTGAGCAGGCGATGCTCCGGCTCGGGGATTTCGTAGAGGCCCAGGCGCAGATCTGGCGCTGCCAGACTCGCCAGCTCCAGCAGCTGATCGGCCAAGCCATCGGCCGACGGCAGCAGCGACAGCGCCACCACCACCACATCCGTGCCCATATCGTGGATGCGCCCCAGGCAGTCGGCTTGCTCGGCCAGGGTGTCGCCATAGTTGCCGACGGTAGCCGCCGCCAGCTTGCCGCGCGGATGGCGGGCCACGCATTCGGCGACGCGGAGGCGCTCATCGTGATTGAGCAGCAGCATTTCGCTGGCCTGCCCCAGCGCCAGCACACCGGGCAGTTGCAGGTCGCGGTAGAAATCCAGCAGCGCGCCGATGGCGGTCAAGTCTAGCTTGTTGTCCTCATCAAAGGCGGTCAGTAGAATCGGCCAGGCACCATCGCGAATCGCTAATTGAGTCATCGTCTCTCCCCCGCGGAACCAATTTCTCAGCCGCTGCTGAAAACGTTTTCCGCGCCAGAGTATAGCCGATGGCGGGGCTTTGTCAAAATCCAGCCGGCTTGGGGAGTGGTAAACAGCAGCAAGAAAGAGATTCCCAAAAATTCTCGTATGGTTGCAGGGGGCGACCCGGTGGGTCGCCCGCAGACTCGCGATTACAACATCGGGCGATTCGCAGGCTCGCGTAGACACTGGCCGCCAAGCGTCCTTAGGCCTTCCCATTATCTGTTGCACAACTTTCTTGTCCTTACTTCCGAGTCCCCGCAGAATAACCACTCCCCAAATCACAAACAATTTGACAAGTGGCACGAAAGACGTTACAGTCTCGGAAATCGTTTTCCGATTCCGACAGAGTTTTTGTGGCGAGGTCTTCAATTGTCGCAACGGGTTACCATCCGCGAAGTCGCCCAGCAAGCCGGCGTTTCAGTCGGCTCGGTATCGCGCGCCCTCAATAATTATCCGCATGTATCCGAAGAGTTGCGCAATCGGGTCGTAGCCGCCGCCCTGGAGCTCGGTTATCAGCCAGCGTTTTTGGCGCACAGCCTGCGCCGTGGCGAGACTAACTCGATCGGTTTCCTGGTCGGGACAATCGCCAACCCGGTGATAGCCACCATATTTGAGGCGGCGGCCGAGGCTTTGGCTGACAGCGGCTACGCCATCACGCTGGTGTCATCGCGTAACAAAGCCGACCTGGACATCGCCTACTTGCGCCTGCTGGCCAGCCGGCAAGTTAGCGGCATGATCGTATCCTCCGCGTCCGAATCGCAAGATCGTTCCAGCGCGCTCATCAATAATTTAGGCATTCCGACGGTGATGCTGGATCGCTCAATCCCTTATGGCGAGCGTATATTCGCGGTGCAGTCGGATCATTTCGCCGGCGTAAAAGACGCTGTCTACCACTTGGTTAATCAAGGACACCGCCATATCGCCTTCATTGGCGGGCCCAAGAACTTTTACCCGACTCAACAACGCTTTCTCGGCTATCGAAAAGCGCTGTCCGAAGCCGGCCTGCCCCTGAGGCGGGAACTCATCCGTTTCACCTCGTTTACTGAAACGGACGCCTTTGCCGAGGCTCTCGTCCTTTTTAGACATAAACCACTGCCGACTTCTTTGATCGTCGCCGGCAATATCATCTTGATTGGAACGCTGCGGGCTTTGCAAGATCGCGGTTTAGACATCGGGCAAGATATTGCTTTGGTGGCCTGCGACGATATGCCGCTCACGCAACTTTACCGCCCGCCAATTTCAGCTATCAGCCGCGACTTGAATCTGCTGGGCAAAACAGCCGCGCGCCTGCTTTTGCGCGGTATTCAGGACAAAAAAGGCAGAACCGATCAGGTTATCAAATTGCCGACATCGCTGATCACGCGAAAATCAACCGCTCGTATTCATCGTCCGGAAGCGGTCTAGCCGCTGGAGAGAAGGAGCAGCTATCGCGAACAACTGAGTGACAGTATTGGCTACAATGATGGGCTTGGCAGCGGCCGGCTCGTCAATGAGCGAAGCAAACCCGATCAGTTTAGGAGGAAATAATGTCCAAGAAGATACTTACCCTTTTCATCGTCGCCTTGGTCTTGCTGCTAAGCGCGGCGGGCGCCATGGCGCAGGATCAGGTGCTGAGAATCGCCACCGGTTCGTCCGGCGTGGCCAATTTCAGCTTCCAGATTTTGTCCGCCGGCGGCGATCAGCAGAACTGGATCACCTTCCAGTCGGTACCGCCGCTCTACTTTGACGTGGATTCAAACTTGCATACCGGTTATTTCAACGACTGGTCGCAGAACGAAGACAGCACGGTCTGGACCTTCTCGGTTGATCCAGCCGCTCGTTGGTCCGATGGCACGTCCATCACCGCGCAGCAGGTCATCGACTCCTGGCAAGTGCAAGCGGCGCCGCTCAACAGCGTCGGGCGCATACGCACCTACCTGGGCAACGTCGCCGGGTTCGCCGATGCCCGTGAAGCGGCGGCTGAAGACGCCATGACCGTCGATGTCAGCGGCTTGTCGGCGCTGGACGATGCGACCGTTCAGGTCGAGTTGGTGCTGCCGGATCCCATATTCTTCTGGCGCATCGCCACGGCGCACATGGCGATCGCCCGCGCCGAGGACGTGCTGGAGCATGGCTTCAACGAATTCTGGAAGCCGGAGAACAATCCGATTGTCAACGGTCCTTTCATCCTCACCAGCTTCGACCCCGACGGGCAGAAGGCCGAGATGACGCCGAATCCGGAATGGTGGAAAGATGGTCCCATTCTCGATAAGGTCACCTTCCAGTTCGTTACCGATCAGACGATCGTGGGCGCGATGGCGCTCAACGACCAGATCGACGCCAGCCTGGCAGCCGCGCCCTCGGTTCTGCGCGCGCAGATGCCGGACTATTTCCGCCAATTCCAAGCCATCGGCTTCAATACCTTCTGGATGCAGCCGAGCCGCGAGCCGACCAATGACCCCAAAGTCCGCGAAGCGCTGATCAAGTCGGTCGATTGGAACGCCGTCTTCCAAGCCGCCTTCCCCATCGAAGGCAGTGGCGTGATGACGACGCAGACACTTGACGATATCGTGACTTGCCAGAACCCTGACGCCACGGGCTACCCCTATGATGTTGAAGGCGCGCAGGCCGCTTTGGCCGCGTCCAGCTATGGCAGCGCCGAGAATCTGCCCAAATTGCGCGTCACCCCGCGCGGCAGCAACGAGTTCAACAACCGCGCGCTGCAAGCGGTCATTGAGTTCTGGCGCCAGAACCTGGGCATCGAGAATGTTGAGTTCCAGCAGGATCCCAACAGCTTCGGCGATGACCTGGACAAGGTCAACCTGAGCCGCGACGATGTTGTCATTCGCTTCCCCGATGCCGCGACCTATATGTGGGCGGCCGGCCACTCGGCGGGTCCCGTCGCTGGCAGCTCCATGTTGAGCGGCTACCACAACGAAGCGCTGGAAGCGGCCATCGACGAAGCGCTGACCTTGTCGCCGGATGACCCGCGGCGCTGTGAACTGGCGCTTGAGGCGCAGGCGCAGTATGAGGGCGATTATGTCATCATGCACTTCGGCAAGCCCTTGCGCACCGCCAACGCCCGCGAGCACGTCAAGAACTACTACAGTGGTCCGGACGTGAGCGTCATTGAACCGTGGAAGATTTCCATCGAGCGGATGTAGGGGACAAACTCCAATTCTGTACAGGTTGTAGGGGCGACTCGGCGAGTCGCCCACCGGCAGCCGCTATCTGAAATGCGGGCGAGCCACCGGCTCGCCCCTACACGCATATACTAGATAATAAGATGGCGGGAGATTAACAGAGGCGAAATGGCATCTTTTTTGTTCATACGCCTTTTGCGCTGGTCGGTTGGGCTGATGCTCATCCTCTTCGTCACTTACGCCATGATGTATTACGGCGCCGGCGACCCCATCCGCATGATGTTTATTCAGGGCGAGGATTTCGATACCGAAGACGAAGCGGTGATGCGGGCGCTGCGGGCGAAGTACGGCCTGGACGAACCCTTCCTAGTGCAATTCAGCAATTATATCAGCCATCTGCTGCAAGGCGACTGGGGGCGCTCGATTCGCCTGCAAGTTGATCGCCCGGTGCTGGAAATCGTCCAATTCCGCCTGCCGATATCCATGCAGTTAGGCTTTGCCGCGACGTTAATCGCCGCTGTGGTCGGCGTTACTTTGGGGGTTGTCGCCGCGCTTTATCACAATCGCTGGCTTGATCGTCTCATTATCACCAGCGTACTTTTTGTAACGTCAATTCCGATATTCGTCATTGGTCCCATGCTGCTCTTATTGCTGGTTCTCATATTGAAATGGATTGATGTGCCCTACGGCTGGAATGGTCTGTTTCATATAGACGCCGCTTTGCCGGTCGCCGTCATTGCCATCGGCCCGCTGCCCGGCATCGTGAGACAGACTCGCTCGGCAATGCTGGAAGTCAAGAGCCAGCAATACATCACCACCGCCCGCGCCAAAGGCGTGTCGGAGTCCAGAATCATCTTGCGGCACATGCTGCGCCCGGTGATGACGCCGGTGATTACCACCCTGGGCTTGATTATGATCGCCCTCATCAACGGCTCCCTCTTTGTTGAACTCATCTACAATATCCCCGGTTTCGGCCTGCTAACCATCGAGGGCATTCGCACGGTCGATTATCCCATCATCATGGCGGTGGCGGTGGTGGGCACCTTGATCATCTTCGTCAGCAACTTCCTGGTTGACATGATTTATCCGATTCTCGATCCCCGTGTGAGAGTGCAATGAGCGCGGCGAAGCCTGAGGCGCAGGTAGCGCGAATCGCCGACGATGGCAGCATTTATGCCGGTGCCCAGCGCAACTTGTGGCAAGACGCGGCGCGGCGTTTTCGCAAGAATTGGCTGGCGGTCGCCGGTCTGGTGGTGATCGCGCTTTTCCTGATTTTGGCGCTGATTGGTCCTCATATCGCGCCTTACGACTTCCTTGAGCAGAATATCGTAAAAGCCTTCCAGGGTTCCAGCGCCGAGCATCTGCTGGGTGTGGACGACTTGGGGCGGGACATCCTCAGCCGCATGCTGCATGGGGCGCGCACGGCGGCTTTGGTCGCTTTCTTCACAACCATCATCAGTTTGGTCATCGGCGTATTGGTCGGCGGCTGGGCGGGCATCCGCGGCGGCAGAACCGATGAATTCCTAATGTGGATCAGCGATCTGATTCAAGCCATGCCGGGCTTGCTGCTGGTGATCTTGATCAATACCACCCTGCGCCGCCCCATCATCAATTGGTTTGACGCGCTCTACGAGCAAACGCGCAATTCCTTTTATCTGAACACACTTTGGCTGGACTATGTGTTGGTTTTCAGCGCTCTGGCTTTGATAGGCTGGCCAGGCTTGGCGCGTCTGATTCGCGGGCAGGTCTTAAGCATCGGCGAGGAAGATTATGTCTTGGCGGCGCGCGCGCTTGGCGCCAGCGAAAGGCATATCATGGGGCGCCACGTTATTCCCAACGCGATGGGCCCGCTGGTAGTCGCCGTCACGGCGGGCATGGGCGGCGCCATCTTGCTGGAAGCCAGCTTGAGTTTCCTCGGCATCGGGATACAGCCGCCCAACGCCAGTTGGGGATCAATGCTGCAAGAGGGCCTGCGATATTGGCAGATCTTCCCGCATTTGATGCTGATTCCGGCGGTTACCATCGGTATTGTGCAGGTGGCTTTTGTCTTTTTGGGCGATGGCTTGAATGACGCGCTTGACCCGCGCCGCAACAGCTAAAGGTCCCGATGAAGATTACAGACATTCAACTGCTGCAATACCGCTGGGAGCGGGGCGCGCCCATCCGCAACGGCATGCACACCTATACGCACAGCGGGCTCAACCTGGTTCAGATCCATAGCGACGACGGCCACATCGGCCTGGGCTGGGCGCATAAGCCGCAGACCGCCGGCATGGCGCTGGTCGCTCAGGGCTTGCTGGAGCATTTCAAGCCGCTGCTCATCGGTCAAGACCCCTTCAATTACCGCCGCATCTGGCACGCGCTCTGGCTACCGAAGCTGGTGGGGCGGCGCGGCATCACCACCCGTTTCATCAGCGCCATTGATATCGCGCTCTGGGATCTGATGGGCAAGGCGACCGGCAAGTCAGCGCACAAGCTGCTGGGCGGCTTCCGCGACCGCGTACCCGCCTATATCGCCGGCGGCTATTACGAAGAAGGCAAGGGGCTAGCCGGTTTGGCGGCGGAAATGCAAGCCAACCTCGAGCTGGGCGCTAAAGCGGTCAAGATGAAGATCGGCGGGGCGTCTATACGCGAAGATATCGAACGCGTCCGCGTCGCGCGCGAGACGGTCGGCGACGGGGTCAAGCTGATGGTCGACGCCAACTGCGCTTACAGCCTGCGCGAAGCCATTCAGATCGCCGAACGCATGGAGCCTTACGATATCTTCTGGTTTGAGGAGCCGCTGGCCCCCGATGATTATCGCGGGCACAGCCTGCTGGCTCGCTCCACTTCCATCCCCATCGCCACCGGCGAGAACGAATATACGCGCTACGGCTTCCGCGATCTCATCGCCCATGACGCCGCCGCGATCTACAACGCCGATGCGCAGGTCCTGGGCGGCATCACCGAATTCATGAATGTCGCGGCACTGGCGGCGGCCCACGAGCTGCACATCGCGCCGCATGGCGATCAGGAAGTGCATCTGCATTTGGTGGGCGCCATCAGCAACGGGCTGATAGTCGAGTTCTACCGCGAGTCGGTCGACGTCAATCGCGGGCATATTTTTGAAGAGAAGCTGACTTTGGATGCGGACGGCTGCCTGACCGTGCCTGACCGGCCCGGCTTGGGCGTCACGCCGAATTACGATTTTTTGGAACGGTACCGGATTACGTAAATACGAAGGGTAAGGAGAGGAATGAGCATGTTCGATAAACCATGGACGGGTGTATTGCCGGCGACACTCTGCCCCTTTAACGACGATGACAGCATCGACGAAATCGGCTTGCGCGAATACGCGCGATACCTGGCGTCGGTGGATGGCGTCACCGGCTTGGTCTGCAATGGACATACCGGCGAGGTCATGTCCCTGCGCAATCATGAGCGGGCCCGCGTCACCGAGATTATCGCCGACGAAGTCGGCCACAAGGTCAAGGTAGTCTCGGGCGTCTGCGCCGAGGGCAGCGATGAGGCCATCGCCCAGGCGACGGCGGCCAAAGACGTCGGCGCTGACGGCATTCTGCTGATGCCGCCGCACCACTGGCTGCGCTTCGGCCGCACCAGCGAAACAGCCGTGGGCTTCTTCCAGGATGTGGCCGAAGGCGCCGACATCGACATTATCGTGCATCAATACCCAGCCTGGACCAAAGCCGGCTACAGCCTGGCCGAAATGCTGGAGATGGTCAAGATTGACCGCGTCGTCAGCATAAAGATGGGCACGCGCGAGATGTCTCGCTGGGCATACGATTATCGCAATCTCAAAGCGGCGGCGCCAGACGTCAGCATCATCAGCTGCCTGGACGAATACCTGCTGGTGACCCTGCTGGACGGCGCGGACGGCGCGCTGGTGGGTTTCGCCGGCTTCGTGCCCGAGCTGATCACGGGGCTGGTGCGCGCGGCTCTCAGCGGCGACCTGGAAGAAGCCAATCACATCCAGAGCAAGGTGCGCCCGCTCTCGCAGATCGTCTACCGCTTCGGCGAGCCCTCCAGCGACGCCCATCAGCGGATGAAATGCGCCATGACCCTGCTGGGCAAGTTCCCGTCCATGCGCATGCGCCGGCCCATTCGCCCGCTGCCGCCCGATGAGGTGGAGCGCATCGCCGGCGAACTCACCGCGGCCGGCTTCCCGGTTATGGAACGGGCGCTGAGCTAGCCACTCGGTGGCGGCGGATTCGGCTGGCGAACCAGGGGGATTGCATGAATCGCATCGGCAATCGCAACATAGCAGGACGAGAACTTTAATGGCGGCCGGCAGCGTATATCCGTCCGAGGCGCGCGATTTCACAGACGCGGCGACTGGCGCCCGCATCCGGCAGGTGACCGATCACGCGTCGATTCATCACCATCCCTTTTTCTTCGTGCCGGCTTACGATGACACTATGGCGCGGCTGATCTTCGTCTCGCATCGCAGCGGAGTCCCCGAGCTCTACGCCGAAGATCGCGAGAGCGGCGGCATCGTGCAGTTGACCGAGCGCGAGGGCTTAGCCGAATATTCGATTTATCCTTCGCATGACGGGCGTTATGTCTATTACACCGCTGGCGCCGGCGGCTTCCGCGTCGATACCGAGACGCAGCGCGAAGAGCAACTGGTCGAGTTCAGCCAACTGGGCGAGATCCGGCTGCGCGAGCGCGGCATGGTGGCCGATGCCATGGGTACCACCGCGCTGAGCTTCGACGACCGCTATTGGGCGCTGCGCTTCAGTATCGGCGATCAAGCGCATTTGGCTGTCATCGACGCCGGCAGCGGCGACTGCGAGGTGATTTTGCAGCGGGACACCATCGCTCATCTGATGTTCTGCCCCGATGACAATAACCTGCTCTATTACGCCGGCCCGTTAAAAGACCGTGTCTGGGTCATCAAGCGCGATGGCAGCGGCAACCGGCGGCTGTATCAGCGCGGACCCGGCGAATGGATCACGCATGAGGTTTGGATCCCCGGGCGGCGCGAGCTGGCTTTCGTCGACTGGCCCAAAGGCATCCGCGCCATTCATGTAGACACGGGCGCGGAACGACGCGTGACCTCGTTCAACGCCTGGCACGCCATCTGCAATCCCGCCGGCGCGCTGATGGTGGCGGATACCAATTTCCCCGATATCGGCCTGCAGCTCTTCGATCCGCTGGACGGGGTCGGCGAGCCAGTGGCGCTCTGCTGGCCGGGCGCCAGCAATCAGGGCGCGCATTGGGGCGGGCCCTTCCCCTACGAAAACGGGCCCATAAAAGTCAACGCGCCGCAGCATACACACCCGCATCCCTCGTTTTCGCCCGACAGCCGGACTGTGGTTTTCACCAGCGACTGCGGCGGCTGGGCGCAAGTTTACGAAGCTGAAATACCGCAAGAACTCCTGGAAAGGCTGTAAAATGGCACTAGCTGACCCCCTGCGCGTGGCGCTCATCGGCACGGGCAACCGCTCCAAGACGACTTATCGACCGTTATTTGAGGCGCTCAAACCCTGGGTGGAGATCGTGGCCGTCTGCGACCCCGTGCGTGAATCGGCCGATGCCTTCGCCGAATCGATCGGCGTACCAGCTTTCTACGACCTAAAGGCGTTGATCGCGGCGCGGCCGATGGAAGCGGCTTTCGTCGTCAGCCCCATCCCCTCGCACCATTCGATTTGCTGCACACTGCTGTCGCATGACATCCACGTCAACGTCGAGACCAGCATGTGTACGCTGCTGCTGCAAGCGCAGGAGATGGTTCAGGCGGCGCGCGGCAGCCAGGCGATTTTGCGCATCGCCGAGAATTTCTTCCGCTTCCCCTTCGACCGCATGATGAAGCTCATCACAGCTGACGGTTTCATTGGTCCCGTCAAGCGCCTGACTTGCTGGCACGACCATACCGGCTACCACAATAATTCGCGCTGGATCCATTTCTTCGGCGCGCGCCCCACCGCCGCGCAAGCCATTTCGCATAGCATGCCCACCGCTGGCCATTATCAGCTGGCGCACCGTTATCACGAATCGGAGAAGTACCGGGCGCATTTCTACTGGTTCCCGGAGGATGCGCTGGTCATCGACCACGCCGGCAATATCAAGAGCATGCTGGGGCGCTATCCGCGGCCCGGCTATACCGAGCTGGCGGGCGCGCGCGGCGCCATCGCGCAGCAAGCGGCAGCGGGCTGGGCCGGCGTGGGCGAAGTACGCTACTGCAGCGACGAAGCGCTGCGGCATGGCGGCGGACGCCACGACCTGAGCTACCCCATCGTTCATGTCGGCGACGGGCGCGACTGGCTGTCATCGCATGTCGACTTGCCGACCGGCCGCATCGAATACCGCAATCCCTACCGGCTGGGCGCGGATGCCTACCATCGGCGCAATTATTACAGCGCCGCCGTCATCAGCCATATCGTCGACTTCGCCGAGACTATCCGCGGCCTGCGCGAGTCCGAATACAGCGACGAAGACGCGCTGATGGCGATGATGATGGAGGTGGCCACCCGTGAATCGGCGCTGCAAGCGGGACGCCGGCTGAACCTGCCATTGGAGGGCGAGTTGGAATCGGAAGCCCGGCTCCGCGCCGAAGAGAAGGCGAAATACGGCGTCGACCCCCTGGATATCGAAGGCATGCTGGCGATCAGTTATCCGCGGCCCTGAGCCGGAGTTATCGCCTCAAAATGATCTTTCACCGCTCGCGCAGAAGTACTTCCAAGTGGGTCTTGCGATCAAATTCAGTCGCAGTCCCCTATCCACATTCGCGTCGAAATCTAAAAGGGTCAGCCGCTAGCTGACCCTCTGCCAGCATTTCTTGTATGGCAATTATGTGGGCGCGCCTTGGTTGGCTCGCCGGCCTGAAACCCAGCCTGGCTAATTGCCCGCCAGCTTCTCCAGCGCGTCCACCACCGGCTGCCAGCGCGAGCGCATGAACTGATCAGCCATGTCCTTCGCCTCGTCCAGCGTCATCGGGTTGGCGTGGCTGCCATGCCCCAGCGCCGCCAATGCTCGCGTCCAGCGCGTGACGTGGGCATCGCCATGCTGCGTCTGCCCCTGGTAGCCGATCAAGGTGTCGATGAGGCTCTGCGGCACGGTGTAGGCTGTTGGCGCAGGCGTATCCGTTGGCGGCGGCACTGGCGTGTCCGTAGGCAGTGGCGTGTTTGTTGGAACGGGCGTATTCGTCGGGACGGGCGTGTTGGTCGCTGTTGGAATTGGCGTGTTCGTCGGCAGCGGCGTAGCTGTCGGCACAGGCGTATCCGTGGGCACCGGCTGCAAGTTCTCCAGCGCGTCCACCACCGGCTGCCAGCGGCTGCGACTGTAAGTATCCGCCATATCTTTCGCCTCTTGCAGGGTCATCGGGTTAGTGTGGCTGCCATGCCCCAGCGCCGCCAATGCCCGCGTCCAGCGCTCGACATGGGCATCGCCGTAATTCTCCTGCGTATAGCTAATCAAGGTCTGAATCAAGCTCGACACGGGTGTAGCCGTCGGCGCTATTGGCGTATTGGTTGGCACGGGAGTATCTGTCGGAATCGGCGTGCTGG
>JAJDXR010000011.1 GCA_022823165.1 Anaerolineae bacterium | reverse complement strand
CGTGTTTGCGTGGGCGAGCCAAGGCTCGCCCCTACAACTTTCGACTATATTTTGAACCCTGTAGGGGTCAGCCTTGGCTGACCCGATGCTGTGAAATTTGCATGACTTACTTGCATCTACTTCTGTGTCTCTGTGGTGAATTAACCTGTGCCAATCTCGGCATTCAGGAAATATCCACCAAGATAGACACTCCCTGTGAATCTACCGAGACCTTTGCCGCCGCGTTTATGTTATCTTCTATATTGAATTCGTATGCGTTAAGCTCATGTCGCAAAAGCCGGCTTGTAGGCAAGGAGATCAGATGGACGCGCAAGCAATCATCCTTGACCATCTCAAGGAGAATGACGAAGAACTGAGTTATATCGCCAAAGAAATCTGGGACCATCCGCAGGTGGCGCTGCAGGAAGAATTTGCCGCCAAGTTGCTGGCGGGCAAGCTGGAGGCGGACGGCTTTAGCATCACTTGGGGCGCGGGGGGAATGCCCACGGCTTTTATCGCCGAGTGGGGCGAGGGAGCGCCGACTATCGGCTTCCTGGGTGAGTATGATGCCCTGCCCGGCTTGTCGCAAGCGCTTTCGAGCGAGCGATCGCCACTGCGCGAAGGCCAGCCCGGGCATGGCTGCGGGCACAATCTATTTGGCACGGCTTGTATGGGCTCGGTCATGGCCTTGAAGCAAGCCATGATCAGCGCCGGCATCGGCGGCAGGATTCGCTTCTATGGTTGCCCGGCCGAGGAGACCTTGGTCGGCAAGACATTTATGGCGCGCGATGGTGTCTTCGACGATTTGGACGCGGCCATCAGTTGGCATCCCGGCGATACCAATATCACCTGGAACGGCTCGTCGCTGGCGATGAACTCATTCAAAGTGAACTTCTATGGCGTAGCGGCGCATGCCGGCGGCTCGCCCTGGCTGGGGCGCAGCGCGCTGGATGGCGTGATGCTCATGGACGCCGGCGTCAATTATATGCGCGAGCACGTCCCGCCGGAATCGCGCATCCACAGCGTGGTCACCAGCGGCGGGCAAGCGCCCAATGTCGTGCCCGCATTCGCCCAGGTATGGTATTTTGCGCGCGCGCCAAAGCGCGCCCAGGTCGAAGAGATCTACCAGTGGATGCAGGATATCGCCCAAGGGGCGGCTCTGATGAGCGGCACCCGCCACGAGATCGATTTCATCACCGGCTGCTACGATATTTTGCCCAATTCAGTCATGTCCGACCTGCTTTATGAGAAGATGGCGGCGCTGGACGATATGCGTTTTACCGAGCAGGAGCGTCAATTCGGCCGCGAGTTGCAGGCGACCTTCCCCGATGGCTCGATCCAGCACGGCTTTAACTGGATGCAGCTGTCCACCAGCCAGGAGTTGGACGCGGCCGCTTGTGACGATCCGCTTTGGGAGGGCGTCTTCCCGCATTCGCCCACGCCGCCGCTGATGGGCGGTTCGACCGAAGTGGCCGATGTCAGTTGGATCACTCCCACCGGACAGATCACCACCACCTGTTGGCCCCTGGGCACGCCCGGGCACAGTTGGCAGACCGTAGCCTCGTCCGGTTCCAGCATCGGCGCCAAGGGCATGATGTTTGCGTCCAAAACCATGGCGCTGGCGGGCTTGGATCTGCTGACCCAGCCAGAGCTGCTGGCGGCGGCGCAGGCCGAGTTTAATAAGGCGCGCGGCGACCAGACTTATCTGTCGCCATTGCCGCCGGAAGCCACGCCGAAATAGATGATCCTGGAGAATAGGCCGCAGGGTGTGGTCGCGGGCAGCATTCCGCTCTTCGCCGGACACCCGTCTCACGAATTGCTGCCGATCGCCGGCGTACAGCGGGCGGTCGAGGCGATCTGGCGCGGCGGCGGCGTCACGCGTCTCTTCGACTACGGCGATGAGCAGGGCAATGCGCAGCTGATCGAATTTCTGGTCGAGAGGCTGAATCGCGTCGAGTCCCTCGGCCTCAGGCGCGAAAACCTGATGATTATCGGCGGCTCGACCTGCGGCGTGGATATGATCTGCGACCAGTTGACGCGCGCCGGCGATGTCGTACTGGTTGACGCGCCCTCCTACCGCGACGCCCTGCATATCTTCCGCGACCATCACCTGGAGATTCGCGACATTGATATCGACGAGAGCGGCGTCATGGTCGAGGAAATGGAGCGGATGCTGCGCGCTCTGGCCGCGCAAGGGCGGGCGCCTAAGTTCTACTACGTCGTGCCCAATTTTCAGAATCCCACCGGCATCACCCTGCCCGAGCCGCGACGCCGCGCCATCATCAAGCTGAGTCGGCGCTACGGTTTCGCCATCGTGGAAGATGATGTCTACAACGACATCCGTTTCGGGGACGACCTGCCGCCGAGTTTCTACGCGCTGGCGGACGGAGAGAACGTATTGCGACTGGGCAGCTTCTCCAAGACGCTGGCGCCGGGCCTGCGCATGGGCTGGCTGATCGCGTCAGCCGGGCGGGTCGCCGGCTTCGTGGGCAGCGGCCTATTGACCATGGGCGGCGGCGCCAATCCCTTCACGGCGGCCATCACGGCCGAGTATTGCCGCAGCGGCGCCTGGGAGACGCACCTGCAATGGCTGCGCGGGCAATATCAGCAGCGCCGCGATATCGCCCTGGCTGCGCTGGATGCAGCCATGCCGGCCGAGGTGAGTTTTACGCGTCCCGCCGGGGGCTACTTTATTTGGCTGCGTCTGCCGCCCTCAGTACGCGTCGACGAATTGGCCGAGCGCGCCAAGCAAGAGAATCTTTACTTTGCGCCCGGCGCCGGTTTCTTCGTCAATCCAGCTGACGGCGCGCGCCATTTGCGGCTGTCATTCAGCTTCCTGCCGCTGACTGATCTGCGCGGCGGCATCGAAATCCTGGGGCGGCTGGTACGTGAGATGAGCGCCTAACCCGGCATGGAAACCATTAAGACCGACCGCAATATCAAAGCCGAAATCGCGACAGCGGGCTACAGCCTGGCGCGCGCCAACGAATTGGCCATACCCGACGAACTGCGGCAAGCCTGGCTCAGCCTGCTGATCGATTATGCTGACCTGCCGGCGGACGAGTACTTGCCGGGCGGCGCTGTCTACCGCTACCGCCGTTACGGGCGTTTCAATTTCTCACCGGACAGCGGCGAGCTAAAGCGCCTGCCGCATGAGGACTATTTTCAAAGCGCGGATATCAATCGCGTTACCGGCGGCTACACCCGCAAATTCGCGCCGCTGCTGGACGGCATCTTCGCCAACCCCTTCCTGCGCGCGCTGATCCGTTTCGATTTCGCTCAGTTTCCGCTGGACGCGCGCCAGAGAAGCGGCGACTGGGAAGTGCATGCGCATCTGATTCGGGTCACAGCCACTGCCGGGCAGCCGGGCCACCCGACGCCGGAGGGCATCCACCGCGATGGCGCCGCCTTCGTGACCGTGCACCTGGCTGAGCTGGTCAACGCGAGCGGTGGCGACGTCTCAATCTATGATGACGATCGCAAGCTGCTGACTTCGTTCCGCTTGCGCCAGGTGATGGATAGCTACCTCTTCAATGACGCTATCTTGTGGCATGCGGCCGCGCCGATCCAACCCATTGACCCGGCGCACGCCGCCATCCGCAGCATCCTGACCTTTGATTACCATCACCAGCCGGCTCATTAAAAAACGAAAAACCCGCGCTGGCGGGTTCCTCAATGCGCATGGTCACTAACAGGGAAGAAAGGACTCGAACCTTTAACCTTGTGCTCCAAAGGCACCTGCTCTGCCGATTGAGCTACTTCCCTAATTCCGCCCTGTATTGTAGCAAAACGCGCGCGAAGCTCAAGCGCGAAACTGACGCGAGCAAGCGCCAAAGCCCGACCTTCATCGGGAGTGTCTATCTTGGCGGATATTTCCTGAATGCCGAGCTTGGCACAGGTTGATTCACCACAGAGACACAGAAGTAAACGCAAGTAAGTCGTGCAAATTTCACAGCATCGGGTCAGCCAAGGCTGAACCCTACAGGGTTCAAAATATAGTCGAAAGTTGTAGGGGCGAGCCTTGGCTCGCCCGCACAAACACGAAAATTCGCTATTTTGTGATGATGTACCTATATTCTCATTACTTACTCGCACTTACTGAGAGGCGCGTAGACACTGCCCGCCGGCACAGAGATTTTTCTTTGATTCGAAAGGAAACCGCATCCACTACAATTGACACTCCCCTTCATTTAACATTTTTGCATGTCGCCGCTTCTGCGGTATATTCCGCTCTATCTTTGTCGCGGCCGGAGATTAGCTGTGAAGACCCGGTGTGTCGCCTTTCTAATCGCGTTCGGCATGCTTATTATCCAGGCGTCGGCGCAGTCTTATTCCATTCGCGCGAACCGTGGGCTGAACCTGCGAGCCGCGCCCAGCCTCAATGCCGCCATCGCGGACACAGCTGCCCCGGGCGCAGTGCTTTACGTCGTCGGCAAGTCCGGCAGATGGTTGAAGATCAACCGTAACGGCGGGGAAGTTTGGCTGGCGGATTGGGTGAATTACAGCCGCGTCGACAGCAGCGCGTCAAGCGCATCTCAGCAGCCGACTGCGCCAATCGACAACTGCTGCTTCGTTGATCGACAATGCCAAAGCAATCAGGAATGGATCGACGGCTACTGGGCCTATCAGAATGGGCAATGCGCCGCGCCCGCCCAGCTTCAGCCAGCCATAGTTGCGCAGCCCGCCAGCCTAGCGTCCTCAGACGTGGACAATTGCTGCTTTATCAACCGCCAGTGCGCGTCGGACGAAGCATGGGTCGCCGGCTATCACGCTTTCCAACGCGATAGCGCTTGCCAAAGCGGGGCGCCCGCTCAATCTTCCGTGGTCACGCTTACGGGACGCGCGCCCAGGATAGAGGGTTCGGATCGATTTGTAGGCCACGTGGCGGCGACGCTTAATTTGATCAAGAGCAAAACGCCGGACTGGTACCACTACGTGATAAGCGCAATGGACTTAATCGTTGAAGCTCCCGTCCCCTTCGTGCCGGGTGATGTGCAAACCTGCGCCGCCTGGGCTCATGCGCGCGAAAGAAAAGTCGGCTTGGAATCTTGCTGGGCCTGGATACGTTCATGGGCGACTGGCATCCCGGAGCTCGATCAACTCGATACAGCTATGGCGCTTGCCCATGAGGCTTGCCATGTACACACACATGAAGACGGGATCTATTTTGCGACACAGGCGCGCGAGGAAGCGGAGTGCAGGAAATTCGCAACGGGCGTATTTGTGCCCCTTGCCCTTGCCCTGCAACGGGATTTGCCGCGCATGGAGATCCTCTTTTCGAGAGCAGAAGCCTTGAGCTTGATCAGACGCTCCTGCTCGGAAGGGTATAGAGCCGAGCTATTTTGCCCGACCATTCAACTGCTGCATGGCGGTTAAACGGGACATACGGTTATTCCACCTGCGCTTTAGCCGTCCCCGTTTTCAGGCTGACGTACGCCAATCGCCTCATCAAGCGGCACGACGAAAGCCACGCCGTGGTTCGGCTCGAGCAAATCGCCCATGACGGCCCGCGCCTCGTCCAGCAGCATCGGCACCAGTTCTTTGGGCGCCACCGAGAGCAAGACGTGATTGGTATTCTCCATCTCGCGCAGGACATAAGCCATGACGCCGGCCATTGAACTGGCCATGTGCAGGGGGACTTCTATGCTGTCGTTTTGGAGCTGGCGCTGCAGGCTGTACAAGCCGACGCTCTTTATCACGGTGACGCCGGGCGCGCCGGCGTCTTGCCAGCGGGTGGCGACTTCGACGCCGTTTTCGGCATTGGATGTAATAAGGATAATCAATTTCATTGGGATGTCTCTCCTCTTGCGCCGGTAGCGAGGGCCGGGTGGCTGCTCGGCTCGCGCTGTTTTCCCTGGAACAGCCAGCGGACCATGGGCGGCGTGAGCACGGTGGTAAGCAGGATGACCATAAAGAGCGAGGCGTAGAGCTCGCTGCCGCCGTCAAGAATACCACTGCTCAAGCCGATGGAAATGATAATCAGCCCGACCTCCCCGCGCGAGACCATGCAGACGCCCACGCGCAGCGACTCGCGCAGGTCGAAGCCGCCCATGCGCGCGCCGACGCCGGCGCCGAGCACCTTGCTGATGACCGCCATCATTAGCAGCAGCAGCATGAAGGGCAGGGCGTCCAGCGGGAAAACGCTGAGGTCGGTCTCCAAGCCGACGTCGACAAAGAAGATCGGCACCAGAAAGACGTAAGCCAGTTGGCTCAGCGACTGTTCGATTTCATGTTTCATGCCGGTTGACGACAGTTGGCTCAAGCCGACGCCGGCGATAAAGGCGCCGGTGATGGCGGCCACGCCGCCGATGTATTCGGCCGACCAGCCAAAGAGCAAGGCGAACATCAGCGCAAAAATGGGAATGCCATAAGCCGACGACAACTGCGGACGCTTCTGTATCCAGCGCATGATGCGCGGCAAGCCGTACCAAGCCAGCAAGAAGGCTACGATAATATAGCCGGCCATCTGAAAGATGATGACCAGCAACTGGCTGTAATCGGCTTCGTCCTGATTGCCGCCGGCGCTGGCCAGCACCAGGGTCAAGGACACGAACAGAATCGCCAGGACATCATCAATCAGCGCGGTCGCCAGCAGCGCATTGCCTTCTTTAGTATGTAGGTAGCCCAGCTCCAGCAGCACTTGCGCCGAGATGCTGACCGAGGTCGCCGCCAGCGTCACGCCGGCGAACAGTGCCGGCATCATATCGTAGCCGAATGGCAGCGCGACCGCGACGGTGAAAGCCACCGGCGCCACCACGCCGAGCACTCCAGCGAAGACCGCCACCTTGCCTACCTTGGCCAACTCGCTCAGATGGACTTCCAAGCCGATATTGAACATCAACAGCAGCACGCCCAGCTCGGCGAATTCTTTGATGGTGTGCTGCAAGTCGACGCCTTGCAGGATGCCCCAGCGCAGCATGTCCAGCACCGTGGGGCCCAGCAGGAGGCCCACGATCAGCTGGCCTAATACGCGCGGCTGACCCAGCCGTCGGGCGATAGCGCCGCCGGCCCGCGACGCCAGCAGAATAAGCCCCAGCGCCAGCATCAGCGGGATGAAGGGATTGACATCAGTCGCGCCCTCTTCGGTCGCCGCCGCCGCCGCCAAGCCCGTACTCTGCAACAAGAGCCAGCCAATCAGCATAACCGGGATGATGAGTCGCCGGCGCCACTGTCCAAGTCTATGCGTTTTAGCAAGCTTCAATGACGGCTGCCTTTCGCCTTTGATTTGGAGCGATTTTGTCAACTCATTATAATCCATAAGCGAAAATCGGCGAATTGATGACAGGGGCGAGTCTATGAAAATCACCCAGCTGGAACTCTTTACTGTGCCGCCGCGCTGGCTCTTTCTGAAGCTGTCGACCGACGATGGCCATTACGGCTGGGGCGAGCCGATTGTCGAGGGGCAAGCCGGCACGGCGCGCGGCGCAGTCGAGGACATGGCCGACTACTTGCTGGGTCGGGATCCGCGCCGGATCGAAGACATCTGGCAGACGCTTTTCCGCGCGCGCTTTTATCGCGGCGGTCCAGTGATGATGAGCGCTATCGCCGGCGTCAACCAGGCGCTCTGGGATATCAAAGGCAAGGTTCACGGCGTTCCGGTGTATGACTTGCTGGGCGGCAAGGTGCGCGAAACGGTGCAGATTTACGCCGGCATCGGCGGCGATCGGCCGGCGGATGTGGCGCGGCAAGCGCAGGAGCGCAAGGACGAGGGTCTGCGCGCGGTAAAGATGGGCGCGGTCAATGAAGTGCATTACATGGATACCTTCGCGCATATTGACGCGGCGGTGGCGCGGGTGGCTTCGGTGCGGCAGCAGGTCGGCGACGACTTCAGCATCGCGGTCGACTTCCACGGTCGTGTACATAAACCCATGGCCAAGATGCTGATTCGCGAGCTGGAGCCCTATCATTTGATGTTCGTCGAAGAGCTGATCCTGCCGATGCACAATGAGTCGCTGCTGGATCTCAAACGCTCGACCTCGATTCCCATCGCCACGGGCGAGCGCATGTATTCGCGCTGGGATTTCAAAAGTATCCTGGCAGAGGGCAGCGTCGATATCATTCAGCCCGATGTGTCGCACGCCGGCGGCATCTCGGAAGTCCTACGCATCGCGACCATGGCTGAGGCTTACGATGTGGCTCTGGCGCCGCATTGCCCGCTGGGTCCGATTGCGTTGGCCTCTTGCCTGCAAGTCGACGCGATCGCCTATAATGCCCTGATCCAGGAACAGAGCCTGGGACTTCATTACAATACGCAGGCTGACTTGCTCGATTACCTGGTCGATCCCTCGGTCTTTGAATATTAAGACGGCTGCGTACCGGTGCCGGCCGCGCCCGGGCTGGGCATCGAGATCGACGAAGCTAAAGTGCGGGCCGCCTCCGACCATAATCTGCGCTGGCGCAATCCGCGCTGGCGCCGCCGCGACGGCTCAGTGGCGGAATGGTAATTCTGTTTACTAGCTGAGCCTTTGCTGTGATGTGCAGACGCTTGGACTCATGCGCGGTCGGAACGCTTGAGCTGGCGCTCCGTTTAGATTCGGGGTCAGCGCAATTCGGGAGTGCTTATCTTGGTGGATTTTTTCTGAATGCCGAGCTTGGCACAGGTTAATTCACCACAGAGACACAGAAGTAAGTACGAGTAAGTAATGAGAATATAGGTACATCATCACAAAATAGCGAATTTTCGTGTTTGTGCGGGCGAGCCAAGGCTCGCCCCTACAACTTTCGACTATATTTTGAACCCTGTGGGGGTCAGCCTTGGCTGACCCGATGCTGTGAAAATTGCAAGACTTACTTTGTTCCACTGAGGGGCGCGTAGACACCGCCCGCCGGCACAGAGATTTTCTCTTTGGGTCGAAGAGAAAGCGCATCCACTACAATAGACACTCCCCGCAATTTCCGCATATTTGCAATACTGCAATAATTAAAACAATTCTAATCAGATATTCATTTAAGGCGTCTATCATGAAGGTATGGCTTACTTTCATGGGGGGAAGCATGACGCGTGAACGCATCTTGATCATCGAAGACGAAGCGCAAATTGCCCAGTTTCTGGAGCGCGGTCTCATCTATGAAGGCTTCCAGGCCAGCGTCGCCGCCGATGGGCAATCGGGTCTTGGCATGGCGCGTGACAGCCTGCCTGATTTGGTAATCCTCGATTGGAAGCTGCCCGGCCTGGACGGCTTGGAAGTTTGCCGCCGTTTGCGGGCTGGCGGGGACGTGGCGATTCTGATGTTGACCGCCAAGGACGAAGTGCGCGATCGCGTCAGCGGGCTGGATGCGGGCGCGGACGACTACCTGGTCAAGCCCTTCGCCATCGATGAATTGATTGCGCGCGTACGGGCGCTGTTGAGGCGGTCGGCGCCTGCGACGCAACCGGAGGTATTGCGCTTCGCCGACCTCACGCTGGATACCGGCGGCCACCGTGTCTATCGTCGTGACAGAGCGATCGACTTGACAGCCAAGGAGTACGAATTGTTGGAATTGTTCCTGCGCAACCCGCGGCAAGTTCTCACGCGCGATATCATCTTCGACCGGGTCTGGGGTTATGACTTTGGCGGCGAGAGCAACATTATCGAGGTTTACGTGCGTTACCTGCGCCAAAAGACTGAGATTGGCGATTGCCACCGGCTGATCCATACTGTGCGCGGGGTCGGTTACGTTTTGCGCGAGGAGTAGCCCCGGCGAGCCAGCGAGCTTATCACTTCAGCTGAGGCGCGAGGCGTCAACCGCGCCGGCGTGGCGGCCGGTTATCAGCTTGTCTACAGCCCGCTCCACCGTGGCGCCGGCCAGCGCCAACCCATGCCCGGTGAAACCTACCGCGAAGCCTATGCGCGGGCGGCCGGGCAACGTGCCCACCAGAGGCAAGCCGTCGCAACTGAAGCCCATGATTCCGCTCCAGCGATGGGCTACCGGCGCCTTCACATCGGGAAAGTACTTCCGCAAGTAATCGTCCAAATAGGCCTGCACCTTGGGATTGACGCGGTCTTCGGTCGTGTCGCCTTCGTCCTCTCGAAAGTGCTGTCGGCCGCCGCCCAGCAGAAAGCGGCCGTCGAAGGTGCTGCGGTAATACATGTAGCCATAGTCGCTGTAGCCGCAATAAGGAACCGGCACATGATCGATGGGCTCGGTGACCAGGCATTGCGCCCGCGTCGGCGCGACTTTGCCGATGAAATAGGGATCGATCAGCGGCGAAAAGGCGTTGGTGCAGAGCAGGACATATTGCGCCTTGAAAATGAACTTGCGGGTGTAAACGCGTACGCAATCGCCTTCCTGCTCCAGTCGATACATTTCATTGTTGGCGATCAGTTCGGCGCCGCACTGCGCCATGATCGATTTCACCAGCAAATAGGGCTGCACGCCGGCGTCCAGAGGTTGCTCGATAGCGGCGTGATAGCCGCGTTGCAGCGGGTCGCGGCTGTAATACTCAATGTCGATCTTGTCAGCGTCAAGCGCGCGCGCCGCCAGCTCCAGCTCTTGAGCTTCCGCCTGGGTTTCGGCCAGCAGCAAGGAACCGCAGTCGTCCAGGGGCACGTCTATGGGTCCGCTGTCGATGAATGAGCGCCAGTGGCTGAAGCTGAGCAGCGACATACCCCAGACTTCGCGCGCTACGTCGTGGCCGTATTCCTCTATAGCGCGGTGGTAATAGGTGTCGAGGCCGCTGATCATGAAGCCGGCGTTGCGACCGCTGGCGCCCAGCGCGACATCGCGCGCCTCGGTGATGACTACCTCGCGCTTATGCAGCTCTTTGGCGAAATAGGCGGCACTGCAGCCGGCCAGGCCGGCGCCCACCACCAGGAAGTCAACCTTGCGTTCTTGCTGTTCGGCGCGTTGCCAGTGGGATACGGTCACGTCAATCTCCCGCAATGTCTCGCCAATGAAGAGTCGCCTTGATAATAGACGGCTATCGCGGATTGTCAAATCCGCAATGACGGGGGGCCGTTATTCCGCGGAGACTCGGAAATAAGTCCAAGAAAGTTGCGCAACAGATAATGGAACGGACTAAGGACGCTTGGCGGTCAATGTCTACGCGACCCTGCGAATCGCCCGATGTTGTAATCGTGAGTCTGTGGACGACCCACCGGGTCGCCCCTACGACTCTCGACGTGAAGGGAATTGTATCTTCGATATTCACCACTCCCACGACGGGTGGCGTAGCCTGCAATTGCCGCCCTTTTCCAAGATTAGCGCGCTATAGGACTTGAAGCGATTGGGTGTTACAATGCCTGCAACTGAATAGCGTCAATTTCCCTTTGCAGCGATCAATGGAGGAAAACCATGAATACCGCGAAGAGAGTGATTCTGTTTGTTTTGGTTTTGCTGCTCGCGCTGCCGCTTACGGCGGTCACAGCGCAAGACGAATTGCCCGACCTCGAGGGCCGCACGGTTACGGTGGCCGTCGAGAATGCCTATATGCCCTTCAACGTCATCGACGAGGAGACCGGCGAAGCGGTCGGCTGGGACTATGACACGCTGGGCATGATCTGCGAATTGCTGAATTGTGCGCCGGAGTACATTGAGACCAGTTGGGAGGGCATGATCGTGGCCGTCTCCAACGGCGAGTACGACATGGCGGCCGATGGCATCACCATCACCGCAGAGCGCGCCCAGATCGTCGATTACTCCATGGGTTACATTGACTTGTCGCAGAAGATGATGGTGCGCGTTGGCGAAGACCGCTTCACTAATGCGGAGGACTTTGTGGCGGGCGACTTCACCATCGGTGTGCAAGTGGCGACGACCAATTACGAAGCGGCATCCAAGCTGGTCTCCGAAGATCGCATTGACGCCTACACAGAGTTCGGCTTGGCTGTGCAA
>JAJDXR010000064.1 GCA_022823165.1 Anaerolineae bacterium | reverse complement strand
TCACCCCGAAGGATTTCCAACACAATCCTGACTTTCGTCTCTGCCGAGTACTTGCGATATTTTCCCACGAGCGTCCTTCCTTTGCTGAGCATCTAGTATACTCTCTTTACTAGGTGTCCAGTTTTTCAGGACCACTACAGGTTAAGCTGGCGCCCGATAGCGCTCGCCAATCGACTCGACATCGTCCATCAGCTGATTGAACTGCTCCAGATTCAGCTGCTGCTTGGCGTCTGACATGGCCACGTCCGGATTGGGGTGGACCTCCACCATCAAGCCGTCCGCGCCGCTGACCCGCGCCACGCGCCCCAGCGGATTGGCGATGTCGCGCCGGCCGGCCGAATGCGAAATATCCACGATGATCGGCAGATGCGTCTCCTGCTTAAGCAGCGGCACCGCGCTGATATCCAGCGTATTGCGCGTCCATTCGCTGAAGGTGCGGATGCCGCGCTCCATTAGAATCACGTCCTGGTTGCCGCCGGCCATGATGTATTCGGCGGCGTATATGAACTCCTTGAGCGTCGCGCCGAAGCCGCGTTTTAGCAGCACCGGCTTGCTCTGATCGCCCAGCGCCCGCAGCAGAAAGCTGTTCTGCATATTGCGCGCGCCCACCCAGAAGGCGTCCACATAGTCATCCATCATCGGGATCAGCGACAAATCCAAGACCTCGCTGATGACAACCAGACCATACTTGTCGGCGACCTGACGAGCGATCTGCAAGCCCTCTTCGCCCATACCCTGGAAATCATAGGGCGAAGTACGCGGCTTGTAACCCATGCCGCGGATCATCTTGACGCCGCGCTCCGCCAGCGCCGCGCCCACCGTGTCCATCTGCTCGTAGCTTTCCACCGCGCAGGGACCAGCGATGACTTCAAAACTCTCGTTGCCCAGGCGCAGGCCGTTGCTGAATTCGATGATGGTATGCTGATCCGGCTGTTTGCGCTGCACCAGAATGGTCTCGCGCGCGTCTTCCTCTTCAAGATGCAAGGTAGCGCGAAAGATCTCGTGAAAGAGTTTGGAGATAGTTTCGTTACTGAATGGACCCTCATTGGCAAGCTGCAAGGCCGTTAGCATCTCCGCTTCCCGCTGCGGGTCATAATTGCGCGTGCCCATTTCCTGCAAAACCTTGCCGATCTCAAGCGCGATCTCTGCGCGATGATTCAGCAAATCCAGGATCTGCATATTTATCGGATCAATTTGGTCTCGTAACTCCTTGAGACGATTGGTAGATGACACAGTTCTCATTCTCCCGATTCTGGCGCTAGATTCTTCATGAGAGATATTATACACAGCTATCGTCAAATGGCATGGTCAGATTTCTTTGCAGGCGCTGAACCAGGCTAAGCGCGCTGCGGAGGCGATGCGGATGAGATTTGTCAAAGGGCTGGACTTGTCGCGCGCCTTTTTTGCGCAAGAAGTACAGCCAATACTGGCGCGCCGCTGGACCGGGCTGCCATACAGCGCCGCTCTGATCGGCAGCGGCTCAGAGGTCATCGGCTATGACGACCCCGTCTCCATCGATCACCATTGGGGCCCGCGCGTCATGCTCTTCCTCTCGGCCGCGGATCACCGCCGCCACGCCGACGCCATCAAGACACTGCTGGCGGAAGCGCTGCCCTATCGCTTCATGGGCTATTCCACCAATTTCAGCGCGCCCAAAACTGAAGCGGGCGACCAAGGCGTCCAGCTCCTGGAGGACATTGACTCCGGACCCGTCAACCATCGCGTCGAAATCCTGACCCTGGCCGGCTTTCTGCGCGATTATATCGGCATCGCCGCCGATCAGCCCTGGAGCGCCGCCGACTGGCTCAGCGTTCCACAGCACAAGCTGCTCAGCCTAATCGCCGGCGCGCTCTTCCGCGATGACCTGAACTTGCAGGCCGCGCGCAACCGCATGAGCTACTACCCGCGCGACCTCTGGCTGTATATGCTGGCCTGCGCCTGGCATCGCATTGGCCAGGATGAGCATCTGGCGCCGCGGGCCGGCGCCGTCGGCGATGCGCTGGGCTCGGCGCTGATTGCCGGCCGACTGGTCCGCTCCATCATGCAATTATGCTTTTTGCAGGAGCGTCGTTACACGCCTTATCCCAAGTGGTTCGGCAGCGCCTTCGCTGAGCTCGACTGCGCCGATGAGCTTGCCCCTGTATTGCGAGCCGTCCAATACAGCGAGAATTGGCGGGAGAGACAGCGACAGCTTGGCGCGGCCTTCGAGCTGTTAAACCGACAGCACAACGCGCTGCAACTGACGCCGCTAATCCAACCGGCGCTGCAAGAATTCCACGGGCGAGGCTTCCAGGTCAGCAACGCTTGGCGCTACAACAAAGCGCTGCTGGCCGAGATTCACGACCCGCAAGTACGGGCCATCGCCGATCATTCGCTAATCGGAAGTATCGACCAATTCAGCGACAACACTGACCTGCGCGCGTCGGCGCAACTGCGCCAAAGGATCGCTGACTTGTACTCAGTCTAAATGGCCTGCCCACAGCAAATTCCGCCTCAAGTCAACCGACTCGACCGGCTTGCCGCGCACCGCTGCGTTATGCGGATGTCCTCTCTAAGTTCCTGCATTTCGTGTCCAATAATTCAGAACCACTACAGGTAGATTTCCGCGGACGAGCTGGTGGCTCACCCTACAGCCATACGAGGTTGTCTGTGGTGAAAAAATCCTGAGTCGCGTTCGCATTGCGACTCGCAGCCACGGTAACCACCACTCCTGTTTTTGCTTGTAAAATGTTATTTTACTGGCGAATGCGTTATACTCGCCTGTATTGGACGTCGGCACGGGTTACGCTGGATGTCGGCTGGATGTCAGAATGAAAGGAGTAAGTCGAGGCGAAGCGTTTTTCATTTGTCAGCATTACAGAAACAAGGAGTAAATCGATTATGACGCGCAAACTTTTTCTACTGGTATTGGCGCTGGCGCTGGCGAGCGCCGTCGCTGTCAGCGCGCAGAGCGCCCAGGATGAAGCCCAGTACGCCGGTCTGGACATGGATCTGTCCGGCATCACCATCAAGATGGCGAATATCGGCGGCGGGCAATACGAAGCGATGTACGACGCCATCTCCGTATTTGAAGAGGCTACCGGCGCCACCGTCGAAATCGTGGCTTTGCTGGACGGTTTCGCCATTGATCAGAAGATGAAGGTCGACTTCGCCACCGGCGCGGCCGATTACGATGTCTCTTGGGATCACACCAGCTTCGTGGCGCAATATACGCCCTTCTTGCTGCCGCTGCAAGATTACTTCAGCGAAGAAGAACTGGCGCCATTCAGCCCGGCTATCCTGGACGCCGCCACCATTGACGGCAACCTCTATCTGATTCCACGCCACGCTGATATCAGCCCGATCCACTATCGCGCCGACCTCTACAATGATGAAGCCATCGCCGCGGCCTATATGGAAGCCACCGGCGAAGAATTGACCGTGCCCTCCACGCTGGAGCAAATCGACCGGCAGGCGCGCTTCTTCGTCGACAATGGTCACGCCGCGCTGGGCTATACGCTGGCGGGCAAGGAAGAAGCGCTGACGGGCCGCTTCTATGAGATGCACTTCGCCAGCGGCGGCTCGCTCTTTGACGAGAACTACGAGCCGACTTTCAACGACGAGATCGGCGTGGCGGTGGCTGAGCTGCTGGCCGGCTGGTATGCGGACGGCATCATCCCCTCGGATACGACATCGCTGCTCTGGGACGGCGTGGCGCAGTACTTCTGCAACAACGATGTCGCTATCAAACTGGAATGGTACGGCTGGTACGCCTACTTCCAGGACGCGGATTCCTGCGCGGTTGCCGGCAACTTCGGCTTGGCGCGCGGCTTCACGGGTTTGTCGGTCGGCGGCGATGCGGTTCGTCCCTCGGGCTGGGCCGGCGCGCATGCCTTCTCCGTCCCGGCGACGGCGCCTAACCCTCAAGCGGGCGTACAGCTGATCAAGTTCCTCTCTTCCGAGCGCGTGGCTTATGAAGAAGCGCAGTTGGGCTTCCTGCCGACGCGCGGCGATGTTTGGGATCGCGTCATCGCTGACGCCTCGGGCGCGGACAATCCTTTGGATCGCGAGCGGCTGGAGCTGGCGCGCATCCAGGTCGGCGAAGACTTCAAGACGCCGCCGCTGATCGCCGAGTGGATTCCCTTCTCCAATATCTTCTACCCGCATCTGCAGGCGATTATCCTGGGTGATGTCAGCGCGCAGGAGGGCTTGGACGCGGCCGCGGCGGAAACCCGCGAAATGATGGCGGACGCCGGGTATTAGGCGGATTCCCCCACCCCCAAACAAGCCCCCTCCCGCAATCTCTATTGCGGGCATCCCAGACTGAGGGAGGGGGCTTGCGTTTGAAGTATGATTGACGATTGAATGGCTACCACGACGGAAAGCAAATCCCGGGAGGAGGCGCCCGCGCGCGTCATCCAATTCAGCCGCATCGACGCCGGCGCCTTTCCCTTTCTGCTGATTTTTCCGGCGGTGCTGGTGATCCTGCTCGTGATCGCCTTTCCCCTGCTTTATTCGCTCTACGTCAGCTTCACGCCTTACGAGCTGCTGCGTCCCAACAGCCTGAACTTCACATGGGGGCGGGCGCTGCGCAATTATCAGAAGCTGCTCAACGACGCCATCTTCTGGCGCTCGCTGGGTAATACCGTCATATTCCTGGCGGTATCGGTCAATCTGAGTTATCTCATTTCGCTGGCGCTGTCGCAGCTGATGGCGCGGGTGACCATGGGCCAGAGCCTGTTGCGGACGCTGCTGATGGCGCCGATGATGTTCGCGCCCATTCTGGTGGGGATGCAATTTCGCTGGTTTTTCAACGCCAATGTCGGCTTGGTCAACAATGTATTGCTCGCTCTGGGATTGATTCAGGAACAGGGGCAGATCGCCTGGTTGGTGGATGTGCCGCTGGGCATGATTACCATCATCATCGCCTCAATCTGGATGAATATCCCGGTGCTGACCATTATTCTGCTGGCGGGTACGCTCTCATTGCCGCGGGAGACATTCGAAGCGGCCGAGGTCGACGGCGCCTCGGGCTGGCAGAAATTCCGCTTCATTACTTTTCCGCTGCTGGCGCCCTTTTCTTATATCGCGCTGACCATTATGTCCCTGGATATCGCGCGCGCCTTTGACATCGTGCGCATCATGACCGACGGGGGGCCCGCGCGGCGCACGGAGATGCTCTGGACTTATATCACCCGCCTGGCGATTGAAGACACCAAGTTCGGTTTGGGCAGCGCGATGTCCTGGATCACAGTCTTGCTTTCGGTGCTGTTCACGCTGTATTTCTTCCGCCAGTTGGTCAAAGCAAGGATTGTGCAGTGATCACGCGCAGTGTGGGACCCAACCGCCGCCGCAACGAAATCATCTGGAATGTCGTCGCCTGGGCGGTACTGCTGATCCTGGCGCTGCCGGCTTTTTGGATTATCATGACGGCTTTCCGGCCTAATATCGAAATCAATACCTTCCCGCCGGTGTGGATTCCGCGGCAGTTGACGCTGGAAGCCTACGCCAATATGTTCGGCTTGAACCCCGATGTCCAGCAGCGCGTCGCCGTAGAAGCCTACCTGCGCAATTCGCTGCTGGCCTCATGCCTCAGCACCGTCATCGCCGTTTCCCTGGGAACACTGGCGGGATATGCCTTCGCGCGCTTCCGCTTCCGCTTTCATACGTCGCTCTTCCTCGGCATCATGCTGTCGCGGGCGGTGCCGGGCGTGGCGCTAAGCCTGCCGCTGTTCTTGCTCTTCAATCGCGCCGGCCTGGTCAACAACGTGCTGGGACTGGCATTCGTCTACATCGCGGTCAACATTCCCTTCACCGCCTGGCTGATGGATGGCTTCTTCCGGCAGATACCCAAGGAATTGACCGAGTCAGCCTACATCGACGGCTGCGGCTATTGGTCGGCCTTTTGGCGCATAGAGCTGCCGCTGTCGCTGCCGGGTTTGGCGACGGCGGCGATCTTCGCCTTTTTGGCCGCCTGGAATGAATTTCAGATTGTCAGCGTGTTGGCGCGGAACAACGCGGCCAAGACTTTTCCGCCTGGCCTCTTCGCTTTCACCGAGCAATTCACCGTGGATTGGCGCGGCATGGCGGCCATGAGCGTGATAATGATGGTGCCGGCGGTGATCTTCGTGATTCTCGTTCAGCGCAATCTGGTCAGCGGTTTAACCTTCGGCGCGGTCAAGGGCTGAGCCAAGGCGCTCAGTCGCAGTGGAAGACCTCTTCGATATTGTGCCACCATTCGCCTTCGGCGCGGTCTTCGACCGGCTTCTGCATCGGCATGCAGATATCCCACCATTTCTGTGTGGTCTCGTCCGCCGCCATCTTGGCCATGTCAGCCTCAAAGTCGTCGCCGTGATATTCCATGTAAGCGAAGAGCAGATCGCCGTAGCGGTAAATGGAATAGTTGCGGATATTGCATGCTTCGATTTTCTTTAATACGCCGGGCCAGACATCCGCATGCAGGCGGATATACTCGGCGGCGTCTTCCGGCCGAAGGCCAATTACCTGTCCGAATCTCTGCATAACCTGTCTCCTATTCCTTTTCAGTTTGGAAGTTTTCTGGATGGCGGTATTTTACCGTCTGCAAATGCTCGCAATACAGCGCCAGGACGCCCTCGTTTTTGTAGACTTCATAGCTTACCTTGACCAGTCCCATCTCGGGATACTTCGGCTCTTTGCTCAATTGGGTGCGCACGGTGTAAATGGTATCGCCGATGAATACCGGCTTGATGAAGCGCAGCTTGTCGTAACCGTAGCTGAAAGTATGCACATTGTTATGCGCCATCAAACCCAGACCGATGCTGAAGACCATGGAGCCGGCCACCAGCCGTTTGTCGAAGATGCCTTCCTCGCGCGCGAAGATTTCGTCAGCCACGTAGGGGTGCATATCAAGCACGATGGCGTTGAAGATCATGCACTCGCCTTCGGATAGTGTTCGGCGTATCGATTTGATCTTGGCGCCTATCTCGAAATCCTCGTACAACCAGGTCTCGGTATTGAATAGCGGCAAGTCCTTATGCAACTCGACGGGGGTATTTTCTGGCATGTTTTACTCCTCAGCCGCTCGGCGGCGGTCATCGTTTGGCGCGCCGCCAGCCAGGCGGGATAGCTTGCTGTCGGCGCCGGTATTCCTTAGCTCAGCCTGAGATGGCGAATTCGCTAGCGATGCGCTCGGTATCTTCGCCGATGCGGGGCGCGCCTTTCGCGCTCTTTAAGAGCTCGCCGTCGATACGTATGGGGCAGCGGGTAGTATCGAGCTTGACGCTCTCATCCCGCGCCACTTCCTGGATCATGTCAATGGCTTTGAAGCCTTCATGCCGCAGCAAACGATCCCATGTCAAGACATCGGCGCACCAGATATCTTGCGGCTCCAGGATCGCGAGCCAGTGCGACGTCGACTGTGTCTTGAGGTGTTCAACCAGGATCGCCTTAATCTCGTCCCGCTGCGTGAACCAAGTGGCGCTGTCGCTAAAAGCCAGCAGAGGCGGGCAATCGAGCAGCTCGCCCAGCACAGGAATCGAACCCATAGCCAGCGCGAGAAATCCATCAGTCGTCTGATAAATGCCGTAGGGCGCGGCCAGGTAGGCATGCGCGTTATTTATCGCGCTGCGCCGCGGCAGCTTGCCACCGTCATTGAGATGCGTGGTCAGCACTTCAAATTGGAAGTCCAGGATCGATTCCAGCAAACTGACCTGGACCAAGCCGCCTTTCCCGCTGACGCCGCGGCGCACCAAGCAGGCCAGAATCCCCTGCACCAAATGAGCGCCGGTAAACAGGTCAACGACAGCCAATCCGAATGGCGTCGGCGGCCGGTCGGCATCGCCATTTAGCCAGACCAAACCGGAGATGGCTTGCAGCAGCAAATCTTGACCTGGCTTGTAAACCCAGGGACCCTCGTGGCCGTAGCCGGTTATTTCGCCGTAGACAATGCCTGGATTGATAGCGCGCGCCGACTCGTAATCCAGGCCGAGGCGCGACATCACCCCAGGTCGAAAATTCTGAATGACCACATCCGCTTGCTTGACTAACTGCTTGGCTCGCTCAAGATCAAGCGGATCTTTCAAGTTGGCGGCGAAGCTCTCCTTGTTCCGGTTGATCGAATGGAAGAGCGTACTTTCGCCATCGAGTTCGAGCTCGGAGATATAAAGCTGACGGCAGAGGTCGCCACCGTCCGGCCGCTCCACCTTGATAACTCGCGCGCCCAAATCGGCCAGGCGCAGGGCAGCCGAAGGTCCCGACAGAAAGATGCTAAAGTCGAGCACGAGTAAACCTTCCAAGGGTCTCATCGCCGTTTCTAACTCCTCACTGGCAAACGGTATTTCGCGCGTCCAGCGGCAATCCTCACCTGGGAAAGACCGCGAATCCATTTTGCTTGCAAAAACACTTTTTATCCGTAAAATATAATCAGCAAAGTCAAATCTGTCAAATCAGCGACAGGTGGGCGGGAACACGAGTCTTGGGAGGCGGAGATGCAAACTGTTGATACGCATCAGCATTTTTGGAATTTGGACGAGGTGGCCTATCCATGGCTGGTTCCGGCCTACGGGCCCATATTTCGCAACTTTGACGCCAACGAGCTGGAGCCGCAACTGATGGCCAGCGGCGTGGACAAGACGGTGATCGTACAAGCGATGGACTCATACGCCGATACCGACTCCATGCTGGCAATCGCCGAAGCTTACGAATGGGTCGCTGGGGTTGTGGGCTGGGTTCCTATTCACGACCCCGAAGAAACCGCCAAAAAGCTGGACGAATATGGACAGAACCCCTACTTCAAAGGTATGCGGCATCTGATTCATGAAGAGACAAATCCGGACTGGGTCGTGCAGAAGCAGGTGATCGAAGGGCTGCAGATCCTGGCGGATCGCGGCTTTACCTTTGACGTCGTGGCTGTCTTCCCTAATCATCTCAAGCATGTGCCCGCTTTGGCGGACAAAGTGCCCAACTTAAAGATGGTGATTGATCATCTGGCGAAGCCGCCGCTGAGCGATGAAGACCGCGCGGTATGGCGCGAGCAGCTTGCGACAGCGGCCGAGAGCCCCAATGTCTACGCCAAGGTATCGGGCTTGAACACAGTGACGCCAGACTTCGAAAATTGGACTTACGAAGACATCAAGCCATTGGTGGATTACGCCATTGAGCAGTTCGGCGTCGATCGCTTGATGTTCGGCAGCGACTGGCCCGTGGCGGTGCTGGCTGGCGACTACGCCAAGGTCTTGGACGAGACCAAGAAATGCCTGGCGGGCCTGTCATCCGGCGAGCAAGAGGCCATCCTGGGAGGGACGGGCAACGCATTCTACGGTCTGGGTTTGTAGAAGACGCTTTACTCCGTCCGTCTAGGCGCCCCTGATGCGCGCCTACTATATGCTCGCTTGACACAGAATATCGCCTTCAGACTTACCCGCACCCGCCTGATAGGCGCCGCGCGCTTGATAGTGGCGCCTTCGAGCGCTGTGTTCTTGCTGCCAGCGCTGATCCCAAGTAGTTTCCGCCACTGCAATCGGCTGCGGTCGATGCCGCCGCCCGCAAGATAGCTCGCGCCATATCGGGCAGAGCAGGTATTGAAACCAAGAATTGGTGAATGGGCTGCTAAGCGCAGATGAGCTAGAGCTAAGGCAAGTACATGATCAAACTGGAACAGCGGCTGACGCAGCGCAATATGGAAATCGAGAAGAGCGGCAGATCAGCGCGGCTCGCCCGATTGTGGTAATTGAGAGCAGAAAAACTCAATTGAAGAGGCTGAGGCGCGCCGTACCCATGTTCGCGCAGTCGGCAAATGTGGCAGGCGCTTGATCTTGGAAATCAATCTGTAATACCTTCACGTAGCGCCATTCTTGACCGGTGAGCGCGGTCGCTTGCTCCGCCCAAATTGTTGCCGAGCGATCTTTGTTCGCCACTTCAATGTCTTCAAGCCCTTTCGTTTCCACCAGATAGGAAACACCATTATCATCGACGACCACAAAATCGGGATAGTAATGTCGCAAATTGCCGCGCATATCGGTGTAGGGAATAGAAAAGCCGAACTGAAGCGGCAGCTTGCCAAACAACGCGACATCATTCGCATTATCGAGAAATCGTGCGAAAGTCGCTTCGAAATTGCTATCACAAGCGACCTTGTTGAAAATCGTCTTGCGGCATTCCGGCGCTTCTCGCGTCCAGGGGAAGGGCGCAATAGACGATAACCTGCGTCCAGCGCCTTCCAGCGCCGGCTCTTGCGGTTGGACTAACTTCTCCCGCAGCGCGTCCAAGAACGCTTTCATCGTTACCACCTGATGAAACCGCTGGCTTATTGCCCGCAGGATCTCGGGGCTGTCCAAAACAACTTCGCGCCCGAATGCCTGATACTTTAGAAAGTCGCGCACTTTTGGCGCAAGGGCGGCAAACTGGCTTGGCAGTTTCGCCTCTTTAGCGATCATGTTTGCGTAATACGCGACCACCTCCTGTGAAGCCTGCGGATTCGGAATGGTGTAAATCCGCTTGAACAGTGTTTCGGAAGTAAGCAGGTCCTTGCCCTCATACAGGAAGGCGCGCTCTATTTCTTCGCTCGCTATGATTGGCAGCGGGTCGCCATTGTACAGCCTGGAAATATCTAGGGCTTCTATTTCTTCTTGCAGGGTAGTTGTTCGCGCAAGTATGGGACTGAGCGTTGGCAAGGCGACATCGAATTCGGCTTTATCCGGCTCCGGCTTGATGCCGGTGATTTGCAGCTTGTCCTTGCCGACGCGCCAGGTTTCAAATTCGTAATCTTCATCCTTTTCCAATTCCTTAACGACTTTAATAAAGTCCGCATTACCGATGATGTCCACCCGTTCTTGATATGCGGTTCGCAGGCCGCGGAACATCAGCCGCAAGCCGCGTCCGATGGTTTGCTCCGGCAGAATATCGGCTTTAGAGGTGTAGGGGCGCAGACCGACAATCACCGTGACATTCTGCACATCCCAGCCTTCGCGCAGCATAAGCACGCTCACGATGGCGTTGATGTTTCTTTTGTCTAGGTCGACTTCTTTTGCCGCCTCTCGCGCTTTATCAAGGTCTTTCTTGGATACTTCGCCTTTTCTGTCGGTATGAATAACCAATGTCTTGTCGCCCGCGAATTCTTCTGGGAATTTGCTCCGCAGGTACGCGCCGATGTCATCCGCTTCTCTGGTCTTGTTCATCATGATGAAGAGCAGTGGCTTCTTGTCCATCGCCTCCAGTTGTTCCCGATACTCTCGCCAGCGCTCAATGCCAGCAATGATGAACGGTTCGTATTTGACGGCGGTATCGCTGCTGGGCATTTCACCAATGTCGGTGATGCCTTTGACCGGCCGCTTGACAATATTGTCCCTAATCGCTTGCCGGAGCGGGTAATCGCTGATCGTCCAGGCGAAGAGCGCGCCTTGGCTGTAGCGCGGAGTCGCCGAGAAATCCAGTTGCGCCGCCAGCCCAGCCGGATGTTCGTCATGCAGGGCGCGTATGGTATGGTTCCAAGCGCTCGCGGGGTCGTGCGTGTGGTGCGCTTCGTCATTTAACACTAGCACCGGCGATCCATCGCGCTCCAGAATTCTTTCGCGGAAATCAACTTCATCATCGAGATTTGCCGGGGGCTTGCTGCCCAGAACCGCTTTCATGATTTCAGGTTCGTCGTCCCTCTTTCGATCTTCGCGGTCATACAGCTGCTGGATATTGGTCAAGTAAAGCGCGCCTGCTGACGAACCTCGTTCGGCGTCGCCGCGCATATAACACTGCATATCCCAAAAAATCTGAAATTCTTTGGGGATGATCGGGTCATTCTGGAAGATGCGCCCACCGGCAAAATCGCCGCGCAGCCGCTCGAAGACGATGACATTAGGCGCAATAATGAGGAAGGTCTTGGCGTAGTCCGCGCTGTTTTCCAGCACCGCATTAAAATATTGCCAGGCGATTGCCAGCGCCATGACTTTGGTTTTGCCGCTGCCGGTGGCCATTTTGGCGCAGTAGCGAGCGAAGGCATCATAGCGCGGAAAGCGAATCTCATCAGCCCGATCCTGAGGAACAAACTGTTGATAGAGCGAAATCCGATTGCGGGCCTTCGCTACCTCGTAGACATAAATCAGGCTTTCGATAGCCTTTCGCTGAGCCGCGTAATACTCGAATGGCGCGCCCGTCCTCAATCTGTGATCGCTTTGAAACCAGTAGTTTAAGAGCGCTCGCGATGTTTCTGTAGCGCCTGGGTAATGCTTATCGCGCCATTCATTGACGGCTTGACTAATCTCGGGAACAGCAGGCGCGGTATTGCCATAATCTTCCAGAAAACTCGTCTGCGCCGGGCTTGGTTTGGCCATGCCTACACCACCTTGACGGTCAGTGTTTTGGTCGTGTCGTTGCCCAGAATATCAATGGCTTTCACGAGCACGGTGTATTCTCCCGGATCTTCGTAAGTATGATGGATGCGATCTGGCAACTCGCGGTTTTTCGGTGTGCGGTAGTATTGCCGCATATTATGAAAAGTATCATCGCGGTAGTTGAAATCGACCGCCCAATAGTCTATCCAGTCCTTCCAGTCGCGCACGGCTTTCGCCACATCGGCCGGCACATCATCGGGCGGTATCATGAAGTCGGTCAACACGATACTGATCTCGCGTCCATGGAGCGTGTGATCGATATCGAGAGCCGCCAATTCAAAGAAGCGGATATCGCCTTGATCTACCGCTTTTTTCTCCAGCACTTCGCGCGGAATGCGCAGAAATCGAACCTTGACGCCCGCTTCCGCCGCCATCTGCTGCGCCGTATCGTTCATATCCAGGGCAAAATCCCAGCCCAGCACATCAACGCCGGCCACGCCGGGCGCGTCTTTGCCAGAGCCAATCGCGCGCCGAAATTCAAGCGCGATATTTCGCACATCGCCGTCTGCCACCGGGCTGTCGACCGAGCCGACATGCACCATGCGCCCGCCTTTCTTTCCGTGCAGCCAGGTATACCCCTCGACCATGTCGGCGTGATACAGGTCAAGAATGAATTTTCGATAGCTGCGCGTTAAGTAGGCGGCTTCTTCGCCGAACTCGGCTTTCTGCCAGACTTGGCGCTCATATTTGCCCAGATTCTGTACGACAAAGGGACGGACGTTGTCGATGCCCAGAAGACGCTTGCGGGTGGTGTGTATGGCGAAACGGCCCAAATCGCAGGCGATCCAGCGCCGGTTGAGCTTCTCGGCGACGGCGGCGGTGGTGCCGGAACCGCTGAAGCAGTCTAGGACGAGATCGCCTTCGTTTGATGAGGCTCGTATAATGCGTTCGAGTAAGGCCTCTGGCTTTTGAGTGGGGTAATTCGTGCGTTCAGCCTGCGGAGCGTGCATCATGTCGGCAATATCGTCCCAAGTTGAACCGTGACGATATTCTTCAATTACCATGCCATTTTTAACCGGGAGATCATAACGAATGCGAATTGAGCCAGTTCTAGTCTCGTAAATCCTGCCTTTCTGCCGCAGTTTTTCTATTGATTGATCTGTGTAGTCACCACGAGGAGCAGTTTTGAACCAACCTCGTTCATCTTTTCTGAATCCCTTTTGTTTGGCTTCATCATTTGACAACACCCGTTCTCCTATTGAAGGGTTGAAAGTCCAATTTTGGGATTTTGTATAGTACAAGATAGTATCATTATTCCTTGCAAATTGCCTTGCGATCCCCTTAGCCCCACGAGCAGCTTTTCCATAAATCCATATAACTTCATTCTTGAAATTCTGTGCCCCAAATACGCTATCGACTGTAGTCTTTACGTAATGACTAACGGTCGAATCAAGGTGAACATAGAGGCTACCTGTTTCGGACAGCAGTTCGTGAAGGAAAATCGCCGTCTCATAAAACCACTTGAGGTAGGACCCCAAGCCATTAGCCCCCCCCCCACGTATCCCTGTAGGCGTTGTGCTGTATAATACTTGGTTCTTTGACGAAGCGCTCATCTCCGACCTGCGCCTGGAAAGAAAAGTCTTGCCCAGTCGCAAAGGGCGGATCAATATAAATTAGGTCCACTTTGCCAGCGAACTCCGGCAGAAGCGAGGGCAAGACGTATTTCTTGTCGCCCCAGATCAGCCGGTTGCGCCAGTCGGTGTCGCGCCCGGCCGCGAAGAGCTCGAGTTGTCGCCGGCGCTCTACCGGGTCTTCGTTGACGGTCTCGACCGTTTGGAAGGGCAAGGCCACTTTCAAGGGCGCGACGCGATTGCCGTCTTTGTCATATTTGCCTTCCCACATCAGTTCGACCACGGCGACATCCTCTTCTTAGAGTTGATAGCACGGTAAGTCTAATCATAGTTCGCCGCTATTTCCAGCGTTCGCATCATGACGCTGGGTCCCGAGACAGCGCATAGAAACAATCGTGACGACTCCGAAGCCATGCAATTCATCAAGGAGATTCTCTACAATCGCGGCAACTCGCCGCGCCATCATCGCAATATGCTGGTAAGTGCAAGTAAGTAATTGAAAAATAAGTATACTAGCAGAATGGAGAAAGAATTGAGGTACTTCTTGTCCGAAGTTCAGGCGCAGGCTCTTGAACGAGCTATGCATAACGATTCTCGTGCTGAGGTGGCCTTGCGTTGCGCAGCAATTCGTCAGTTGCATCTTGGCGAAAAGCCGTCTGATGTCGCCCAGCATTTTGTCGTCTGCAGCACGACCGTATATCGATGGTGGAATCTTTATTGTGAGGGCGGGATTGAGGCGCTGAGCAATCGCTCCAAGTCGGGGCGTCCGCCAAAGACTGATGCGGCATATTGGCAGCGGTTGCAAGAGTTGATCGAGGAGGACCCGCGCGAGCATAACTATGTGTTCGTGGTGTGGACGACGGATCGATTGCGGGATCATATGGAAGTTGAAACAAGTATTAGCGTCAGTGCCGGCTGGCAGCGCGAGCGCATGAAAAAACTTGGCTTCGTCTTCCGGCGGCCGAAGAAAGATTTGCGGCATCTGCAAGATCCGCAGCAGCGCGATGCGGCGGACGAATGGCTGAAAGAGGCAAAAAAAGCCAGTGCCACAGCGGATTTCGAGCTTCTCTTTGTGGACGAAAGCACCGTGACACAAGATTTCTCAATTCGTGCTTGTTGGATGAAATGGGGGCAGCAAAAGCGTCTGCCAGCACCACCCGGCGCCAATGCCTTTCACCATGTGACAGGGGCGCTGAACTGGCGCAGCCAACAGGTCACTTACACACTCGCAAAAACAAAGAACAGCGAGACTTTTATCGAGTTTCTTGAACATCTGCTGGAGGTCGCCTATCCGCAAAAGCGCATTGTCCTGGTCATGGACAATGCGCCATGGCATCGTAGCCACGCAGTACAAGCCGTGCTCAGCTTATACGAGAGCCAGGCGCTGGATGACACGCTGGAAGACGCCATCGCCGACCTGGACGCCGAGACGCGCTTCGCGGTCGGCTGGTTCGAGGAGCAGGGCTTCCAGGCGGGCGACTTTGGTCGGGCGAATGTGCTGGCGCTGGGCAAGAATACGGCTGTTGAGAGCGTGGCGCTGGGCGGATTTGCCCGGCGCTACTCCTTCTTCGGCGGCTCCAGCGGTTCGGACAGGCGCCCGCGCACCCAGCCCAAAGTCTCCCGCACTGAGGCGTAGTTCTCGTTCACGCGGTCAATTTTCGCGTCCAGCAGCCGCACATCCTGCTTAAGATTGTTGAGGTCTTGCCGGATATGGTTAATGTCATAGCGCAGCCAGATAAAGACGCCGATAACTGTGCCGACTGTGATGATAAATTGGAGATTCTGATCCATGTCTCGACGCTCTCGCTCACGTAATCCAATGCATAGCGATATTAGCGCCGCGCTGTCAAAATAGCAAGCGACAAGGTTCGCCGAATACCAGGAGGGATTATGCCAGACAGCGCCCAGCAAGCGGATGCGAGCGGCGTACAAGACAAGATGTTTAGAGCTGGCGGATTTGCCTGGCGCGTGAAATTAAGTAAAGAGCGCTTTACTCCGCGGGGTCGGGTTCTAGTATCGTCTCCAGCAAACCTTCACGGGACAAAATCACGCCCTCGAGCCTGGCAAGGCGCTGATTGGATACATCGACTTTGGCGTCAACCGCTTTGATGTCTTGCCGCAGTTCAGTGATGTCGCCTTTTTGTTCTTGTCGCAGTTCAGTGATGTCGCCTTTTAGTTCTTGCCGCAAGCTGTCATTGTCGCCCTTTAGCTCTTGCCGCAGTTCAGTGATGTCGCCTTTTAGTTCTTGCCGCAAGCTGTCATTGTCGCCCTTGAGCTCTTGCCGCAGTTCAGTGATGTCGCCTTTTAGTTCTTGCCGCAAGCTGTCATTGTCGCCCTTGAGCTCTTGCCGCAGTTCGGCGATGTCGCCCTTGAGCTCTTGCCGCAAGCTGTCATTGTCAGCCTTTAGCTCTTGCCGCAGTTCAGTGATGTCGCCCTTGAGCTCTTGCCGCAGTTCGGCGATGTCGCCTTTTAGTTCTTGCCGCAATCCAGCAACTTCTGACTTTAGTTCTTGCCGCAAGCTGTCATTGTCAGCCTTCTGTTCCCGGCGCAGGTCATTTATGTCGGCTTTCAATTCCTGACGCAGTGAAGATAGCCGCGTGTCAAGTTCTCTTCGCAGCCCCCAAAAGACCGCGGCAATGCCCAGGACCGCGACAATGATATCAAGCGACAAGGTTGTATCTAGCTGCATGAAGCTGCTTCCTATCGGTCAACAACTATAGAATAACTTGCATCGGCGCTCGTGGCAAGCTGTTCGCTCATACAGCCGGCAGCGGCGTAGCCCCGCGCTCGCTGGACTCGTAGGCTGCTTCTACTGTCGCCATCGTCAGAATGGCATCCTCCACGGCTGTAGGCAAGCTATTCGCCTCGCCATTGACATAGCGCATCAGGCTCGCCATGGAGCCGATGAAGGCTTCGGGGAACCATGACCCGCGGATGTCCAGCGTTTGCCAACCGGCCTCAACGCCGTCAGCCAGCAGAGCATACTCGAAGCGATCCGGCACGCCATCAGGATAATTCATATTGAGCCCGGCTCGAATTTGAATCGCGCCTTTGCTGCCTTCAAATTTCAGGTAGGATTGCTGCTTTTCGGGCCCGTAGGCGTGGCTGTGGTTGGTCATTACGTTGACGCGCGGGTTCTCCCCATAGTCCATGATTATCATCGAACGCGTACCCCCGCGCAGATCGGGCGCCGTCGGGTGGCTCATCGTCTTGGCGTATACGCTATGCGGCGTACCGCAGAATGAACGCAGCAAATCGATATAGTGGATGCTGTGATAAAGGATCTCTACCCGCGGCAAAGGAAAGAGGAATTCCCAAAGATGCCAGGGCGTATTGCACTGAACACGGAATTCTATATCGTACAATTCCCCCAGCGCGCCGCGACTAATCATATCGCGGGCCGCAATAATAAAGGGAGCGAAACGCAGCTGAAAGTTAATGGCGGCGATCAACTCTCGTTCACGGCAGATGCTCAAGATTTCGCGAGCCGCAGCGAGATTGTCGCCCATGGGTTTCTGGATGAGCACGGCGCGTCCCTGGGGAATCTCGCGCAGTATGTCGGCGATGGCGCTTCCGGGCACGGCGATATCAAAGACGGCGTCCTTGGGCGCCGCCTTTATGGCTGCTGACAATGAGTTGAAGAGCTGTGGAATGCCGAACTTGCCAGCCATCATTGTCGCTCGTTCATCATTGATATCAAAGCCGCCGACAACATCGAAACCAGCCAACTTGTAAGCGGGATAGTGGGCGTCATGGACGATCCCGCCCAAGCCAATACTGACGATTGGTCGCGGGTTGGCCGGCAATTGCGCGGACTGGCGATATTCAGTATTCAGCATGGCATTCATCCTCTCAGGATTACGCTGGAGCTAATGGACCGCTAAGGCTGGTTCTACAGTCGCTTCGGCCAGGCCGGCGCGCTGGTTGATTTGGCGGGCGCAATCAAACATGGCGTCGACTACGATTCGTGGATCCTTGTTGTTGCGGCTGGCGGTCAACTGGGTAACGGCAATGGCGGCGGTGACGCCCAGCCCGGGGCTGCCGATCAATACAGCTGTATCGTGCAGACCGATGAAAGACTCGTCAACGGCGGTTGATATGCCTGTTAGGCGGATTTCCGCGATGCGATCCCAGAATTGCTCGCGTTCAGCAAAGGACATCCGCCTGAAGTCCGCGTCAGCTTCCAAATGGGCGCCAAGACTATGCTCATCCATTGCCGAGAGCAGCAGCCGGCCGGAAACGGTGGCTACCAAAGAAAAGGACGTGCCAACTGATACAGAGATCTGCACCTTTTCCGGGCTTTCCGCCTGGCCGACGACCAGCAGCTGCCCGTGTTGAACAATGCTGATGTGGCAGGATTCACGAATCGTACGCGCCAGCTCTTGCAACGGCAAGTTGGCGACCCGCAACAGGTGTTTCAGCGGCGAATGGCGATTCGCCAATTCGAAAAGCCGAAGCGTCAAACTGTATTTTCCGTGAATCTCGTCCTTGATGACATAGCCGTTTTCGACAAGGCAGTTCATCGTGCGAAAGAGTTGGCTGGTGCTATTCGCCATCCGTTCGGAGATCTGAGACAGTGAGAGCGGCTCCGCGGCCCGCGCCAGCAATTCCAGCACTGCCAAGCCTTTCTCGAGCGCCGGCACACTGTAATTCGGCGCGGATTTCATCTCAACCATTGCCATCCCCTCCGCAACGATAGACGCGGCGTCGGTCAGCCGGCCGGCGCGCCATCCTTGCGCTGAACGAGGTAGAGGTGTTGGCAAGCCAGGACAACCGCGCCATGCTGGTTGAATATTTCAACTTGTTCAATGATATAGCCGAGCTCGGGGCGCTTGGGATAGTCGCGCTTTTCCGTGATTGTCGCTTTGACCGTGATTGTATCGCCGATAAAGACCGGGCGAATGAAGCGGATGCGGTCATAGCCATAGGAGAAGGCGACTGGATTAATCTCGTTGGCGGTCATGCCGATGCCGACGCTCAGAATCAGCGTACCGTGGGCGATACGCTGCTTGAATTCCTGGGTCTTGACCCATTCAGCGTCCATGTGATGGGGGAAAAAATCGCCGGTTTGGCCCGCGTGCAGCACGATATCAGCCTCGGTAATGGTCCGGCCGAAAGTCTCGCGGCTGGAGCCGATTTCATAATCTTCGAAATAGATGGTATTGATCATGGATAAGTCCTGGAACTAATCTGGCGCGCAGGACCGTACAGGCTTCAATTGACAGGCATGGACAGTCTAACTATATTTTGCAGATAAAACTGTATTTCGCAAGCAAAATTGCCGATACTGGCAAACTGCCATATTCAGAAAATTGGAGGGATTGACATGGGAGCGCAAACCATTTTGCGGGGGATTACCTGGAATCATTCACGCGGATTTGTCTCGGTAGTGGCAACGGCGCAGCGATTCAGCGAGACGCGCCCCGGGCTGGAAATAATCTGGGAAAAGCGCTCTTTGCAAGAATTCGCTGACGCCCCGATACAGGGTTTGGCGGAGGAGTATGACCTGCTTGTGATTGACCACCCGTGGGCGGGTTACGCGGCTCACAGCCAGGTCCTGCTGCCGCTGCAAGAAATAATTCCGGCGGATTATATGCGTGACCAGGCCCAGCACTCGGTCGGCCAGTCGCACCCGAGTTATATATTTGACGGCGCTCAGTGCGCGCTGGCGATAGACGCTGCAACGCCGGTCGCCTCCTATCGCCCCGACCTGCTCGAACGCTATGAACTGGTCAAGCCAGAAACCTGGGACGACCTCCTGGGATTAGCGCGGCGGGGACGCGTCATTATGCCGGGCATTCCAATCGACACGCTCATGAATTTCTATATGTTATGCGCGACGCAAGGGGAGCCGCCCTTTAGCGACGATGAATGGTCGCTATCCGATACGATGGGTCTACAAGCGCTGGAGCAGTTGCGCGAGCTCGCGAGCCATTGCCCGGCAGACATTTACAACTGGAATCCGATTGCGGTCTACGAGGCGCTTTCGCGCCGCGATGACTACGTATACTGTCCCTTCGCTTACGGGTATTCCAATTATGCCCGCGCCGGCTATTCGGATCATGTGCTGGTTTTTGACGATATGGTGAATATCCACGGGCAGGGGCGCTGCCAGTCAACCTTGGGCGGCACGGGCCTGGCGATATCCAGCCGCTGCCAACACCCGGAGTTGGCGCGCGACTACGCCATGTTCACCGGCAGCCCGGCCATCCAACGGACGCTCTTCTTTGATAATGGCGGCCAGCCCGGGCATCGCAGCGCCTGGGAGGATGCTGAGGTCAATCGCCGGTCAAGCAATTATTTTCTTAATACATTGCCCGCCTTGGATCGGGCTTATCTGCGTCCGCGCTTTCCCGGCTACTTGCATTTTCAGGATCATGCCGGCGCGCCGATACGCCAGTACCTCATGGAAGGCGGAGACGGGCGGCGCGCGCTTGCCGATCTAAAGCGCTTGTTCGAACAAGCCAAGGCGCTGTACTCGGATTGAGCCGGTTTTATGACGCGCGCTGGCAGCCTGCCTGTACCGGCTCCAAAGCCGCTCATGTCTTGGAATAGCGCAGCCGCGGATCAATCACGCGGTAGAGGATATCCACGAGCAAATTCATCAATACATAAGCGAGAGCGACGAAGATGATACCGCCCTGCACCACGGAATAATCGCGTTCGAGGATGCCGTCGAGCAGCCAGGCGCCCATACCTGGATAGGCGAAGACCCGTTCTGTGATCACGGCGCCACCGAGGATCGCCCCGAATTGCAAGCCCTGCAGCGTGATGATGGGCAGCATGGCGTTGCGCATGGCGTGTTTCCAGATGACGCTGCGCTCGTAAAGACCTTTGGCGCGCGCTGTGCGGACGTAATCCGAGTTCATAACCTCCAGCATGGCGGAGCGCGTCAAACGGGCGACGAAGCCGGCCGACGTCAAGCCGATTGTCACGCCGGGCAAAATCAAGTGGCGCAAGAAGCTGCCAAATGCCTCCCAATTCCCCGTCGCTACCAGGTCGTAGAACATGAAGTTGGTGATGACTTCATAAGCGACGCCGGCGCCGATCCGGCCGCTGGTTGGCGTCCAGCGCAGATTCACCGAGAAGATGATAATTAGCATGATCCCGACCCAGAAAAGCGGCAGCGACAAGCCCAGAATCGAAGCGGTTCTGATGCTGTAATCGATGGCTCTGCTGCGGATCGCGACCGAGGCAACTCCTGAAAGCACACCGATGCCGGTGCTGAGAATCAGCGACACAATGGCCAGCTCTATCGTCGGCGGCATGCGCTCGAAGATCATGCGCCGAATCGGCACGCCGCTGCTCATCGCCAAGCCCAGATCTCCCCGGACCAGCTGTGACAGAAAATTCAAATACTGCTCGGAGACCGGACGATTCAACCCCCACACCGCTTCGACTTGCGCCAGCTGGCTCTTGTCCATCACCTGATTTCGCACCGTCTGTATGGGATTCCCCGGCACGATGCGCAAAGCGAGGAATGTCAAGCTGCTGACCGCCCACAAAACGACGGGCAGCCAAATGAGACGTTTCAGCAAGTAGGCGAACATGCCCGCCGCTCTCAGACGCCTTGGCGGCGCAGCTTGGGGTCGAGGTGGTCGCGCAGGCCGTCGCCCATGTAATTGACGCTGAGCACAGTGACGGTGATGACCAGGCCGGGAAAGAGCGGCACATGCGGCGCGTCAAAGATCAGCCGCTGGCCCTCCGCAACCATCATACCCCAATCGGGTGTTCCTGGCTCGACGCCCAGGCCGATAAAATTGAGAGCCGAGGCGGCGCCGACGGCTACTGCCAGCATCGCGGAGGCTTGCACAATGATCGGCGGCATCAGGTTGGGGAGGATATGTTGCCAGACGATATGGCGATCAGTAGCGCCCAGCGATCGCGCCGCGGCAACGTATTCTTCATGCACCAGCGTGATGACAATCGAGCGCGTCAGCCGCGCGAATACAGGCGCCATCGAAAAGCCGATAGCTACTGTGACATTGAGCAAACCCACGCCCAGGGTAGCGACAATCAGGATGGCTAGCAAAATAGACGGAAAGCTGAGCATTATATCCATAAGGCGCATAAGAACCGTGTCGAGCCAGCCGCCCAGGTACCCGGCCGCGACCCCGATGATCGTGCCGGCCGCCAAGGCGCAGACAACGGCCGTGAAGCTCGCGCCCAGAATCGGGCGGCCGCCGTGTATAACGCGCGAAAAGACATCGCGCCCCAACTGGTCGGTGCCGAATGCGTATTCTGGCGACGGCGGAGCGAAACGATTCTTGATATTGCGAGCCATGGGGTCGTAGGGAGCGACCACTGAAGCCAGTATGGTGACGAGCAGGACAAACCCGAAAACGCAACTGCCCGCCAGCGCGATATCATAGCGCCGCCACGCAGCGCCAATCCGCGACCGCATGTTCGTTTGAGCCCGCATGAACTACCAAACCTGTATGCACAGTGAAATCACGGAGTTGAGCTTAGTTTAGTGTTCAGCGCTTAAGTAAGAAAAGCAAATATGGCTCTCTCTGTAAGGAAAAAGCCATATCCGCCGAGGCTATTGCCGCTTACTCCGCCAGCCATACTTCGCGCAAATTGATGCGCCCGCCGGCCGTTCCGAAAGTCTCCACATTTTGCACGCGTTGGTTCACGAAGATCGGCGGTGTCAGATAGCCAATGTAGATATAGGGCAGCTGCTCCAGCAAGAGCGACTGGAGCTCCTGATAGATGGCTTCGCGCTCCATCGTATCGACTGTTGAGATGCCCGCGCTAATCAGCGCGTCGATGGCCTCAGCGGCTTCCAGCGCTTGATGTTGCGTTTGGCTGCCCTCCGCGCCGGCCCGCGCCATCAGGATGGCTTTATCGTGGGGATCGGGCACAAAGGTCGAGCGCTGGTTGATGCTCAGCTGTGTTTGCCCGTCGCCGACCTTGCCCCAGAATGAGCCGGCGTCCAGGCGATCCAGCGTGACATCAAAGCCGACCGCTTCCAGATCCGCCGCGATCAATTCCGCCATCTGCGGCCAGAAGCGATTGTTTTCGTAGGCGACCTCAAGCGCGACCGGCAAGTCCAGACCCGATTCTTCCAACAAGGCCCGGGCGCGCTCCGGATCATAGCTGCTGATTTCGCTGCCGGACGCGTCAAAGCCCAGGTCGAGCGGACCGAGCAAACTGGCCGGCATTTGAGCGAAGCCGTTCAAGCCCGCTTCAATCAAGGTCTCGCGGTCGAGCGCGTAGTTGACCGCCTGGCGAACGAGCAAGTTGTCCAGAGGCGCCAGCGACACATTGGCTCCGGCGAAGAGATCGACCAGGGGCGCGCCAACTTCGACGCGAATGTGGTCGGAGTTTTGCAACCGCGGGACGGAGGTGAAGGGCGCGTAGAGCGTCATGTCAATTTCACCCGCTTCGAGCGCCGCCAGTATGCCGGCTTCGTCGGGATAGGCGCGTATGACAATCCGGTCAATATAGGGGCGGCCCGCCCAATAGTTTTCGTTGGCCGCCAGCACCGCTTCCTGCCCAGGCGTGAAGCGCTCGATCTTGTAGGGTCCCGCCATCGACATATTCAAGCCGACTTCCGTGCCGTATTCGTCCATCGCTTTGGGACTGATGATGGCGCCGTCGGGGCGGGAGAATACCAGCAGCTGGGTCGCGTTGGGCTGCAGCAGCTGCAACACAATCGTATGGTCGTCGGTCGCTTCAATGGACTCCCAGTTGCTCGTCCCCTGGTTGCCGTACATATACATTCCTTCGATGTAGCTGGGATCCTCCGGGTTGATGGGACGGGTCATGCTGCGGACGATTGCCCCGGCCGTGACCGGCTCGCCATCATGGAAGCTCATGCCCGCGCGAATGTGGAAGGTATAGGTCAAGCCGTCTTCCGATATCTCCCAGGATTCCGCCAGGCCGGGCAAGGCGCCGCCATTCTCAAAATCAGCGCGAACCAGGCCCTCGCCAATCGTGTCAATGACATGGACGCCGCCGAAACCGTGCCAAAAGCCAATGTCGAATGAATCGCCCATAGACTCGGCGCCAAAAACCAGCGTACCGCCATACTGCGGCTCTTGCGCGGATGCTGTTCCCAATACAAACAGCAACAGCAGAACGACCAAAAGTTTGAAAAAGAAACGCATCTTTGACATGGGTTAAGCCCTTTCCCTTTTCATTACCCTGATGCTTGAGAGATTGTTAAGTATCGCCGCGCCCATACAGTTGGCTCGCTTGCACAATGTGTACAGATAATCAACAATCTGTCCATCTATTGCGCCATTATAACGAAAGCAGGTCGCCTGTCAAAATCTGGCGCTCAAATGTCCGCGGCGCGCAGGGGATTATTCGCTTTCATCAATGGTCAGGATCGCATTGGGGTCGATATCCACATCAAAGTAGTCGCGGGCGATGACCCGCGCCAGCCACTCGGCGATGACAGCGTAGCCTTTGTTTCCCGCCTCTTCAGTCGCCAAGGCCGGATCGCCGATATGTCCGTAGGGCGTATGATCCTGGTAGCGGCGCGTGGCGTAGAATATGCCGCCGCCGCTCTTTATATGCTCGGGACCTTGAATCTTGCGCATGTCGCCCGGCGGCACGTGGTGCCTGACGGCCCGGTCGAGATGCGTCAATTCCGGATGAGTCACGAGGATTCGGGCGGTTTCGCCCTCGCCGCCATGGCCCTCCTGATGTTTCGACGTCTGAATCCTGTGATAGACCTTGCTGAGCGGCGTCAGCCAATTGAGCACCATCGCCTGCGCATCCGCGGTATTGTCGACGACATCTTGCGCCGCCACCATCATTGCTGGCAGGTTGCCGTCGTGGCCATGCACCAGGGCAAACTTGCGAAAGCCGGTCTCATACAAGCTCAGGCAAACTTCGGTCAGCAGGCTGATGATCGTGCGCGAGCTCAGGCTGATTGTGCCGGCGAAACCCAGGTGAAAGCTGGAAATGCCAAAGGGGATGACTGGTCCAATCACGACCGGGCAGCCCAGGGCTTCCAGGCGCAGCGCCGTCCGCCGGCAATTCTCCCGCGCTTCAAAGGAGTCCGTGCCCAGCGGCAGATGCGCGCCGTGCGCTTCGGTGGCGCCCACCGGCAGCAGCAGCGCATCGGTCTGAGTTAATGCCGCTTCAACTTCCGGCCCGGTCATTTCGTCCAGCGTCGGCGGACCCTTTTGCGAATAGAGAATCTTGTCTTTTGCATCTTCTTCAGCGGGCATATCTAGTGCCGTCTCTTTACAAATTGTATAATTCTTGGATATATTGTTTATCATGATGCGCGTGATTGCAAATCCAGTTGAGCAACTCAGGACGCCAACCAGGAACCTGCAGGCCCGATGAATCCATTCGAAGCTACTACATCCACGGACCGAGAGGCAACCTTTGCGTTGCTCAAGCGTATCTCGCTGGGCATCGCCAAACTGTTCGCGCCAAATTGTGAAGTCGTGATTCACGACTTTCGCGACCTGGAACACTCCATCATCCATATTGAGGGCAATATCAGCGGGCGAAAGGTTGGCGGCGGCGCCACCGACCTCTTGCTCACACATGCGCGCAAGGGCAACACCCGGCGCGACTTCCACAATTATCAGACTCGCTTGGCAAACGGCAAGAAAATGAAATCTTGCACGATGTTCCTGCGCGATGAAGACGGCGCGGCTTACGGCGCGCTCTGCATTAATTTGGACGTAGGCGTATTTGCCGGCGCTCATCGCGCATTGGGCGAGTTCCTGGCTGTAGACTCCGATTCAGACGTTAACGAGACACTCTCCGACGATATTCATGGCGCCATTCACAGCATCTTACGAGAAGCAGTTAATGAATTCGGCGCTGAAATCCCGATTATGTCCAAAGATGACAAGATAAATCTGATCGCTCGCCTGGACGAAAAAGGCGCCTTTCAGGTCAAACGAGCGGTACCGCTGATCGCCGAAGAATTAGGCTTGAGCCGCTCGACCATATACAATTACCTGACGGAAGCGCGCGACAAGACCGAGCCCCATGGACGTAACGGAGCCTGAGCGATGGCGCCATTCGATGTCATTCTGACCGGCCAGGCGCCGGTCCCCACCAGCGGCTACAGTCAAGCCATCAGGCACGGCGACCTGCTGGTGACATCCGGTTATTTGGGCACGGCGTCCGACGGCTCGGGCCTGGTCAGCGGCGGATTCGCGGCCGAAACGCGGCAGGCGCTGGACAATATCCAGGCCGTGCTGCAAGCGGCCGGCTGCGGCTTGACCGATGTCATCCGCGTCAATGTTTCGCTGACCGATATCAGCCGCTTCGCCGAGATGGACGCCATCTACTGCGAATACTTCAGCGCGCCTTATCCAACCCGCAATACCATCGGCGTCAAGGAATTATGGGGCGGCGCGCAGGTCGGCTTTGATGTCTGGGCGGCGGTCGACGCCCGCGGAAGCTAATGTCCACCGCGCTCGAGCAGATTCAAGATCACGAAGTCATCGAATTGACGCGGCAGTTGATTCGCATCCCGTCATTCTTGTGGCGGGAATCGGCGATCGGATACTGGATCGCGGATTGGCTGTCGCAGCGTGGCTTTGAGGTAGAAATACAGAGAGTGCCGCTGCGCGACGGCAGCGCGACCCATCAGGCGATCGGCGCGCTGCGCGGCGACGGCGGCGGGCCTGCCTTGATGCTTTGCGGCCACACCGATACCAGCGATTGGAATGGCGATGTCTTCCGGCGCGGCCAATGGCGGCACGATCCCTTCGGCGCTCAGATTGAAAACGGCATGATCTATGGCTTGGGCGCGCTGAATATGAAGGCGGGCCTGGGCTCAATCTTGATGGCGGCCGAGGCGATCCGCCGCTCAGGAAAACAGCTGAAAGGCGACCTCATAGTCGCCTGCGTCGTTGCCGAGACCGGCGGCGGTGTTGGCGCGCTGCATCTGCTTGAGAGCGGCTGCCGTCCCGATTATTGCATCGTCACTGAGGCGGGCAACCTCGATGTCGGCTTGATCTCAGTTGGCTACGTGCAAGGCCGGATTCGTATACTCGGTGAATTTAAACATCGCGTAGCCTATGTAAATCCTATAGAGAAAGCCACCCAGGTCATCAATGCCTTCAGCCCCGCCTATGTACAGATTCCACGGGTGGAAGACGGCGGCTGGCTGCGCTATCGGCCGCATCCGCTGATTCCCGCTTATCCGTCAATGGCGATCCGCAATATCGAGCACTATCAGGATGTCACAACCCTCAGCTTTGACCTGCGCATAATACCTGGTATGAGCGAAGACAGTGTGCGCCAGGATGTGCAGGCGCGTCTGGAACAAATCGCGCGGGAAGACAGCGACTTTGAGTTTGAGCTTGTCATTCCCCAGAGTGAACAGCAGCCTAATATGCCGGCGCGCGAGGCGACGCCGCTGGACGCGCCCGTGGTCAGCGCGTTGATAGCCGCGCACGAACAAGTCAGCGGGGTCAAGCCGCAGGTCGGCGCCGGGCACCGCATCGGGGCCACCGCCGATACCTGCCATTTCAAGGGCGCCGGCATCACCTGCGTCGAGTATGGTCCCGGCTTCATCCCGGTTTGGCCGATGGTTGACGAGTGCGTTAGCATTGAGCAACTGCTCATTGCGACCAAAACGCTGGCGCTGACCGCTGCCGCCTTGCTCACTGGCTGACCTGAGGAGGTCGAATGCATCATCAGGACATAGCGGTTGATGTCGTGCTGGATATTTACCAGCGCATCCTGCGCATCCGCCGCTTCGAGGAAGCGGTCGGGCTGCTCTTCCGCCAGGGTCAATTGCCCGGTTTCGTCCATCTTTACATTGGCGAGGAGGCGGTGGCTGCCGGCGTCTGCGCCGCGCTGACCGACGAAGACACCATCATCAGCACACACCGCGGCCATGGGCATGTCATCGCTAAAGGCGGTGACATCAAGCGCATGATGGCCGAGCTCTTTGGCAAGGCGACCGGCTATTGCAAAGGCAAAGGCGGCTCCATGCACATCGCCGATTTTGACATTGGCATGCTGGGGGCGATCGGCATCGTGGGCGGCGGTCTGCCGATTGCGGTAGGCGCCGGCCTGAGCGCCTGGTACAGCAACAGCAATCGAGTGTCAGTCTGTTTCTTCGGGGATGGCGCCGCCAACGAAGGCAGTTTTCACGAATCGCTGAATCTGGCGTCCACGCTGGCGCTGCCCGTGATTTTTGTCTGCGAGAATAATCAATATGGCGAGTTCACTCCGGCGCAAAACGCCATGAACATCACGGATATCGCCGATCGCGCGGCTGGCTATGGCATCCCCGGCCTTGTGGCTGACGGCGCCGACGCCTTCGAGATCTACCGTGTCACGGCGGCAGCGGTGGAACGCGCCCGTGCCGGAGCGGGACCGACCTTGATCGAAGCCAAGACCCATCGCCGCGGCGGCCATGCCGAGGGCGAGGAAGCCTTCCTCGCCGGCCAAACTTATCGCGACGAGGCGGAAACTGCCGAGGCCCAAGCCAAAGACCCCTTGCTGCTGCTGCATAACTACGTCAGCGAAAACAAGATCTTGCCAGCGAATCAGTTGGAAACGCTCGATTCCAACATCACCCAAGCCGTGGCTGAAGCGGTCGAGGCCGCGCGCAACAGCCCCGATCCCGCGCTTGAATCGCTATTTGAAGACCTTTGGCTATGAAGCGGCGGCCTGCCGCCTGGAGAATTTGAGTGGCCCGCAAAACCTATGTAGCTGCGATCCAGGAAGCCCTGGCCGAGGAGATGCGCCGCGACCCGCGCGTCTTTCTAATGGGCGAAGATGTGCGCATCGGCGTATTCCCCAGCACCCGCGGCTTGCACGCTGAGTTCGGAGGCAAACGCGTCATCGACACTCCCATTTCCGAGCTGGCGGTGGCCGGCGCCGGGATTGGCGCGGCCGTCAACGGCTTGCGGCCGATTGTCGACCTCATGTTCGGGACTTTCCTCTATCTCGCCTTCGACCAGATCGCCAATCAGGCGGGCGCGATGCGCTTCATGTATGGCGGGCAGACGAATGTGCCGCTGGTCCTCATGGCGCAAAACGGCGCCGGCAGCAGCGCGGGCCATCACCACAGCCAGGCGGTGCATCAATTCTTCATGAATATGCCCCAAATCAAAGTCATTATGCCGAGTACGCCCACCGACGGCAAAGGCTTGCTCAAATCGGCCATTCGCGATGATAACCCCGTGCTCTTCCTGCATTCACTCTCGCTGGGCGGGAAACGCAGCGATGTGCCTGAAAATGAATACCTCATTCCGATTGGCGAAGCCGATATCAAGCGCGCGGGAAGCGACGTCACTATCTGCACAGTCGGGCCCACCGTCTACACCGCCCTGGGCGCAGCCAAGACGCTGTCGCGCGAGGGGATTGAGGCGGAAGTGATCGACCTGCGCAGTCTGTCGCCCTGGGATAAAGGCGCGGTCCTGGATAGCGTCGCCAAGACGGGGCGTTTCGTCGCCGTGGACGAAAGCTTCCCCAGCTGCAGCGCCGCCAGCGAATGGGCGGCGACAGTAGCGGAAGCAGTCTTTAGTCAGCTTAAGGCGCCGGTGCAACGAGTGACCAACAAAGACGTGCCGATGCCTTTCAGCCCGGCGCTCGAAAAAGCAGTCCTGCCAGGCGAGGCGGATGTGATTGCGGCGGTACATAAAACTATGGCCTACTCTTGACCGAAACAGAGTATTAACGATTTTGGAGCAGAACGTGTCGCTGATTCCTATCTATATGCCAAAATTTGGAATGACGATGGAAGCGGGTTTGATCGTCGAGTGGCTGGTGGCCGAAGGCGATACGGTCGCCGAAGGCGATGGCATCGTCGTAATCGAGACGGAAAAGGTCAGCACGGAAGTGGAAGCCCCGGCTGGCGGCGTGGTGATGGAATTGAGCTGTGAAGTCGATGACGAAGTGCCGGTTGGCCAGGTCATCGGCTACATAGAGTCGGCATAAATATGGGACGCCTCGCCGGCAAGACCGCGCTGATCACCGGCGCCGCCCGTGGCATCGGCCGCGCTATCGCCATTCGCTTCGCCGCGGAAGGCGCAAATCTCCTGCTCTGTGATTTGAATCTCGACGGCTTGCGCGAGGTGGCTGCCGAGGCTGAGTCAATGGCTGTCGAGACGCTATGCCTGCGAACGGATGTAGCCTCGCGAGACCAGGTTCAAGCGCTGGTTGACGAGGGCATGGCCAGGTTCGGCATGATTCATGCGCTGGTCAACAACGCCGGCATCTTCTTCAACGCGCCCTTTGAGCAAACCACCGACCAGCAATATGACCGCATCATGGCGGTCAACGTTAAAAGCGTGTTTTTAGTCTCGCAAATCGTGATCCGTCACTGGCTGCAGCGCGAGACAAAAGGCGCGATCGTGAATCTGGCTTCGATTGGCGCCGCCGTCGCCTTTGTCGATTCCTCCGCTTATTGCATGACAAAAGGCGCGGTCGCAACCCTGACCCGCTGCATCGCCCTTGAATATGGACCTCGAGGAATACGCGCCAACTCGATGGCGCCCGGCATCATCGACACGCCGATGCTGCCCAGCGTGGAAGACAACGAGAATTGGGCTAATAATACGATCCCTCTGCGCCGGCTGGGCGAGCCGAGAGACGTCGCTGATGTCGCGCTGTTTTTGGCGTCGGACGAATCACGTTATATCACGGGAGAGATGATCTTTGTCGATGGCGGCTGGATGCTCAATTAACGCTGGCGACCGGCCAGCGGCTTCAGCGAGAGACGCCGTATGAAGCTGCGCGGTCAAGTGGCGCTTGTCACCGGCGGCGGTTCGGGCATCGGCGCAGCCAGTTGCTTCGCCTTCGCCCGGGAAGGCGCGCGAGTGGCGGTGGCCAATCGCACATTGTCCAAGGCGGAAGCAGTAGCGCGCCGGATTGAAGCTGACGGCGGTCGAGCGATTGCCATCCAAGCCGACGTCGCTCAAAGCGCCGACGTAGCGCGTATGATCGAGCGGACGGCGGCGGAATTGGGCGCGCCCTCGCTCCTTTTCAACAACGCGGGCGTCAGCCCGGCCGGCCGTATCACCGATATCAGCGAAGCCGAGTGGGACAGGTGTCTGAATATCGATCTGAAGTCCGTCTTCCTGTCCGCCCGCTGCGCGCTTCCGCTGATGATCGAGGCCGGCGGCGGCGTCATCCTCAATACCGCCGGCACCTTTGGGCTGCGCGCCGCCAGCAATAAAGCAGCCTACTCAGTCGCCAAGGCCGGCGTCATCAACCTCAGCCGCTCCATCGCCCTGGATTACGCGCGCGACAACATACGCAGCAACGCCATCTGCCCCGGCTACATTGATACGCCTCTGAATGGCAGCTTCCCGCCGGCGGCGCGGGACGCGTTTCTGTATCAGCATCAGCCGCTGCGCGGACTGATCAGCGCTGATGAGGTCGCCGAGCTGGCGGTGTACCTCGCTTCTGACGCCGCCAAGATGATCACCGGGCAAATCTTTGTACTCGACGGCGGGCAGCAAGCCGGTCTTTTCGCCTGATGCCAACGATTGTACATGGGCGTTTTGCTTTGCGCGCCGGCGTCCCAGTAGACGATCTGGCAGTCTGCGTCGAGGGCGAGTCTATTATTGATCAGGGGACGCTGGCCGAGCTGACCGCGCGTTATCCAGATGCCGCTCGCGTCGGCGGCAACAGATATGCGCTCACGCCAGCCTTCACCAATGCTCACGACCACGGGCGCGCCTTGGGGACAATGGCGCTAGGCATCCCGGATAATTTCCTGGAAATATGGCTCAGCCAACTGGCGCGGCTTCCCGCGATCCCGCCCTACCTGGCGGCGCTGTATTCAGGATTAAACTTGCTGCGATCCGGCGTGACCGCGGTCGCGCACAGCCATAATCCGATAGCCTGGTCAAACCTTGCCGTTGAAATCCCTGAGTCCCTGCGAGGCTATGCCGAGGCTGGCATTCGCGTCGCCATGCACCCGCCCATAGTCAACCAGAACCAATTGGTTTACGCCGACCGCGAGCGGTTTCTCGCGCTGCTGCCAACTGAGCTGCGCGAGGGTCTAGGCGAAAGCAATGGGTTTGACTTAAGCGCGGATGACTATTTCGCGATGCTGGACGATCTGTACCGTAACTTTCATGACAGCCAGCGCCATCGCGCGCACATCCAGGTCAGCCCGGCCGGCGGCCAGTGGTGCAGTGACGAACTGATCATGCGCGCTTGCGATTGGGCGAGAGCGCATGACACGCGCGTACAAATGCACCTGCTCGAAACGCGCTATCAGCGGCGCTACGCCTACAAAACCTGGGGAGCCAGCTTCGTCAAGCGCCTTGAGGCAATCGGCGCGCTGGGCGACTGGTTGACGCTGGCGCATATGGTCTGGACTGAAGATGAGGACATTGAACTGCTGGCGGAACGAGGCGTCGGCATCGCGCATAATATCAGCAGCAATTTACGCCTGCGCAGCGGCATCGCGCCGATAGCCCGGCTGGTCGCGGCCAAGGCGCCGGTCGGCATCGGCCTCGACGGCCAGACGCTGGATGACGACCAGGACTTCCTGCGTGAAATGCGGCTGGCCTGGACCATCGGCAACCAGGACGGTATGTCCGCAGCAGACTTAAGCGCCGAGACAGTTTGGCGGATGGGAACTGACATCGCCGCGAAAATCACCTTTGGCAAGGGCGCTCCGCTGGGCGAGCTTGAAATTGGGGGGCTTGCCGACCTGGTATTGCTCGATTGGGAAGCGATAACGGGACAATGGGCGCCGGCTGACTATCCGCCGCGCGATCTCTTGCCCGCCTTTCTATTGCGCCGCGCCAAGCAAGCGCATGCGCGCCATGTGATGGTCGGTGGCCAGTGGGTCATCCGCGACGGCGCCCACACAAGCGTCGATCACCAGGAGGTAGCGCGTGAAATTTGGAAACGACTTCAATTTGCGGCCGCTGACCAACCGAATGCTATTGAGCCCTATCTGAGGCAGTTCTATCGCGCTTGGGATGATAGAGACTATCCGACACGGCGACGATAGCAGCAAGTCAGCACGAGCGCCTAGCTTCACACCAGCGCCGCGTCGGCCGGAGCGAAGGGTCGAATCAATTGGCGCGATTCAGTAGCGACGATACCGCGGTCGGTAAATTTCGCGTAAGGGCTGACGCTCAAACTCATGATTGAAAATGTCAGGAAGGGGCGTGTCTGATCCGCTCCCAGATTGCGCATCGCGGCTTCCACAGCGGCAAGCCCATCCGCGACATCAGCGACCGGCTCATCACTCAGCAAGCCGAAATAAGGCAGCCGCAAGCAGGCTGTGACAGCGTCGCGCGCAGCAACAGCGACGCCGCCGCCCATGCTATGAACGGCATTAGCGGCCTGCGCCATCGCTTCCGGGCTGCGGCCTATCACGAGCAAATTATGGCAATCATGGGCGACGCTGCTGGCCCATGCGCCCTGCCTCAGGCCGGTATTGGCGATGAGACCCACCGTCCGCGAAGACTCGTCCCGCGAGATTACAGACGCCAGGGCCAAGCCGTCATCCGCCTGAAACAGCGCCTGCCCATCCTCCAGGCGCAGAGTCGTCTGTTCCAATTTAGTCAACGTCGAATGTTTGTTTTTCAGCGCGACGACCGGCGCCAGCGCGCTGCCGCTATAGCCATTGCTATCCAATTTGAAATCATCGGCGTCGAAGGACCCGGGGATGCCCGGGTACGCAGGCTGCGCTGGATTTTCGCGTCGAATCCGCGTGGCCAGCGCGCCCGCTTGCGCCACCGGTTGCCCGCCGATATAGACTTGCGCCGGCGGGAAAGCGGCCATGTCCTCCATGACCAGGAAATCAGCCAGATAGCCGGGGGCGATCGCGCCATGATCCCGCAGACCCAGATAGCGCGCCGGCCGAATGCTGGCGGCGGCAATCGCTTCCAGCGGCGGCATGCCACAGTCGATCGCCAGCGATACAATTCGCGACAAATGCCCCTGCCCGTCGGTAAGCAGCGATGGTTCAATGTCATCGGTGATGAGTATGATCCGCGAACGATCCGGCAATTGCGCGACCGCCGCCACATTCTCCGGTGTGACTGACTTGGTCTGCAGCATGACAGCCAGACCTTTTGAGACCTGCTCCTGGATTTTGGCCGCGAAGGTCAAGGTATGGTCGGAGCTGATGCCGTGAGCGAGATACTGCGAGAGTTCGCTGCCCGCCAGCGTTGGGATATGCCCTTCAATCAGCAGACCGATTTCTCTGGCCGCCCGTACAATCGCCCGCAAGCGTTCGTTTGGACCCAGCAAACCGCGATAATCCATAACCTCGCCCAAGGCGATGACCGACGGCTGCCCCGCCAGGCGGCGGATTGCAGCGGCGTCAAAGACTTGATGCGTCCACTCAAGCTCCGGTGAAGTGGCCGGCACACAGCTGGGTATCGAGTGGTAAATTCGCAGCGGCAGACCCTGCGATGCGGCGATCATCCACTTCACGCCGTCCTCGCCGGCGACATTGCCGACTTCGTGCGGGTCGCTGAGGATGGTCGTTGTGCCATAGGGCAAGACCGCTTCGGCGAAGCGGCGCGGCGTCAGCAAGCTGGACTCGATATGCAAATGCGAATCAATCAAGCCGGGCATGACGATGCGCCGAGCCAAGTCACAGGTTGCCGCAGCGGACGCGCCGGCCGGCGGGCTGCCCGCTTCAACCGCGATAAAGCGCCCGTCGCGGATGCCGACCCAGCCCTCGAAGAGCCGGTAACGGAAGACATCGGCAATCCGCGCATTGCTCAGCAGCAGATCGAATTTCATCAGGATTTTCCTTCCAGCAATTGCGCCGCTCGCAACGCGGCGCGGATGGTCATCCTTTCACCCTGCATGTACAGCGCCTCTTTTTCCGCCAGCGTGGGTTGCTCGTCCAGGTAAATGTTGGAATCGGTGGCGAGCACGCAGCCGACTTTCGCGCGCCGCAACGTCCCGACGATAAACAGGGTTGCGGCTTCCATTTCCGCCGCGACCACGCCGGCGCGCCGCAATTGTTCGTTGAGTTCCGGATGGCGCGCGTAAAAGGCGCTGCGCGTTGTCCCAATACCCGTGAAGGCGCCGTAGCCCAATTCCTCCGCCGCCTGGATCAGAGCCTTAGTCACGTCAAGGTCGGCAACTGCCGGGAAGCCCGGCGGCAAATACTCGTCCGATACGCCGTCGCCGCGATAAGCAGCCGTCAGCACCACCAGGGAGCCAATCGGTATGTCCTTGCGGCGCCCACCGGCCGAACCGACGCGAATAAACACCTCGGCGCCGACACTGCGTAATTCTTCCAGGGCAATGGCTGCCGATGAGCCGCCAATGCCGGTCGAGCAAACGCTGATATCGACTCCATTCGTTTTTCCCGTGAAGATCACATATTCACGGTTATCGGCAACCAGGCGCGCTTCATCGAACGCATCGGCTATGCGCCGGGCGCGCGCGGGATCGCCCGGCAGCAGCACACTGCGGGCGACATCGCCCGGGACGCAGCGGATATGCTTTTGGATTTCAACTGTCGGCGAGTCGGTCATTTTATTGTCCCGTTTCTTCAAAGATGGCGATCCACTTTTGCGGCTGCGGCTGCACCTTCACCGCCGCGCCAGGTTCGAAACGTTGGCCGGCGCTGTCCTGCAGGATGCTGAATTCGCCGACTTCAGTTTCTACCAGGTAGCGCAGCTCATTGCCATGAAAGGTATGCAGGATAACTTGCCCGGCCAAGCCCAAAGCATCCGGTCCCGCGGCCAGACTGGCATTATCAGCGCGGAAAAAGATCTCCGCCCGGGCGCCGGGTTGCGGAGATCCACTCCGGGAGCGCCAACGCAATTCGATGGCGTCGCCGCCCCAATGCAGCTGTAATTTGTCAGTCCGCGCCGATACGACCGCCGCTTTGAAGCGATTGTCGAAACCCATGAAATCAGCGACAAAAGCCGTTTCGGGCGCCGCGAAGATACGCTCCGGCGCGCCGATCTGCTCTATTTCGCCTTGATTCATGACCACTACGCGGTCAGAGATGCTCATCGCCTCCACCTGATCGTGGGTCACGTAGAGGGTGGTGATGCCGAGCTGCTGCTGCAAGCGTCGAATCTCCTGACGCATATCGACGCGCAAGCGCGCGTCCAGGTTGCTCAGAGGTTCGTCCAGCAACAGCACTTGCGGCTCGATAACGGTGGCGCGGGCAAGAGCCACGCGTTGCTGCTGCCCGCCGGAAAGTTGCGCCGGACGGCGGTTGGCAAAGGCTTCCAAGCCCACCATTTTCAGGGCGGTGGTAACGCGTTCGCTGATCTCTCCCTTGGGAATACGCCGCATCCGCAAGCCAAAGGCGACGTTGTTGAAGACTGTCAGATGCGGGAACAGCGCGTAGCTCTGGAATACCAGACCAATATCGCGCCGATTGGGCGGCAACTGCGTATAATCGCGGCCATTGATGAGGATCTGGCCCGCATCCGGTTGAATAAAACCGGCGACGCTGCGCAGGGTCGTGGTCTTGCCGCAGCCGCTTGGACCCAGCAGCGATACCAATTCCCCTTGTTCAACGCCCAGGCTGAATTGCTCCAGCGTTGGTCGGTTCTTTTCGTAGGAAACGGTCAGATTGCGGATTTCCAAATGAGGCATAAGCTACACAAACTGTGATAAGCCGAGTAAACGTTCGGCTGATTGTACCAGCACGACAGTAAAAGCGACGAGCAGTGTCGACAGGGCGGCGATGGTCGGATCAAAGTAGTATTCCAGGTAACTGAGCATGGAAACCGGCAGTGTCGTCACACCGGGCCCGCTAAGAAAAAGCGAAACCGGCACGTTGTTGAACGATGTGATGAAGCCCAACACGAAGGCGGCGGCAATGCCGGCCTGCATATTGGGCAGCACAACCAGCAGAAATCCGCGCAGGCGGCGCGCGCCCAGGCTGACGGCGGCGTCTTCGACATAGGGATCCAGGTTGCGCAGGCTGGCGGAAATGACGCGTACGCTATACGGAAATAGTATCGCGGTATGGCCGATGAACAAGCCTGTCATGACCTGCATATCACCCAGCAGCACGAAGAAGTTAAGCATGGCGAAACCGATGACCAGGCCGGGAACCAGTATCGGCGCTGAAAAGACAGTTTCGACCAGGCCTGACCCGGTAAATTGAAATCGCACCAGCGCATAGGCGACCGGCATGCCCATGATCAACGAGACGATGGTGGATAATAGCGCCAGCTGCAGGCTGATCCAGAAGCTGTCAATGAACTGGGATGTCTCGAATACATTGGCGAACCAATCCAGCGTGAAACCCTGTGGCGGAAAAGCCATCGTGGCGTTGGCGCCGAAGCTGGCCATAAAAATGATGACAAAGGGGCCGAGTAAGAAGCAGTAGAGAATGACCAGACTGGTATACATCCAGCGCGAAACCATCAAACTCGCTCCTAGACCTGCCGCACGCGCAGGAAGCGCAGCAGCAGATTAACCGCCAGAGTCGTTGATATCATCACAACAGCGACCACGGCAGCCGCCTGTTGGTCAAAGAGAATCACCGCCTCTTGACGCAGCAAGGTAGACATCAGTAATAGACGCGAACCACCCAGAATAGCCGGGGTTACAAAGGCGGTTACCGAACCGGTGAATACCAGCGTCGCGCCCAGAACGAGACCATCCGATGACAAAGGCACGACGATGCGCGCGAATGTGATAAGCCGATTGGCGCCGAGGCTACGCGCCGCTTCCAGCACATCGTCCGGGATATTTTCCATCGCGCTCACCAGCGGCAATACCATCAGCGGCAAGAATAATTGCGTCAGACCCAGCACAATCGCCGTTTCGGTGAAGATGAAACGAACCGGATTCTCGACCAATTCAAGGGACAAGAGCGTCTGGTTAACCATGCCGCGCCGCCCCAGAATTATCAGCCAGGCGAAAGTGCGCGCCACGGCGTTGGTCATCAAAGGCAGGATCACCAGCGACATCAAGAAGGAACGGCGGCGGGCGGGCATCCGCGCCAGCACAAAGGCGGCCGGGTAGCTCATCAGCACACAAATGCCAGTGACAATGAGACCGAGCCTGAGCGTACGCAGGTAGACGATCCGCGATACGCGGCTCTGGAAAAAGTCGACATAGCCCGTAAGCGTAAAGCCGCCATCCGCCGGCAGAACGCTTTGCGAGAGCAGGAACATCAAGGGCAGGACAAAAAAAACGAGTACAAAAATAAATGCAGGAGAGACCAGCAATACGATAGTACGGGTCTGATTGGGTCGTCGACTCATGAGTTATCCAGGGGGCGCAATGGCCCCCTAGAACAATATCGTCAAAAAACGCTGATTCGACGGGGTCAGCGCACCATGACTTCATTCCAGCGCTCTAACCAATCTTCCAGCCGATCCGAGACTTCGGCTTGATCAAGCACAATCATGGTATCAAGCATCTCGCCACAGGTGAGCAGGGCGCAAATATCTTCCGGCAGCTCGACCGTGGCGTTGACGGGCGAATCAATCAAGTCAAGCGCCTCGGCTTCCTGGACATCGTGCGAAATGAACCAGTCGATATAGGCATGCGCCAAGTCAACTTTATCGGTAGCTGACGTGATGCTGATCATGTTCGTCTGGCCGACGATGCCCTCCGCAGGCACAACAGTGCTCAGCTCATGACCCGTATTGAGCAGGTTGCCCACCGCAAAACTGGCATAGGGCGCAATCCGGACTTCTTCTTCCTGAACCAGTGTCGTCAGCTCGGAGCTGCGAATGTAGGTTGTCACCAGATTATCGGCCAGTTGCGGCAAGGCTTCCCAAGCCATATCCGCATCATAGTTGATCGCGTCCAGCTCCTCGCCTTCGTCCAATGCTTGCATCGCGAGCGCGCGGTCAATCATGATCAGCGCGGCCGGACCAAAGGTAGTGGACATTTCCGGGATGGTGGCAAAGCCGGCCACATCGTCTCGCAGCAGGTCAGCCCAGGAGCTAACTTCAGCTTCAATCAGATCGGAGCGGTAAATCAGACCGAGGCTATTGACTGTATAGCCGACGCCGGCCAGATTGCCCAGCGGGTCCTGCGCCCAATCGTACACTTCGTGCAGGTTTTCGAGCTTCTCGGGGTCGTAAGCTTGGAGCAAGCCTGCTTCGTTGGCTATATGCGTGAACTGTGTGGCGAAGTGCGCCACGTCAATGGAACTGTTTTCACCCTCGGCTTGCAGTCGAGCCAGGCGATCCGAATTGTTGCCGGTATCCAGCACGATTTCAACGTTGTGCAATTCCTCAAAGGGCGCGAAGACATTCTCGTCGAGAATATCCAGGTTGAAGCCCCAGATCGAGACCGTCAGGGTTTGTGTATCCTGGGCGGTTGCCAGCGGCGCAAGCGATCCCAATAGCAAGACCACCAGCAAGAGCAGAATAAACGGCCGGTTTTTCATGTGATTCTCTCCAATTCTAGCTAAGAAAACGCAGCAGCCGAAAGTATAACATAGGCGCGGCGCAGAATCACATTTTCAAGAATTAGGGAGCGGTGAATATCGTGGCTGCAAGCCCCTGTATGAACAGAGCACAAATTTTTCACCTCAGAGAGCACAGAAGTAATGCCAACAAATAATGAGAATTGGTAGGGGCGACCCGGTGGGCCGCCCACATAATAGTCATACGCGGAATGCTAGCAAAGTGTCAGCCACCGGCTGACCCCTACAGATTTCGACGCGAATAGTAGATAGGGGATTATGGCTGAATATTGTCGCAAGGCTTTGTTGCTTCTACTGAGAGTTTTTGCCTGGCGGAGATTTCAAGTCCTCTTTTTTTCATCCCGCCAGATGCTGCCCATCCGCCAGACCGCTACTTGCGCCTTGGCCGAACCACTCGCGCAAGCCAGCTGCAATCCTAGCGCGTCGTCTCTCGAGGGATAGATGCGGCTTGTCATGGTGATCCTGTCATTGGCATAGACTTCAAGCGCCGAATTGTCGAGATACAGGGTCAGTTTTAAGGGCTCGGCATCAGCCAGCGCCAGCCGGCACTGGCAGGCATCAACCGTCACATCAGCCGTGTCAGTCGATTTGTCGCGCTGAAGGCACAGGCTGCCGCTCTGGTAATCATAAGTTAGCTGGGTAAATTGTTCGCCGTCCGGGCTGCGCCGAAATTGTATGCTCACGGAATCGCAGTGGTCAGCGCGGACCAGCAAGGAGATTTCCAGCCGATCTCCGCGCGCGTCATTCAAATTGTGAGGGGCGCCGGCGGACAAACTAATGTCGTCAGCGAAGAGCCTGTCCTGCCGCAGCAGCTTCAACTCCTCTGCGGGCTTGACCTGGAGATTGCCCGCGCAGTCCAGAGCAATCTCGCGCGGCAAGGTCAAACATGAAGCCCAGCCGGCCGCAGCATACTGATCACGCGGACGCGCCTCCCGCATCCAGCCCCACATCAGCCAGCGCCCGTCAGGATCGCGCAAGCTGTTGGGCGCGTAAAATACATCGCCCCAATCGAGACGCCGCGGAGAAGCGTCCGGCGTAAATTTGTGGTTGACGTAATCGCCCAGCCAATACACTGGTCGCCCATGCGGTGAAACCACCAGCATGTGCTTGGAACCCAAATCGAGGAAGTTGGGGCACTCCCAATTGATTCCGCTTTCACCGGGCTCGCCGATAAAGAGCGGATGCAGGTACTCCCAATCAAGCAGGTCAGCCGAACGATAGAGTAGCGCCGCCCCGCCCTGACCTTTCAAGCCCGAGCCGAGCAGCATGTACCAGCGCCCGTCGGCTTCTGTCCACAGATAGGGGTCGCGGAAACCGATCAGTTCCATGCCCTCCGGTATGGCGGGAATCACGGGATTGGCCGGATATTTGTCCCAAGTTTCCAGGTTGTCGCTGCTGGTGGCGATACACTGGGTCTCCTGGTCAATCTCCAGCAGGAATTCGTGATAATAACCTTGCGGGATGCGCTGACGGTCTGAAGGCGGGATGTCGTCGTCAATACTCCAAAGCGTCATGTCCGCCACACCGGAATAAAGCATGTATGGGATGCCGTTTTGAATCACGACGCTGCCGGACCAGCAGCCGGCGCCGTCATAGTCGCCGGGCGTCGGCATGATGGCTATGGGGCAGTGCTCCCAATGCGCCAGGTCCGGGCTGCGCGCATGCCCCCAGCCCATCGGTCCAAAGTCGGCGATATATGGATTATGCTGAAAGAACATGTGCCAATAACCCGCGAAGTAGCAAGGTCCATTGGGGTCGTTGATCCAGTTGGCTGCTGTCATCAGGTGGTAGACCGGGCGCTGCGGGTCGCCGGCGATCTGCGCGGCGCTTTCAGCGACGGCGGCATTGGCCCTGGCCAGAATGTCTGCGTAGCTTGCGCTCATGATATTCAGCCCGTGCTTGATTCAACCTTTGAGCGCTGCAAATGAGACGCCACGATGAAAGCTGCGCTGAGTAATCAGACGCAGCGCGAGGATGGGAGTGAATAGGAAAACCGTTATCGCCGAGAGAGCCGCTATCAAGACTGCCGGGACAAGGCTCCACAGGCGGGGCGCGACTCCCCTTTCGACCAGCGAGTAACTGTCTCCAGGAAGCCCCGCCTCGCCCGCAATTTAGAGCCTGGTTTCGTCCATGTGGCTCATGCCGGCGGCGCCCTCGGCAGCTAGATGTATGGGGGCAGGCGCTTGCCCCCATACTCAGGTTTAGCCGAGGGTCAACTGGGCGCCCCCGCGACCAGCACGACGATACCCGGCATGTTGATCATGCCGCAGGTCATGCCCTCGCTTGCGTAAGTCTCGATCGAATGTATGGTTCGTTCAGGCGAGGCGGTATCAATGAGAGCGATGTTGCCCGGGGTATCAAAGCAGACTTCCGCGCCCGGGATAAACATAGCCGTGTCCGTACTGCAGAAAGGCAACACCAGCATTTGTCCGATCGCCAGCTCACTGTTCGCCAGATCGTTGTGCCGCCTGAGGACTTCCACTGTGGTAGAGTATTGAATCGCCAGACGATACAAGTTGTCTCCCAAACGGACGGCGTGCAAACATTGATTGCTCGAATCCCATAGCCGCAGAGCAAATCGTATGCCTTGCAGCGACGGATGTTTGTCGAGCGTCAGTATGTCGATTTCCTCGCAATCTATATGCGGGTTGCTCGACCTCACGATGATGCGTTCGTTCGGCACGCAAACCTCAGGTATTGGCGTCGGCGTAGGCGCTGCAACCGGAGGCGGAGATGTCGCCGTAGGTTCGGGCGGCGGATCCGGAGCCTGCCGCGGCGGATCTGGCGGTTTCGGATATTCGTAGGCGCCGATGTCGCAGTTGCCGTATTGCGGCCTATCGGTAAAGGGCTGATCGTCAAGCAAACAGTATATCGGATTGGCGGTGTCAATCGCCGGGCTTCCCATCTGCAGCGGGTGATGTGGCGGGTCGCCGGTAAGGTCGCTAATCCGGGCATTGACCATATCGTCTGAGCCCTGCGCCTCGGCGACGATTACTTCCTGCTCCTCGGCATCGCTTGCTTGCTGCGCATCGGCGACCATTACTTCCTGCGCCTGCGCCTGGATGCCATCGTCTTCGGATGCCGCCGCTTGACTATCAGCAGCTTGAGGATCGGCAGCTTGAGGCTCGCAAGATCCATCCTGGATGAAGTTGCCAGTGAACTCGATAATGATGTAGGGGTTGGGGCCGCTGTGGCAATCGCCGCCGCTCGCGCTGTTGGTGATCAAGGTATTACGAATCTTGAAGTTGCCCGTCCAGCCGATTATGGCAATGCCGCCACCCTGTTCATCCGCAGAATTGTAAGCCCAGGTCGTATGCGTGAGCGTCACAAAAGAGCTGAATGAACTCAGGCCGCCGCCTTCTCTGGCGCTGTTGCCGCTGAAAGTGCTGTTGGTGATGTCGAGAGTGGTTTCGCTGCTTTCAATCGCTCCGCCCTCGTCGCCTATGTTCTCAACAAAGGTGCTCTTGTTGATTGTCGCGATGCCCCCGGCGGTTTTTAATGCGCCGCCGTCTTCGGTAGCCATGTTATCCTTGAAGGTCGCGCCTGTGATGTCCAGGGTGTTCAAGCCAGTCGAACTAATGAAGTAGAGGCCGCCGCCATGACTTTTTACTGTCATGTTGCCGCTGAAATGGCTGTCGCTAATATCAACATCGCTGTCGATGGCGTAGATGGCGCCGCCGATATCGCTGGCTTTGCTATCCTTTATCGTACTGTCGCTGAGGCTCAATGAACCGCTGTTGACATAGATGCCGCCGCCCACGGTCGAAGCCAGACCATTTGTGATGGTCAAATCATTAGCGCTAAGCCGGCCGCCTACCACCATAAGCACACGGTGGCTGGAATCGCCGGAAATAGCGCGACCGCCGCCTTCAATGTGAATTGGGCTGGTTACGTTTGGCAAGGGCGCCGCCAGGGTTTCATTCCTGGTTAAGAGGATGATGTCGTCGCCGTTGTAGGTCGGGGTCGGGGAATCTTCGGGGGCGCCCCCGGCCTCGCAATCGTCATTGCCGTCCGGGTCATCGCTCTCTTCGACCTGGGCGATGCCATTGGCCGAGTGGATCGCGTTCGCCAAGCTGCAATTGTTGTCCACGATAATGACGCAGGGGAGCGGCACGGTTGTCGAAACCGTCGGCAGATCCGTCGATTCATAAGACGCATCCACACTTATCGTCGTTGACTGACCGCAATAAGCCTCATCGTCAATGACCCAGCTAGCCGTCGTGGCCGCCTGTCCCGTTGTCGTTTTGGCGGATTCCGCATCAAAGCCGGGCGTCCAGTCAGCGGTATCGGGCGTATGTTCGCCGCCGCTCAGCGCGCAACTCAGTTTATGCTGTCCGTTTTCGACCACGTTTTCACAGCTTACCGAGAGCTCGTCCACTGGCTCGGGCGTACACGCAAGCGTGATTGATGTTGCGATCGTCGAAAGCGAGACATCGTCAATCTGCGCATCCACTTGAACCGTTGTGCTCTCGCCGCAATATTCATCGGCGATAACCCATGTCGCTGCAGGTCTGGAGGTTGTCTGAGCGTATCGCTCCTCGAAGCTGGGCGTCCACACAGCCGACGAGACCGTCAGGCTGTCGCCCGCGTCCAAGGCGCATTGCAAGATGTCGTGGTTGTCGCCGGCCACAATCTGACAGCTGGCCGATACATAGTGGATGTCGACAGCATCTGAGGCAGCGCTACGATCATCGCCGCGAATAGCCTTGACCCGATAGGTGTATTGAACACCTGGGGCGGTAGCGCCAGTATCAGAGTAGCTGGTAGCGCTGCTGCCGGTGTCATCGACCAGGGTGGATAGCTCAGTTTCGCCTAGCCCGGGCCGGCGGCGCAAGATTTCATAACCGTCCACCTCCCCGGCCGGCGCCGTCCAACTCAGGATGACGCCATCGGCGCTGAGGCTGGCCGACAAACCCGTCGGCGCTGGCAGCGTGGGCGGGTCCTGCGCCGTGACAAGTCTCTGTGTTTGGGTAAAAAACAGGCATACGCATAGCAGCGCAAGCAGATGCAGCGGCGGACCCAGCCGGGAAAGCGCGCCCAAATTCCGCTTCACGCCGATTAAGCGAGCCGCGCTAGCCCTCAACACATTGCCCGACGCGAACGTTGGAACAATCTTACGCTCTAAATGTCTCATGTTTAACTCCGTTCTTTGTGAATTTGCTGTCCGCCGACGATTAAAATCCGGCGCGCGAGACATCTGCTTTCGAAAATACGCTTAGCCTGCCGCGTCCAAGGTTCAATAAGGAAAACTCTCCTGGCTCCGCATGCCCTATCTGAGTATTAAGTGTATTAGCTATTTTCTCGTCCACCTTTGAATTCAAGCGCATTTTTGCCAGGCTTGCCTATCGCTCATGCAATTGGAGAAACAACTCATGCCAGCGGTCGTGCTGCTTAAAATCAAAGATGCCGACGCCTTGAGCGGGAGCGGCGTCAGCAAAGAGCAAATCGTTGTACATTTGCAGCGATAAGGACGCCAGCTCGACCAATTCTCGACACAAAGGCAGATCCTGCCAGATTTCTTGCCTGAGCCTGTTAAGCGCGACACGGCTATAGCGATTTTGCGTCAGCGCGACATGGAAGGGGTCGAAACGTTCGCCGGCAGTCCCCTGCCTGACTTCGTAATCTGAACATGGCTCGGTCCAATCGTCCTGTCTGTTGGCGATCACAATAGAAATCACGACAGCGATAACCGCGCCCAATACCAGCCATGTCCGCATCAACGTGCTCAAGCGGCGCCAGCCGGATCGCTTGCCGCCATACTCTTTCCTCCGCAACACTGTCGTTCTCATTTGCACAGCCTTCGTCAACGGCGCGCTCTTATGTCTATCAGGGCGGGCCGCAGTCCGCCAGCGATCGCCAGCCTTCAGCGCCGCTGTAAGCACCCAGGCCGCACACCGCGATTGCCAATATCAAGGCGATAGATTGCTTGCTGAGCGCCCGATTCATGTCCCGCTTTCATTCCCGATTCCGGCAATCAATCCATGCTGCATTCCTCACGAGTTAGCGCGATGCGACCTCGTATATGTCCCCCGCTAGACTTCGCGCCTGCCCGCATCAGTTATTGCATAAGGTGATTCGCGCAATAAATGACAGAAATCTGTGCGTCATTGTATCACTCTATTAAATAGTGCGTATTCGCATAGAGACCCGATTTGGAATATCTACAAAGCCGCTGCGGCTGGGCGGCGTCGATTGACTGCGAGGGACCGCGCTGTGGCTCAAGGAGATAGCTTAGTCGCGTGAAGGCGCTAAAGTGTTTGCGCTCAGAAACGATCTGGATTTCAAGCGACAGGGGCAGCCTTTGCCTAGCGTGAAGCGCCGCTGCCTGGCTCAGCCGGGCCGCCTGGCGTTGCGGATTAAGGTTATCTGTTGAAATAACGGCTGGTCAGCATGACCATGATTAGCAAAGCCGCGCCGACGCCAATTGACAGCAGGGTCACAACGAATTCCGCTGTGCCCGGCTTGACCACGAAGAGCAAGGCGATTGATACACCCAGGACAAAGACGGCAATTCGGTAAAAGCCCTTGAGCAGTTCAGGAGCCATGCAGCGCCAACTCCGATCCGCGTTCCAAGGGAATACAGGCGACTTCTACATCGCTACCGGATTGCAAGGGGATAGACAGTTCAGGCACTTCCTGGTCGCAGACGTCCTGGACATACCAGGGGCAGCGCGGATGGAAGGAACAGCCAGGCGGCAATTCAGTCAGCCGTGGAATATCTTCGCTGCGCAGCTGAATGTGCTGCTTGCTGCGCGTCTTTTCCGGATCGGGCTCGGGAATAGCGGAGAGCAGCACCTTGGTATAGGGATGCTGCGGATCGCGAATAATCTCTTGCGTGCGGCCGATTTCAACCAGTCGGCCCAAATACATGACGCCAATGCGGCCATCCCAGGCGAAGTACTTGGCCAGCGCCAGATCGTGAGTGATAAACACGATGGTTACATCCAGCCGATCGCGCAGATCCATCATCATTTGCAAGAGCCCGATGCGAATGGACACATCCACCATGCTGACCGACTCGTCGGCGACGATCACTGATGGCTGCGTCGTCAAGGCGCGCGCGATGCTGACGCGCTGCCGCTGGCCGCCGCTAAGCTGATGCGGATATTTCTCGATGAAGTCCTCTACCGGGGTCAGATCAACTAAATCAAGCAATTCGCGCACGCGCTGCATCACGCCGCGCCGCTGTGGCGCCAGCTTGTGCCGCAACAGCGGATAACTGAGCATGTCGGCCACGGTCTGCGTCGGATTCAAAGAGGCATAAGGGTCCTGATGAATGATCTGTACCGAGCGGCGAAAACGCCGGTAGCCATCTCCGCGCAAGGAGGCGATATCCGCGCCTTCAAACTCGACGACGCCCTGGCTTGTGGGCAGCAATCCGCAAATTATCTTGCCGGTTGTTGTCTTGCCGCAGCCGCTCTCGCCGACCAGACAAAGAAACTCCAGGCGCTTGACGGCGATGTTGATATCTTGCAGCACCGGGACAATTTCACGACCTGACTTGAAATGGCGGTAAACCTGTTTCAGTTCGATGATAGGCGTCGACACTAGACCCTTGCCTTTCGGCTTGCGAGCAGGCGATCCGTATGCCAGCAGGCCGCCAGGTGCCCGCCAACATCGTCCGTTAGCGGCGGGCTGTCTTTCGAGCAGGTATCGTCGGCAAAGGCGCAGCGCGGATGAAACTTGCATCCCGCCGGCGGCGCGATGAGGTTGGGCGGAGACCCCGGGATACTCTGCAGCAGATCTTGCGCATGCTCAAGCGTAGGCACTGATGTCAACAATCCGTGTGTATAGGGATGCAGCGATTGATAAAAGATGTCGTTGACAGCGCCAAGCTCGACGATTTCCCCGGCGTAAACGGTGGCGACATGATCGGCCATTTCCGCCGCCAGCGACAGATCGTGGCTGATGAATATTATGCTGAAGTCCAACTGCCGCTGCATATCGTTTAATACGTCAATGATAGCGCGCTGCGTCAAGATATCGAGCGCCGTGGTCGGCTCGTCCAGAATGACGATTTGCGGGTTTAGCAAGACGCCAAGAGCAAGCAGGGTGCGCTGCTTCATGCCCCCGCTTAGTTCATGGGGATAGGCGTCGTACACGCGCTCCGGGTCCAGGCGAACCAACTCGAGCAGGCTCAAAGCCCGCTTGCGCACAGCGGTTTTGTCCGTCCAGCCATGGGACTGCGCGGTATCTTCGAATTGTCTGTGGATTTTCAACACCGGGTTAAAGGCGTTCTGCGCCCCTTGAAAGACCATGGCGCACTCGTTCCAGCGAAATTCGCGCAGTTGCCTGTCGCTTAATTCGAGCACATCCTTAATTTTTTCATTGCGCTGGTAGAGGATGCGGCCGCCGGTGACGAGTGCGTTTTTGGGCAACTTGCGGATTAGCGCCAGGCTGATAGTGGTCTTGCCGCTGCCGCTCTCGCCGATGAGCGCCAGCGCCTGCCCGTTTCTTAATTCGAAAGACACATTGGCCGTCGCCTTGACATCGCCGCGATCAGTCCTATAGACGATGGATAGATCGTCGACCTTGAGTACTATATCGGGCGGCAGTATCAGCGACATAAGCGCGCCCTCTAAACCGCAGTCCGCAGGCGTGGGTCAAAGATCTCCTCCAGCGCGCGCGCGAAGAGCACCAGGCAAACCTGGAAAAGGGCGATGGCCAACACCGGCGAAAGCGCCATACTAGCGCCATCGGCATTGTACAGCGTCCCGCGCGAGCGCCCGAAGTAGAGCATAACGCCCCAAGTGTAATCATTGATCGGCGCCAAACCCAGGACGACCAGCCCAATCTGTTCGTACATGGCGAAGGTGATGGAAAAGATGAAGTTAATCATGACGTAGCTAATCATATTGGGCAATATTTCGCGCAGCATGATGTGGTTGGTGCTCAAGCCCAGCGAGCGCGCCGCTTCAACAAAGTCGCGCTCGCGCAGGCTGAGGACCTGGGAGCGAATGGCTCGCATCAAGGAAGGCCAACCCAGCAGACCGATCAGCACACCGAGGTAGAGCGTATTGTTAAATTGGATCAAGCCCGCCATAACCACCAGCAGCGGAAAGCGCGGTATCGCCAGTATCAGATTGGTCAAGGCGGTCAAGCCGCTATCGAGGACGCCGCCAGTCAGCGCGGAGATGGAACCGAGGAAGAGCGCGATCACTGTCGAGATGACGCCGCCAATCAGCGCGGTAAGAATCAGTACGCGGCCGCCATGCACCACATGCGTGGCGATGTCGCGCCCTTGCGTATCCGTGCCCAGCAAGTGGGGAGGACCCAATTCCGGATTCGTTATCACGATGTTCTCGGCGAATAGCGCCTTCAATTCCGGATCTTCCTGGTTGTCAATCAATTCCGTCACGGTTTTGGAGAATATCAGCAGCGCGTCAATCTCCTTATTGGCGAGATCAATCAGAGACGCTTCCAGGCCCGGGCCGGCGCGACGGCTGGTCCAGCGGTAGGTCTCAATCGTCAGGCTATCGGCGTAGGGCGCGATAAGATCGGGTCCACCGGTTTGATCAACCACCCCCACCGTCTTCCCCGCCAGGTCCTCGAAGCTGCGCAAGTGGGCATTTTCGCTATGCGCCGCCAGCTGAATCCGCGAGCCAATGGGGCCGACGATCTCATCAAGATTGGGGTCGCCGTCAAACTCGATGATATGGGGCATGATAAAGGTGAAGATGAAATAAGCCACCAGCCCGATGAAGCCGATCATGCCGGGCACATTGGAACGCAAGCGGCGCAGGAAGCGCGCTGCCGAGCGCAAGAGCCCCCAGGGAATCAAGAGGATAGCCAGCGCCGGATTCGGCGCCGTTTGGCGATTCACATTCTCCTCACTTGTCACCGGATATCCTGACGCGCGGATCCAGCAGGCCGTAAGTTAAATCAGCGAAGAGATTCGAGAAGACCACAGCCATCGTGAGAATTAGGAAAACTCCTTGCATTGATGTGTAGTCGCGCACAGTGATCGATTGAAAAAGGTAATGCCCGATGCCCCAGTATACAAAGATCTCCTCGATGACAACGCCGCTGCCCAGTACAAATCCAACGGCGATCGTCAATTGCGTGAACAAGGGCAAGGCGGCGTTGCGGCCTACATAAGCGCTGATGATACGCTTGTCAGTCAGGCCGCGCGCCTCCGCCACGTTGACATAATCTTCGTTAAGTACGCCCATGGTGCTGCTTTTCATGTTCAGCATCCAACCGCCCAGGGTGGCGATGACATAGGTGGTGATGGGCAGCGCCGCGTGTTTGAAGACGCTGAGCACAAAGGCGGCGTTGAGGCCGGGCGTGAGGGATATGTCGTAGGTCCCGCGCAATTCGCCCACGTTAAATAGATCGAGCTGAATGCCGAGCACGATGATAATCAGCAGGCCCCAAATATAATTGGGGACGCCGGTCATAAATGATGACAAAAGCGACAGCGAATGATCCAGAAAAGAATCGCGATAATAAGCCATGGTCATACCCAGGATGATGCCCAGGACGAAACTGATAAGCAGGCCCATGCCAACCGCGAAGACGGTCCAGGGCAGGAAACGCGCTATCTCGTCGATGACGGCGGTGCCGGGCGAGGTAATCGAGGTACCCAAATCAAAACGCAGCAAATCGCCTAACCAACTCAAATACAAATCCAGCAGCGATGCGTCGGGGTCAAAATTGAAACTGGCGGCCACGCGGTCGTAGGCTTCCTGATACGAGACCCCCTCCTGCGTGAGAATCTGTTCGATAAGCACATCAATGGGGTTGCCCGGCATCTCGCGGACGAGCAAGAAGGTCAACGTGGCGACCGCCCATATCGTCAAGATCGCCTGTACGAAGACACGTACGGTGTAATTCTTGGCCGCCTTCTGGAGCAAGTCGACCATGCTGTTGCGGTCGCTTGTCTTTAATGGACTGGCGAGGCTTGGGCTTGCCAATTCTCGTCTCCGGCGCCGGGCCTGTTTGGTATAGTGGCCGGGGCGCTATTCGCAGCCGCGGCTTTACGGGCTTGTCGCGCTCGTTCGCTGAATTTGAAGGGGCGGGCTTTTGACCCGCCCCCGGCATTCAGGCGACAAGCCTGGAATGCGAAATCGTCGTTACATGTCAGCCGGCGCCGCAACACCCTTGAGGATGAGATAAGTCATCCAGTTATCAGCGCCGCCGCCGAAGTTGGCGTAGATCGAATCGCTGGAGTCGGGCACGCTGATATAGTTGCGATTCAGCGAATTGTTGGTATAGCGTTCCCACAGCGGTATCGCCGGCAGCAGCTCGTTATACGAGACAGCCAATTGCGTTACCAATGCGGCTTGATCCGCCTTTTCAACACCTTGTGAACTGGCGTTGGACAGGTCGAATACGTTGACCATCCCGCCGCTGTAGTCGACATTGTTGTCGAAATTCATGCCGGCGCCGCCGCCTTCGCCAGCGACCTCGCCCTGGCCGTTATAGCGGTTGTAGGCTTGCAGGTAGCTACGGCCGGGAATCGGATCGCCCAGGCCCCAGTTGCGAATGGCCAGCTCGAAGTCGCTCGAGTAAATGTCCTGCGGATGCTGTTGGAACTGTACGCCGCGGCTGGTGATATCGAAACCGAAGTCGTTCAGTTGGGCGGTGGCGTTTTCGGCCGCGGCCGACCAATCCGCATACTCTTGCGGGAAGGTCAATTCAAAAGCCAGCGGATCGCCATTGTCGTCCATCCACATGCCGGCCTCATCGCGGCTGAAGCCAACGCTCTGCAGCAACTCTTCGGCTTTCATCAGGTCATGGTCGTAGGTATTGAGCGCATCGAGCGTGTCGTCGCTCAGCCAGGCCAGGGACAAGCCGTCGCTCATGCCGGTCATGAATTCGACCGCCACGCCGGAGTCGCCGAGGCTGACCACGCCATTTTGGATTCGGTCAACCGTGTAGGCGATCGCCTGGCGTACTTCAACCATATTCAAGGGATAAACGGCGTGATTCACATAGATGCCGGGACCATTGTTCATGCCAGAACGAACGATGTCGATGCCTTGATCGGCGAAGGCTTCCTCGGTCGTCGGCGGAATACCATGAGTGATGTAATGGAGTTCTTCGTTGCTGACCAGCGGCGTAACCACCTCGGTTTCGCCATTCCACATGCGCACCATGTCGAAGTTCTGGATATCGCCGGCGAAACCGCCCGGGTTCAACTCCATCATCAAGCTGGCTTCGTTGATCGTATCCGGCAAGATCGTGTAGGGACCGCCGGAAACAGGCGCTTCGGGGCGGAACTCGGTCAGCTCTTCCAGCAGAGCGTCCCAGCCGTCGTCGCCGGACATCATCATCGCCGCGCGATCGGCGATGTCGCCGAAGACGCTGGCGGGGCGCAGATTTGTCGTTAGAATGATGCGCTCAACCAGGCTGGACGGGGTGTCCATGACGAATTTGACCGTGCTGTCGTCGACCTTTTCGATGCCGCTCATATTGGCCCAGACGGCATCGCCGCGCAGGCGGAATATGTTGAAGGTCGCCATCAGATCGTCAGCGGTCATCGCGCTGCCGTCGCTCCAGCTATTGCCGTCCACCATCGTGATTACGTAGTTGCCGTCGGCATCCCAGCCGAATTCCTCGGCAACCATGCCTTCGTATTCGCCAGAGGCCCACAGCAAGACAGCCAGCGGGGGTTCATGCAAATCCTGGTATTGACCGAGTGTGATGCCGCCGGAGGCGAAGGTGTTGAAGTGCCCGGTCGGCGGCACTTGATAGGGCCAGGCGACGTTAAGCGTCGCGCCCTGCCCCAGCGCCGGCGCTGAAACGAAAACCGCGAAGACGAGCAGCATTGCCGCTAGTACCATGAACCGCTTATTCATTGTGATTTCCTCCAATTAGCGTTATCGCCAAGTAAAAGCGTACCTGCGTGATACGGCGCAATTGCAATAGACTCTCCTTTCACCCATTGAATCACGAGCGTAATCGCCCGTGTACCCATCTTTCGCCAGCCTAGTGACTGGCGGTCAAGGCCGGTTCGCGCAAGCTATCGTCAAAGACCTGCGCGGCTGCGCCCAAAAGAGTCGCGTCGGGCATGAGCGTCGAAATCCCTATGCCGATGCCGCGGCCGGCGCGCTTTGGAAAGATTCCCCCGCGTATGCGCCGGGCTCCGCCACAAGCCGCTCATAACGATGGCGCGCTTGATCGCGTACATGGCTGCGTGGTTTACGGCGGAGCGCTTGCGCGTCAATGTGGGGCCTGCATGGTAATTTTATGTGAATATAACAGCACTTTGCTTAGCGCGCATTATGTCTAACAAAAGCATGTTTGTCAAATAAGTGAATTATGGGGAGTGGTAAGTAAAGGTGACTTGAAAACTCCGTCAGGCATAGAAAATCTCTGCGCCATCTGTGTACTCTGTGCTGAAAAAACCTGTGGCCTGTTCGCATGGGGGAATTGCCTACTCGATTTTCAGCACAGCAACTTAGCTGCGCGCCAAGGCCCTGAGTCCGGGCGGCCGGCGTCAAGAACTTTGATAGTAACGTAAATCCGCTCATAAAAGTTTGAATATAGAAATACTGCTTGCGCCGCTTGCGTTAATATGGTAGCTTGCAAACGTTTACATTTGTAAACGTTTACAGTACAGTTCAGGAGGCTATTCCAATGAACAGATTCACCCATCTATTCGTCATGCTGTCTTTGCTCTTCGGCGCCTTCGCGGCATCGGCCCAAGATAGCGTCGAACTCACCATCGCTACGGTGAACAACCCTGACATGATTGTCATGGAGGGTTTCACTGAAGTTTTCGAAGCGGCAAACCCGGGCATTACTCTCAACTGGGTCGTCTTGCCGGAAAACGAACTGCGCGCCACAGTGACTACTGATATCGCCACCGGCTCAAGCACATTCGACGTGGTTACCATCGGCATGTTCGAAGTGCCGCTCTGGGCGGAAAACGGCTGGCTCAACTCCATCGACGCGCTGGCTGCCGACCATCCCGACAGCGTACAGGCTGACTACGACTTTGACGATCTGCTCGCCGGCGTAAAACTCGGTTTGTCCTACGATGGCGAGTTGTATTCGCTGCCCTTCTACGGCGAATCCAGCATGATGATGTACAATACCGCCATGTTCGAGGCGGCCGGCTTGGAAATGCCCGAGCAGCCCACCTGGGACGAAATCCGCGAACTCGCCTGCGCGCTGCACGATCCTGACAACGGCCAGTACGGCATCGCCCTGCGCGGCTTGCCCGGCTGGGGCGAGGGCATGGCTTTCCTGACCACTGTCGTAAACACCTACGGCGGCCGCTGGTTCGATATGGACTGGGAACCGCAATTGGACAGTCCGGAATGGCAAGAGGCGGTTAGCTTCTACGTCAGCCTTATCAATGACTGCGGCCAACCCGGCGCGACCGGCACCGGCTTCACCGAGGCGCTGACTCTGATGGCGCAGGGCCAAGCCGCGATGTGGGTTGACGCCACGGTAGCGGCGGGCTTCCTGTCCAACCCCGAACAGTCCCAGATCGTTGATACACTCGGCTTCGCCAATGCGCCGGTCGGTCCTGTGCCGAAGGGCAACCACTGGCTGTGGGCTTGGTCCCTGGCTATCCCCAACACTACCGATCACGCGGCCGAGGCGCTGCAATTCATCTCCTGGGCGACCAGCAAAGACTACATCCAACTGGTAGGCGAGACCAACGGCTGGGCGACTATCCCGCCTGGAACCCGCACCTCGACCTATGAAAACCAGGCTTATCTGGACGCCGCCGCCTTCGCGCCGACTGTGCTCGGCTTGATGCAAGCCGCTGACCCGACCGACGCGCGGCGCGACGATGTGCCCTACATTGGCATCCAATTCGTCGCCATCCCCGAATTCCAGGGCATTGGCACCGATGTATCGCAGCTGATCGCGGAAGCGCTCGCCGGCGACATCAGCGTGGCGGACGCGCTGGCGCAAGCCAACGATCTCACACGCGACGCGATGGACGAAGCGGGCTACTACGATTAACCTGAGATGAGCGGGCGGGTGAGGCCTCGGCCTCGCCCGCCCTTCTGCAACAAGCCGTCTGAGGAGTAACGCTTATGGCTCAAGCAATTGCGCTGCAGCCGACCGGTCAATATGACGATGCGCTTTTCTCTGTTCGCCGGCTGCTGCCTGTCCCGGCCATCATCTTTATGGCTATCGTGACGCAAGTCCCCTTGATCGTCACCCTGGGCTACAGTCTCGAGCGCTGGAATCTGCTGCGCCCGGCGCGCCGGAAATACCTCGGCCTAGACAATTACCCGGATGTTTTGAGTGACCCTGATTTCTTCACCATCATCGCCAATACATTGATTATTACCATCTCCGTTGTTGCTGTTACTCTGGTGCTGGGCACATTGCTCGCCCTGCTGCTGAATCGCGATTTTCCCGGCAAGGGCCTCGTTCGCACCATGTTGATCACCCCCTTTCTGATCATGCCGACCGTCTCAGCCGTGCTGTGGAAAAACGTCCTGTTTAACCCGGCTTTTGGCTTGCTGGCGGCTCTGGCGGCGATGCTCGGCTTGCCGCGCCCGGATATGCTGCAAGACTTTCCCATGTTCTCGGTTGTCGTCGTGATTGTCTGGCAGTGGACGCCCTTCATGATGCTGATCTTGCTCGCGGGTTTGCAGTCCCTGGCGCAGGATCAGATCGAAGCCTGCCAAATTGACGGCGGCGGCCCGCTGGTGCTGTTCCGCTACATCGTGCTGCCGCATCTACAGCGCTATATCGAGCTCGCGGTGCTGATGGAAATCCTGTTTATCCTGAGTGTATTCGGCGTCATATTTGTCTTGACCTCCGGCGGTCCCGGCATCCAAACAACGAACCTGTCCTATGGCATCTATCAGGAAGCCTTCCAGCGCTGGGATATCGGCGAAGCCAGCGCAATGGGCGTATTCGCGATAATCCTGGCGAATATCGTAGTGCTGGTCTTCGTGCGCGTCTTGCGCCGCGGGCAAGCCGAGGGGGTGGCGGTATGAAGCGGCAACCCTGGGTCAATACCAGCTTGACAGCGCTGACCTACATCGTCGCCTTCGCGATGTTCTTTCCCATTCTGTGGATGATCATCACCTCGTTTAAGACTGAAGCCGCCGCCTTCGCCTTTCCGCCGCAGATCATATTCGAGCCGACGCTGGACAACTGGCGGATCGCGCTGTTTGACAGCAACTTCCTCGAGCACCTGATCAACACGCTGATCATCACGCTGGCGTCGACTTTGGTCGCTTTTGGCTTTGGCATCCCGGCCGCCTACGCGCTGGCTTACTATCAGACCAAACGCAGCGATCTCACCTTGATGTGGCTGATCTCGACCCGTATGTTGCCGCCGGTGGGCGTGATCGTGCCGCTATTCATCATCTTTCGCGACTTGGGTTTGCGCGACACGCATACCGGCATGATTATCATCTACGCCGCGATGAACCTGCCGCTGGTGGTGTGGATGATGCGCTCGTTCTTCCTCGATGTGCCCTACGAAATCCTTGAAGCCTGCCGCATCGACGGCACAACGCTGCTGCAGGAATTCCGTCTGATTGTCATTCCCTTGGCGCTGCCGGGGCTTTTCGCGACCGGCCTGCTCTGCCTGATCTTCGCCTGGAACGAGTTTTTCTTCGCCTTCAACTTGACTGTGACCAAAGCCGCGCCTGTATCCGTGTATATCTCGTCATTCAAGACCGCCGAAGGTCTCTTTTGGGCGAAGATGTCGGCCGGCGCAACCGCATCCGTTTTGCCGGTAGTCATCGCTGGCTGGATCGCACAGCGCCAGTTGGTGCAAGGCTTAACCATGGGCGCTGTCAAATAGCATGCCCGGCCGGCGCATTCAAGTTCAATGCCGTTGTTTGCCGGCCCGGCTGCGCCCAAGCTGCGATGGCCAGCCCTAGCGCAAGACCAGGGGTCTGATACTGGTAAGATGGTAATCGACGCCGCGCTCGCATTGGAGGATGAGTTCGCATGACAAAGACTAAACCCGCGCTATCCACCACCATGAACGATGTGGCGCGTGAAGCGGGAGTCTCGGTAGCGACTGTGTCGCGGGTCATCAACGGCAGCGATGGCGTCAGCGAGAAACTGGCCAAGCAAGTCCAGGACGCGATGGACCGATTGCGTTATCATCCAAGTTCGCTGGCGCGCAGTTTCAAAATCCAGCGCACGATGCTTGTGGGCGTCATCGTTCCGCTGATTGACCACCCCTTCTACAGCCGCCTGGCTATGGCAATTGAACAGAAGCTGTTTCAAAACGGCTATCGAGCCATCATTTGCAATGCGGAAGAGGACGAGAGTCGTGAACGAGCCTATATCGAAATGTTGCTGCGCCAACGGGTTGACGGCGTGATTATCAACTCGTCGGTGATGCGCGCCAGCTTCCTCGATGAACTGCAAGCCCTGCAAATGCCTTATGTTCTGATCGACAGCGACTTGCCGGAAGCCAAGTGCAGCAAAGTCTTCAGCGATAACTCGCAGGGCGGCTACATCGGCATGGAGCATCTGATTCAGCAGGGGCATCGGCGTATAGGCCTGGTTGGCGCGCCAGTCCACTCCGAGGTGATTCAACGCCGGATCCGCGGCGCCAAGGCCGCCCTGGCGGCCTACCGCATGGATGCTGACCCGGCCTTGCTGGTGACTGGCGATACGCAGCTATTTGATATGGGTTATCAATCAGCCCGGCAACTGATGAGCCTGGCGGAAGCGCCGACCGCGATCTTCTCGTTGACGGATGTCATGGCGGTCGGCGTTATCCACGCGCTTTCCGAGCTGGGCCTGTCAGTGCCGGACGATGTCTCCGTGCTCGGCTTCGACAACATCCCGATAGCAAGTTACATTATCCCGCAGCTTACCACGATTGAGCAGCCGATTATCAAAATGGGCGAGACGGCAGTTGAATTACTGTTCGCTCACCTAAACGATACAGCCCAGCCGACAGAAGAGGCGGTACTGCAAACGCGATTGATCGTACGCAATAGCACCAAAGCGCGACCTACCTAAGCATCTGCGCATAAGGGCAGCACATGCGAGCCGTCATCTTTCCGCAGCCGGGCGCCATGTCTTACGAATCGGTAGACGATCCGACCTGCGGCGACCAGGAAGTGATAATCAAAGTTGCGCGCAGTGGCGTCCGCGGCACTGACATTCACATATTTTCTAACGAATATGAGTCCGATTTCCCGTTAATCCCGGGTCATGAATTCGGTGGCGAAATCGTGGAAACCGGGAAGGACGTTACCGGACTCGCCATTGGCGATCGCGTCGTGGTCGACCCCAACCTGAATTGCGCGCACTGTGATTTCTGCCGCGATCATCAAGCGAATCACTGCGCCAGTTGGGAAGGCATCGGCGTTACGCGCAGCGGCGGCTTTGCCGAATATGTGAATGTGCCGGCGCGCGCGGCCTATACGACGCCGGAAAACTTCAGCGCTACACAGATGGCATTCGTCGAGCCGCTGGCCTGTGTCGTATGGGCTTTACGCAGGATTCGCGTCAATCCAGCGGATCGGGCGCTAATTTTCGGCAGCGGCCCCATGGGTTTGCTGCTGCTGCAGGCGCTGCGGCGCAACAGCGCGGCCGAGGTCGTCATAGTGGAAAAGCAAGCCGCTCGTTTAGCCTTGGCGCGGAGATTTGACGCCTCCCACACAATCTTGGCTGATGGCGGTCAGCAAGAAGAACTCCGAGACATCGTGCCTAAGGGCTTCGATATTGTGGTGGACGCCACTGGCATTCTCGCGGTGATCGAAAGCGCCTTCAGCCATCTCAAAGCGCGAGGACGTTTTCTCCAATTCGGCGTCGCGCCCATGCGCGCTTCGATCAAGCTCAAGCCCTACGATGTTTTTCGCAACGATTGGACAATCGTTGGGTCTTTCGCGCTCTGCCAAACCACGTTGCCGGCGATACGCTGGCTCGAGAGCAATGCCATTGACGTTGAGCCGCTAGTCAGCCACCAGCTCCCGCTGAGCGATTTCGAGACCGTGTTCAACAGTTTCATGGCCGGCGAGACCTTGAAAGTCCACCTTGCCGTCGACGCCTGAAGCCGCTAAAGCACATCCCACTCGACTTCCACCAGCCCCTGGCGAATGCCGTAGAGCTTCCGATGCAAGATGATGGCGCTGTCGGTATAACCCACGACGAAGTCAAGCATATCGCCCACCTTAACCCGCTCATTCGCGCGCTCAAGCGTGATAACGCCGTGCTCAGCTGATGAAGCGTGGCTCTTGACCGTTTCCAGGTTGACGGCTCTGGGCTGCGCATGCCAGACGGGCAGGGTCTTGAATCCGGCGTCGATGACTATGCGGTCGGGCGCTGGCCGGCTGCTAACGATGGTTTGGACGAAGAGGCAGGGTGTGGTTTCTACACCCCAGCTCTGATAGATGACATCGCAGAATATGGCGCCGCCGGCTTGAATCTCAGTCATGCCCGGGATGAAGGGCGTGGTTTTGTAGGTGCCGCTGCCGCCGCCGCTCACGATTGACACGGGCAGACCGGCCTCGCGGCAGTCCTCAGCCATTGCCAGCAGTTGCTCGATTGCGCCGCGGGTCGCCTGGGCGCGCGCTGCCGGCTCAGGGATGACCAAGGTATGGCCTTCCCAAGTCATCAAGCCGAGGAAGCGCAGCCCTTCGCTCTGGTTGATGACATGCGCCAAGTCGACGACCGCGGGTCCGGGCGGCAGGCCGGTACGGTTCATACCGGTATTGACATCGATTAAGACGCCGATACTCACGCCCTGCCGGCGGGCGGCCGCGCTCAATGCGCGCACGTTGTCCGGATTGTCGGCGATCACCTTGACATTGGCTACGCTGCGCAGCCGCGCCAGCCGCGATAGCTTGCGCTCGCCGACCATCTCATTGGCGATGAGGATGTCTCGCAGGCCACTGTCCGCCATCGCCTCGGCTTCGCGGATGGTGGCGCAGGTGACGCCAATGGCGCCGGCTGCGATGGCTTTATGCGCGATAGCCGGTACGCGGACGCCTTTTATATGGGGGCGCCATTGCACCTGCGCCGCCGCAAAATGTCGCGCCAATTCCGCGATATTCCGATCGAGGGTATCCAGGTCCACCCAAAGCGCCGGCGTGTCCAGGTCGGCCTTCGTTCTTCCCGCTTCACTCATGCAGTTGCTCCCGCTTGTAGGCGCTCGCCGCGTTCGCCGCGTTCGCTTCAGCATTGCTCAAGGCAGCCCCCAGGCGCTCGGATCCAACAGGTCGTCCCGGTGGCAGCGCAGCCGCCGGAATTGCTCGACGGTCGCGGCGCTCAATTGCGGAGAGCGCGCGGCCGCCAGGCTCGCGTCCAGCTCAGCCACATCGCGGACGCCGATCAAGGCCGTGGCTACCGACTCATGTCCCAGAACGAATTTTAGCGCCGCCGCCTCAAGTGTCAGCGGCGGCGCCAGCGCGGCCGCTCTCCGCTCGACAGCCCGGGACAGCGTCTTCAGCGCCGACAGACGCGCAGGCAAGTACTCCGCTCGCCGGCTGAGCGCGCCTTTGAGAAAGACAGAGCGCGCAATAATGCCAGCGCCCGCGGCTTGGGCGCAATCAAACACCTCAGGCCACAGGCGTTGATCCAGAATGTTAAAGGCGACTTGCAGCGCGTCCACGCCCTGCGCGATGGCGCGGCGCGGCGCATCCAAGCCGTAGGACGATACGCCGATGTAGCGCGCTTTGCCATCGGCCTGGAAGCGCTTCAGCCGGGCGATGGCATCGCTGTTTTCCAGCAGCTGGCTGGAGGCGCTGTGCAGCAGCAGCAGGTCGACATAATCCGTGCCCAGCAGCCGCAAGCTTTGGTGCAGCGACTCCCGCATCTGTTCCGCCAATTCGCGGCCGCGCAAGGCGAGGCCGTCACTATCATGGCAACTTACTTTGGTGGCCACCAGCAGTTCTTGACGCCGACCGCGCAGCGCTTTGCCCAGCACTTCTTCGCTGCGGCCGTAAGCCCGCGCCGTATCAAAAAAGTTGACGCCGCGATCGATGGCGTGGTGGATCAGCGCTATCGCCTCACGGTCAGACGGCGGCGGAGCGCCGGCCGCGTCATCCGCCTCCGCGCCCAAGCCGTAAGGCATACCGAGCGCCACAGTGCCCAGCGACACCTCCGAGAGGCGCAGGTCCGTTTTCCCCAGCTGACGATAACGCATGAATGGCTCTCCAATTTAATGCCGGCGCGAGAACGCGTCGCGCTGCCGCAGTTTGCTGCTCAAATAAGCGTCGGTCGCCGCCAGGCTGAAGCGAGCCGGCGAAAAAGCCGCGATATCCAGCTCGGTTTCGCCAGCGGTCGCCAGCTCGGCCAGCAGCTTGCCAGCAACCGGATTATATGCGAACCCGCCCGAGTGAAAGGCGGCGCCAACGAATAACCCCGGTATCTCCGGCACAGCCCCCAGTATCGGCTCGCCGTCCATGGTAAAGCAAATAAGCCCGACCCGCTCCTCCTCAAAGCGATAGCGCTCAAGCGCGGGCAGCAGCGGCCGCGCATTGGCGCGCAGGCGCTCGCTGAAACCGCCCGGCGCGCGCAGCCCGGTCATGCTAAATCCGGGCGCCGGCCTTCCAAACTCGGGTCGATCAGCGGTTTCGCCGCCGACCAGAATGCGATTGCCCGCCGCCGGGCGCAGATAGGCCGCATAGGGATTGGCGTTCAGCGCCGGCAGGTTTGGCGCTTCAGGCAAGGGCGCGGTTAGATAACGCTGGTGGACAAACGATTTGATCGGCAGCGGCCGCCCCGCCTCCCCCAGCAGCTGATTGGTCCAGCTATGCACGGTGCAGACAACCCGCTCCGCCTCCAGCAATTCGCCCTCGACGCATACGCCGCGCAGCCGGCCCCCGGCTTGAACAATACCGGAAACGCGCGCCCCCTCACGGATATCGACCCCCAGGTCGCGGCACTTCCGCGCCAGCGCCGGGATGTATTCATCGGGCTCGCTGTAGCCGCCCAGCGGATCAAACAAACCAAGCGCGTCAGCTTCAGGCCTCAGCAGCGGCCAGCGATGGCGAATCTCGTCAGCAGCGAGGATTTCGTAAGGAACGTGGCAGGCTTCATAAAGCGGCAGCAATTTCTCGCATTCGGGCCAGGCGGCCCCCGAAAACAAGTTCAGGCAACCGACCGCCTGATAGCAATAGCCGTATTCGCCAAGTTCTTCAGACAGCTCATGGTATATTCGCAGGCTGACCTTGCGCGCTTCAAGGCCGGTTTTGCTCCACAGGTGACCGGTGATGATGCCGCCGGCGCGCGAGCTTGAGCCAACGCCGACCGCGCCCTTCTCCAGCAGGGTGGCCTGGACGCCGCGACGCGCCAGGTGATAAGCCGCGCTCAAGCCGATGACGCCGCCGCCGATAACAACGACAGTTGTTCCGCTCATGCCCTGCCCGTCCCCGCATTCGCCGCCGCGTAGACTGTGTTTCGAGTCTCCATCCGCGCTATGCGCGAATAATGGTTGACCGAGACGCCCTCGCTCAGCGGCGTCGGCGCCTGCAAGATGAATTCAGCCCAGTCCTCGCGGTTGAATGCGATATAAGCCAACTGGAAGCTGTCGATCCAGTCGCGGCTATCCGCGCTCAAGTCGGGGAATAAAACAGGTCCGGTATCCGCCTGGTATATCCATTCGCGTTCATTAGCGTTCATCGTCTTGATCGGGAAGTCAATCTCAATATCAAAGCGGTCATGCAAGCAGTAGGCGCAGCGCCCGATCAATAGCTCGTCCGCCAGCGTCGCCCTGACGATCGCCGCGGCGCCATCCAGCTGACGCGCCGGCCAGGAGCGCAAGTTGATGCTAACGCGCTCGTAAGTATCGCTGACGCGGCCGGATTGGCGCTCGGGCTGCTCGCCCAGCGACGCGGGGTAACGCATCACGCCTTTGTTGTTGCGATCCCAACTCTTAAGTATCAGAAAGTCATCCGCCGACAAGACAATGCAGAAATCGGCGTTGGGCTGCGTCCACATGTCGCGCTCGACGCCGACGTATTCGGTTTTGCAGGAGGCGCCGAGCACGAAGGACTGCGCGGCGCCGGTCGCGCGATCGCTGATTTTGCAACTGGATTCAATCTGAATCCGCGCGGTATTCAGCGTGTAAGGCGGCTTGTGAGATGAGGTCAGGCTTTGTTTCAGATTCCAATCAATGCGGAAACTCAAGAAAGATGCGCCAAAGTTAGAAACAATCATCAATGGCTCGCTCACGGCTGTGCAAGTTGAATAAGCCCATATCAGTCTCGGCGGGCGATCGTCCGCTGGCGCTCGATACAGGGAATTGCGCGTCCGCAGTCATTCGCCTAGCCTTTGAGCGCGCCGACGGTAATGCCTTTGATAAAATAATTCTGGAACAGCAAGAATATCAGCAGCATGGGGATGAAGGCGAAGGTCGCGCCGGCCATGCCAACGCCAATGTCAATGCTGCCTACGCCCGAGGCGGTCAGCTTGGCCACGCCCACTGGCAAGGTCAGCCAAAGCTCGTCAGTCGCCATCACCAACTGCCATAGATAGTCGTTCCAGCCGGCCATAAAAGCGAAAATGGCGATGGCGCCGATAGCCGGTTTGCTGAGCGGCAAGATGATATGCCTGAATAGCTGTATTTCACTGGCGCCGTCCATCTTGCCGGCTTCCAAAAGTTCGTCAGGTATCGACTGCATAAACTGCCGCATGAGAAAAACGCCAAATGGATAGACAAGGTAGGGCGCGATCATGCCTTGATAGCTGTTGAACCAGCCAAAGTTCTTCATCAATACAAATAGTGGAATCATATAAATCTGACGCGGCAGCATCATCGTCATCAGGATCAGCCAGAAGAAAATCGTCCGGCCGGGGAACTGCTTCTTGCCGAAGGCGTAACCGGCGCAGGTGCTGGTGATGACGCCGAAAAACGCGATGCCGCCGGCGACGACGAATGAATTGAGCATCCAGCGCAAGGACGGACGATTGATCAGCAAGCGCTCCCAATTATCCAGGACCGGATTGCTGGGAATGAGCTCCGGCGGATAAGCCAGGGCGACGCGCTGAATCTTGAAGGAGCCGAGCAACATCCAGACGATGGGAATCAGCAGAATCAGCGCTAATGCCAGCACAACCGCCAGCGCCAGATAACGCAGCCAGCGGCCGACGAAATAGCGCCGGCGCAAACTGCTGTCCACAGGCATCAAGTTCTTGGCTGGGCTATAAGTATTTTGCGCCATTACGCGACTCTCTTTATCTGCCATCGAATGCTTGAAGGCTTAAGTAAATTGCCGGTCCAAGAGCTTGAATTGCGCGATCGCCAATACGCTGACTATCGCCAGCAGAATGACAGCCATCGCCGACGCATAACCGAATTTCGCGCCGACTATACCTGTCACCCAGATGCGGAAAACAATAGTCTGCGTGGCGTTAGCCGGCCCGCCCAGGGTCATCAACTGGACGACGACGAATACCTGGAATACGGCAATCGTGAGGACTACCAGCACAAAAAGCATGGTCGGGCGCAAGAGCGGCAGGGTGATCTTCCAGAAAGCCTGCCAGGAGTTGGCGCCGTCGATCTTCGCCGCGTCATATAGCGAGTCCGGTATCGCCCCCAGCCCGGCCAGGAAGAGGATCAGCGGTTGCCCCAGGCTCCAACTCAATACGACGATCGCCAGCGACAGCAAGGCCGTATCCGTCTGCGCCAGCCAGCCGATTTTTTCGCCGCCATTCAAAAGATCAAGCAAGCCCAGCGATTCAAAAATGTAATTGAGCAAGCCGTACTCCTGGCTGTAGATATACACCCAGACCATAGCCAGCACGACGCCGGCCGATACCACTGGCATATAAAAGGCGGCGCGGAAAAAACTCTGCCGGCGCTGGCTGAGCGGGTAGATCAGCACCGCCACAAACAGGCAGATAATCATAGCCGCCGGCACGACGCCCAGCACGAACAGGAAGGTATTCTTGATGGCGGTCGGGAAGACCGGATCTCGAGTTAATAGATTGCTGTAATTCTTGAGGCCGATATATCTCCATTTGTCGCGATTGACGCCCGCTTTGTAGAAGCTCAGCAACAAACCTTGTATCAAGGGGTAGCCGGTAAAAATAACAAAAGGAATCATCGCCGGCGCTATAAAAATATAAGCCCAGCGGCCGTCCCAGACGCGCTTGCCGAAGTTCGCTAACATGATATGATCTCGCGGACGCTGCGGCGACGCCTCGACCCGACATGTGGAACTTGAAGGCAGCTAATTGTGTCCATAATCCGGCGGTCCGGCTCGCTCATCATTATGATCAAGAATTGAAGGTATCCGGCTGGCGCCGGATACCTTCGCGTTGTCTGTAGCGCGCTTACATATCCAGGATGAAAGCCGCTTCGTCAGCCAATGCCTGCAGCGCTTGCTCAGGCGTCTCCTGGCCCAGGAACATCGCTTGCCAGTGCGGCGGCTGGGAAATGCGAACTTCGTAGAAGCCCGGGCAGGCCAAACCCAGATTCTCGGTGCCGCGCTCCTGAATCAGCGACAGGGTGAGCGCGTAGTTCTCGTCGTCCGCCAGTGGAACGCCGGCGGAGGCGCGCGCCGGGAATTGCGCGTTGTTCTGCGTATAGGTGACTTGCGACTCGGTGGAATTCAGGAAGAGCAGGAATTCAATCACCCATTCCATTTCGTAATCCGAGCGGCCCTTGTCAAATACGGCGAAACCGGAGGGGCCAACGCCCAAACCGGAAACTTCACCTTCCGCATGCGGATAGGTCACAATAACCGGGTCCATCTCAACCGTGACCTCGCCGTTGGTGATGGCGTTGCCGATGGTATTGTTGAGTACGCCCATGCCACCACCCATGATCGCGCTCTTGCCGGTGAAGAGATTGTTGGTCTGGTCCGCGTAGGCCGCGGTCGTGGCGTCAGAATTGATCAGCCCTTCTTGATAGAGCATGTTCACAAATTCCAAGCCTGCCAGGGTCTTGGGATCATCAAACCCGGTCGTGCAATCCGGATTCCAGATCTCGCCGCCAGCGCCCCAGATGAAGGCGTGGAAGTCATAATCGCCCTGTTCCGACGCCACCTGCAAGGTATAGGGGAAGTCGACGCCGATGCCGGCTTCCTTGATGGCTGTGGCGGCGGCGTGGAATTCGTCCAGGGTCCAGTCGCGATCGTCCACCGGAATCATGTCGCCCAGGCCTGCTTGATCAAAGAGCGCCTTGTTGACGATCATGGCGTGATTCCAGAAGTAGGTCGGCATGGCGTGCAGCGCGCCGTCGATGGTGTACAAGCCGACCAAGCCCGGCAGCAAGTCGTCGATTTCTTCCTGCGGCAGCAAGCCGTATAGATCGACCGTTACCCCTTCAACGCCGTAGCCGGACGTGCGGCCCAGATAATCCTTGAGGATGTCTGGCGGGTCGCCGGCGGCCAAGGCGGTCGGCACGACAGTCGAGAGGTCGGGCCAATCGAGGCCGCGCACTTCGACGGTGACATGCGGATGCATTTCCATAAACTGTTCAGCCTGCCAGGTCTCGAAGGCGGCCAACTCGGTGAATTGCGGCAGGCTGACGGGTTGCGCCAGCGCCGGATCGGTCCAATAAGTGATCGTGACTGGCTCTTGCGCCTGCGCCGGCGCCAAAAGCAGGCCGAGCCCGGCGACTAGCAGAATCAGAAGTCGTAGCTGTTTCATGTTAGCTCCCATTGATAATTTGTTGGCGCAGCGCAAACGCGCTGCGTCATGACGGTTGAAGTATTGCAGCCTGCTAATTTTCCCCTTTAGTCACCTCCCTGCTTATCCGCTCGCTATCCAAGTGATACAGCTGATGCTCGGCTCAGCCTTCGTCAGCTGCCGCTGGATACACTTTTATGACCAGGTCGCGCTCAAAATCCATATGAGCTTGCATGGCGGCTTCCGCCGCTTCGCGAAGCCCGCTGGTAACGGCGTCCAAAATGTCGCGATGAAGCTTGACCTGGGATTCCCTTAACTGTCTCAAGTCAATCGACTTGGGAAAACGAAATTCGCGCTCGCGCAGTGTCTGCGGCACAGCCTGAATAGCGGCGTTGACCAACATGACATTAAAGGGATTCTGTGACATGTCGGCCAGTGACAGGTGAAAATCGCCATGGGCGGCCAGGTAACGCGGGTCGCTGAAGTCATCAATGTAGCGCGCATAGTCGTCAAAGGCGGCGCGCCACTGTTCAAGCTGCTGCGGTCTTGCTCTGGTCGCCGCCTGGCCGCTGATGGCAACCTCGATCGCCCGCCGCGCTTCAATCAGCTGCAAACGCATTTCCCGCAGCAAATTGTCCGACAGATCCGGCTTGGATAAATCCGGAACAAAACTGTGCAAGTTGCTCTTGACATAGCTGCCCTGGCCCGGGCGCACCTCTACCAGGCCCATCATAACCAGCCCCTGCAGCGCCTCGCGAACTGAGGACCGCCCCACGCCCAGCATCTGTATGAGCCGGCGTTCCGACGGCAATTTATCACCCGGCTTCAGGGCGCCGCTCTGAATAAGCTCAACCAACTGCTCCACGATCGACGCGACCAGCGTGATCTTGCGCGGCTGCTTAAGGACAATGCCCGGCTCTGCCATAAGTGACGGCATCTTTCGGAATTCGCTCGTAAATCACTCCCGCTTGGAAAACTGCGCCTGCCCGCGCGTTTGGCCTGTCAGCCGCAGCCGCGCAAATTGACATTTGTCGCAAAGCAGACATAATAGCGCATGTCAGCTAGTCAGACCAGTCGCATGAGTACGCTTAGATTATAGCGCTTGCTCGGGCTTTGTCAAATTCCGCGTGGATCGAGGCGGCGGAGATGAAAAATAACAGGCGCTTCTTGATCATCGGCGGCGGCTCCATGGGCAAACGCAGAATTCGCTGCCTGCTGGCGCATGGCGCGGCGGCGAGCGACATTCGCTTGATAGACCCGCGAGCCGACCGCCGGGCGGAGAGCCGGGAACGCTACGCGGTGGAGAGTTTCGCAGACCCGGCTGCCGGCTGGGCTTGGAACCCCGATGTGGTCATCGTCTCCACGCCGACCAGGCATCACATGCGCTATTGCCTGGAAGCCGCCCGCGCCGGCAAAGACTTCTTCTGCGAAATCGCCCTGTCCGATAGTCTGGACGGCGCTGATGAATTGCTGACGCTGGTGGACAAACACGGGCTGGTCGCCGCGCTGGGCATCAACAATCCCTGCCACGCCGCCATGCGGCAGGCAAAAGCCTGGCTGCTGGACGAGAGCTTTGGCGCCCCGCTGACATATCAGATGGCTTTTGGCAACTACCTGCCCAATTGGCATCCCTGGGAACGCTATCAGGATTTCTACGACGACACACAGGTCATGGGCGTCATCGCTCAAGAGCTGGGTACGCTCTACACGCTGTTGGGAACCCGGGCGCGCGAGCTCTACGCGCAATCGCGTCATAGCGGCGCGCTTGAAATCGACGGGCCGGACAACCTGCAAATCCTGGCGCGAACCGCTAGCGGCGTCGCTGTCACGCTGCAGCTTGATCTCCTGCAAGACCGCCAGGTTTATGAGTATCGCATCGTCAGCGCGCGCGGCGTCATCGAAGTCAAGCTGCTGCCTGAAGCCAGCGCCCGCCGCTATCTGAACGCGACCGGACAATTCGACCAGGCGCCGCCACCGGCCGGCTACAGTTTCGAGCAAGCCTATATCGATGAATTCGGCGCATTTCTAAAAGCGCTTGATTCGCGACAGGAGTGGTATCATCCCTTAGGCGACGGCGTTCAGATTCTGCATTGCCTGGAAGCAGTGAAACAGAGTAGCGCCGGCGGACAGCGGGTAACGATTGGCGACGATTGGCGAATGAGGGGAAGTCCAATATGAATCCGAGCGGCAAGACAGCCCTGATCACCGGCGGCGGGCGCGGTATCGGCAAGGGCTGCGCCATCGAGCTGGCAAAAGGCGGCGCCAAGGTAATCGTCAATGATCGGCCGAACAGCCCGAATTTGGCAGCGACCGTGGCACAGATCCGCAAAGTGGGCGGCGAGGCGCGGGCGGTTGAAGCAAACGTCTTCACGCGCGAAGGCTGCGAACTTTTGCTGAGGCGTTCCTTGGAGGTAGCCGACCATATCGACATCCTGGTGAGCAACCCGGCCTACAGCGTACGCAGTCCTTTCCTGGAATTTGACCCGGTAACCTTTGAACGGGTGGTTCAAGGCACGCTGCTGGCGGGATTCCACCTGAGTCAATTGGTCGCCCGCCACATGGTCCAGCGCGGATCCGGCGGAAAAATCGTCTTCATTTCCAGCGTACACGCCGAGCTGCCCTATCAAAATGCGGCCGCCTACAATGCGGCGAAAGCCGGTTTGAATCATCTGGCGAAGACCATCGCGCGCGAGCTAGTCCCGCACAAGATCAACGTCAACATTATCGAACCCGGCTGGATTGATACGCCGGGCGAGCGCGAGAGCTTTGGCGCGGATATGATTGAGGCGCAAGGGCGCGACTTGCCCTGGGGGCGTTTGGGCACAGCGGCGGATATCGGCAAAGCGGTCGCCTTTCTCTGCTCCGATGCGGCTGATTACATCACCGGCGCCATCTTGCGCGTGGACGGCGGCTATTTGCACAAAGACACCTAAGCGGGCGCGGCTGTATGGCGCCCGTGTTTCCAAAATGACAAGCAAGCCATGACATCCAGGGAGTGAATCCATGAGAAGCAGCAAGGTACTAGCAAAGTGGCGCAACGCAGAATTCGCCCGTTTCTGTGGCATGGGGCACGTGCTGCCCTTCTTCATCCGTTACGCCGCGCGCTTCAAATACGACGGCATCTGGCTGGATATGGAGCATCGCAACTTCGACAGCCGTGAAATCCAGCACCTGCTGGCGCTTTGCCATCTATATGACATCGACTGCATGATTCGTCCGCCAACTGTGCAGCGCACCCGGCTTTACCGTTACCTGGAAGACGGCGCCGCCGGCTTGATGATTCCCTTTGTTTCCGATGCCGACATGGCGCGGCGGATTGTCGCGGCGACCAAGTTCCCGCCCATCGGCAATCGCGGCTTAGACGGCGCCGGCCTGGATTGCAACTTCGGCGGCGATACCTGGATCCCCGGTAGCACTTACATCGCCGACGCCAATCGCGAGACCTTCCTCGTCGCCCAGATCGAAACGCCGGATGCGGTCGCCAATGCCGAGGAAATCGCCGCCGTGCCCGGCATTGACGCCCTCTTCGTAGGCCCCGGCGACCTGGGCCTGCGCCTCGATAGCTATCCTGAAATCGACTTGACCATGGACGAAGCCGTGGCGCGGGTGGCGGCCGCCTGCGACAAGCACGGCAAAGTCTGGGGGCGCACCGCCGCGTCTATCGATGAGGTCGACGGCTACCGCAGGCAAGGCTCGCTGATGATCCCCTACGGCGGCGACTTCTCGCTGATGAATGTCTTGCGGGAGGCCAGCGCCGATCTCGACAAGATGCTGGCGAAATAGCGCGGAATGGTGAATTCCGCGGACTTGATAACTCCGCCAAGTGAACAAGAAAACTCTGCGTCCTCAGTACCATCAAGTGAGTCATGACAGATTAGCCACAGAGTACACCGAGATAAAAAAGAGGACGCCGAGTAAAGAAGCTTAGAAGCACGATGGCAGCGACATTTACCATAGGCGGGATGGCGGCGCAACTGGCGGAAGCGTTGGCTATTAAAATAGCCTCTGCGCCCTCAACATTACTCGGTTTACTCGGTGGCAAAAGATCATGCGCAGTGTTCGTAAAGGGAATTACATCCACGATATTCACCACTCCTCACTAGCGCCGCGCGCTCAGCCGGGCAGCCAGCCAGCGTATTTGCTTTGCAGCAGCCGCTTGCAGGCTTGATATTGCGCTTCGCTGAAGCCCTGATAAGGCGAGAGCAAACGCAGGGGCATCTCCTCGAAGCCGCCCAGGCGCTGCCACAATTTGTCATAGGCGCCATCGATTTTGCTCTCGCCGGCCAGCGCCTGGAACAAATCGGCCAGCATATCGTGAAAGCCCCGCTGCAAGGCGAGCATGGTCGGGAAATCACCTGCCAGCGCCGCGGCAAAATAGGCTTTGACTTGGCGCGGGCTCAGCGCGCCGAATGTCGCAAGCAGCGAGCATTCGCCGTACAGGCAGCCCTGCAAGAAATTGCCCTCGCCCAGGAAATGCTGCAACTCCCCCGCTTGGCTGACCAGCTCGGCCGCCCGCTTGTGGCCGCCGCCGGTGTTCTTGGTGGCGACCAGATTGGGCAAGGCGTCAATCAACGGGCGATAATGACGCGCTTCCAGCACTCGCCCCGTACGCGGCAGGTTGTAATGCAAGAATCGCGCCGCCGGGAAAGCGCCGCAGACATCGCGGAAAAAGGTCATTACTTCGGCATCGGTCAGCCGACCCCAAGCCGGCAGCGATATCTGAAAAGCGCGGAAACCGCGCTCGTAGGCGTATTGCAGCTTTTCCAGCACAATCGCGGTCGACATGCCGATTAAACCGACCATCGGATGAATATCATCGCCGCGCGTCTCTTCGTAGAAGATATCGACGATGCGCCGAAATTGCGCTTGGCTGACCGCATAGCCTTCGCCGGCTGTGCCGAAGATGTACAAGTGATTGTAATGCCGCAGCGTGGCCTGTACCGAGCGGCGGAAGACAGCTTCCAGCAGGCCTTCGTTTTCGTCCCAGGGAATCTCGCAGGAGACCAAAATCGCTTGCGGGTAGCGCGTCGCCGAAGCGCTCATGACAGCGCCTCGCGCTCAGCGCGCAGCGGCAGATCGCCGGAGACGTACTCCCGCCGCCACAGGGCGACAGTTTCGTCGATGAACTGCTCGACCGGCATATCAATGCTATTCCGCGCCATTAGCTCGGGCAGCCATTTGTTGCCGAAAGCCACATGCTGCCGCTCATCGGCCATGTCGTAGCTGACGTATTGCGCCGACAGCTGATCGCCAGCCGCCTCATATTGCGCCAGGCTGCGCCGCCGATGAGGAAAGGCGTGCGCTTCATTGCCGCGCGTCAGCAGACAGTACTGCCTGGCCGCGTCATATTGCGAGCGCCAGGCGTAGATTCGCGTATTCTGCGGCACCGCCGTGTAATCGATTCCATGCTGCCGCAGCCATTCAATGCCCAGCAGGCAGTGGCGCGTCTCGTCGTAGCAATGCCGCGCCGAATCGTAGACGAAGCCCCAGGGCATGTCCGGCGACAAATGAATGATCAGCGCCACCGTCTCAGCGGCCAGCATTTCCTGGCTGTAATTCTCGAATTCGTCCAGCCGGCGCGCTGTCTCGTCAGCTTGCTTGCGCGCTTCGGCATCACCCCAATGCCGCTCCAGAATGCTGAAGCGATCGTCGCGAGCGGCGGTCAGCGGCGTGCTGAAGGCGACGCGCGCGGCCGGCCGCGCCGGTTTATCTGCGCGGGGTTCAGCGCCGGTGATGCCGCCGGCCTGCGCCAGCAGCGCCGCGATATAGCGCTCCCAGTCGCCCGCGGGCTGCCCGGCGAATTCCGCTTGCGCCCAGGCGACGTGCTCGGCCTCGTCCAGCAGAATATGCTTCAGCGCGTAGAGCGTGGGCGCATCGGGATTGGCGAAGGTCTGCTCGCTATGCCAGCGATAGGCGGCCAGCAGCGCCGGCTTGATGACGCGAAACAAACCCGCCAGCAAGCTGCGCTCATCGGGCGCGTTGATCGCCTCCGTCATCAGGGTTTCCAGCGCGGGATCGTCCGGCGGACGGAAGGCCGGCGTCTGCACCTCGCGCAGCCGCTGATACAGATGCTGCACATGCTGAGCCTCCTCCCACATAAAGCGCCCCAGCGCCAGCTTGTATTCCATACGCGCGGTCGCCGGCAGCCAAGCCGCCAGGATGCGCAGCGTCTCGTATTCAATGTAGCGATAGCGATTCAGCAAACGCTTGTTGCGCACCATATCGACTTGTTCAGCGGGCTCTATGATTTGCACCCTTGTACTCCCTTACCAAGCGGTCCAGCCGCCATCGACCAGGATATTCTGGCCGGTGATATAACTGCCGGCATCACTCGCCAGCAGCAAGACGACGCCCTTGAGTTCTTCCGGCTTGCCCATCCGGCCCAAAGGCACCTTGCTTTCCAGGCGCCCGATAAAGCCGGGATGCGCCTCGTCAATGGCCGGCAGTTTGGGAAATGGTCCCGGGCTGATGCAGTTGACGCGAATGTCGTCGCCCGCCCAATAAGCCGCCAAATGCCGCGTCAAATGCACCAGGCCGCCTTTCAGCCCGTGATAGTTGGGCGGGCTGTTGATGCCCAAGCCGGCGTAAGCCTCGGGATAACTGGCGACCACGCCATACATACTGCCGATATTGATGATTGAGCCGCCGACGCCGCGCCCGCGCAAGTGCAAGGCGACATCACGCGCCAGCAAGAAATAAGCCGTCACGCCGATATGATAGGCTTGGTCGAAATCGTCGGCGGTGGCTGTATCTATATCAGCCGGCGGACCGCCATAAGCATTGTTGACCAGGATGTCGATACCGCCCATGCCAGCAACAACCTCGGCGACAAAGCCCGGGATACTGTCGGTGTCGCCTTGCGAAAAGCCCAGCCCCAGGTGCCCGGCGCCCGGCAAGCTCGCGGCGAAGGCTTCCGCCTGGGCGGCGTTCCGGCTGGTGACGACCAGGCGCGCGCCCGCCTCAGCCAGCGCCCGGCTCATGGCTGAGCCCAGCCAGCCGGCCGCGCCGGTTACAATAGCGACTTTCCCGTCCAGGTTCATCAAGCTGTGTACACTGCGCTCCGGTAATTGCATAAGTCTCTCTCTGGTTATATCCGGCGGGCAAAAAGCTGAAGAGCATTGTTGTAGAAGATATCTTCAATCTGACCGTCGCCAAGGCGCATGCGCCAGCAAGCCAGGCGCAAGGCCCGCAGCGACTCCAGCCCGACCAGCACGGGCCGCAATTCCGCGTGCTTCTCCGCCAGCGGCATGTCATCGGCGTAGATCCAGTGGAAAGAATCGCCAATGGCGACGCAGCGACCGCGCAGATGGCTGACGGGAAAGTCCGATCCGTAGAGCAGGGCTTCATGCCCCATAACATCAATAATAGCCTCGAAGGCGCCGGCTTCGGTCACCGCCGATGTATCAAAGAATACATTGTCCAGCCCACGCAAGCTCTCGATGCCCTCGATGGTGTGCCAGGGATTGAAGCCGCGCCCGGCATGCGCCAGCAGCAGGCGCATATCGGGATAACGCTCGCAGTAACGCCGGATGGTCGCTTGATTGAGCGGGTCGGCCAGGGCGCGGTCTCGCACGATATGCAAGGTGATGCTAAGCCCAAGCTCATCGGCGACGGCGACTTGCCGCTCGGGCAAATAGGCTTCAATCGGCGCCGTCCAGGTTCGCTCGCGGCCGGCCGCCAGCGTATGATAGCACTTCAAGCCGACGAAACCGCCGGCTTTCACCCCGGCGTAAATCATTTCCGGCGATGTGTCCGGCGCGATGATCATCTGTCCAAGATCAGCGGACCGCGGCGACTTGCGCGTTTCTTCAGCCACGAAGCGGTTGTTGCCGTCACGGTCGCCGGTGAATGCCAAGCCGAAGAAAAGCCCGCCGCCCACCCGCCCGCCGGGGTGAATCCAGTCGATGAATTCGTAATAGCTGGTCAAATCCAGGCGGGCCGGCATGTCGCGATAGCCAGCGGGCAGCGGATCAAAATGCGCATGCGAAAAGAGATGAGCGTGCGCGTCAAAGATCTGATCGGGCAAGAAGGGCTCAATATCGCGCGCGGCAAATTCGCGGTCGGCGGCTGTCAGTGACCAGTTGCGCATAGTGTGTTCCCGTCTGAGCCTGGCGCCGCCGCTCATAGCGACAAACGCGCATAGCGAATATCCATAGACCGCTGATCGCCGGCATAATAAACGACCATGACATCACCGTCGGGCAGCGCCTCGGCGTAGGGCAAGCCGTAGGACCAAATGCTCATTTCATCCAGCGCGCCGGCGACGCCCTGCCCCTGCCGCTCCAGTTCAATATGCCGGTAAATGACGACCTCGCTGGCCGGGTCAAAGTCGGCGCCGGCATGCGCCGCGGCGCGAGCGCGGATTGAGCCGCTGCCGAAGCGGTCAACCCAAGCCAGAACCAGGCGCCCGTCAGCCAGCATAGCCGGATGCCCGGCTTGGTCGGCGATGCCGATCTCCCGCGCCGCCGTCCAGGTCCGCCCGGAATCGGCGCTGAGGCGGCGGCGAATCTGTCCATAGCGCCCCGCTTCCCGGTCGTATATCCAGGCGAAGCTGACCAGGCGCCCGTCAGCCGCCAAGCCGACGCGCTGGTCCCAGTGGAAAATGCGCCCCGACGGATCATAACCCGCGTCTGTCGGCGCGTCCCAGCTGGCGCCGCCGTCGGTTGAGCGCAGCGCCACCACGCGCTGATACCACTTCGAGACGTCATGGTAGTGTTTATTGGTCTCGACCGACAGCAGCAGAGCCCCATCGGGGAGCCGGATCAGCGGGTTGGTCAGGCTGGGGGGGCCAATATCTGCCGGCAATTCGACTGGCCGCCAGTCGCTCCAGTTGCATCCGGAGTCAAAGGAATCGGCCAGAAAGATGCCCATCGGCAGGCAGCCTTCCGTACGCGGATTAAAAAGCGGCGCGCCGGGATGCGTCTCGCGGTCGATCCACATCGCCGCCGCCAGCAGCTGCCCCTCGTCCAGCTCGGTCAAATATACCAGACGCAAAGAACTGGCCGCGCCACCGACCCGCGCCCGGCTGAAATCGGCATCGACGCGCGTCCAGCGCCGCCCGCCGTCGAGCGAGCGGTAGAGCTCGACCCATTCATCGGCGCAGTCCTTATCCGAGCCGCGCCGGCAAGTCAGCAGCAGCGAGCCGTCGCGACCAACCAGCAGCGCCGGAAAGGTGTAAACGGCGCGCGCGGCGCCGGGCGCGCGGCGGGTGATGACGCCGGCGTCTACGATTCTCATCGCACCAGCCGCCGAAAAGGTTCTTGGCTCAAGTCGCTGTCCAGCAGCGACTGCAAGTCGCCGCGCTCCAAGCCGCCTTTGATCAGCGCGAAAACCTCGCCAGCGCATTGCGCCGTCCGCTCTATATCTTCCGGGCTATGCGCCAGCGTGGCTTTGAAGCTCATATTGCAGTGGATGTCCCGGCGCGCCATCTCCTGGATGAAAAGTGTATTGGCGACCGCGCGCAGGCTGTCGTCCGGTAATTCCAGTTGCAGCGAGGGATTCCAGAAAACGCCGCCGCAAGCGCCCGCCAAACCAGCGTCGCTCAGCGCTTGATTCAGGCGCTTGATAAGCGACAGGCCGATCGCCTCAAAGCACTCGGCGGAATGTCGCCGCTCGAGTTCGCGTATGGTTGTCAAGCTGGCGACCAAGCCCAAGTTGTCGCTCCAGTAAGAGCTCGAGATGAACATGCGGCTGGCCGGTTCCATGACAGCGCGCGAGCCAACCACCGCGCCCATCGGATAGCCGTTGGACATGGCTTTCGCCAGTACGGTCATATCGGGCCTCACACCCAAATACGCTTGTACGCCGCCGATCCGCGGCCGAAAACCACAGGACACTTCGTCAAAGATAAGCACAGCGCCATGTTCCCGCGCCAACTGCCGCACGCCTTCCAGGTAGCCCGGCGGCGGCAGCTCCGAGCGCATCGGCTCCATCATGATGGCGGCCACCCGGCCCTCATGCGCGCCCAGCAAGGCGCGCAGCCCTTCCAAATCGCCCCAGACAAAGGGCAAGGCTGTGCCGGCCAGCTCCTCCGGCACGCCAATCGGCTCAATACCGGCGAAGGGGAACTCGCCGCTTTCCGGATCGACCAGATAATTGGCCGACTGATACCAGTCGTGCCAGCCGTGGTAACCGCTGAAGAGTATCAGACTGCGGCCGGTGACGCCGCGGGCGATGCGCGCCGCTACCGCGTTGGCTTCCCCGCCGCCCTTGGTATAACGCGCCATCTCCGCGCTGGGAATGACTTCGTTGAGCAATTCAGCCAGCTCTATTTCCAAGGCGCTGTTAAGCGTGTAGATGCTGCCGCGGTCAATCTGCGCCTTGACCGCGCCATCGACAGCGGCGTCCGCATGACCCAGGATGATGGCGCCGACCGCGTTGACCCAGTCGATATACTCATTTTCATCCGCATCAATGAAGCGCGCGCCCTTGGCGCGGCTAGCGTAAATCGGGCTATGCCCATGCGCGAACTGGCTTGATCGCCGGCTTATCAGCTGCGTCCGCCCGGGGATGAGCGCTTCCGCCCGCCGATACAATTCCTGGGATCGCGCCACCCGCTGTTGATTTGGCATGCATGGCTCCTATGCTCTGTCTGGGCTTGCCTGGCGCCCTCTGCCTCGCCGCGCTTGTCCTGCGCGAAGCGGCGCGCCAACTGAAAACCATAGCGCGGATTCTAGCACATCTTGGCAATCGTCAAATGCAACCGTCAATCGGGTCTGGTGACTATCGCGGATATAAATTCCTTTGCGAACACGACACAAGTTATTTAACCACCGAGAACACAGAAGTAGTTCCAAGTAAGTCCTGCAACATAACGAAGTCCGTAGGGGCGGCTCGCTGAGCCGCCCGTCGGAAAAGCTCCCTGCCCGCCGATGTTGCACATGCGGCGATTATCGGGCGTTTCAACGAAACGCCCCTACAGTTTTCGATCATTTTGTGTTGTCCATGTTTCATCGATTCTCTTGCGCGACTTACTTGCGTTTACTGAGAACACAAAGATTATTCTAAGTTTGGCGGGGTTTTCAAATCCACCAAGATAGACACTCCCGGACAGGACCATATTTTGACGTGACCGCCACAATTCGTTATAGTGCGGCGATTGTACACGTACGTATTTTGGGCTGTCTTGACAAGCGAGCCGGCAGCGCCAGGTTGGCGCCACGAAGGAGGAGGTGAACCAGGAACATTAGGCGGATGGTCTCGATATCACTGTTGGTATGCAGAAATTACAAGGAGAAGCAGAATGAGCAGGATGCGTTTTGTTGCATTGTTTGTGGTTCTAATCTTGCTGTTGCCATCGGCAATCGCCCAGGACGAACCGGTTATCCACATTTTTAACAATTCCGGCACACTCCAGTTTGACGCCGGCGGCAGCGACCCCGATGTATTGCAGCGCGTTCAGGATCATATCGCCGAGCAATCAGGCGTCCGACCGGTCACCATTGTGCCCGGTGGCGCGGCCAGCGCTACTGAACAACTGAACTTGCTGCTGGGCTCCAGCGACCCGGTCGATCTATTCCAGGCGCCCGGCAATGGCTGGCACGACTACGCGATGGCGATCATTCCCATTACCGATCTGCTGGCGGAGCATGGCCAGAACATCATGCAAGTGATTCCCGAATCGCAGTGGGACATCATGCGCAACGCCGATGGCGACATCATGGGCATCCCCCGCTCGACGCCAACCAGCCCCTACATCACCTGGGTGCGACAGGATTGGCTTGATGAACTCGGCCTCGATGTGCCGACGACCTGGGGCGAGCTGGAAGCTACGATTGACGCTTTCCGGGCGCATAATCCCGAAGCTATGGTCGCGACCCGCCCGGGAGACGTTCGCTGGACGACCCTCGGCGGCTTCACGCCCAACGGTCATTCCAACTGGCTCGACCCCGACGATGGCATGGTCAAACCCTGGGTCTTGCAGCCCGGCGTCCGCGATTGGGTGACTGAGCTGAATTCCTGGTGGGAAGCGGGTTACTTCTTCCCCGATACCTTCACGCGCTTTGACGCGCCCGAATTATTCCGCACCTGCAACCTGGGCGTCTGGATGGGTTGGTATTCGCGCATCACGCTGATCACGCCGCAAATTGAAAGCGGCTGCGAAGGCATCGCCTGGGCCCGCACCAGCATTACCACTGATATGGGTTACATCGCCACGGCTCGCCCGCAGAACGCCAGCGCCTACGTCGTCACGCGCAAGGCTGAGAATCCGGCCGCTGTCATCCAATTTATGGATTGGGTCTACAGCGCCGACACCACCGACAATCAGTTGACCGCGCGCTATGGCATCAAGGGCGAAATGTGGGATTACCTCGACGAAGAAAGCCGACTGGTCGGTCCCGACTTGAGCTTCGGCTACGTCAGCGAATACATGCTGCCCAACCTCAACATCGAAATCCGCTACAGCCTGGATGACCCCTCGCGCGCCTGGCATGTCGAATATCTCGGCGGCCAACTGATTGACCTCGGCGACGCCAAGTGGCCCTTCGACGGCGGGCTGGCTTACAATCTCAGCCGCATCGCCGACGAAGTGCCCACGCTGGGCGACCTCAACAGGCTGTTGGACGAGCAGACCATTCTCTTCATCACCGGGCAGCGCCCGCTCGATCAATGGGACGACTTCATGAACGACCTGGAACGCGCCGGCATTAACGACTGGGTCAAGGCCATTTCCGCGCAATACAACGAACTTGGCGGCGTTTAGCCCCGTTTTCGCAATTGGCGGGAGATGCTTGGTCATCTTCCGCCATCAAAAGCCGGGCCGGCTTCCAGCGGCAAATTAACCGGCCCGGCCAGGCGCCGCATAGCTTGGACGAAACGCTTGGAAGAAGCCGATGCGCAAGCCAAATGTACTCTTCATTGCCGTCGACGACTTGAGGACGGCGCTGGGCTGCTACGGGGATAGCAACGCGATCACCCCGAACATCGATCGCCTCGCCGCCGCCGGCATGGTATTCAAGCGCGCCTACTGCCAGCAAGCCGTTTGCAACCCCTCGCGCGCCTCACTGATGACCGGTCTGCGCCCGGATACGATCAAAGTCTGGGACTTGAAATCGCATTTCCGTCACGAGCTTCCTGACCAATGGGCCGACCTGCCGCAATATCGCGGCGGCACTCATTTTCGCGGCGCCAGGCCCAATGTCTTTACGCTGCCCGAATACTTCAAGCAGAATGGCTATAGCGCGCGTTCGGTGGGCAAGATTTATCACGGCTCGCCGCATGCCCAGGATCCGCAATCCTGGTCTGCCGATGCGCTTCTCAACATCGTGTGGAAAAGCGCGGATTACCTGCTGCCCGAGAATCAAGCGCCGCCCGCTGCTAACTGGCCCGGCTACAAAATGGCGGCAACGGAAGCTGCCGATGCGCCGGACGACGCCTATGGCGACGGCAAAGTCGCCGCTGCCGCTTGTAAGCTAATCGCTGAGGTCGGCGCTGAACCCTTCTTTCTCGCCGTCGGCTTTCGCAAGCCGCACCTGCCTTTCAGCGCCCCCAAGCGCTACTGGAATCTCTATCAGCGCGAGGAGATTTCGCCGCCGGAATACGCCGAAAAGCCGACCGGCATTCCCGACTTCGCCTGGCACAACAGCCAGGAATTGCGTGGCTACCGCGACGTGCCCGATGCCGGCGCCATCCCCGACGACCTGGTCCGCCGGCTTCGGCACGGATATTACGCCTGCGTCAGCTATATGGACGCTCAAGTGGGCAAGCTGATTGACGCGCTTGAGCAGCATAGCTTGCGCGAAAACACCGTCGTAGCCCTCTGGGGCGACCACGGTTATCACCTCGGCGAGAAGGCGCTGTGGTGCAAGACAACCAATTATGAGCTCGATACGCGCGCGCCGCTTATCATTGACGCGCCGGGCGCCGGAGCCGGTGAATGCGACGCGCTGGTCGAATTCGTCGATATCTACCCGACCTTGCTCGATTGCTGTGGCTTGCCACCGCGCGACGACCTGGAAGGACTCAGTCTGGCGCCGCTGCTGCAACAGCCGCGCCTGCCCTGGAAGACCGCCGCCTTCAGCCAGTTCCCCCGCCCCTGGTCCTATCACGGAGAGCCGGAAGTCATGGGCTACAGCATGCGTACCGACCGCTATCGTTATACCGAATGGCAAGACTTCAGTTCGGGCGACGCGCTTGATTGCGAGCTCTATGACAACGCCGAGGCTCACACTGAAATCGATAATCTCGCCGGCGACGCGCGCTACGCTCAGACGCTCAAAGAACTGTCAGCTCGCCTTCACGCCGGCTGGAGAGCGGCGCTGCCCGAAGCGAATCTCGCAAACTCCCTCCGGATGCCGGACGCCGCCCAATGAGCGCGCGCAGCATGATGTCGCAGAGACCTTATTCGCCGCCCGCCGCCAATGACGGGAAATGGCGCCGGCTTCTCAAGCGCGTCTGGTTCTACCGCTTCTATTATCTCCTGGCTTTGCCGGGTCTTTTGTATTTCATCATATTTCATTATCTGCCGATGATCGGTATCGTCATCGCCTTCAAAGACATCTCACCCTTCGGCGGCGTCGCCGGCATAATCGAAGCGCCCTGGGTCGGTTTCAAGCATTTCAACCGCTTCTTTAACTCCATCTTCTTCTGGAATGTTATCGAAAACACGGTGATCATCAGCGGCTTGAAGATCATCTTCGGCTTCCCCGCCCCCATTATTTTCGCGCTTATGCTCAATGAAGTCTTTCGCGTCAAGTTCAAGCGCTTCGTGCAGACGGTTTCATATCTGCCGCACTTCATCTCCTGGGTGGTGACCACGGGTCTGGTGACGGCGCTGGTGGCGACCAGCGGCGGTCTCTTTACCGAGTGGCTGAATGAGTTGACGGGTGAGCGCTGGACCTTCCTGACCAATCCCGATCAATTCCGCGGCATATTGACGCTCACTCACGTCTGGAAAACGATCGGCTGGAGCAGCATTCTCTACCTGGCCGCCATGTCCGCCATTGATCCGGCGCTCTACGAAGCGGCCGCTATCGACGGCGCCAACCGCTTCCAAATGGCGCGCCATATCACCGTTCCCAGCATCGCTTTTGTTATCACCATTCTCTTCATATTTGAAATCGGCAATCTGCTGGATGCCGGCTTTGAACAGATCCTGCTGCTTTACTCGCCGGCGGTTTACAGCGTCTCGGATATCATCGACACCTATGTCTATCGCGAGGGCCTGCTGGGTCTCAAATACTCCTTCGCCGCCGCGGTCGGCTTGTTTAAAGGCGTGATGGCCTTCCTGTTTTTGATCGCGGCGAATACCCTGGCTAACCGCCTGGGCCAGCCAGGTTTGTGGTAGGAGTAGGCCGATGCTCAAGCTGTCACGCAACGAGAAGATGGCGCACGCTACCATATATCTGTCGCTCATCCTGCTAACGCTGGCTTTCCTGATTCCCTTCATCATCGTATTTTCCACCTCATTCATCAGCGACGACGAGTTCGCGCGCCGCGGCGGCTACGTGCTATACCCCGAAGAATTCTCCATGGGCGCCTACGATATCCTGTTTGGACGCAGCCAGGTCATCCTGAACGCCTACAGCGTCACGCTTTTCCGCGTCGTCGTCGGCACGGGTTTCAACCTGGCCTTCACCATCACTATGGCCTATGCGCTGGCGAAGCGGGACTTGCCGGGCCGCGTGCCGCTTACGATATTTGTCTTTATCACCATGGTCTTCAGCGGCGGGCTGATACCACGCTTTCTGCTGGTCGACGCGCTGGGCTTGCGTAATACGCTCTGGTCCATGGTCTTCCCCGGCTTGATCAACGCCTGGAATATGCTCATCATGCGCAATTTCTTCATGAGCCTGCCGGAGGAGCTATTCGACGCCGCCATCGTCGACGGCGCCTCCCCGCCGACAGTCTTGCTGCGCATCGTGCTGCCGCTTTCCATGCCGGTCATCGCCACCATCGGGCTGTTCTACGCCGTCTGGCATTGGAATTCCTGGTTTGACGCCGCGATTTACATTGACCGCTCCCATCTGAAACCGATGCAGATTATCCTGCGCAGCCTGCTTGAAACCACCAATATGCAAGGACTTGAGGAACTGGCATTCATTGAGGACCCGCCGCCAGCGGCCTCGCTGCGGTCGGCGCTTATCATCGTCAGCACCGTGCCTGTCCTCTTCATTTATCCCTTCGTCCAGCGCTATTTTGTCAAAGGCATCATGATCGGCGGCATCAAAGGCTAAGTCCAATGTTCAAACTCAATGTCGAGCAGATTGACCTCTGGCGTGGCGGCGGCGCTGGCTACCACACCTACCGTATTCCGGCGCTGGCTGTCAGCAAGGATCAAACAATTCTCGCTTTCTGCGAAGGCCGCAAGCAGCACCGCGGCGACTTCGGCGACATCGCGCTGCTGGTCAAGCGCTCGACCGACGGCGGCGCCACCTGGTCGAACCAGTCGATAGTTTGGGATGACCCCGGCAATACCAGCGGCAATCCCGCGCCGGTCGTCGATCGCGACAGCGGCGCCATCCACTTGCTGATGACCTGGAACCGCGGCGATGACCACGAACGCGACATCATCGCCGGCGGCAGCCAAGACACCCGCCGCGTCTACGCGACCTCGTCCATGGACGACGGACTGACCTGGTCTGAGCCGCAGGAAATCACCGACGCCGTCAAGCAATCCAGCTGGACCTGGTATGCGACCGGACCGGGCCATGGCATTCAGATGCGCCAGGGCCAGCACAGCGGACGCCTGCTTATCCCCTGCGACCATATCGAAGCGGGAACTAACGATTATTACTCACACATCATCTACAGCGACGATAATGGCGCGACCTGGAATTTGGGCGGACGTACACCACAACCTCTGGTGAACGAATGTGAAATCGTCGAAATCAGCGGCGGTCGTCTGCTGCTGAATATGCGCAGTTACGCGCCCGAAGCGCGGGCGCGGCAAGTCGCCTTCAGCGCGGACGGCGGCATCACCTGGAGCGGTCAGCGGGCTGACCCGGCGCTGGTGGAACCCATCTGTCAAGCGAGCATACTGGCTTATCCCACCGACCAAGGCGGGCCCGGCGGGCCTCTGCTCTTCGCCAACCCGGCCAGCGCCAGCCAGCGCGTCAATCTGACCTTGCGCGGCAGCCGCGACGAAGGCGCGACCTGGCCAGGCCAAATCGCGCTGCATAAGGGACCCAGCGCCTACTCCGATCTGGCGGTCGCTCCAGACGGGCGCATCCTCTGCCTCTATGAAGGCGGCGAGCAACATCCTTATGAATTTCTGCGCCTGGCTTTCGTTGAGCTTGAATGACTGGCCGGCCGCCGGCGATGCCAGGCGAGGAATCACGAGCGTCGCGCTTCCAGCTTCCCATTCCAGCTTCCCAATTGAAGACCCAAGGAGACCTCTGTGCTGATTCATACCCGATCACTCGCCCACAAGACAAAAGACATCTGGCGCAGCCCCGGGCGCTTCACCAAGAATCCCGACATCATCGTCCTGCCCTCCGGGCGCTATATGTTGATCTACAGTGATGTCGACGCGCATTGGTCGCTGCAAGATCAAGTCTTGACCCTGCTTGCCAGCGACGATCAAGGCGCGACCTGGTTCAAGCACCGCGAAATTGACCGCGCCGACTTGACTCAGGGCGACGAGCGCCTGGTCACGCCGCGCTTGAGCCGGCTCAATGACGGTCGCCTGGTCGTCATCATCGACCATGACGATGACAGCCATTTTCACGAAGATCAGCCGCCCGGCAACTGGCTTTACTGGAGCCATGACAATGGCGATACCTGGACGCCGGCTCAGACGGACAGCGGCATCGGCGGCTTTGAACCCGACCGCGTCATCGACCTGCCCGACGGCGCCCTGGGCGTAACCTCGCATCTGATGCGCGGCGCCACGCAAGAATTCGCCCAGGTCTTGTGGACCTCAGAAGACGGCGGGCGCAGTTGGTCCGAACGCAGCACCATCGCCCATGACGGCTATCACCGCTTCTGCGAAGGCGCAATTGTCTTGCTGGACGGCGGCGCTCGCCTGGCCTGCGTCATGCGCGAGAATCATTCGGGCGGCATCCCGTCCTTCGCGGCCTTCTCCGACGACAACGGTCACAGTTGGTCCGAGCCGCAAATGCTGCCTTTCGCCCTTCATCGACCCTACGCCAAGCAACTGGCGGACGGCCGCGTCATGGTGACCGGACGCCACGTCAACGGCGGCTTGGGAACTTACGCCTGGGTCGGCGATCTGGAACAAGCAGCCGACAACTACGCCATGGGCGGGCCGCGACGGAAATACAGCGCCAGCTTGCGAGACGGCGCGCTGCAGATAGAGAACCGTCCCGAGCATGAATGCCGTTACACCCTGCTGCCGCCCGAATCGGCTTTCAGCACAGTCAACTACGAAGCTGAACTCCGCGTCGACGCCTCCGCCGGGCATACAGCCGTCGCCTTCATGTCAATCTCGCGCCTTGGCCAACTGCTGACGATCGCGCCGGACTATATCGCCATCAGCCGCGGCCGGCACGATATGCGCCACACGGTCGACATGACGCGCTTCCACCGCATCGGCCTGCATCATCAGCGCGGCTGGCTGCAGGTCAAGCTTGATGGCGAAACGGTGATGCACCGCTGCGTCTTTCGCGAAGCATGGCCCGCCAGCGACTTTCATGGCGGCAACCCGCGGCTGCGTACGCAATTTGGCCAATTCGGCGGCAGCGGACGCAGTTATTGGCGCAAAGTCAGCTATGCGCTGGGCAATCCGCGGCTGCGCGACTTCGCCTGGAGCTGGGACGCGGCTAACGGCGATTACCCCGATCAGTACCAGCGCGAGCGCATGATACAGCTGCACGGCAATCATCCCGCCCAGGCGCCCTGGCCCGACCACGGTTATTCCTCCTGGCTCCAGCGCGAGGATGGCAGCATCTACCTGGTCGACTATACCAATGCCGGCGATATCGCCGATACCGCTCACCTGGTCGGCCTGACCATAGACTTGGAGGACATCCGCTGATGCAGCCTAACATCCTGTGGATCTGCACCGACCAGCAGCGCTACGACACCATCGGCGCCTTGAATAATTCGCAAATCCGCACGCCGAACATCGACCGTCTGGTCGCCAACGGCGTCAGCTTCGAGCGCGCCTACTGCCAAAGCCCGATCTGCACACCCAGCCGCGCCAGCTTTCTGACCGGCATGTACCCCAGCAGCGTACACGGCTGCGGCAACGGCAACGAGTACTGGGCGGAGGCGGCGCCGCTGGTTACAGCGCTGCTGGCTGATGCCGGCTACGATTGCGGGCTGGCGGGCAAATTGCACCTGGCCGGCGCGGAAGGGCGGATTGAGCCGCGGCCGCAGCACGACGGCTATCGAGTCTTTCACTGGAGCCACGGTCCGCACGCGCGCTGGGAAACCGGCCACGACTACGCCGATTGGCTGCGGCAGCAGGGGCATGACCTGGCGGAGATGCTGGAGCATCCGCAAGATACGCCGCCGGAACTGCATCAAACCGCCTGGTGCAGCGACCGCGCCATTGACTTCATCGAGGCTGATCACGGCGGCAAGCCCTGGCTGATGAGCGTCAACATCTTCGATCCGCACTCGCCTTTTGACCCGCCGCAGCCCTACATGGATCGCTTTGACCCGGACAAGCTGTCCGGCCCCAAGTTCCGCGAGAGCGACCTGGCCGCGCAAGCCAAATTGAGCGCCATCGACTTTCAGACAGTCGCGCGCCGGCCCGAAGACTTTGACGCCAAGCGCATCCAAGCCGCCTACTACGCCATGATCGAACAGATCGACGACAATGTCGGCCGCATGCTGGACGCGCTGGACCGAAGCGCGCAGATGGCCAACACCGTCGTCATATTCACCAGCGATCACGGTGAAATGCTGGGCGATCATGGCCTGCTGCTAAAGGGCTGCCGCTTCTATGAGGGGCTGGCGCGGGTGCCGCTGATTATTTCCTGGCCCGATCAATTTCTGCGCGGCGCGCGCCGGCAAGCGCTGGTTGAACTGATCGACATTGCGCCCACCCTGCTGGACCTGGCCGGCGTCCCCATACCCAAACGCATGCAAGGCAAGTCCCTGGCTGCGCTGCTTCGGGATGCGCGAGCGGCCGATCATCATCGCGACGCCGCGCGCTGCGAATACTACCGCGCCCTTAATCCGGCGGTTCGCCCAGGCATCAACGGCGCCTTCGCCACCATGATCCGCGCTGAACGCTACAAGCTGGTGGTCTATCACGGCCACGGTATCGGCGAATTGTTCGACCTGGAAAGGGACCCGGATGAATTCGACAATTTATGGGATGACCCCGAATTGACCGAGACAAAGCTCGATCTGATGCAACGCAGCTTTGACGCGCTGGCTCTGGCGACCGATACCGGGCCCGAGCAAGTCACCGGGCATTGACCAGCCATGCTGTGGCAGCGGCAAGACCTATTCTCGCGCGATAGCGGCGGCTACACCATGTATCGCATCCCGGGCCTCTGCGCGTCGCCGGGCGGCCTGGTCCTGGCGCATGCCGAAGCCCGTTACGGACGCGGCGGCGACTGGGACAAGATCGATATCGTCATGCGCCGCAGTTTTGACCAGGGAGAGACCTGGGGCGAGCAGCGTCGACTCCTGGATCACCGCGACTTTGGCGCCGGCCCCCTGCACAATGTCAATACGATTGTCGACCGCCGCCAAGGCATCGTGCATGTCCTCTTCTGTTACGGTTACGCGCGCGCCTTCACCATGCAATCGCGCGATGATGGCGCGACCTTCAGCCCGCCGCGCGAAATCACCGCGGCATTCGAAGCCTTCCGCCCCGAATACAACTGGGGCGTCCTGGCTATCGGCCTGCCCAACGGCATCCGCCTGCGCCATTCCGGTCGGCTGGTAATCCCTGTCTGGCTTTCGACATCTCGAACGACCGCGCATCGCCCCAACCGCTGCGCCACCATCTACAGCGACGATGACGGCGCCACCTGGCAGCGCGGCGAGATGCTTCCCGATATCGTGCCGAATCTCAACGAGTCCTCGCTGGTCGAGCTGGAGGACGGATCGGTTCTGCTGAACATGCGCAACGGCATTGGCGTTCAGCGCCGCGTTATCAGCGTCAGCCCGGACGGCATCAGCGGCTGGTCCGTGCCTCAACTCGATCCGCAATTGCTTGAGCCCACCTGCCAGGGCGCGCTCTTCCGGCATAGTTGGGCGGACGAAGGCGCGAGCCGCATCCTCTTCTGCAACCCGGACAATATCGGCGGCACAGACGCCAAGGGTTCGTCAATCTTCCGTGTACGCAGAAATCTAACGATAAAGCTCTCGCTTGACGAATGCCAAAGCTGGGCATATTCGAGAGTCATCGAAAAAGGCTACGCCGGCTATAGCGCGCTGGCCGTCTGCGCTGACAAGTCCGTGCTTTGCCTGTTTGAGCGCGGCGAGGCGTCCAGCGGAAATACCGACGATCATCTGACGCTGGCGCGCTTTGATTTGGACTGGCTGATGGAAGGCGAAGGCGCGGCCAGCCATGCCTGAGCAGCCGAATATCATCCTGATACTCTGCGATGAATTGCGCGCCGACGCCCTCGGCTGCTTCGGCAATCCCATCGTAAAGACGCCAACTATCGATCGACTGGCTGATGAAGGCGCGCGCTTCTCTCAGTGTTTCGTCACGCAGCCGACATGTACACCCAGCCGCGCCTCAATCTTGACCGGCTGCTACCCCTCCGCCCTGCGGTCGCGCATGGTCGGCTGCCATACGCCGGACGACGAGCGTTTTCTGCCGCGCGCGCTGTCAGCAGCGGGCTACCGCACGGCGTCCATCGGCAAATTGCACCTCGTCCCGCAAGCCGCCGAGCCGGCAGCCCTCGACCAAGCGCTCGCTAGCGATGACGGCAGCTATTACGGCTTTCAAGAAGTCGATCTTGTCAACGGCCACGGCAGCCGCTGCTTCGGCAATCACTACACGGCTTGGCTTCGCGAGCGAGCGCGTGACCTGGAAGCGCTTCAAAGGCAGCCAGTGCCTTATGATAAAGGGGTGAATTGCTGGCGCTGGAACCTGCCTCCGGAGGTCCATTCCAGCCATTACATCGCCGACCGCGCCATCGACTTCCTGGAAACCGCGCCCAGCCCGCCCTTCTTTCTACACATTTCATTTCCCGATCCTCATTATCCATTCACCGTGCCGGAGCCCTGGGCCAGCCGCTATCACCCGGCTGACATGCCAGCGCCGATTCCACCGCTTACGGAATCCGCCGATATGCCGGATTTGCACCAGCGCGTCTATCGCGGGCCGCGGACGCCAAGGCCGGACGGCGAGCCGCCCAGAGATCGCGTCATCGGTACGCCGCCGCACAATTACGCGGATTATGATCTGGACGACTGGCGGCAAGTCAAAGCCATCTACTACGGCATGGTTTCCCTGCTCGATCACAGCATAGGCCGAATCCTGGACGCGGTCAGCCGGCTGGGCCTGAATGACAATACAATCATCGCCTTTGTCGCCGATCACGGCGATTATCTCGGCGATCACGGCTTATATGGCAAGGGCCTGCCCTACGACAGCGCGCTGCGGACGCCGCTAATATTCCGCGGTCCCGGCGTCGCCGCCGCGCAAGACATCAACAGCGTGGAATCCACGCTGGATATCGCGCCGACGCTTTTGGATTACGCCGGCGTTCCCGAACCCGAAGGCATGCAGGGCTGCTCGCTAAAGCAGCTTTTGAGCGGCGCGGCGCCCCCGCGCCCCAATACCGCCCTGGTGGAAAATGACGATGACTTCGCCGCGCTGCGGATGCGCACACTGATCACGCCGCGCTGGCGTTTGACCTATTATCACGGGCAGGACTGGGGCGAACTCATTGACCGTGAGCGAGATCCATTTGAGATGCGCAATCTGTGGAATGATCCCGCGCGCGCTGAAGTCAAGCAGCGGCTCCTGGTCGAACTGCTGGATGAGGTTGCGGCCAGCATAGACATGCGCAACGGCAGGAGACAGCAACCTGGCGCGCCCGTCCCCAAATGGCGCGCGGACGGACTTGCCGCAAATCCGCCGGCGCGGTGAATACCGCGGACTTGATAACTCCGCATACTCGTATAGTTGTAGGGGCGAGCCGGTGGCTCGCCCACGATTGCTACGAATTTCCAATCAGTTTTCGCATGACTGGATGGTTCCTGCTTCCTTGTTCTCAGTGGAGAAAAATCGTGTCGTGTTTGCAAAGAGATCTATATCCACGATATTCACCATTCCCACACCGCCCGATATTTGACAGCGCAATCACACTGAGATAACCTCACATTTGGCAGCCTTATTTACAGTAACCTGGCCGCCTTGATTACTTGTTATCTTCGACCGCCGGGTCGCGATTCACGCCTTAGGCGCTACGGACCATCTAGCCGACGATGCTTGCTTATTTCTTAAGACGCTTGCTTTACATGGGGATCGTGCTCTTCATGGTTTCGATCCTGTCCTTCTACGTCATCAACTTGCCGCCCGGCAGTTGGATCCAAAATTACGCCAGCGAACTTGAGGCTTCCGGCGATATCGTCGACGACGCCGAGCTCGAATTCCTGGTGCAGCGCTATGGGCTGGACCGACCGCTGCATGAGCAATACATCCGCTGGATCGTGCCGCTGGTGACCGAAGGCGATTTCGGCGAATCCTTTGAGTGGAATCAGCCGGTATGGCCCTTGATTGAAGAGCGCCTCTTCTTGACCATGACCGTGTCGCTGGCCTCAATCATCTTTGTCTATGTCGTTTCCATCCCTATCGCCCTGTATTCAGCTATCAATCAGTATTCCATCGGCGATTATTTCTTCTCCTTCATGGGTTTGATCGGCCTGGCCACGCCCAATTTCCTCATCGCCCTGATATTTATGATCATCATGCTGCGCGTATTCGGCGTGACGCCCGGTGGACTGTTCTCGCCGGAATACCTGCGCGCGCCCTGGAGCCTGGCGAAATTCTGGGATATGTTGACCCATCTGCCGGTGCCGGTGGTCGTCATCGGCACGGCGGGCACAGCCGGTTTGATCCGTATTCTGCGCGCCCAGCTGCTGGACGAATTCCAGAAACAATACGTGATTACGGCGCGCGCCAAGGGCCTGCGCGAGCGCTTTCTGATCATCAAGTATCCCTTGCGCATGGCTTTTAATCCCATCGTCAGCAGCATTGGCAGCCTGCTGCCGCAAATCGTCTCGGGCTCGGCTATCGTCTCCATCGTGCTGGGTTTGCCCACCACCGGCCCGCTCTTGCTGCGCGCCCTGATCGCCCAAGACACCTACGCCGCCGCCAGCATGCTGCTGATGCTCAGCGTCTTGACGGTGCTGGGTGTTTTTGTATCAGACCTGCTGCTGATGTGGCTGGATCCGCGCATTCGTTATGAAAGGGGCAATTAGTGAAGCCTGAGCAGAAGGGCGAAGTCAGCCGCCTGGATGTCGATGAGCTGCTGAATTACGAGATCCTCTCGCAGCGCCAATTGATCTGGCGCAGATTCAGACGTCATCGCGTGGCTTATTTCTGCTTTCTGTTTCTGATCCTGTTTTACGCCTTGGCCATCTTCGCCGAATTCTTCGCGCCCTATGGCGCCTTCACGCGCGATACCGATTTCCTCTATGCGCCGCCGACTCCGATTCACTTCGTCGACGAAAGCGGCGCGTTCAGCCCCCGCCCCTTCGTATACAAAATCGTCAGCGAGCTGGACCTCAATACCTTTCGCCGCGAATATGTCGAAGACACCAGCGAAAAGTACCCCCTGCGCTTCTTTGTCAAGGCCGAGCCCTATCAGCTGCTCGGCTTCATCGAGACCGATATCCACCTCTTCGGCGTTGACGAGGGCGGCGTGATCTTCCTGTCCGGCACCGACGGTCTGGGCCGGGATCTGTTAAGCCGCATGTTGTTGGGCGCGCGCACATCGCTCTTCGTCGGTTTGCTGGGGCTGGCGATCGGCTTTGCCCTCGGCTTGATCTTCGGCGGCATTTCCGGCTATTACGGCGGCGGCGCCGACATGCTGATTCAACGCATGATTGAGTTCTTGCAGTCGCTGCCGACCTTGCCGCTGTGGATGGCGCTGGCCGCGCTGGTCCCGCCCGAATGGACGCAGATTCAGGTCTACTTTGGCATCTCGCTGGTATTGGCGACGGTAGGCTGGACGGGCTTGGCGCGGGTCGTCCGCGGCAAGCTGATCAGCCTGCGCGAGGAAGACTACGTGCTGGCGGCCAAACTCTCCGGCTTGAAGGAACGCGCCATCATCACACGCCATCTCCTGCCCGGCTTCCTCAGTTATCTCATCGTGCATCTGACGCTGGCGATACCGCACATGATCCTGGGCGAGACCGCGCTCAGCTTCCTCGGCCTGGGCATTCAGCCGCCAGCCGTTAGCCTGGGCACCCTGCTGCAAGATTCGCAAAATGTGCAAACCGTGACTATCAATCCCTGGCTGCTCTACCCGGGCGCGGTGGTGGTCGCCATCGTCATCGCTTTTAACTTCCTGGGCGACGGGCTGCGCGACGCCGCCGACCCCTACAAGCACATCTAAGGCGCCGCCATGACCAAGCCCTTGCTGCAAGTCGAAGACCTCCAGACGCATCTGCCTTTGGAAGAGGGCCTGCTCAAAGCCGTCGACGGCATCAGCTTCGCTATCCGCCGCGGTCAAACGATGGGCTTGGTCGGCGAATCCGGCTGCGGCAAGAGCATGGCTGTGAATACCATCATGCGCCTGGCGCCCAACTTCGCCCGCATCGAAGGCGACGTGACCTACTACCCGGCCCAGGGCGAGCCGATAAATATCACCGCGCTTGACCCCTACGGTCCCGAGATACGCGCTATTCGCGGCGGCGAGATCGCCATGATCTTCCAGGAACCGATGACCTCGTTTTCGCCGCTGCACACCATCGGCAATCAAATCACCGAAGCCATCCGCATCCATCGAACGGAAGACAAAAAAGAAGCGACTAAAATCGCCATTGACCTGCTGCAGCGGGTCGGCATGTCCAACCCGGCGCAGCGCATGAACGAATACCCGCACCAGCTCTCAGGCGGCATGCGCCAGCGCGCCATGATCGCCATGGCTTTGTCATGCGAGCCGTCGCTCTTGATCGCCGATGAGCCGACGACCGCTCTCGATGTCACCGTGCAGGCGCAAGTCTTGCAACTCATGCGCGACTTGCAGAGCGACTTCGGCATGTCGATACTCTATATCACCCATGACCTGGGCGTCATCGCGCGTATGGTGCAAGTGGTGGCGGTGATGTACCTGGGCCGCATCGTCGAATTCACCGATGTCGACAGCCTCTTCTACGACGCCAGGCACCCTTATACCAAAGCCCTTATCCAGTCTATTCCCAAGATCGGCAAGAAATCGCGCGCGCGGCTGGAGTCGATTCGCGGCGCCGTGCCCGTGCCCATCAATCGGCCGCCCGGCTGCGGCTTCTATCCGCGCTGTTCCGCCGCCATCGACGGCCTCTGCAACCGCGTCGATCCGCCGCTGATTCAAATCGAAGACGAGCACGCCGTGGCTTGCTTCGTCTACCCGGAAGTCGTCGACGCAGTCGGCGAAAATAGGCCGGAAAGCGCGCCCCATGCCGTCTGACGAGACCATACTGCAAGTCAAAGCGCTGAAAAAATACTTTCCCATCGAGAAGGGCTTGCTGCGCCGGCAAGTAGGTCAGGTGAAAGCCGTCGATGATGTCAGCTTCGACATCAAGCGCGGCGAAGTGCTGGGCTTGGTGGGCGAGTCCGGCTGCGGCAAGACGACGCTGGGGCGCTGCGTCCTGCGCGCCATCGACCCCAGCGACGGCGAAATCACCTTGCGCAAGAGCGACGGCGCCGCGGTTGACATCACGGCGCTCGACAAGCAGGAACTGCGCGAACTGCGCAAAGAAATGCAGATGGTCTTTCAAGATCCCTTCTCGTCACTGTCGCCGCGCATGACCGTGCTTGATATCATCGGCGAACCGCTTTGGGCGCAGGGCGTCCGCGGCCGCGCGCTGGAAGACCGCGTCAGAGAGTTGGCTGACCTGGTCGGCTTGAACATCGGCCACCTGAATCGCTATCCCAATGCCTTCAGCGGCGGCCAGCGTCAGCGCATCGGCATCGCCCGCGCCCTGGCCACGCATCCCGGGTTGATCGTGGCCGATGAACCGGTGTCGGCGCTGGATGTCTCCATCCAGGCGCAGATCCTGAATCTGCTGCAAGACCTGAAAGAGAAACTCGGCCTGACCTATCTATTCATCGCCCATGACCTCAGCGTGGTCGAGCATATCGCCGATCGCGTCGCGGTGATGTACGTCGGCAAAATTATTGAGCTGGCGGCTACTGAGGAGCTCTATCTCAATCCTAAACATCCCTATACCGAGGCGCTGCTGTCGGCAGTGCCCAAGCCCGACCCGCGCCTGGAAGAGCGTGAGATTATCCTTAGCGGCGAGGTCGCCAACCCGGCCGACCCGCCCAGCGGCTGTCTCTTCCATCCGCGCTGTCAATACGCGCAGGACCGCTGCCGCCATGAGGCGCCGCCGCTGGAAGAAATCGCCCCGGGCCACTTCGCCGCCTGCCATTACGCCCGCGATCTGGAATTGACCGGCGTGGCGCTATGACGTGGTAGAATTGCCCAAGGATGTTATGCGAAGTATTCGCAATATGCTTGAAATGCGAAAAAGGCAGTAAGGAGGTGGCAGGGCAAGAGCGAGTATGATCTGATTAGCCACAACGACTTTTTTCATTCACTGGAGGAAAAACGATGTCAAAGTTTACCTATCGCAAGCTATTGAGTGTTTTGCTCATTCTGATGCTGGCGCTAACGGCCTTTACCGCGGCGGCGCAAGACGGCTACTCGCCGGCCGATAATCTCCGAACCTGGTCGCTCGACGCCTATGAAGCCGAAACCGGCAATACCATCGGCATGTTTAACGAAGCGCCGATGCTGGCGGATATGGTTGCCGCCGGCGACCTGCCGCCGGTCGAAGAGCGCCTGCCCGACCGCGGCGATATCATGGTTGTTCAGCCACGTGAAGCCATCGGGACCTATGGCGGCGAAATCACCTTCAACGCCACCAATCCCACTTCATTCGGCAATACCGGCTTCACCGCCTGGGACCAGCACTTGACCGGCTTCTCGACCAATTGGGAAGTCGTCTTCCCCGAAGTCGCCAAGAGCATTGAGCTGTCTGAGGACCTGATGACGGCCACGGTCACGCTGCGCAGCGGCATGAAATGGAGCGATGGCGCGCCCCTCACCGCCGATGACGTGATGTTCTGGTACGAAGACATCATGCTGCACGAAGAATTGCCCAATATGTCCAACGCGCTCAAGCCGGGCGGAACGCCGCTCGTGGTGGAGAAGGTCGACGACATGACTGTCAATTTCGTCGCCGCGCAGCCGAATCCGGCATTCTCGCTCGTGGTCGCGCGCAGCGGCCAGGGCTTCCCAATCGCGCCGCGCCATTATCTGCAGCAGTGGCACGCCGACTACAATGAGGACGCGCAAGGGCTCGCCGAGTCCGAAGGCTACGACAGCTGGGCCGGCGCCTTCCAATTCCACATGAACGGCCAGACCGGGCAGAGCGACTTCGATCCGGATTTGCCAGTCGTGAAACCCTGGACCCTGGATACCGTCGACGACTTCGGCAACAAGTTCTACGTCCGCAACCCCTACTACTACAAGGTCGACACCGAAGGCAACCAACTGCCCTACATCGACCGCCAGGTGCGCTTGCTGCTGGGCGAGGCGGAAGTGGTCATCCTCAACGTCCAGGCCGGCGCCATTGATTACGGCTTCTACAACCTGGAAGTCAGCGACCTGCCGGTACTGAAAGCCGGCGAGGCTGAAGGCGATTACACCACCATCCTCTGGCCCGCCGATCAAGGCGCCATGAGCAAGTATCAGTTCAACATCACGGTCAATGACCCGGTCTTGAACGAGATCTTCAACGACCTGCGCTTCCGCCAAGCCATGTCGCTGGCGATCAACCGCGATGAGATCAACGCCGTGCTCTTCTTCGGCCAAGCCGTCCCGCGCCAGTGGGGCGTCTCGTCCTTGTCCGCCTTCTACGAAGACTGGATGAGCGACCACTACGCCGCCTATGACCCCGACGGCGCCAACGCCCTGCTGGACGAAATGGGTTTGACGATGGGCGATGACGGCGTACGCCTGCGCCCCGATGGCGAGAAACTGTCGATCGTGCTCTGGGACGCCATCAACCGAATTCCTATGTCCGAACTGGTGGCTGAGTACTGGGAAGCTGTCGGCGTTGATGTCGAGATCAATCCCAGTACGCGCGAAGCCTTCAAGCAAGCGCTGCTCGCCAACGAAGTTCACGCTTCGACCTGGTTTGCCGATGTCGTCTCCGAGAAGGACATGTACCAGCGTCCCATCTGGTTGCGCCCGCCCTACGGCATTGATTCGACACCCGTCGGCGGCGGCCTGGCCTGGCGTCAATGGTGGCTGTCAGGCGGCGAAGAAGGCGAAGAACCGCCCGAGTACCAGAAAGAACAGATGCGGCTGGTTGACGAATGGCAACTGACCGAAATCGGCTCTGAACGCTACCTGGAGCTCGGTACGCAGTTGGTCGCCAATACCGTCCGCAACATCTACCACATCGGTCCTGTTGGCGAGGCGCCGGAGGTCTTCATCCGCTCCAACCGTCTGCACAACTTCACGCCAGCCGAGGGCGTCCTCTACATCAGCCATCTCGAAAGCGGCCACTCCGATCAGTGGTTCGTCAGCGAGTAGGCCGGCAAGTTCAGTTTTTGATGGGTTCGCGTTTCGGCGCGAGCCCATTTTCTTTTCTCAAGCCAGCGATATTTACCCAAGCACTGCAAAGCGAGCCGCCCATGAATTGGTCGCAAATCAAGTTTCACCCCGAGCGCGCCCTGTCCTACCTTGGCAGCCCAAGCGTCGTCCGCCTCGCCGATGGAGCGCTTTTGGCGTCGCATGATTATTTCGGCCTGGCCGGCTGCCCCAAAAATCACGAAGGCGAAGAAAGCCTGACCAGCATCTACCGCTCCGATGACGACGGCGCCTCCTGGGTCAATATCACCCACATCATGAATTGTTACTGGAGCAGCCTCTTCCTGCATCGCGGCAGCGTCTACATTCTGGGCGCATCGCAGCAATACGGCTCCATCGTCATTCGCCGCAGCGACGACGGCGGTTTCACCTGGACGCACCCCAAAGACGCAGCCAGCGGCTGGCTTTTCAGCGGCGGCGTCTATCACGACCCGCCCAACTACCACTGCGCGCCGGTGCCGGTCGTCGTCCACGAAGGTCGGATTTACAAAGCTTTCGAAGACTGCGATCCGCCCGGCTGGGGCAACTTCCAAGCCAGTGTGATTTCCGCGCCGGTCGACGCCGACCTGCTGGACGCGGCCAACTGGACCATGAGCAACAAGCTCATTTTCGACCAGGCTTGGATCCCGCGCGGCTGGGATGCGGACAAAGCCAACCCGGCCGGCTGGCGCGAAGGCAACGTGGTAGTCGCGCCCGACGGCGCGCTCTGGAATATCCTGACCTTTGAAGGCGGCTCGGTTCTCGACGAAAAGGCGCCGCGCCTTAGCATCGCAAACGAGGGCAAAACGCTCAGCTTTGATCCCGATTCCGGCTACATCGATTTCCCCGGCGCCAAAGCCAAGTTCGTAATCCGCCGCGATCCCGTCACCGGCAAATACCTTTCCCTGGTCAATAACCTGGCAAACAAAGATATCCTCGAGCGGCTGGCAAGCGATCTCTCGTCGCAGCGCTACCGCGCCCGCCACCCCATGCGCCAGCGCAACGTCATGTCGCTGACGGCTTCGGACGACCTCTGGAATTGGCGCATCGTCAAGACGCTGATGCGCGACGACACCGGCTTGAATACCGAAGACTCAATAGCCCTCACCGGTTTCCAGTATGTCGATTGGCAATTCGACGGCGCTGACTTGATTTATGCCGTGCGCACCGCCTACCGCGGCGCGCGCAACTTCCACGACTCCAACCAGATCATTTTCCGCAAGCTGGAAAATTTCCGCGACTATTTGTAGAAAGGTCGGCCAGTGTCATTAGCCTGGCGCGAAGTCAAATATCAGCCCGAACGCAGCAAGACCTACCTCGGCAGCCCCAGCATCCTGCGCCTGCCCGACGGCGCGCTGCTGGCCTCGCATGACTATTTCGGCTTGCCCAATTGCCCCAGAAATCACGAAGACGAAGAAAGCCTGACCAGCATCTACCGCTCCGATGACGACGGTCTCACCTGGCTCAACATCACGCACATCATGAATTGTTACTGGAGCAGCCTGTTTTGGCACCGCGGCAGCGTCTACATCCTGGGCGTCTCGCAGCAGTACGGCTCGATCGTCATCCGCCGCAGCGCCGATGGCGGCTTCACCTGGACGCATCCAGCCGACGAACGCAGCGGTCTGCTATTTCGCGGCGGTCCCTTCCGCGAAGCGCCAAATTATCATTGCGCGCCCGTGCCCGTGCTGGAGCGCGATGGACGCCTCTACAAGGCTTTCGAAGACGCCGACCCGCCGATTCACGGTCCCAGCTTCCATTCCTGCGTCGTCTCCGCGCCCGGCGATGCCGACCTGCTAGACGCGGCCAACTGGACGATCAGCAACAAGATTCCTTTCGACCCGCGCTGGATTCCGGACGACTGGGTTGCGCCGGAGCGCCCCTGCTGGCTGGAGGGCAATATCGTCGTGGCGCCCAATGGCGAGCTGTGGAATATCCTGCGGCTGAACGCCAGCCCAATGGTGAACCGCGCCGTCATCGTCAAAGTCCATGAGGATGGCAACCGCATCTCCTTTGATCCCGAGGGCGGCTTCATCGATTTTCCCGGCGGCGGCACGAAATTCAATATTCGCCACGACGCAGAGAGTGGACTTTATATTTCACTGGTTAACAACGTCACCAACCCGGCCTGGCCCCGCCAGCGCAATGTCTTGTCTCTCAGCGTCTCGTCCGACCTCATCAACTGGCGTCTCGTTCATACGCTGATGCGCGATCAAAGCGGGCTGACGCCGCCAGATTCAGCGCGGCTGACCGGTTTCCAGTATGTCGACTGGCAATTTGACGGCGACGACATCATCTACCTGGTGCGAACGGCTTACCGCGGCGCCATCCGCTATCACGATTCGAATCGCATTATCTTCCGCAAGCTGACTGACTTCCGCGACCTGCTCTGAAGTCTCAGCGCGGTAACTTCCGCTTCACAACTTCACAACCGGCGAGACTGCTCTTTACGCGCCAGATGCGGCCAACGGCTCCCAGGAAAGCGCTATAATGGGCGTCAGCGCTAGTAGTCGCTGCCCCCTGCCGACTTGACCGAGGAGACAAAATGGCGACTCTCTTCCGTTGCGCCGTATTCATCAGCCTGGCTCTACTCTGTTATCTTCCAGCCAGCCTGGCGCAAGCGGACCTCAATCCCGGCGGCGAAGCGCGCTACGGGCGGCAGGTCCTGGCGCCGGGCTTCGCGCCAAGTCCCTTCACCATCGACGTGGTCAGCGGTGGCGATGTCGCCGTAAAACCGTTGGCGCTCGGCGACAATTGCCTGGGCTACGCCGCGGCGGATCCCGATGTAGTCCTGGAGTTGGCGCCGGGCTTCAAGCGCCTCACCTTCCTCATCGCCAGCGCCGAAGACACGACGCTCATCGTCAATCTGCCCAACGGAAGCTGGTCCTGCAACGACGATACTAACGGCTTGAACCCGGCGCTTGTCTACCACAACGCGGCGCCAGGCAGCTATCAAGTCTGGATCGGCAGTTACGCGGCCGACACTTTTGACGATGCCGTCCTCTACCTGGCTGAAGCCGGACCCGAAGCGCTGCCTACCACAGCCACGGGGCCTGATCCAGCGCGCGACCCGCTCTACGGCGAAATCACGCTCGCTCGCGGATTCCAGCCATCGCCCTACACGCGTCAGCTATTGGGCGGCGGGCGCAGCAACGCCGCGGAGCATCTCGCTGACCCGGCCTGTCGCGGCTATGTCTCCGAAGCGCCCGATTACAGCGTCTATCTCAGCGAAGACCTGGCCGATCTATGGATTTCGCTATACAGCCCGGCCGCAATGACGCTCTTGATTAACGGCGCCGACGGCCGCTGGCATTGCAGCGTCAGCGACTCTGACGGCGATGCTTCCATCGGCTTCGATTACGCTTTGTCAGGGTTATATGACATCTGGGCCGGCAGCCAAGACCTGGGCAACTACGCCGCGAGCATCTTGTATCTGACCGAATATAAGCCGGATGCGCCGCCGAGCTTCACAATCGATACCAGTTGCCCCGGCCTGCTCGCTACCGATCTGCAAGTGGGCGACCGGGCTCTCATCGCGCAAGACAGCGCCAAGGTCTACGCCGTGCCGGAGACGGCCGCCACCGTCATTTTCAGGCTTTCGCGGGGCGCCGGCGTGTCACTGGTCGGCGGTCCCTTCTGTGATGACGAGTTTCGCTGGTGGCGCGTCCAACTCAGCGATGGCAGCCGCGGCTGGATCGCCGAGGGCGATGCCGCAACGCGCTGGCTCGAGCCGGCCGGTTGACCCTGCCGATTTCAGCTCAGTCCAGCGGCGTGATCTCAACCACCAAGCCATCGCTCCAGCCGTGCTTGGCGTCCATCCTGGCTTTGACGGCGGCAATCAGAGCCTCATCCGCCGGAAAGCCGCCTCGGCCTTCCGCAAGCGCCGAGTCGGCCGCTTCCGGCATCGTATCGCCCAGGCGAAAGCGCAGCGCCGGGTTGGCGCGGATATTCCGCACCCAATGCGCCGCCTCGCGCTTTTCGGCGATGATATAGTAGCGGCCGGCCTGCGCGACGTACCAAATCTCGATCAGGTGCGGCCGGCCGCTGCGATGGCCAGTGGTGCTGAGGTAGAGAAATTTGGGTTCTATCATCGTCAATTCCGCGCCATGATGTCGTATTCCGGGTTTGTTTTGCTGCCAAGATTGTGCAACATACCAGGCGCCAGGGCAAATTGCAGGCTAACATTGGGCCGCCGCTGACGAGGAAAAGCTGAACCATGCAGATTGACATTCGCGAAGAGCGCGCCGACGACATCAGCCGCATCTATACAATTGAAGCGGCCGCTTTTGAAGGGGAAGCGCACGCGCGCCTGGTCGATCGGCTGCGCGCTGAGGACGCGCTGATCCTTTCGCAAGTCGCCGAAATCGAGGGCGAGCTCCTAGGCCACGCCGCATACAGCTTGGTCAGCGTCACCGATGGCGACCAAGTCGGCCGTTTCCCCGCGCTGGGACCCATCGCCGTAGCGCCGCCACGACAGCGCCAGGGCATCGGCTCGGCTTTGGTGCGAGCCGGTCTGCGGACGCTTGCTGATGCGGGCTATGACTTGGTCTTTCTGGTCGGCAGCCCCAGCTATTATCAGCGCTTCGGCTATCAGCCAGCCCAGCCGCTCGGCTTCAGCTCGGACTACGTTAAACCTGGCGGGCGGCATGAACATTTTATGCTGGCTATTCTGGATGAGTCCTTACCAGGCGAAGCGCGCGGACATGTAAGCTACCACCCGGCTTTCGCTGAGGTTGAATAGCTGCGGGAAGGCTGCCCTAGCCGCGGACGAGAATCGCCTCGATTTCAGAAGCTGCTTTCCGCGCGGCGAACAAGACATGCCCCATACTGGCGCCGGGCTCAATCACCAGCGCCAGCGTCACAGCGCCGGCCGGGCAATTCAACAGCGTACCGCTATCGCCTTCCAGCAGCAGGCGCCCCATATCGCCCTGCGCCAGACGATCCAGCGTAGTTTCCGCCTGCCCCGTGAGCCGCGCTGAGACCGCCGCCACCCGCGCCGCGCTCAGCGAATCATCCCCGCTCTCGTTCGCCGCAGACGCCGGGAATGCGGCCAGCGGGAAGCCGTCGTCACTAACCACCACACAGGTCTTGACGCCCTCCGCCACCAGGCCCAGGCGGCGCAAGGATTCGTCCAGCGCGCGGCTGCGATTTCCTTGATTCATAGCACCTTGCAATGCAGACAAAATCCTGCTGTTATTCGCCGAGTATAGCCCAATCAGGCCACAGGCTCAAGCGAAGCGGCGCGCGCTTTCACCGCTGCCTTTCCCCGGCGCTTGATATAATATCGTCCTGATATGTCGCCCAATGGATATACTATGCGCTCGGCAAACGCCTCACGGCCAATTCAAGCTCTCTTCATCCGGTTGCTGCTGCTGAGTGTCGCTCTCAAGCTGGTCGCTGCATTCTTGACGCGCTTCTCAATGGCAGAGTCACCATGCTTGACTGCCTATCGCAATGAGTCTTGAGGGAGTGGCGATTATCGTGGATATAATTCTCTTTGCGAACAGGACACAGGTTTTTTCACCACAGAGAACACCGAGGTCACAGAGATTTTTTCTATATTTGGCGGAGTTTCAAGTCCACAGAATTAGCCGCTCCTGGTCTTGATGTCAGCGACTTTGAATGGCCACAACAAACGCGCATAACAATGGATATGGCCGGAGACATGCAATTGCGTCTGATTAGCGCGACGCCTCAGCGCACGGAAGCCATCGGCGCGGCGCTTGGGCGGCGGCTGCAACCCGCTGATGTCATCTGCCTTTCAGGTACGCTCGGCGCGGGCAAGACTGTACTCAGTCGCGGCATCGGCGCGGGTTGGGGCGCTGTCCCCGCCCTGACCAGCCCGACCTACAATCTGGCGCGCCAGCATCGGCGCAGCCAAGACCAGCAGCAGCTTGCGCATATTGATCTCTATCGCCTAAGCGGACCCAGCGAAGCCGACTCGCTGGGACTCGACGACTTGCTGGACAGCGAAAATATCGTCATCATGGAATGGCCCGAGCGCATTCGCGAAATCCTGCCGCAAGCGTATCTCTGGATCGATATTGAACTGCTCGACGGCGAAGGGCGCGAGCTTAGCTTTTTCGCGCAGGGAGCGCGCTACGCAGCGCTTCTGGACGCCTTGCGGCGCGACCCGCAAATATCCGTATAACGTAGAAGCGGCATATTATGCTCTTGGCAATCGACACCGCAACAAATATGCTCAGCATCGCCCTGCACGACGGGCAGGCGCTGCGGGCTGAGTGGTCGCTGGACGCCGGTCGCAAGCACAGCGCGCTGCTGGCGCCCATGATAGACCAGTTCATGCGGCAGGCCGATGTAAGCATGGCGGACCTGCAAGCCCTGGCTGTTGCCGTCGGCCCCGGTTCCTACACCGGCCTGCGCATCGGCGTGGCGCTGGCAAAAGGCATGGCGGCGGTCCACGACTTGCCGCTGGCGCCGCTGACCACCCTGGAGATCACGCTCGAAGCGCATGAAGCCGCCCGCGCCACGCAGCCGCTTATCGCGACGGCGCCGGCCGGGCGCAGCCGCGTCATCTGGGCCAAATACGCGCCGGGCACCGGCTCCTGGATTTTGAGGCGACCGGCCGAGATCAGCACTTGGGAGGAACTGCTGTCCGCCTGCCGGCCGCCGTTCACCATCAGCGGCGAAATCTCGAGCGCCGGCTTAAAAGCCATCAGCGCCGCCCAGCAAGCCGGCGCGCATATCGACTTGCCGCCACCCGCCGATCGTCTGCGCCGCGCCGGGCGCCTGGCCGAGCTCGCCTGGCGCCGCCTGCGCGAAAACCGCCATATTCCAGAGGAGCGCCCATTCCCGGCCGCGGAGGTCCGGCCGATATATTTGAAAGATCCAGGATGAGGCAAGCAACTTAGTGGAACATAACGAATTCACTCGGTATGGCATTTTTCTCTACGGTCTCGGCGCCTCTTCTTTATGAACCAGCCAAGTCCCATCTGCAAACAAATCGAAATTGGCAGGGGCGACTTGTCAAGTCGCCCGCAAACGTATCCTGCTACCACTTGCGGGCGAGCCGGCGGCTCGCCCCTACACAATCCAGATGTTTCGAATTTTCTATATTGCGTGAGCCTTGTCGCGACTAGAGCGGGAGCTGTGGTGAATTATCCTGTGCCGAGATTGCCTATAATCTGATTGCGTTGATATATTCCACGCCCTAAAGTGAACAAGGAGCAGCAACGATGAACGATGTCCTGAAAACGCTGGGAATCAAGTCAATCAACGCGGGCGTCTACGCCGGCGACGACGGCTGGCTGGAAAATCCGGCTGGCGCGGCTCTGCATTCGCTCAATCCAGCCAGCAACGAAATCATCGCGACGGTTAGCCCGGCCAGGCCCGCCGGTTACGACGCGGCCGTCAGAGCAGCGCAAGCGGGCTTCGCCTCCTGGCGCTTGCTGCCGGCGCCCCGGCGCGGTGAAGTCATACGCGATCTCGGCAATGCCCTGCGCGACTATAAAGAGCCGCTGGGCGAGTTGGTCTCGCTTGAGAACGGCAAGATCCGCAGCGAGGGTTTGGGTGAAGTCCAGGAAATGATCGATATCTGCGATTTCGCCGTCGGCTTGTCGCGGCAGCTCTACGGCTTAACCATGCACTCGGAGCGGCCCGGCCATCGCATGTACGAGCAGTGGCACCCGCTGGGGCCGATCGGCGTCATCACCGCCTTCAACTTTCCGGTAGCCGTCTGGTCCTGGAACGCCGCCATCGCGGCCGTCTGCGGCGACACCATGATCTGGAAGCCCTCCCCCAGCACGCCGCTCACCGCCATTGCCGTGCAGCATATTTGCAACCGCGTCATGGCGCGGCACGGCGTGGCCGGTGTCTTCAACCTGGTCATCGACGCGGACGCAGCCATCGGCGAGCGCATGACCGCCGACGAGCGCCTGCCGCTGATCAGCTTCACTGGTTCGATTCGCGCAGGCAAGCGCGTGGCGCAGCGCGTCGCCGCGCGGTTGGGACGCAGCATCCTCGAGCTGGGCGGCAACAACGGCATCATCGTCAGCGCCGACGCCGACCTGGATCTGGCCACTCGCGCCATCGTCTTCGGCGCCGTGGGCACAGCCGGCCAGCGCTGCACCACCACCCGCCGCCTGATCGTACAGCGGTCGATCAGCGACGAACTCTGCAACCGCCTCATCCGCGCCTATCAGTCGGTGGCTATCGGCGACCCGATGGCGGAGGGCATCCTGATGGGTCCCCTCGTCAATGAAGGCGCTGTCGACACCATGATGGCCGCCATCCAGCGCGCGGAGTCCGAGGGCGGCCAAGTGCTGACTGGCGGCATCCCCCGGCCCGATATCGGCGCGAACTTCGTCGAACCGGCCATCATTCGTATGCCGCGGCAAACGCCCTTGGTCCGCCATGAGACCTTCGCGCCAATCCTGTACGTCATGGAGTATGAAGCGCTCGCTGAAGCTATCGCCATGCACAACGCCGTGCCGCAGGGACTGTCCAGCGCCATTTTCACCGGCGACCTGCGCAGCTCCGAGGCTTTTCTGTCACCGGCCGGGTCGGACTGTGGCATCGCCAATGTCAATATCGGCACCAGCGGCGCGGAAATCGGCGGCGCATTCGGCGGCGAAAAAGAAACCGGCGGCGGCCGCGAATCCGGCTCCGACGCCTGGAAAGCCTACATGCGCCGGCAGACCACTACCATCAACTTCTCAGGCGAGCTGCCGCTGGCGCAAGGGGTGGAGTTTGATGTCTAGCCGGGAATTGGCTGCCGCAGGCCGCACTCCGCGCCAGCGTCGAGCCGCCTCAGGCGTCGACATCCCGTCGCTTTCCGCCGGAGCGCAAGACCGCCAAGAGCAATCGCAAGCCAATCACCACCACTGCAAATAGCGCGACTTGCCTGACCTGCTCGCTGTACAGCTCAACCGCCGGCAGCTCCGGCTCATCGCCGGTCGCTTCCAGCCGCAAGACGGTAAATTCGTCCACCACCTCAGCCAAGGTATTCAGATCAGCCGCCTGCGCCGACGACATGCGGGCGAAAAGCCTCTCGTAAATCCAGGAGTTGCGGCTGAACATATACAGCGCGCGCAGGGCTTCGGCCCGATCTTCCACCGGTTGCGCTCGCGCGGCGGCGATATGCTCGCCGTGCTGAACAGTAACGCGGTTGTCCGCCTGGATATTGCGGTACCAGTCGGTGTCCGCGCCCCAACCAGAGACGATGTAGTACTTGCTGCCGTGCCGCCGATACTCCACCACCACATGCCGCGCCAAGCCGCTCTTGCGCCCGCGGGTCGTCAGGATCATCAGCGGCATCCAATTCAAGGCCGGCGCCCAGCCCAGTTTGTACAAGAGCAGCGGCGTCCGCAGCAATTGCTTGGCGAAATCGCGGCTGCGGTCAATTGTCGCGCTGGATAGGCTCAATTTTCGCTCACGGGATTATGCATTCGTTGCTGCTATTTTAGTTGAACTGAGCGCGAATGTCAGCATCTGAATGGCGCCAAAGGGCGAGCCACCGGCTCGCCCCTACACACTCGATATTTGTGGGCGCCGTTGTTTAATTCCACTCCGAGCGGCCGCCGCGCCCCCGCCCCTGATAGCGGTCGTCGCTCCCTCCGCGCATGATTTGCCGGCGCGCCTTCTGCACATCGCTCTCATGCTTGAGCAAAACCGTCAGCGTGGTCTCCAGCGTTTTTTCATCGATGCTATCGGCATTCAGCATGACCAGCGCCTTGGCCCAATCGATCGTCTCCGACACGCTGGGGTTCTTCTTCAAGTCCATACGGCGCATGCCCTGCACTACGTCGACCGTTTGGCGCGCCAGTTTCTCGCTCAATTCCGGCACGCGCATTTTCACGATACTAAGCTCGGCTTCATGCGTCGGATAATCGACGAACAGGTACAGGCAGCGGCGCTTCAAAGCTTCGGACAGCTCGCGCGTATTATTACTGGTCAAAACCACGCTGGGATGATGCCGGGCTTGTATCGTGCCCAGCTCGGGTATCGAGACCTGGAAATCGCTAAGAATCTCCAGCAGAAAGGCTTCGAATTCGGCATCGGCGCGGTCAATCTCGTCGATCAGCAGCAGCACCGGCTCTTCGCTGAGCAGCGCCGCCAGCAGCGGACGCGCCAGCAAAAAACGCTCGCTGAAGAAGACATCGTCTTCAGCCCCCAGGCGATCAGCCGCTTGACGCAAAGTACCAGCGGAAGCCAGCAAGTCGCTCAGCTTGTCGCGCAGCAGCTGCGTATACAGCATCTGCTTGGCGTACTCCCATTCGTAAAGCGCTTTGTTCTCGTCCAGCCCTTCGTAGCATTGCAGGCGGATGAGCGGTTTTGCCGATGCGCCCGACCAGGCTTTAGCCAGCTCGGTCTTGCCCACGCCGGCCGGTCCCTCGGTCAGCAGCGGCTTGCCCAACCTGCCCGCCAAAAAAACGACGGTCGAGATCTCGTCCGTAGGGATATACTGCTGCCCGCGCAAAGCCTCGGTAACTTGCCGCACATCATCGAACATGGCGATGGCTTCCGATTCGTTTCGACACTTGCAGTGTAACCGAGATGGTCGCAACCTAGCAAGCGGCCGGGGAGTGGCTAACATGGTGAATATTTCCTGAATGCCGAGCTTGGCGCAGGTTAATTCGCCACAGAGACACAGAGGGCACAGAGTTTTTTTTCTTTGAGTCGAAGGTAAACCGCATCCACTATAATAGATCACTCCCAGCGGCCCCGCCCTTGAGCGCGCTTAAGTTATGGTATAATCATAAGCGCAATGGTGGGGAAGACAATCATGATCGCGCCAGAGTTTGTCATGGAACCGCAACAACTCAACCGGGAAGAGTAGCTCAAGGTCAAACGCTTGCTACAGGATGACCTCGTTGACGAGTCGTCTGAATGCGACGAGCTGATGTCAGAACCTAGGCGCGTATTCAAGTTTATTCCCCCAGTTCACGCAACTGCCGAAGCAATCGAGCAATTTGAGGCGCTTGAAAAAGAATTGAACACAGATGACTGTGAGGATGGAACATGAGAATATTCTTCATCATTGTCTTAGCATTAATTGGGGGGGGGGGGGGTAGAGGCACAAATTAACATTTCCCCCGAAGTACGCTGCTCACCATACACCAGAGCAGACTATTCCTATCCACAAAGCATTGAATTACAAATCATCTCCCAGAACCTAAACGGAAAGATTACCAGTCCATACACTGGCGAAGTTTTCCAGAGTCGTAGCGAAACGGACATCGAACATATTGTGGCTACATCGGAAGCGCATGACAGCGGTTTATGCGCCGCTTCAGATGCAACGAAGAGCGCATTCGCAAGAGACTTGGACAATTTGACGCTTGCAAGCCCAAGCCTAAATCGTTATCAAAAGAGCGCTAAGGATCTGTCTGAGTGGCTACCGCCGCAAAATCAATGCTGGTATGTACACGCGGTGGTAAATGTCAAAGCCAAGTACGGTCTTTCGATGGATGCCGAAGAAGCCGATGTAGCAATATTAACACTGAAAGTTTGCGATCCTAAACCAAATTGCTACAAGTCTAGCCCAGCCGATACATTGAATTGTTATGCTGATTCTGGACAATCCACTGTGCCAGCTTCTCCAAACCTGTCAAATGATGGATGTTTCTCGCATGACAGAGCCTATGTAATTGCTGGCATGAATATCAGAGAAGAACCATCAGTGAGCAGTGCGCGATTAGGCTCGGCATCGGCCGGAACTTATTCTGTTGATGGGTCAATGCAAGGCGACGATTATTGCTGGATTGATATTGGCCAAGGATGGATAGCAAAAACTGGACGAGTTAGCGCGACCAAGCCTGTTAGAAAATCAGTTAGCCAGCCTGTCGCAGGATCATCGCCGCCCCAATCTCAACGAGACGCGACAACTTCACAACCTGCGCCAAATCCAGCGGTACAGCCGCAACCTGCTCAATCCGCATTGCAATTGTATGACGATAACCGAAATGGCAGGATTACTTGTGCTGAGGCGCGAAATCATGGCATTGCCCCAGTAAGTCGCGGACACCCAGCTTATCAATACATGAATGACCGCGACAACGATGGTATTGTATGTGAATAGTGCTTTGCTAGCGGGGAAGGAGAAAACCATGCTTGAGGTAAGGATCGAAGCCGCCGTCCCCCTCCCGCAGCAGCAGGCCTTTGAAGTCTTCACCGAGCAGATGAATGTCTGGTGGCCGCGTCAGGGCGTCTTCCCCTACAGCTTCGCGCCGGAGACGACCCGCCCACTGCGCATCCGTTTCGAAGCGCAACCGGGCGGGCGCTACTACGAAAGTTTCGCCGATGGCAGCGAATACCTCATCGGCAACATTTCGGTTTGGAATCCGCCGGAGGAACTGGCTTACACCTGGCGCGACCCGGCTTGGGCGGGCAGCACAGACATTCGACTCAGTTTCGCGCCGGCTGGCAAGGAAACGCGCCTGACCTACATGCAAGACGGTTTCGCTGGCGCCGGCGTACCGTGGCTTATTCCCTATTATCAGATAGGCTGCCAACAGACCCTGTCCGCCTACATCGCCCACTGCCGGGCGTTGAGCGCGCTGCAAGCCTTAGAGCAGCGTCAAGAAGCGCGCTAGTCCAACAATCCGCCGATGCGCTCAATGATGTAGGCGCCAATATCGGCTTTGCTCCTGCGATCGATGTGATGCAAGCCGCCGTCCATATCCAGCACGACTACGCGATTGCTGTCAGCAGCGAAGCCGGCGTCCGGCGCCGTGATGTCATTGGCGATAAGCAGATCCAGCCCCTTGCTCTGCAGTTTATCGCTGGCGTTTTCGACCAGATTCTCACTCTCAGCAGCGAAGCCCACCACGATCATGGGATAGCCGGTTCGCGCCCGCTGCGCCTTGACCGCCATCAAGATGTCGGCCGTCCGCGTCAGCGACAAATTCAAGCTGTCATCCGACTTCTTGATCTTCTGCTCCGACACTGTTCGCGGACGATAATCCGCCACCGCCGCCGCCATGACCAAAGCCGACGAATCGGCGACATTGGCCAGGACAGCTTCCCGCATGGACTCAGCAGAGTCCACAGCGACCAGCGTCGCGCCCACCGGCGCCGCTAAGCCAGCCGCCGCCGAAATCAGCGCGACATCAGCGCCGGCATCGACAGCCGCCTGCGCGATGGCGTAACCCTGCTTGCCCGTCGAGCGATTGGTGATGAAACGGACCGGGTCGATCGCTTCGCGCGTGCCGCCGGCCGTAACCACCAGCTTGTGGCTCGCCAACTCCCCGTCACGGCCGATGACGCGGCGTATGTGCCCGATCAGGGTCTCCGTTTCCGGCAAGCGCCCCCTGCCGGCCAAGCCGCTGGCGAATCGCCCCTCGTCCGCTTCGATTAGCTGCGCGCCCCGCCGCCGCAGCGTCTCGCAGTTGTCTTGTACAACCGGGCTGGTGTACATATTGCCGTCCATAGCCGGGGCGATCAGCAGCGGACAATCAATCGCCAACGCGGTAATCGACAGCAGGTCATCGGCCAATCCATGCGCCAGCTTGGCCAGGCTATTAGCTGTGGCCGGCGCGACGACCAGCAGGTCGGCCGCTTCCCCCAAACCAATATGAGCGATGTGGCTGGGCAGGCCCGCGGCTGAATCGGAAGTCCACAAGTCGCTGTAAACAGGCCGCCCGCTCACCGCTTGAAAAGTCAGCGGACTGATAAATCGCTGAGCCGCCGCCGTCAATAGCACATCGACCTGCGCGCCCGCCTGGGTCAATTTGCTGGCGAGGTCCACCGCTTTGTAAGCCGCGATACTGCCGCAAACACCCAGAATAATGCGTTTGTCCCGCAAGAGCGCTATCGCTTCCATGCCCGCCTCATAATTTTGTCGCTATTAAATGGTACACAATCTGCGCCGGAAACAAAAGTAGGCCCACCGCTGAGCATCCGCCGCGCCTTGCTCATTCAGCGCCTTGGCCGACGACGAATTGCTGCTGTCAAAGCGCTAAATGAGCAGGCAAATCGCAGGCTTGCGCGGTTCGCAAATCATGCGAATTCTGCTAAAGTCGGTGGCCTTGAGCGCGGCCCGTGCGGGAGACAGTCAATGCAGTCTGGCGTGGCAAAGCGAGGGCTTTCAGCCTCCATGCTGGTATCAGTGCTTTGCTTGCTTGTCTTGGCCGGCTGCAATCTGGGTTACGCCGCCTATGTCCCTTCGCCCAGTTTTGACGGTCCGCCGGAGATTCATATCGCCGCGCCCCAGCCCGAGCAAAAATACCAGTCAGGCGCGACCGTCATCGTGCAAGCGCGGGTTGAAAATGCCGGGCCAGACCTTTCGCGCGTAGCACTGCTCCTGAATGAGAAATTGATGGCCGAGCAGTTCAATCCCAACGAGACCAATGCTGAGATCCTGCCCCTGACTATGGACTGGCCGACCAGCGACGAGGGCGAGTTCACCATCGCCGTCATCGCCGAGCGCGGCGACGGCAGCTCCGCGCGCGAAGACATCAGCATTATGGTGGTCCCGCGCGACCCATACCAGGCGCCGGAAACAACATCCCTCGCGCCGCCAGGCGAGGTAGACGCGCCAAGCCAAACTGAAGAGGCTACAGCGCCAACACGCGCGCTCCAGGATTCATCGCAAGCGACCGTCACCGGCCCAGGCGCTAGTCCGCTCCAGGTCCCGGGTACGGTCATACGCCCGGCGTCACTGCGGCCGGGATCAGGAGTGGACACGGGCCCACCTGTTGGCAGCCTGATGGTCGACGACGACATCCTGATCATCGCGGTCAATCCCGCGGGCTCCTGGCTCCGCATCCAGCGCGGCGCGGAAATCGACGGCTGGGTCGACGCCAGTTCGGTAGCCGCCGCGGGCGACCTTTCGGAGCTGCCCATTGAGGCGGGTCAGCCGCTAGGCCCGGGCGAAGGCGTCAACCTGGTAGTGACAAGCATTGAACTCCTGCCTGATCCGCCGCTATGCGGCCAGCCAACCATCGTCCGCGCGATCCTGCGAAATAGCGGCGCAGTAGACTCGCAGACCAGCCCCTGGGTAACCGCGAAAGCCCATTTGCTTAGTGATGAAAGTGTCCAGGCGGAGAATCCCGAAACCGTGTATCTGCCTGTGCTGGACGCCGGCGAAGAAACCGTGCTGGAGATCCCGCTGACACTGTCCGCGCGCGCCGACGAACCGCATGTGATTCGCGTCACCGTCGACCATGGCAACCATGTGATTGAAACCCATGAAAATGACAATACCGGCTCGAGCCGGCAATTCAAACTGAGCCGGGGAACTTGCGGCGCCTAAGCAGGCCGGCGCTATAGTCAGGCAGGGATAATTCACCGCTGCGTCGGAAAGGCGACAATTTGTGACTTCAATACTCGTTACGAACGACGACGGCTACGATGCGCCCGGCATTATAAGTCTGGCCGAGGCTATGCAGGCATTGGGCTCGGTGCGCGTCTGCGCGCCCGCCGTCAATCAGAGCGCCAGCGGACACAAGATCACCTTGCATCAAGACATCGCTTACTCGCGCTGCGTCATCGGCGCCGGCATACCCGCCATCGCCGTCTCCGGCACGCCGGCTGATTGCATCGCCCTGTCGCTGCTCGGCTTGATGGACGGCAAACCGGACATCGTGGTCGCCGGCATCAATCGCGGCGAGAATATGGGCCAGGACCTGACCTACAGCGGCACAGTCAGCGCCGCGCTGGAAGCGGCAATCGGCGGCATTCCAGCCGTCGCCTTCTCGCTAGCGCAAGCCAACGCAGACGATCCCGGCGATTACCGGGTCGCGGCCGCTGTCGCGCGGATCATCGTCAAGATGGCGCTGGCGCAGGGTTTGCCAACCTACACCATCCTCAACGTCAACGTGCCGCCGGTGGATCGGCTGGGCGATTTGCGCGGCATCCGGCTGACGCGGCAGGGCGTACGCATCTACCGCGACTGCCTGGTCGAAGTCGACAAGGGCGTCGTGCGCGTCGAAGGCGAGCCGCCGACGGCGAACACCGACGAGCTGGGCACGGATGTCTGGGCGGTGCATCGCGACTACGTCAGCGTGACGCCGGTGCACCTTGATATGACGGCGCATCAATTCATGGCGAATCTGGAAGCCTGGGACCTGCGCCTGCCACTCGACGAATCGTAGGGGCAACCTATCAGGTCGCTCGCAGCAATACGGCTATAATACAAACTACAGTCTCGCGTCATCCAATCTGAAAGGCGGCGCTGATGAATATCCTGAAATCGCTATTTGGCGGCGGCGGACGCAACGAAGATCGCGGCATCTACTTTTACGTCCAGCCCAAGATGTGCCAGCAGATTCTGCGCATTCGCGTGGATCCGCTAAATGACCTGTCCCGCGCCGACGACGGCAAGACCTACTGGTGCCGCAAGCTGGCCAGCGCGGCCCGCTGCCCCTTTCAGGCGGAGCTCACGTTCTACTTCGACAAGAACAAGCGCTACACCGGCAGCGAGGTAGAGAATGGTGAGCTGGTCAGCGAGGCGGCGTGGCTGGCGCAGGAGGGAATGAAGCAATAGCGTGACTAGCCTGTGAACTTAATCATGTTTGTGTCTTCGGTCCAGTAGGAGCCGTCGGGTAGAATCGTCTTTATGTTAAATCTTGCGTTGTTTAAGTTTGCTTTGAACATTTTCGCCCTAAACAGATTCGCACCGCACAAGTTTGCATTGGTCAAATTCGCTTGTTGCAAATCCGTTCGTTGCAGATCGGCGCACCACAAGTAAGCATTCGACAGATTTGCGCTGGTTAAATTCGCGTTCTTCAAGTCTACCTGCAACATGTATGCATCCGTCAAATCCGCATTGGTCAAATTCGCTTTTTCCAAGTCTGCATAAGGAAGGAAGGCTATCGAAAGACTTGCATCTGGCATGTATGCGTTCTCCAAGTCCGCATTAGATAAGTTTGCACCAGTTAAGTCGGCGTCGCCTAGGTCAACTTCCTCGGACAAGTACCCGTCGGATAAATCCGCATTGCACAGTTTTGTCCGTCGCATGTCCGATCTACGCAAGTCCGCACCGGACAAGTTAGCCCCAGTAAAATCGGTATTCGTCAATACAGCTCCCGATAGTTTGGCATTGCAAACGTTTGCGTATGATAATACGGCATCATTCATTTTTGTTCGTCGCAAGTCTGCGCTTGCCAAATTCGCGCCCGTCAGTTTTGCATGCGACAAGGTCGCGTCAGCTATGTATCCATCTGACAGGTTGGCATTGCTCAAATCCGTTGCACTCAAGTCTGCATCTGTCAACTTGGCGTCTCTCAAGTCCGCGCCTCTTAAGTCAGCCTTCGATAAGTCCTCTCCGGTTAAGTTGGCATGCCTCAAGGTTGCGCTCGACATAGCCGCGCGAGACAGATTTGCGTTAGCAAGATTTGAGCCCAGCAGATTTGCATTCGACAAGTTAGCTTTGGTCAACGTCGACCCAGCCAAGTTGGCGTGCCTAAGATCCGCGTCCCGCAAATCCGCTCCCGAAATATCGGATTGCCGCAAGTTTGCCGCGTGTAGGTTTGCATCCCGCAAATCACATTTTGCCAAGGCTGACCGTGACAAATCCGAATCGGACATGTCCAAACCAGACAAGTCGTAACTCGTCAGGTTGCACGTTGAAAGATCTATACCGACCAAGTCTGTTTTCCTCAATTGTTCATTTGCCGGAGGCTTTCTGTATTCGCGCTCTGCAAACGCAGCTTCGGATACAAATGATGTTTCAGTGGACTGATGGGCACTTACGATACTAAACCGCCGCTTTATCCACTCGCAATTCTGTGCATGTTCATTCGCCCCGGTAGCTTGCAGGAAGAATGAAGCTGTTTCAACGAGGCGCAATGCGTAATAATCAGAAATCTGATTGCGGTCAGACTCATGCCCCCATATGTTTCGAGCTTCTATTAATTCCCTCAAATACGCGCGAGCATTAAGTACAATCATGTCCTGGCTGTCAGCAAATTCGCCTAGCTTATCTTTGAATACTGTCTCCCAACGCAACCGCATTACTTTCAGCCAACCAGCAGAATCAATTTGTTCTATCGTGTCTTCATCACTATCGAACACCATTGATCTATATGCTGGATCACTACTGAGAGACTCGTGTATTTTCTTTAGGTGAATATTTCGTTTTCGCCCATAATACTCCCCAAATTCATGCAAAATATAAGGTCCGAGCCCATTCCTGAGTTCATTCAAGACATCGCGAACATAACTGTAGTTGTCTTCGGGCATCGTCGATACTCCACCGTAAGGCATAATTGCCTCTCGGAAACGAATTCATAATCAGCGGAGCATATCGCAAATAGAATTGCTGGTCAAACAACTGCCGTGTGGCGGAATGCCCAAATTGAAATGTAGCCCTACCCCCCACCCTCAGCCGCCGCAGCCATCGCCGGCAAGCCGAAGGTACGCCGCACCTTGTCCTCGATCGTATCCGACATGCCCCCGTTGCTCAGCAAGAAGAGCTTGGCGTTCTCGCGGCCCTGCCCCAGCAAGTCATCGCCGTAGCGATAGAAGGCGCCGCGCTTGTCGATGATGCCCAGCTCGGTGCCGATGTCGATGATCTCGCCTGATTTGCTGATGCCCTGGTTGAACATGATGTCGAATTCGCATTCCTTGAAAGGCGCGGCGACCTTGTTCTTCTTTATCTTCACCCGGGTGCGATTGCCAACGATGTCGCCGCTGTGCTTGATCTGCTGGATGCGCCGGATATCAATGCGCACGCTGGCGTAGAACTTCAGGGCGCGGCCCCCCGGCGTCGTCTCGGGGCTGCCGAACATGACGCCGACTTTCTCACGCAATTGGTTGGTGAAGATGACGCAGACATTGGACTGCTTGATGGCGCCAGCCAGTTTACGCAGCGCCTGGCTCATCAAGCGCGCCTGCAAGCCGACATGCGAATCGCCCATCTCGCCCTCGATCTCGGCGCGGGGTACAAGCGCGGCCACACTGTCCACCACGATGACATCCAGCGCGCCCGAACGCGTCAGATGCTCGGTGATTTCCAGAGCCTGCTCGCCAGTATCCGGCTGCGAGACATAGAGCTGCTGAATATCTACGCCGATCTTTTCGGCATACAGCGGGTCAAGCGCGTGCTCCATGTCGACAAAGGCGCAAATGCCGCCGGACTTTTGCGCCTCAGCCACGATATGCAGGCAGAGCGTCGTCTTGCCCGAGCTTTCCGGGCCGTAAATCTCGGTGATGCGCCCGCGCGGTACGCCGCCGACTCCCAGCGAAATATCGATGCCCAGCGAGCCGGTCGAGATTGCCTCGACCTCCAGGTGTCTGCCAGCGCCCAAATTGAAAATTGTGCCATCACCGTAGCGTTTGGTGATGTCGCTTAGCGTGGCGTCCAGCGCCTTCTGTTTGGCTGCATGGTCGCCACTAGCGTGGACCAGCGTTTCCTTGACCATCTGTGTACGTTTCGCCATCGTTGCCGTCTCGCTTTGTCTAGGGATTGCCTAAGTGTAGTGTTTCTGTCCTGAATCTGCTATGTCCACAAGGCTAGCACTTTTGTTCTAAATGCGCAAGCCTTGATTTGGCGGATCTCTCAACTGTCGGCGATTGCGCCACAAGCAGACAAGCCGCCAGCAGCGGGGTTTTCGTAATCAGCCGCCAAAAGTGTTATAGTCTCTGGCTGAATGAGTTTCATACAAATCGCTCAATACATTAAGTACAGGGAGAATCCCATGAGATACTTCAAGGTTTTACTAATCCTGTTGCTGCTGCTGACGGTCGCGCTGGCGGCCGCGCAGGACGCGGAGACCATCGTCATTCGCGGCTTCGGCAACATCAGCACCTTCAACCCGGCGCTGAGCAGCGATGGCGCTTCCTTCCAGGCTTTTAGCGTGCTCTGGCCCAAGCCTTACGAGATTGATCCCGCGACATCAGCGCCGATTCCCGGCTTGACCAATTGGGAGATTTCCGATGACGGCTTGGTCTACACCTTCCACATCAAGCAGGACGCGAATTGGTCGGACGGCATGCCCATCACATCGCATGACATCAAGTTCGTCATAGACGCCATCAAGTCCGACGAAGTCGCGTCGATCCAGGAGACCGAGGTGCAAGCGGTCGAGGAAGTCCGCATCGTGGACGACAAGACCTACGAAGTGGTCTTAACCGGCTTGGACTGCGCTGCCTTTAGTCAATTGGGCGGTGTCCGCTTCATGCCTTCCCATCTCTTCGCCGACGACTTCAGCGACTTTGAGACCGCTATGGTCTCAACAGAACCCGTTGGCATCAGTGGCGGTCCCTACATCCTCGACGAATGGGCGCCCGATGCTTACCAAAGCTACCACGCCAATCCCAATTGGTGGGGGGGAGAAGTCGGTATTCCTTACCTGATCAATCGCAACATCAAGGAGCAGGCGGTGGCGTTGCAGTCAATCCAGGCGGCGGAAGTCGACTACACCTATCTGCACGGCGATCTATTCACGCAGATAGCCGATACCAGCAACTTACAGTGGCAGATCTTCCCGCAGATGTCGGTCAAATTCTTCGCGCTGAATTGGGTTGATCCCGAGCATCCAGCGCCGGCTTATGATGAAGACGGCAATCCGGTCGAGCAAGTGCCGCATCCGATCTTCAGCGATCCCGCCGTGCGCAAGGCGGTGGCGATGGGCTACAACAAGAGCGATGTCCTGGCCACCATGGGCGGCGATGATGGCGGCACGCGGCTGATCGGCGCCGTCAATCCTGCCATCGGTTGGGCTTACAACCATGACCTCGAGCCCTATTCCTACGATCCCGAGGGCGCCATGCAGCTGCTTGAGGACGCCGGCTGGGTCGATTCCGACGGCGACGGCGTGCGCGAGAAAGACGGCCAGCGTCTGGAATTCCTGATCTCCTACAGCGACATTCTGCTCATGTTCGAGACGCACGTCCTGGTCGCGCAGGATCAACTCAAGGACATCGGCTTCGACGTCAAGCTGGAGAAAGTGGAATGGGCCAACTACATCAGCGACATCTATCTGGGCCAGATGTATGACGCCACCTCCATGAGCAATAGCGGCGGCACCGGCGGCGCGCCTGACGCCAACGACTTCATGACGCTGATTGACAGCCGCCAGGATATCCCGGGCAGCGGCAACAACCTGGCCTCCTACGTCAATCCGGAGATTGACGCCCTGATCGACCAGGCGCGTACGGTGCCGGGCTGCAGCACGGAAGAGCGCGGCGCGATCTACCGTGAGATTCAGCGGCTCGCGCATGAAGACCTGGCTTACGACTGGTCCTTCGTGCCTAATATCTGGCAGACGGCCAACGCCCGCGTCGGCGGCTTCGAGCCAGCGCCATTCTGGGTCTTCTACGGCTACACGGCCGACATCCACAAGTGGACGATCGAGGGCTAGCCCCCCATGCCCCAGCCCCTTCCTGCCATCTCTATGGCAGGCATCCCACAAGGGGGGAAAGGGAGCCTCGCAAAACAATCGAAGCTTTAGGGGCGACTCGGTGAGTCGCCCATTTTGTTGCGGATAATGAATATCATTTGTTAGTATGCAATTCGCGCTCTGGCTCGCTTGTCGGCGTTTTGCCGTGAAGCCTATGTCGCTCCACACGCTTGACCTTGATGCGGTTATCCACGAATTCACGAACCTTCAGTTTCTGACGCTCTTTATCGTGCGCCTTGTTCACCAACGCATTGATATATTCATTTAACTCATCTTCTATCAGGCGCAAGTCAGTGGGCGCAATGTTCTGTTTCTCGCAAATCTTCAGGATAGCTTCGCGCAGCTTTTCGTGATTGTATTTGCGGTGGAAGTCGTCGTCCTCATTTGCCATGGCCTTGCCCAAATGACTGGCGTGGTACTTGATGTTGAAGCACTTAAACAGCCGCATCAGTCTCTTTCGCTTAAAGTAGAGCAAGACCGTTTTCAGCATAATTTCTCCACGTGGCCTCCAACCGAAGGACTGGCTACATCGTACCGCTATATCCGGCGCAGCAAATGCTACTGCTGATACCGGCGCGGATCCAGCGCGTCGCGCAAGCCATCGCCCACCAGGTAGAAGCAGAGCACGGTAATCATAATCAAGATGCCGGGCGTGAATACCAGGTGCACGCCGCTGACGAAGTAACTGCGTGAATCGGTCAGCATATTGCCCCAGGTTGGCGTTGGCGGCTGGATGCCGACGCCGAGGTAACTCAAGCCGGATTCAATCAGAATCAAGTTGCCGGCGATGATGGTCATCGTCACCATCACGATCGAGAAGACGTTAGGCAAGATATGCGAAATCAAGATGCGCAAGTCCGACGCGCCCAGAGCCCGCGCCGCCAGCACATAGTCGCGCTCCTTCAGCGACAGCACCTCACCGCGCACCAGCCGGCTCGTCCCCACCCAGCCCAGCGCCGCCAGCACCACCACCAGTACTTCGGTTGAAGGCTCCCATATCGCCGAGGCGATCAGCAGCAGGAACAGCGGCGGAATCGCGCTGAGCGTGTTGATAGCCCAGGAGATCAGGTCGTCCACTTGCCGACCGTAGAAACCCGCCAGCAGACCCAGCGAAATGCCGATAAACACGGTCATGACGCTTGCGAGATAGGCGATGGTCAAGGACACGCGGCCGCCGTAAATCAGGCGCAGAAATTGATCGCGGCCCAGTTGATCCGTGCCCAGCGGATAGCCGCTTTCGCCGGGCTGCTTAAAGCGGTTGGGTATGCTGGTGTTATTGACGTCCAGGTCGAAGACACGTTCAAAAACGACCGGCATGATGACGCAGATCAGGGTGAAGACGACCAGCACGGAGACGGAGACTATGGTCAATCGGTCACGCAAGAGGAAAGAGAACGCGTCCCGCCAAAAGGACCGCGACGGCTGCTGCGATAGGCCCGAAGCCAAGTCAGCTACTGTGGAATCCTTGGCCATCAGCTGCCTACTCCAGTCGAATGCGCGGGTCAAGGATGACGTACATGATATCCGAGAGCAGGACACCCACGATGTACATCAAGGAGGCAATCACCACTGAGCCCATCACCACCGGATAGTCGCGGGCGAAGACGGCGTCAATTATCAGCTTACCCATGCCGGGCCAGGCGAACACCTGCTCGATGATGACAGCGCCGGCCAAAACCGTGCCGATTGCGGGACCCAGAAATGTCGCCACGGGCAGCAGACCGTTGCGCAGCGCGTGACGCGCCCAAATGACCTTGTCGTTCAAGCCTTTGGCGTAAGCCGTGCGCACATAATCTTGCTGCAAGACCTCGAGAATCTGCGTCCGGGTGAAGCGCGAAAGAAAGGCGATCCAATTCAGCGACAGCACAAAAACGGGCAGGATCATGTGGCGCAGCGAGTCCGCCAGGTCGAAGCCGCCGCGGCGCGTGATATTCTGCATGCCGCTGATCGGTAATATATCCAGCTGCACGCCAAAAATGATGATTAGCAGCAGACCCAACCAAAATTGCGGCACGGCGTTGCCCACCACGGAAATGATGCGAATGACCTGATCGACCCAGGTTCGGTGGAAGACGGCCGCCAATACCCCCAAGACCACACCCGCTATAAATCCAATAGCCAAAGCAGCCACGCCCAGGCGTAAGGTGGCCGGAACTCGCCGGGCGATCTGCTGCATCACCGGCCGTTTATTCTTTATCGACGTGCCCAGGTCGCCGCGCAGCAGCCCGTATCGATCGCCGGGCGTCTCGCCAAGGCCATCGCCATCATAATCAATCAGTGTCCAGTCATTGCCTATCAGCCAATAGACGTACTGCACCAGCGGCGGCTGATCCAAGCCCAGTTGACGGCGCATGGCGTCGTTGGCTTCAGTATTGCTGTCCGGCCCCCAGGTGATCATCGCCACCGGATCGCCCGGCGCGGACAAGATGATCAGGAAGGACAAGATCGTCACCCCAAAAAAAGTCGGGATCGCTTGCAGCAAGCGGCGCTGAAAATACCTGATCATTGTCGGCGGACCCGCCCAATCTCAATCTGACTAGATTTTAGCGCCAGATGCTCAAATCACCAAAACTGAGCCGCTTCTCTGCCCTGCGCGCGCCCGGCGCCAAGACTGTTAAGCAATTGAACGCCGCTTCGAAGTTATGCTGTCCACGCCTTAATGAAATCATATTGTTTCATTAAAACTGGCGGCGGCAGGGGTTAACAGCGCGCCACTAGACTTCCTTGCGAGCGCGCGCTCACATTTGCACTGAAGCTCTGTAAATCATCAGGAGAGTAAAGTCCACATGCACAAAGTACGCCCTGTTTCGATTCTGCTTGTACTCGTATTGGCGCTCGCCAGCGCCTTGGCCGCCGAATACGGTTTGCCCGAAGTAGATCCCCTGGATTATGCCGACGGCGAAATCATCACCGTGGGCAGTTCCACCGTCTTCCCGCTGAGCGAACGCATGGCCGAGCGCTGGACGGATCTGGGCGGCGTCGCGCCGTCAATCGCGTCCATCGGCTCCGGCGCCGGCTTCGAGCGCTTCTGCGTCGAAGGCGAAACTGATATCAGCAACGCCTCCCGCGCCATAAAGGACAGCGAGCGCGAATCTTGCGCCGAAATCGGGCGCGACCCGATTGAATTCCGCGTTGGCACCGATGCGCTGGCCGTGACCGTCTCGGCTGAGAATGACTTTGTCAGCGAGGTCACACTGGAAGAACTGGCGCTGATTTTCAGCACCGCCGACAGCTGGGCGGATGTCCGCGCCGAGTGGCCCGACGAAGCGATTCAGCGCTTCATCCCCGGCACGGACAGCGGCACCTTTGATTACTTCGTTGAAGAAGTATTCGATGAAGACGAAGAGCCGATCCTCAGCGCCAACCCGCAACTTTCCGAGGACGACAATGTGCTGGTGCAGGGCATCACCGGCAGTCCCTACGCCATCGGGTTTTTCGGCTACGCCTACTACGATGAGAATCGAGATAGCTTGAATATCCTGAGCATTGACGGCATTGAAGCCAACGAAGAGACCACCGATGACGGCAGCTATCCGCTGGCGCGTCCGCTCTACATTTACAGCGACGCCGGCATCATGGCTGAGAAGCCGCCGGTGAACGCCTTCATCAACTTCTATCTGACGCATGTCAACGATGAAGTGATCGATGTCGGCTACTTCCCGGCTTCGGAAGCCGCCCTGGCCGGCGCGCTCGACGCCTGGCTGATCGCCAACGGCCTGGAGCCGATTGGAAACGCGGCGCAGGATCCGGCCGACCCAGCAGAATCCCAAGACGAGGCTTCGGAGTAGAGAGGTCGGAGAACTACAACAATCAGCCGGGTCGCTGGCTCAGCAGCAGTCGCCGGCTCGGCTGATTAGGTAGCGCAGACAAATGCACCCGCAATCACCAACAGATACGCGCAAAATACGCCTGCGCCGAAAGTCTCATTCCCTGGATTTGAAGCATCGCTTCAAACCGCAGGAAGTGCTCATACAGGCCTCTCTCCTGGCTTGCGGCCTGCTGTCCATCTTCACCACCATCGGCATCATCTTCGTCCTGGGCAGTGAGTCAATCGCCTTTTTCACGCGCGATCAATGGGTGAATTCCAATCGCGCCATTTTGACCGCTATTGACGAGGACGACACCCTCATCACCGTTGAGCCGGGCAAAGCGCTCGACGCCATTAAAGCCGGCAGCACAATCCGCGTCGGCCAGGAAATCATGGAAGTCCGCGAGTTCCATAACAATCAATTTACCCTTGATGTGCTGGGAACGGGCGGCGGATTCAAGCGCTGGTGCCTGACAGACGGGCAGCTCGCCGATGCTGGCTGGCAGCGACCCCTCATCATCAATGCCAGCCGGCCAATCAAGCAGTCGGAGACCGAAGCCTGCGCCGCGGCGGGCATAGAGCCGCTTGCATTCCGCATCGGCACGGACGCGCTGGCGATCGTCGTCAGCAGCGAGAACGACTTCCTCAGCGAGCTGCGCTTTGACGAACTGCGGAAGATATTCAGCGGCGCGGCAACCTGGTCCGATGCGCGCGCCGGTTTCCCCGATCAGCCTATCACGCGGGTCATCCCCGGCGCAGACAGCGGCACCTTTGATTATTTCGTGGATGCAGTCCTGGGCGGCGATAGCGCCGCGATGCTGGCGACAGACCCGATCATGTCGGAGAATGACCAGCAATTGGTCGGCAGCATCAAGCGCAATCCGCTTAGTATCGGCTTCTTCGGCTATGCCTATTATTTGAACAACGCCGATGACCTGCGGCTTGTCACGCTGGACGGGGTCAAGCCGCAAGCGCAGACGGCGGCAGACGGCAGATACGCCTTGACGCGCCCGCTCTATATCTACAGCGATGCCGGCCTCCTGCGCGAGCAGCCGCAGGCTAAGGATTTCATCGCATTCTACCTTGACCAGGTTGACGACCTAATCGGCGATGTCGGTTATTTCCCGGCGCCGCCGGCGGCCCTGGAGCAGGCGAGCGATACCTGGCGGCGCGCGGCCGGCGACAGTCAGATCCCGGCGGTTGACCCGGCTCAAGTTTCCGGCGCGCTTAACCTGGCGGGCAGTTCAACGGTATTCCCCGTCAGCGAGCGCATCGCCGACGCATTCGCGGCCGCCGGCTATCTGCCCCGCCTCAAGGTGGAGCGCGGCATCCGCGGCGAAAACACCATCACGCCGCACCGCGCCGGCATCTCCCTCGAATATAACGACCGACCCACAATAATCGAGTTCTTCAGCAACAGCAACTGGATACCGGCTATCGGCGAGTTTGGCGTCCTGCCGCTCATCAACGCCACCTTGATGACCAGCGCGATCGCCATGCTGGTCGCGCTGCCCCTGGGCATCGGCGCCGCCATCTACCTCAGCGAATACGCCTCCGAAAGCGCGCGCAAGCTGCTCAAGCCCGTGCTTGAAATCCTGGCCGGCATTCCGACTGTCGTTTACGGCTACTTCGCGCTGACATTTATGACGCCTCTGCTGCGCGCCGTCTTTGGCGTGGATGTGGTCAATATCTACAACACCGGCTCAGCGGGCATCGTGGTCGGCATTCTGATCATCCCGCTGGTCAGCTCAATGAGCGAAGACGCTCTGTACGCCGTACCCAATGCCCTGCGCGAAGCCTCTTATGGACTGGGCGCGACCAAGCTCGAGACCGTCATCAAAGTCGTGATTCCGGCGGCGCTGTCGGGCATCCTGGCGGCTCTTATCGTGGCGGCCTCGCGCGCCATCGGCGAGACGATGATCGTCGCTATCGCGGCCGGCGCCGGGCCCAAGCTCAGCTTCAGCCCCTTCGACTCCGCCGAGACCATGACCGGGCATATCGCCCGCATCAGCGGCGGCGATCTCAGCTACGATTCCATCGACTACAACAGCATCTTCGCCATCGGCTTAACGCTCTTTGTGATGACTTTTATTCTCAACGCGCTCAGCCGCGTCATTATCACGCGCTTCCGGGAGGCCTACTAATGAACGCCGGCAGCAAGCGCGCCCTGCCCGGGGAAAAGGAGTTTTACCGGCGTCTGGAAGCGCGGCATCGGCGCGGGCGAATCGGGCGGCTCTTCAATGTCCTTTCTATTGCCGTCGCCGGCCTGGCGCTGATAGCCCTGTTTTTCAACATCGCCAATCAAGCATTCGGCACGATCGGCGTGGTAAATACCATCGACCCGGCCAGCTTGACCGACGGCCGCTCCCTGAACAAACTGAGCAATGCCGAACTGGCGACTATCCTGGCTGAGCGCGTCGGCGGCAGATTGCGCGTCATAATCCGCGATACCATCAGCCAGGTTGAGGCCAACCAGTTCACAAAGGTCAGCGTGGCCGAAATCGTGGCCGACCCTGATGTCGATCCCGCCATAGCCGGCGAGCTGCTGAAGAATATCAGCAAGGAGCAGCAGGCGGCGCTGCTGGCCGATTACGCCGACCGCAGTACGCTGCGCAATCTAGTGCTGGAACAGGTCGTCGAGCAGCAAGTCATCGCCAGCTTCCCGCTGGTGGATGCGCTCTTCAACTTCGAGTCGCTGACAGCCGAGATCGAAGGGCCCATCCTGGAAGCGTACAGAAAGCGCGAGGATCACGCGGACGCCCAAGTCGAGATCATCCGCTTCCACAGTTGGTTGGATAGCGATTTCCTGACGACGCCCATGTCCAGCACACCAGCCTTGGCCGGCGTACGCACGGCGCTGATCGGCTCGCTGGGTTTGATGGCGGTGGTGGTCTTGGTGTCGCTGCCGATCGGCGTCGGCGCTGCGATTTACCTGGAGGAGTACGCGCAGCAGGGCTTCATCAGCCGCCTGATCGAGACCAACGTCCGCAATTTGGCCGGCGTGCCATCGATCATCTACGGCATGCTGGGCTTGGCGATATTTGTGCGCGCCCTGGCGCCCTTCACCAGCGGCATGATCTTCCACACCAACGTTGAAGCGCCGACCGTGGCCTCAGTCGTAGAACGAATCGCGCCGGCCTTCAATGACGATATTTATTTGGACGGCGGCGTCATCCGCAGCCAATCCGATGTCGTCGCCGCGCCAACCGCGCAGCGCATAGTCGCTGCCTTCCTGCGCTTCGGCACACCCAGCTTGACCATGCACGGCAATTCCAGCGTTCGCGAGCTGTCCGATTCGCTGGCGGAAGCGCTGGATATCGTCGTCGAAACGGTTGAAGTTCGCGCTGATGAAGCTCAGGACCTCGAACGCCGCGGCCAGCGTTATCGTTTCGAACTGCCCGCAGCCGCGCCTATCAGCAGCGAAACTTATGCGCAACTGATGGCGAGCCTCGCGCGCATCAACAGCTTTTCGCCCAACGGCCGCACCCTGATCAGCGCCGGCTTGACCCTGGCGCTGCTGATCTTGCCCATCATCATCATCAACGCGCAGGAAGCCATCCGCGCCGTGCCCTTCACCATTCGCGAAGCATCTTTCGGCTTGGGCGCCACGCGCTGGCAGACCATCTGGAAGCAGGTGCTGCCAGCCGCCCTGCCCGGCATCATGACCGGTACGATCTTGTCCGTCTCACGGGCAGTCGGGGAGACGGCGCCGCTGATTGTCGTGGGCGCCGCGACCTTCCTGGTGACCGACCCAAGCAGTCCCTTCTCGCAATTCACCGCTCTGCCCATTCAGATCTATCAGTGGACGGCGCGTCCTCAGGACCAATTCGCCGATATCGCCGCCGCCGCCATCATCGTGCTGCTGGCGCTGATGCTGACCCTAAACGCCGCCGCCATCATCCTGCGCAATCGCTATTCAATAAGGTTTTAGACAATGCAAGTAAAAGCTGAAGAGCGCCTGGAAACCCGGCAGGTGATGGAACTGCGCGACTGCAGCTTTTATTACGGCAGCTTCCGGGCGGTGGCGAACGTGACCTTGCCGATACAGCAGAATCGCATCACCGCCTTTATCGGTCCCTCCGGCTGCGGCAAGAGCACCGTGCTGCGCGGCATCAACCGCATGCTGGAACTGACGCCCGGGGCGCGCGTCGATGGCGAAATCATCTATCGCGATCAGAATCTCTACGATGCCCAGGTCGACCCGGTGGAGGTGCGCCGGCGCATCGGCATGGTCTTCCAAAAGCCCAACCCCTTCCCCAAAAGCATCTACGACAACGTGGCTTATGGTCCGCGCCTGCTCGGCCTCAAGAAGAAGGTTCTATTGGATGAAATCGTCGAGCACAGTCTGCGCGGCGCCTCGCTATGGGACGAAGTCAGCGCTGACTTGAACAAGTCGGGCTTGGCGCTGTCCGGCGGGCAGCAGCAGCGGCTTTGCATCGCGCGCGCCATCGCGGTCGAACCGGATGTCATCTTGATGGACGAGCCCTGCTCCGCCCTTGACCCGATAGCCACGCAGCGCATTGAGGACCTGATGCGGGGCTTGCGCGAGAACTACACCCTCGTCATCGTGACGCATAACATGCAGCAGGCGCAGCGCGTCTCGGACTCGACCGCCTTCTTCAACATCCGCAAAAAGATGGACGCCGGCTATGAGACGCGCTGGGGCGAACTGGTCGAGTTCGGCGCGACTGAAAAGGTATTTGCGAATCCCGCTCGGCAGGAGACCGCCGATTATATCGCCGGGCGCTTTGGGTAGATGCTAAATTAAGTAAAGGGGCGTCTCGACGAGACGCCCCTACATATGCTGATTGTGCGGAGATTTCCGCTACTCGGCCGCGTCCAGGGTCGCTTGCTGCTCGGCGATCAGGTCCTCAGTGCAATGCCGGGCTTCCAATAGAGCCGCGTCAGCCGCCAGATTCTCCGGCGCCCTGCGCAACTCGATCAGCATCTGGAACATTTGCGCTACCATCGGGGAAGCCTCGCCGCCCGCGCCCGGCTGCATCAGCATACTCCAATCCATGGCATCCCCGAGCGAGAGGACCATCTGCCTGATGGTGTCATCGGCGCCCAGCATCTCCATCTGGCGCTCCAGGACCGCCTGGGACAGTAGCATGGCGCCGTCGTGAACGGTAATATCCGCTATGTCCCGCAGTTCTTGTGTAACGGACATCTCCATCTCATTCGCAACATCGATATTGACGCCGACTGAGGAGCCTTTCAGGCTGTTGACAGCCAGAGTGTCGAAGTCAAGACCGTCCTTAAAGCGCGCGTTCAAGACCAGGCCGGTATCAATGCCTTGCGCGTAATAGTCGAAGAAACCCACGCCGACCGTCACACCCAGCATCACTGTGCCCGGAACCGGGTAGAAGATCGGTATCTGCTCTTCTTTGGCGGCTGATACGACAACGGGCAATCCGCTGCCCACCGTGAAGTCAATCGGCAGCACAATCGCCTCGACGCCCTTGCTCGCCAGGCTTTGGGTGGCGGCGCGCAAATCGCTGAAGCCGGCTATGGCCGCGCTTTCCACTTCAATCCCCTTCGACTCGCCAATCGCCTGGATCTGCGCGGCGCCATAAATCCCGTCCGCGTCAGTTGACGTATGGATAGTGCCAATCCGCTGGAGAGCTGGATTTTGCAACAGGAACACCTCAAACACCTCGTCATACGGGGGCGTGTACTCCGAGCCCGTTACATGCGCCGGCTTGAGGCAGGGCGAGTCGCTGATGCCGTATTCCGTGGAATGATTGACGCCGTGGAACAGCACCGGGGTCGGTTCGTCCTGATCTTGTGTAATGCCGATGGCGATCTGCGTGACCGCGGCGCCGGAGGTGACCAGGATGTCCGCGCCGCGGTCCAGCGCGTCTTCGACCAGGATGTTGACCGTGGGCAGGTCGAAGTTGGCGGCGGACCAGAAAATGTTGATCTTTTCGCCTTGGACGTCTTGCCCGGCGTTCAGGAGGGCGCGCTCTTCCGCGCTGATCCATTGATATACCTGCAACGTATCCAGCATACCGCTTTCCATGATGGGGTCGGAGATGTAGGGTCCATAACGAATAATGACTACGGTAGGCTTGTCATTGTCTTGCGCCGCCGCAAATGGCGCGAGCAGCAAGCAAAATAGCAAGGTGAGCGCAATCCGTTGGTTCATCAGTATCCTCCAGTACGTGATTTGACTTGCAATTTTACAGAACATTACGATGCAAAGCAAAAAGTCTAGCGAAAACCCAAGGCTATTGCATCAGAACCAAAAACGTCAAAACCGTCGCGTAAAACCATGGAATTGTAGGTGCGAGTCTAGGCTCACCCTATGTTGAATATATTTACGTTTGACGGTGGGCGACCCACCGGGTCGCCCCTACAGATTCACATTATTTAGTTGGTTTTACTTCTGTGCCTCTGTGGCAATTTTTTTGATGCAAACGTCCTGCATTTGCGCTATGTTTCTATAGGATTGCCGTCCAATCTGCGCCATAATGAATAAGCTTTTGTCCGCCTGAAACGAGGCAAACCTTGACCGAAATCAAGCGGATTGGCGTTTTGGCGCATCCATCACGCCCCGATACGCATCCGGTGGCGCGCGAGCTGGCGGCGACGCTCTGCCAGCGCGGCATCGACAACTGGGTCCAGGCGGTCTGGGACGAGGACAGCGTAGCCCGCGATGTCGCCTGCGCGGATGTGGTGATGGCCATCGGCGGCGATGGCGCCATGCTGCGCGCCGCGCGCGTTTGCGCCGAGCAGGAAGTACCCGTGCTGGGCGTGAACATGGGCTGGTTGGGTTTCCTGACCGAGATCGAGAAACCCGAAGATTGCGCCGCCGGGCTCGACAAGCTGCTGGCCGGCGATTTCTGGATTGAACAGCGCATGATGCTGCAAGCCACCGTGCTGGAAGACAAGCAGCGCGTCATCGGCAGCTTCCGCGCGCTCAACGATGTGCTCGTCAGCGGCAGCGTCTTCGGGCGCATGGTGCAGATCGCCGCCTACATCGACAAACACTGGGCGACCACCTACAACGCCGACGCCCTGATTTTGTCGACGCCGACCGGCTCGACAGCTTATGCCCTGTCAACCGGCGGGCCGATTCTCCCGCCCGAATTGCGCAATATCCTGCTGACGCCGATGGCGCCGCATCTGAGCATGGACCGCCCGATTGTGCTGGCGCGCGGCGCAGTCGTCGATATCGAGCCGACGCGGGAAAACCGACACCCGGTGGTCCTGACCGTCGATGGCAAAGTAGAAGCCGAGCTGGAGGCGAATCAGCATATCTGCGTGACATCGGCCGACCCTGTGAGCCGCTTCATTCGCCTGCGGGAACGCAATTATTTCTACCGCTCGCTGCTGGATCGCCTGGAGCCGCGCATCAACCGCCATGGTCCACGCCGCATGACCTTTGACAAATAGCGAGGCGCTTATGGATGAAAACATGGGGGACGCCACTCTCAAAAGCGAGATGCATTTCTGCGCCGTCCATCCGCAGCGCGATACTGAATTGCGCTGCAACCGCTGTGACCGTTATATGTGCATCGATTGCGCCAAACGCACGCCCGTCGGTTATACCTGCCGTGAATGTGTGCGCGGCCACGAGAATAAATTTTACCAGGGCACCCTAGTTGACTACGCCCTGGTTGCCGCCACTTGCGCGATCGGCGGCGCGCTCTTGCCATTTTTGCAGCTGGTCATCGGCGGGTTTCTGATCGTGGGCTTCATTGTGGCGCCAGCGGTTGGCGGCGGCGCGGCGCAATTCGCGCTGGCGCTCACCCAGCGGCGGCGCGGACGCTACAGCGGTTATGTGGCGGCAGGCGCCATGCTGGCAGGCGGCATCGCCTCGGGGCTGCTGCTGGCAGGCGGCTTGGGCCTTTTCACCTTTCTGTTTCTGGCGCTGGCGACATCTGGCGCCTACGCGAGGTTCAAAGTTTCGATTTAGGACCGTCGATTCGGCTATGCTGGAAGAACTTCGCATCCAAAATTTCGCGGTGATCGACCGCCTTGAGTTGCAATTTGGAGCGGGCTTCAACGTCATCACCGGCGAAACGGGCGCGGGCAAATCAATCCTGATTGACGCGGTTGAGCTGCTGCTGGGCGCGCGAGCCGATACGACACTGGTGCGGGCCGGCAGCGAGCGCAGCCGCGTCGAAGGCCTCATCAGGCTGGATGCGCGCGCTCGACTGGCTGTGATGCCGCTGCTGGAGCGCGAAGACCTGCTGGACGCCGACCAGCCCGATTACCTCACCATCATGCGCGAACTTCGCCTGCGTGGGCGCTCGACAGCGCGCGTCAACGGCATCGCGGTGCGCAGCGACATCCTCAGCGAAGTGGGCCGCCAGCTCTTCGATATTCACGGCCAAAGCCAACACCTGTCCCTGTTTCGACCGCGCCATCACATCGACCTGCTGGATCGCTATGCCGACCTGCTGGATGCCCGCGCCGGATTGGCGGGCATGGTGGGCGAGCTGACAGCCCTACACGCGGAAATGCGCCAGTTGCGCGATGACGACGAAGCGCTGCGGCGCCGCGCCGACCTGCTGCGGCATGAGCTGGAGGAAATCCGCGCCGCCGAGCTCGACCCGGCTGAAGAAGCCGAACTGGAGACAGAGCGCAATCGACTGGCTAACAGCGAGCAGTTGGCGACCCTGGCAGCGGAAGCGGCGCGCTTGCTCAATGGCGACGACAGGGCCCAAGCCGCTCCGGCCGTCGATAGTCTAATGGGGGTGGCGGCGGCCTTGGCGAAGTTGGCGCGGATAGATCCAGCCCTGGCCGACGACTACGCCGCCGCCGAAAGTATGGCGCAGCAAGCCCAGGAACTGGCGCTGACGCTCAGCCGTTACGCCAGCGATGTCGAATTCGACCCCTATCGCCTGGATGAGTTGGAAGAGCGCCTTGAACTAATCGCCACGCTGAAACGCCGCTTCCGCGCCGACAGCATAGACGGCTTGCTGGCTTACGCCGAGCGCGCGGCGAAGGAATTGGCCGGCATCGACGACGGCGATCAACGGCTGGACCAGCTGAGCCGGCGCGCGGACCAGCTCCTGCGTCAAATCGGCGATATCAGCGCGCGGCTAAGCCGGGCGCGGACGGAAGCCGGCGCCGCGCTCAGCCGAGCCGTCATGCGCGAGCTGGGCGACTTGCGCATGGAACGGGCGCGCTTCGAAGTCCTGCTGCAGCAGGCGGAGCACCCGGCCGGCTGCTTTGTGGGCGAGCGGCGCTACAAATTCGACGCCAAGGGCATGGACGATGTGGAATTCATGCTGAGCGCCAATCCAGGCGAGCCGCCGCGACCATTGGCGAAAGTAGCCTCCGGCGGCGAGGCGGCGCGCATCATGCTGGCGCTGAAACGGGTGCTGACCGCGGCCGATCAGACGCCCATCCTGATTTTCGACGAAGTCGACCAAGGCATCGGCGGGCGCATCGGCGCGGTGGTGGGCGAAAAGCTCTGGTCCTTGACGGGCGAGCATCAAGTGCTCTGCGTGACGCATCTGCCCCAGCTGGCCAGTTTCGCCGATGCGCATTTCCAAGTGCGCAAGGCGCTGGACGACCAGCGCGCGGCGACAGAAGTTCGGGCGCTGACGGATGAGCGCGAGCGTGTGGCGGAGCTGGCGGCGATGTTAGGCGCGGCGGGCGCGGCCGGCCTGGAGAGCGCGCGGGAGATTCTGGCGGCCGCGCGGGTTGTGAAGGGGATTTAGGGCTTCACCACAGAGGCGCAGAAGTAAGTTCGGGTAAATCATGCAAATCTCATCTCAAGAATCTTTGCCTTTACCACAGAGGAAAACGAGGATACACAGAGGGGCCCGTAGACACTGCCCACCGGCACAGAGAGTTATTTTTTGTTTCGAGGCTGCCGCAATCCGGCAGCCAAGCAAGAAATGGAACTTATTCTAGCTTACGATCACTTCATCGCTTTACTCGTTGTACTCTCTTTTACTCGGTGTACTCTGTGGCAAATCATTTGCATAACTTGCTTTGTTCTACTGAGGCGCAGAGATTTTAGGGCGGAAAGAAAATGTATAATCGCGCGGAATTGACAATCTGAGAGATTAGGTATGAAGCTAAAGAACATTTTGGAACAAATTGAGGAAACCAAGGGACTGCCAAGAGGCGAATACGGCTTTGAATTAGTCTCTGCTGACGGCGAACTGCTGACTACTCTCGACCTGGCTTGGCCGCGCGGCATCCAAGAGGGCATGACGCGCCAAGCGGCGCTGCTCATCAACGAGAGCGAGGAAACCCGCAACATCGCGGAAGATCATGACTTCAAGTGCTTCACTTCCTTGGCCAGCTTGAAGCTGTATGTACGTGAAGAAATCCTGGGCGAGCGCGAACCCGTGTAAGATTCCCCGCCAGCCGCTCGTCCATACCATGTAAGACCAGCAGGAGACCACGCCATGCCCAAGCCACACAATGGCGACCAACTCGAGTGGCTCGTCGATTTCATATCAAACGCGCCCGCCGACGAAACGCTGATCAAAATGGACTGCAACGACTGCTGCGAGAAAATCACGCGGCTGGCGGAGCAGGTGGCCAATGGCGCCGACCTGAACGAGATCTGGCCCGAGATGCAGAAGTTCATGAATTATTGGGGCGATTGCCGCGAAGAGTTCGAGGCGCTGGTGGCGGTGATTCAGCAAGAGCGCGCCCACGAAAACTTCGACTTCGCGGACTTGGAAAATACCTCTCTTTCCTAGCTTTACATTTGCGGCAATACAAGACGAGGCAAACGGATGAAAAAGGAACGAGTCGTCATCATCGGATCGGGGCCGGCCGGCCTGACCGCCGCCCTTTATACCGCGCGCGCGCAGCTGGCGCCGGTGGTCATCGCCGGGGCTCAGCTGGGCGGCCAGGTGGCCATCACCCACGAGATCGAGAATTATCCCGGCTTTCCCGATGGCTTGAGCGGTCCCGAATTGGTCGAGCGCATGAAGGAGCACGCCGAGAACTTCGGCGCCAAAGTGGAGTTCGACCTGGTCGAGAGCGTCGATTTCAGCCGCGGCTCGCCTTTCCACATCAAGACCATGGGCGAAGACTACCTGGCCGACGCCGTCATCGTCACCATCGGCGCTGACCCGCGCAAACTGGGCGTACCCGGCGAAGAGGAACACATCGGCGCGGGCGTCAGCTACTGCGGCACCTGCGATGGCTTCTTCTTCCGCGGCAAGGACATCGTGGTGGTCGGCGGCGGCGATTCAGCGCTGGAAGAAGGCATCTTTCTGACGCGCTTCGCCACCAGCGTCAACATCATTCATCGGCGCGACGAATTGCGCGCCGGCGTGCAATTGCAGCAGCGCGCCTTCAACAACGACAAGATCAGCTTCACCTGGAATTCGGTTGTGGAAGAGATCATCGGCGGCGAGAACGGCGGCGTCAGCGCCGTACGCTTGAAGAACCGCGTCACCGGCGAAGAGACCGTCGAGCCCACCGAAGGCGTCTTCATCTTCATCGGGCACGACCCCAACAACGCCGTCTTCGGCGACCAGATTGCCCTGAACGAGAACGGCTATATCATCACCGACCAGCGCTATCGCACCAATGTCGACGGCGTTTTCGCCGCCGGCGAGATCCAGGACGAGATCTGGCGCCAGGTGGCCACATCCGTGGGTCAAGGTACATCCGCGGCCATGGCGACCATTCAATGGCTCGAAGCCAACGAAGAGACACTGCAAGCGCTGGACGCGGCGCCGGCCTAGGTCAGCAAGTTCAAAGCATATCGCATTGAATGGACTGATCAACTACCAAATCGAAGCTGATATCGGCTTGCCACTATCCTAACTGAACAGCAGTCGAACTAGGAGCTTGAGTCATTCGATTCTGGTGGAAGTTGGTTCTGTTCAGGAGGCAAAGCCGGACCTGGCAACTGTGTCGGTGCTTCGGCTGCCGGGCTGCGCCAAGTCGTTACAACTCGACTTACGGCGCTGCCCGCCGTAAAGAGACCGATGGGTAGGGATGATACGATGGTGACCTCGATTATTGCTCCTGCCGCAATAGCAAAAAGCGCCGGGAGAATCAATATGAAGGGAATGAGATTGTTGCTGAACAGAGTAGCCATGTTGTAAATAAAAGTCATAATCTGCTGACGTTTAACTATAGTTATGACTTCCTTGCCTCCGTCAGGAATGGCCTTCTCATAACCGTCAATAATTGAAGGATGAGGCAGAAGATCAGATGAGTAAGTAAACGCTTCAAACTTACTTTGTACTACGTTCCGGCTTTCATGCGAGTCAGCATCTTCCGACATGCAGAGTCTTCCTTGAGTTCATCAGGATAAACATTTGTATTGTCAGACAGCGCAAACATTGCTTGCCGCAAATGATTGCCCGTAGCGACCCAACAATCTCGAATTGCCTCATTTTGTAATCTGATGATTTCCCCGGTTGGCGCTGCTTGCGCAGTACCCAGTGTCTTCATAGAGTTATCTATACCGTTGAACCAAGCGTCGTGATGGTACACAAAATACGTCTTGGGAAGTTCAGCCTTATACGAACTCATAGCCGTCTCCTCTGCATAATCTGATAAGGAAGAAACCAGGACGCAAATCGTATTCAACTATAACTAATAGTAGCCAGAAGGCAAAATATCTGTCAACCGTCCGGCAGCGCCACCCGCTGCCAACATCGGACAACTGTATCTTTGTCTCACAGCATAATTCTGGGACGATTCGCGCCAGTCTGCGGCTGGAGTCTTTTGAGGGATGATGTATACTGGCGCGGTTGAATTAGCCTTGCTGATGCCAGAATCGCTGGCCGCCGCCATTATCCGCAAGCCTAGAAAGGTTCATTGTGCGTCTACTATTGTTAATGCTGTTTGCAGCGCTTTTGCTGACGGGCTGCGCCTCCCAGGCCACCTTCGGCGACGCCATCACCCAAGGCGAGCCGACTTCCATACCCACGCCCGTCGTGCCCAGCAAACCGGTCTACCAGGTGGAGCGCGGCAAGATCGTTTACGAGCGCCGTTTCTTCGGGCGGATCGCGCCTGTGGTAACGGAAGAGTTTGGCTTCCTGATCGACGGCCGCGTACTGGAGACTTATGTTGACGCCGGCGTCGATGTCGCCGAAGGCGAAGTCCTGGCGCAGCTCAATACCGCTGCGCTGGAGAACCAGTTGCTGGCGGCGGAAGAAGAGCTGGCAATCGCCACGTCGATCTTCGAAAGCGCTGACAATCAGGCGCGCTTCGATAGTCGGCGCGCCACGCTAAACCGGCAGATGGCGCAGTTGCGGCTGGATCACGCCATTAAAAACGCCGCTAATCCTCCAACCGGCGCTGACGAACTGAACATCAGCCTGCTGACGATTCAGCGCGATCTGGTGCAAGTGGCCATCGACGAACTCTCGGACGGCGTCGACCCGCAGTTGCGCTTTGACGTGGCGCGGGCGCAGAAGCGCGTCGACGAAATCAGCGCGGCAATCGCCAACGCAGCGCTGGTAGCCCCCATGACGGGCCGCCTGATCTATTTCACGCCCGACCCCGGCGAGCCGATGATCGCCTATGAGCCGATTGCCGTTGTGGCTGATTTGAGCGTCCTGGAAATCACCGACGAAATGAACGCCGAGGACCTGAATGAATTGGCGGAAGGCATGCCGCTGTCGATCAAGCGCGCCAGCCTGCCCGGCAATGTCTACAGCGGAACCATCGCCAGTTTGCCGGCGCCCTACGGCTTGGCCACGGACGACTATGTGCATGTGGCTTTTGATGAGCAGCCGCCGGCCGACGAATTCAAAGTCGGCGATCGCATGAATTTCACGGTGCTTATCGAAGAGCGCGATGATGTGCTTTGGCTGCCCTCGTCCGCCATCCGCCAATTCAGCGGGCGCAACTTCATCGTGGTGCAAAACGAAGGCGTTCAGCAGCGCGTGGACGTCCGCCTGGGCCTGGAGGGCGACGGGCGGGTCGAAATACTTGAAGGCGCCGAAGAGAACCAAACGGTCATCGGCCCATGAAACGCAGCGCCCTGCGAACCCGCGCCATCGTCGCCGTCGCGGTCCAACGACTGCTGGCGCAGCCGCTGCTTTCCCTGGCCACACTCATTGGCTTGACTGTCGCCGTCGCCCTCGTGCTCACCATACCCATTTATTCAGAATCGGTCGCCTTTCGCGTACTGACCGAACGCCTCACCGAAGGTCCCGACCGCATCAATCGCCCGCCCTTCTCCTTCCTTTTCAGCTACATCGGCTCCTGGAACGAGCCGGTCAACCTGGAAGCAACCTACGAACTGGATAAGTACCTGCGCGAAAAAGGCGGCGCCGAACTGGGCTTGCGGCGCACCTTGATCGTGCGCCACTTGGAGACGCAGAATCTGCGCCTCTATCCAGCCGGCGAGACCAATTATCGCGATGAAAGCCGCTCAATCGACTACATAAGCTTCGGCACAACGGAAAACATTGAAGCGCAGGTCGAGGTGGTTGAGGGCAGCCTGCCCCCGCCCGCCGAACCGGTGGCCGACAGCATCATTGATGTCATGATTCACGAAGACTTCGCCTCCGATTACGGCATCCAGGCGGGTGAGCTTTACAGCGCTTACAACTGGCGGCTGGACGCCAGCGATCCCATGCAGATAACAAGCATCCGCATCGCCGGCGTCTGGCGCCCGCGCGATATTGATTCGGAGTACTGGTTCTACCGCCCCAACGTTTTTGAAGACATATTGCTCGTCAACGAGGAAACGTTCCGTACGCGCCTCGCGCCCTTCACCGAGTCGGAGGTCAACCTGGCCGTCTGGTATCTGGTGACTGACGGCAACAATGTCAATACCAGCCGCGTCGACGAGCTGATCCGCCGCCACAACGACACCGAGAAAATCGCCGACCAATACCTACCCGGCACCTACATTCAAGCCTCGCCGGTCGAGGAGCTGCAGCCTTACCGCCGCGTGGTCATCGTCCTGACGCTGACGCTGACAGTCTTCAGCATTCCCATCGTCGCCCTGCTGATCGTCTTTCTGATTATGCTGGTCGGCCTGGTCGTCGACGGACAGCGCAACGAGACAGCCGTATTGCGCAGCCGCGGCACGTCGGCTTTCCAAGTGGTCGGCTTGACCACGGTGGAAGGCGCCATCATGGGCGTGATCGCGCTGGTCGTCGGCGGTTTGCTGGCGCTGGCCTTCACCCAGCTCATCGGCACAACGCGCAGTTTCATGGATTTCCAATGGGGCCAGCACTTTATTGTGTCCGTGCCGCCCACCATCGGTTCGACAGTTGCCCTGGCTTTTGTTTTCACCATCATCATCCGCGTCCTGCCCACAATCGGCGCCGCCCGCCATACCATCATCAGCTACAAAATGGACAAGTCGCGCTTGCTGGAAATGCCCTTATGGCAAAAGCTGGGTGTTGACGTTCTGCTGCTGGCGCTGATCGGCTATTTCTATTATCAGGTTGTGCAGCAAGGCGCGCTGATTGATGTCGAAGGCGGCGCGCGCAACATTGAAGACGCTTACGATCAACCCTTTGTTTTTCTGCTGCCGCCGCTCACGATCTTCGCGCTGACCTTGTTCATCCTGCGCTTTCTGCCGCCGATCCTGCGCGCGCTGGCCTGGCTGATTCAGTGGACAAACAACGTCGGCTTGCTGATCGTTACGCGGCAGCTGGAGCGCGCGCCCGGCGCCTATTACCTGCCCTTGATCCTGCTCGTCTGCACCATCAGCCTGGGCATCTACACCGCCTCATTCGCCCGCACCATCGACCGCTACCTGTATGAACAGCAGTTCTATCGCGTGTCGGCGGACTTGTCCGTGCGTGTTTTCAGCCAAAACCCGGCCAGCATCCCTGGCGGAGGCGGCGGCAACGACGCGCCGCCCGCCTATATGCACATTTCTGAGTTCACCTCGATGCCGCATGTAGAAGGCGCCACCCGCATCGGCGAATATACAGCCAAAGCGCGTTTGACCTCCGGCGCCGTCGAGGGGCGCTTCGTTGGCATCGACCGGGCTGATTTGGGTCCCGTCATATTTTGGCGACCCGACTTCGCGCCTATACGCCTGGGATATTTGACCAATGCCCTGGCGCTGCAGACGGACGCGGTGGTCGTCTCGCGCCCCTTCATGGAAGAACGCGGGCTGGATATCGGCGACCTGCTGGAAGTGGATATTCGCAGCGCCGGCGAAGAGTACAAAATCAACTTGCAGATCGTTGGCGCGCTCGAATACTTCCCGCGCTGGTACCCGGAAAAAGACGGCGCGCTATTCCTGGGCAATCTCGACTATCTCTTTGAGCAAGCGCAACTGGAGCTGGCGCATCGCGTCATCGCCCGCATCAGCCCGGATTTTGATGACCGGGCTTTCACGCGCGCCCTCTTCGATCGCGGCGCCGCCGGCGTCTTGCTGGAAGAGCCAGGCACGAAGATCAACCGCGAGCAATCGCGTCCCGAGCGCCAGGGACTGTTTGGCTTGCTCTCGATCGGCTTCATCACTTCCTCCATCGCGACCATGATCGGCTTCCTGCTGTATACCGTTTTCTCGTATCGGCGGCGTTATGTCGAGCTGGGCATCCTGCGGGCGATCGGCCTGTCGCAGCGCTCGATGATCCTGTCCGTCGCCTGGGAGTTGGGCCTCTTGATTGTGATGGGTCTGGTTATTGGCTTGGGCATCGGCGTGCTGGTCAGCGCGCTCTACATACCCTTCATGCAATTCGTCAGCAGCCTGGAGGGAACCGTGCCGCCTTACGTGGTGACGATGGCTTGGAACGAAATCGCGCATATCGTGGCGCTTTTCCTGGCCACCTTCGCGCTGATCATGGTCATCCTGCTCGTGATTTTGCGGCGCATGCGCATCTTCCAGGCGGTCAAGCTGGGCGAGACGATCTAGTACCGCTTCCGTAACCCCCCACCCTAAATCCCTCCCCCATAAAGAGGGAGGGACTTGCTTGCCTTGCGCGAAGTTTTCAGACTTTGCTCCCCTTCCCTCCTTGTGGGATGCCTTCCATAGAGATGGCAGGAAGGGGTTGGGGGATGGGGTATCCTACCCGCCGTACTGCGCGTCGTAGGCATCCTGATAGAGCTCGGCCATGCGGTTGATGCCCAAGCCTTCAAGCGTAGCCACGAAGTTGTCCCAGCCGGCGTCAATATCCTGCCGCCCCAGCACAAATTCGGCTGTCATCTGCGCCACATAATCAGTGATGGCCAGACGCAACTCGGTGACCTCTGCCGCCTGCGCGGTCGTCAGCGCCAAAGGCGGAATCAGATCTTCAATGTCACGGGCGTAGGGCTCGTAAGCGACACGGGTCTCTTCCAGCAGCACAACCTCCAGGCCGCCGGCATCTTCCCGCCGAACCTCGCCCAGCCGCAAGTGGTTGGGACGATAGCTGGGTCCGCGCTGCGCCCAGTGGACATTCTGCAATGTGCCGAAGGTGGAAAGACGGCGCCAAATCGCCTCGAATTCGTCGCCGCCCAGCGCCGGCTCGCCTTCTTCAGCCCAACGCCATTGGCCTTCTTCGCCCTCAGCCGCTTCCCATTGCGGGATGCCAAAGACCGAGCGCAAAGTCGTCTCGCGTTCGTACAAGCCGTCGCACCACTTGAAAGCCGCCACCGGATGTTCAGTCCGCGAGTTGATTACGCATTGCCCGGAACCGACGCCCCAGGGATTGAATGGCGCCTGCCGCAGTCCGGTCGGGCCCTCCAGCGAGGGAACCGCCACGTATTTCAGCCAGCGGTCGCCGCCGATATTGGCGAAGTTGGGATGCGCGCCGGAAATGACGACGCCGATGGTCGGCTCGTCGCCGCCCTCAACCTGCTGCTTGATCTGGTCCATCGGCTGGGTGAAGCTTTCTTCGCCGAAGAGCCCGGCGCTATACAGCCGATTCAGGTAGCGCAAGCCCTCGCGATAACCCTCGCTGGTGACCGTCTGCGTGATGAGGCCGTCGTTTTGCTCGAAGAAGCGGTTCTGGCCCGTGAATTCGCTCAAGACGAAAGGATTCAGCAAGAAGCCGTCAATGTTGCCGTTCCAGCCGGTGGTGGCAGCCGCCAGCGGAATCTCATCGTCCGGGTCGCCGTTGCCGTTGGCGTCCTGCTCTTTGAACGCCGTCAGCACGTCCACGAATTCCTCGGTGGTCTGCGGCACATCCATGCCCACATTCGCCAGCCAGTCCGAGTTGATCCAGGCGCGCTGCGAATAGAAACAGTGATAGCATTCGTTGACTTGCGGCAGGCCATAGATCTCGCCATCGGGCGAAGTAATCAAAGGCAGCACCTGCGGCGAGCCTTCAAAGACTTCGTGGATGTAGTGGCCCTGCTCTTCAATCAGACCGCTTAGGGGCAGGAACAAGCCTTGCGGGCCGAAAAGCGCCAGGGTCGACGGATCGACGTTGAAGCCGACGATGACATCAGGCAGGTCGCCGCTGGCGATGGTCAAATTGAGCACTTCCTGCCATTCGTTGGGCGGCGCGATATCGAAGTTGAGATTGATGCCGGTGCGATCGCTATACCAATCGGTAAAGGTATTGGTGTTGAAGTCTTCCACAATGGCGTGGCCCAGCATCAAGACATCCAGCGTTATCGGCTCTTCCACGATGGGGAATTCGCCCGGTCCTGATACCATGTCCTGCCCGGAAGCGGTCAGGGGCAGCGCCAGCGCCAATACCAAAAGCGCCAGGCTGATTACTTTCTTACTCATGTCATTTCCTCTCTGGTCTAAGCAACTCATCGGAAATAGTGAGCGGAATCAATCGATAGCCGAACTCCTTTCGGTCTTGCGCGCTATGTTTATTTTACCGAACCGATCATCATGCCTTTGACGAAGTGCCTCTGCACGAAGGGGTAGATGATCATGACCGGCACGCTTGCGACCACGATCAGCGAATACTTCAGCAGCTCGCGCAGACCCTCGCGCGCGACCAGGTCTTCAATGTCAATCAGCATCGAGGCGTCAATCGAGTTCTGGATCAAGATTTCCCGCAGGACAATTTGCAGCGGGAACAGCTCTTGGTCCTTGAGATAGATCAGCGCCTGGAAATAGGTATTCCAGTGCGTGTTCACGGCGTAGAAAAGCGTCAGCACGGCGATTATCGGGCGGGCCAGCGGCAAGATTACGCTGCGGAAAGTGCGGAAGTCACTGGCTCCATCAATGCGCGCCGCTTCGATCAACTCGGGCGGAATGGTGCTGCGGAAGAAAGTGATCGTAATCAGCAGATTGAAGGGTCCGATGCCTGTCGGCAAGATCATCGCCCAGCGCGTGTTGAGCAAGCCCAAATCCCGCACGACCATATAAGTGGGTATCAAACCGCCGCTGAACATCATGGTGAAGATGAAGGCGAAGGTGATGAAGCGCCGCCCGATTAGGTCCTGCCGCGACAGGGGATAAGCGGCGATGATGGTCATGAATACGTTGAAGATCGTGCCGAAGAAAGTGTAGAAGAGCGAATTGGCGAAGCCGTTCCAGACCTTTTTGTGCTCGAAAATAGTCTCGTAGCCCAGCAGACTAAAGTCAACCGGCCACAAAGTGACCCGGCCGGCGATCACCGCTTCGGCGGAACTGAAGGAGGCGGCGACTATGAAAATCAACGGCAGCAAGATGATGATGGTGATGATCGACAGAAAGGCGGTGTTGCCCATCATGAAGATGCGGTCGACAGCCGATTCATTGACCTTGTTGATATTGCTCTCGTAACTCGTCATGGAGGCCATCAGCGGATTCCTTACCAGACGCTGTTGTCGGTCAAGCGGCGGGCGGCGTTGTTTACAGCGATCAAGAGCAGCAGCCCCACGATGCCCTTCAACAGGCCGATAGCCGTTGAATAAGAGAAATCGAGAATTGGCGACAGCAAGCCAACTTTATACACATAGGTATTGATGACTTCCGCTACGCCCAGGTTCAGCGGACTCTGCATCAAATAGACTTTCTCAAAGGCGACTTCCAGCACACGCCCAGTCGACAGGACCAGCAGCACCATGGCGGTCGGCATGAGCCCGGGAATGTCGATATAACGAATGCGCTGCAGACGATTGGCGCCGTCTACCACTGCCGCTTCGTGCAGGGCCGGGTCAACGGTAGACAGGACAGCCAGATAAATGATGGCGCTAAAGCCCATCTCCTGCCAAATGCCGGACCAAACGAAGATGTGGCGAAAGGCGCCCGGATCCCCCATCCAGTTGGGCGGCGATTGCTCCAGCAATTGCGCCAGCGAGGCGGTGAAGCCCACACGCGGATGCAAAAATTGGAAGAGCATGCCCACGATCACCACAGTCGAGATGAAGTGCGGCGCGTAAGTGATCATCTGCACGCTGCTGCGGAACATGCGCGCTTTGACCTGATTCAAGCTCAGCGCCAGAATGATGGGAATCGGGAAGCCGGCGATCAACGAATAAAAGCTGAGGACAAGCGTGTTAACGATAACGGGCTCAAACTTGGGCGAGTTGAAGAAGCGCTCAAAATTGGCTAATCCGACCCAGGGGCTGCCTTCTATGCCGAAAGCCGGCGAATATTGCCGAAAGGCGATTTGCGCGCCATACATCGGCGCGTAACGGAAGACGACAAGCCAGAGCAGCGGCAATGCCAGCAAGACATAGAGCTGCCAGTTGCGACGGATGCGCAGCCAGAGCTTGCCAGCGCCCGTGACGCGATTCCACCTAAAGCTCAGCATAGCGTCTTACTTTCGCCGCTGGAAGAGAAGGTATTCGCCGAGTATAACACGGCGGCGGCAAATGTCGAAAATTTGACTATGAGAGTTTGTAGAGGCGTCTCGCCGAGACTCCCGTATTTTCATGGCAAATGCTAGGCGTTTCAGCGAAACGCCCCTACCGCTTCAAACTATTAAGTGGGCTTTATTCCGGCGCGTCAAACAGGCGAAAACCGGCAACCACGATGCAAACGCCAATCGCGCAAGCCAGCGCGCAACACAGAAAAAAGACGTTGGGTCCCAGATTGTCAAACACCCAACCGAAGAGCGACCCGGTCAGAAGCAGCGATACGCTGGGCATCGTCACTTGCAGCAGCGCCTGATTGGTGGCGGCGTTGCCCGGGTGGCTGATGGCGTTCACCAACTGAAAGGACGACAGATGAAAGCCGGGCCAGACCAAGCCGCGAAATACCAGCAGCAAAGCCAGCATGGGCAAGCTATTCACCGCTCCCAGCGCCACAGTGAATATGGCGATGCCCAGGACGCTGACGATGTAAGCGATGCGAAAGCTCATCTTGGGCAGAATCGCGTCCATCAAGTAGAAGAAAGGTATTTCCACCACACCCAGGATCGCCGCCCACAGTCCGATATCCGCCGAGGGAATGCCCAGATCTTGGTTGAAGTAGATGAAGATGAAGGCGTAAGCGTTATAGGTGCCCATCGAGATGAAGAACTGGCTGGCGGCCAAGACATAGAAGCCGCGGTTGCGTGGCTGTTTGTCCTCGGCGCCGGCTTTGGGTTTCACTTTCGGTTTGGGTGGAAAGACAGTCGCCATCTGAATACTCAGCAAGGCGAAAGCCGCCCCGACCCAAAACAGCAAGCCATAACCGCCGATGGCGAACAGTTGACCCGCCAGCAGACTGCCGATAGCAAAACCCATGGAAGCGAAGGAACGAATCTGCCCCAGCACCGCTTTCCCGCTGCGCAGCAAATGCGTCATCGTCAGCTGCATGGTCAGCGTCATGCTCGGGCTGACGGTCACGCGGAAGAGCACAACAGCGGCAATAATCAGCAGATGCAGTGTGGAGGTAGCGAAGACCACATTCGCCAGCGCAATGCCGCAAAAATAGAGCATGAGCAAGCGCCGATGCAGCATGTGGCGGTCGGCGATTTGGTTGAGCAGCGGCGTCAGCGCCAGCGACAGCATGGCGCCCGCGCTGCCCAAGGAGCCGATAGCCGTGCCGGTAAATTCCAACTCGGTGAGATAAACATTGATATAGGGCCAGGCGACGCCAATCCCCGCCAAACTAAGGAATTGCAAAGCCATTAGCCTTAGTGAGCCAAAATGGTTCCGCAGGGCGAAAAGTCTCGACACCGGTGCGCCTGCCCTTCAGCGGCAATCATCTGCGGCCGGCCACAGGTCTTGGAGGCAGCCGACCAACGGTATTGTACCCTTGCCGCGGCAGCAAAGCGAACGCGAGCCCTCGCTCAGTTTGCTCGGCGACCAAGATTGAAACGCCGCCCCGCGCGTAATGACATCTTTTATCCGCTAGGCGCTCTCCGCTTGTTGACGCGTGTCAAAGAGGCGAAAACCGGCGCTCACGATGCAGACGGCGAGCGCGGCCGCCAGCGCGCACAGGGCGTAGAAGACGCCGGCGCCAAGATGATCGTAGACCCAGCCGTACAGCGATCCAGTGAGCAAGAGGGCGATGCCCGGCATCGTCACTTGCACGATAGCCTGGTTAGTGGCGACATTGCGCGGATGGCTGATCGCATTCATCAACCGGTAGGACGACAATTGGTAGGCGGGCCAGGCAAGGCCGCGGAAAACCAGCAGCAGAGCCAGCAATGGCAGGTTGGGCGCAATCCCGATGCCGAGAGTCGTCAGCGCCACGCCAGCCACGCCAAAAATGTAGGTGACGCGCAGGCGGACCCGCGGCAGCAAGGCGTCTGTTAGATAATAAAAGGGGAATTCGACCAGGGCGAGTAGCGCCGCCCAAATGCCGACGTCAGCGATGTTCACACCCAGATTCTGGCTCAGGTGAATAAACAGAAAGGCGAAGGCATTGTGCGTACACATGGCGACGAAGAATTGGCTGGCGGCCAAGACATAGATGCCGCGATTGCGCGGCTGCCTGGGTCCCGCCTCCGGCTTTATTTTTTCCTTGGGCTTGGCCGGGAAGATGGTGGAAAGCTGGATGCTAATCAAGGAGAAGATCGCGCCAACAGTGAAAGTCAAGGAATAGCCGCCCAGTGCAAAGACCTGCCCCGCCAGCGCGCTGGCAACAGCGAAACCCAGCGCCGAAAACGAGCGCATTTGACCAAATATCGCCCTGCCGCTGCGGATCAACTCCGACAGCGTCAATTGCGCGCCCAGCATCATGCTTGGGCTGACCGTGACTTTGAAGAGCAGCACGGCAACAATCACCAACAGCTGATTGCGAGTCGCGGCGAAGATCAAACCGGACAGCGCAAACCCGCCCAGGTACATCATCAGCAGCCGGCGGTGAATCAGCAGGCGATCGGCAATTTGATTGAGCAGCGGCGTCAGCACCAGCGTAAGCAACGCGCCGACAGCGGCCAGCGTGCCGATCAGCGTACCGGAAAACTCAAGCTCGGTGAGATAGAGATTGACGTAAGGATAGACCATGCCCATCCCGGCCGCGCTGAGGAATTGCAGCGCCACCAGGCGGACTGACCCGAAGTGATTACGCAGGGCAAGTAATGCAGTCAATGACAAACCTGTTCGCGGCGGCGCTATATGCCGCGGACGACCATTTTGCTTAGACGCATCGAGCGAGCAATATCGTACCTGCGCAACTGGCGAAACTCGAATTGAAGCCCCATAGCTTAGGTGCTATGCTAAATCTAATGCGGGTTTGATTATGGTGAAATGCCCATGACATTAAAAGAACCACGCCCAAGGCTCTACAGCGGATTCGACTTTTATAATTGTGATATGCACTTTAGCGAAAAGCAGAAGGCGCTGCGGGCTGAAGTGCGCGACTTCGTAGACATCGAGGTGCTGCCGAAGATCAATCCCTATTGGGAGCGGGCGGTATTCCCCTGGGAGATCGCCCGCAGCATGGTCAACCTGCCTATCATCGGCGGTATGCTATCTGATCATGGCGCGGCCGGCCTGGATTTTGTCGAGATGGGCCTGGTCATGTACGAGCTGAGCAAAGGCGACGGCAGCATCAGCACCTTTTTCGGAGTGCATTCCGGCCTGGCGATGGGCTCCATAGGCCTGCTGGGGGACGATGAGCAGAAGGCGCGCTGGTTGCCTGCCATGGTCAAGCTGGAAAAGATCGGCGCCTTTGGCTTGACCGAGCCCGATGTCGGCTCCAACGCCGCCCAGGTGAAGACCCGCGCGCGCAAAGATGGGGCCGGCTACATCCTCAACGGCGCCAAACGCTGGATCGGCAATGCCTCCATCGCCGATGTGCTGATCATCTGGGCGCGCGATGAAGACAGCGGCGACTTCGGCGGCTTTGTCATTGAAGACCCGCAGGCTACCGAAGGCCTGGCCATCACCGACATCTGGGGCAAGGTCGGCAAACGCGCCGTGCTCAACGCCGATATCAAGCTGGACAATGTCTACGTTCCAGCGCGGAATCGGCTGGCTTATGTCAATAGCTTCCGAGACATGGCGCAGGTGCTGGGTCTTGGTCGATATGGCGTGGCTTGGGAAGCGGCCGGCGTGGCGGCCGGCGCATTCGAGCTGGCGCTAAAGTATACGAAAGAGCGCGAACAATTCGGCAAGCCCATCGCCGGCTTTCAGCTGATCCAGCAGAAACTGGTGGAGATGTGCGCCGAAGTGACTTTAATGCAGACGCTATGCCTGCAGCTCTCGCAGCTCATCAGTCAAGGCCTGCTGACCGAGGGCACGGTGTCGATGGCCAAGTACAATAATGCCCGCAAAGCGCGCTACGTCACGCAGCTGGCGCGCGAATGCCTGGGTGGCAATGGCATCGTTATCGACAACCACATCGCCCGGCTCATGCTCGACGCCGAAATCATCTACACCTATGAAGGCACCAACGAGGTCAACCTGTTGCTGGTCGGCCGCGAGTTGACCGGCTTGAACGCGTTTGTGTGAGAGGGTCACTTCTTAAACTCACAACAAGACGAAAAACAGAGAACTTTTGCGGTGAAAATTGTATAACGAGTTCACAAAGATGCTGACAAAAAGGCAATTGAAAATGCAATAATTTGTGTATAAAATAGTGGTGGATTCTGCGAGGCATCAGTATACAACTTCGCCATAAAGCTAACATATCCACTGGTTTAATTTTATCAAAGTCGACTGATTTTATACTATATGGAACAAAATTTCTGAAATAAATATTGTATTATTTTGAGTATTTCTAAGTAGTCAATTTGACGGTTGGCGTAAGACTAGCTAAACATGGACTCACATAGTTTCATCCGTTTTCCGCCATACGAATTGAAACTCACACCAGCGCTCCTTATGCTGTTGGGTGAAATTCAGGCGGAGTTAAATCAAATCGCAAAGATTCCAATTTCTCCACAAGAGCAACATAAGCTAAAGACACTGTATTTCGCTCGCGCAGTTCATAGCACAACCGCCATCGAGGGTAATACGCTGTCGGAAGATGAGGTATTGCGAATAATCAAAGATACTGACTCATCATCCACACCAGCCAATTACGACGAGCAGGAAGTCCGAAATGTTATCGACGCTTTGAATGCAATTGTTCAGGATGTTCTGGGTGGCAACAGAGCGCCATTCTCACTGGAGCTTCTTAATGACTTTCATCGAAAGCTAATATCCGATACCGGTACTCCAAATTGCGGCGATGGAGAGATAGGCAACTTGCGAAAGCATTCGGTAACAGTAGGACGTTACCTTGGTCCGCCTGCAAATGAATGCCGTGAATTAGTGATCAAGTTCTGTGAGTGGCTTAATGAGGATGCGTCTGTGCCTGAAGGCCTGGAACGATATGACTTAACTTGGCAAATCGTCAGGGCGATAATCGCACACATCTATTTTGCTTGGATACATCCATACTGTGATGGCAACGGGCGTATGGCGCGACTTATTGAGTTTCGACTTGCCTTTGCAGCAGGAGTGCCCGACTTCGCAGCTCATTTATTCAGCAATGTTTACAACATGCGACGATCGACATATGTCGCACTGCTCCAGGAGTCTCACGGCGACTTTTCGGATGGCGCATATTCACCGTACGCTGACATTCAAAGCTTTGTCGAGTGGGCGCTTGAGTGCTATAGACATGAACTTCACGAACAGTCAATATTCATATACAGCTCTCAAGTAAAAGTGATCTGGCACGATTATATCTTTTCGAGCTTTCCTGAAAAGCTGAGCAACGCACAGCGCCGCCGCCGAAGGCTTGCGTTAGATCTGACACATCCCGAATTTATGCAGCCGGTTCGATTTCGCGACATACGAAGCCTCTCTCCAGCTGTAGCCGTGGCCTACGCTGATGAACGCGATCAAACAATCCGAAACGATCTCAATGTGCTGATCAATATGGGATTAGTCCAAAGGGCTGACGGAGGCTACAGGCAAAATACTGAGGTCTTGACAGGCTTCTTTGCAAAAGCGAGAGACTCAGACGAATAGTGGCGAGATTACAAAAAAGAGCGCGCCAGACGGTACGCTCTTTTCATATCACATCCACAGCACAGGCGCATTTCCCGCCGGTTACTCCATCATCGCGCCGACCAGATTCTCACCCATGCTGACCTCAGCCAGCGCCGCTACCGCCAGCTTGCCTGAAACGCCGCTCGGGGGATTGGGCGCCCATTCCGAAAAATATTCCATGGTGAAGGCTTTGCCGACGTCATTTGACGCCAATGCCGCTTCTTCGTTATCGAAAACGCTGATGCCTATCACCGTGTCCTCGCCGTCATTCAAAGCGAATTGCGCGAATAAGCCGCCCAATTCTTGCAGCGCCGGCACCAGGTGCGCGATGGCCAGGTCATTGGCTTCATTGAAGTGTTGCAGGTCGAATCCTTCATAGAAACGTATGCTGGCATAGAGCGCGCCATCCCTGGGGACAGCATCCGCAGCGCTCGGAGCGTTGACCAGGTCGATCGACAAGCGACCTTCAAAGGCCGTCGGCGCGTTTGGCAGCAGCGGCGTCAGATTCTCGGCGACGAATTCCCGCGCCTTTTCGGCCGATGCCGAGGCTTGCTCGGCTGAATCGAACAAGCTGATCGCCGACAGCCTCTCTCCAGCCGGCAGCAGTAAGTAGCCGACAAAGCCCTGGCTCTCGCGCATGATGGGCAAGAATCCTGCGTCGGTCCGGCGCGCGATCTCGTCTTGATCAGCCGGGTCGACGCCAGCGTAAACGCGGACGCTGGCGAAGACACTGCCAGCGGTCATGTCGTCAATCAGATTAATGCCATCATGAACATCGGCATGCGCCGCCACCCCCAGTTGACCGTTAATGCGCAAGGGGGTATCGGGCAGCCTATTCGCCGCATGTTCGGCAACAAAGGCGGCGGCCAGGTCGTTAGCTTCCAGCGCCGTCGCCTTAGAGTCGTAGACGTTTAGCGCGGCGACAGTATCCACGTGGTCGTTTAGCGTGAAATAGCTGACGAGCCCGCCCACCTCGATTAGAGCGGGCAAAAAATGCGCCCGCACCGTATTGCTGTCCTCTTCACGGTTTTCGAGATCGGCGTTGTCGTAAATGCGCAGCGAGGCGTAGAGCGAGCCCATGCCGTCGTCCATCATCATATCGTCCTCACCGGCCACGTACATCACATCGATCGTGCCCTCGACGATAGTAGGCGGATTGGGCAAAAAGGGCGACAAGGATTCGGCGACGAATTCGCGAGCCTTCTCATTGGATGCCGAGGCTTGCTCAGCCGAGTCGAACAAGCTGACCGCCGCCAGCATATCCCCCGCCGGCAGCAGATAATAGCCGACGAAGCCATCGCTCTCGCGCATAATCGGCAAGAAACCCGCAGCCGTCAGGCGCGCAATCTCATTTTGATCGGCTGGGTCGACGCCTTCATAGACGCGGACGCTGGCGAATACGCTTTCGTCCATTGTAGCCTGCGCGTCCGCGGACATGGGCAAAGCTAACAGAAGAACAAGCAGCAATACGGTTAGCGGGAAAACCCGCTGGTTGCGGTTGGCGAAACTTTGCACGGTACTCCTCCTCATTACGGTCAAAATGCCAGTCAGATTCGATATAAAATACAGCGCAACGACTGGCATCTAGGTATCAGTCTATTACTAATCGAGCTGAAACTCAATCAAGTAAATCCTTGGGGAGTGGTGAATATCGCGTATACAATTCCCTTCACGTCGAGACTCGTAGGGGCGACCCGGTGGGTCACCCGCAGACTCGCGATTACAACATCGGGCGATTCGCAGGATCGCCTAGAAACTGACCGCCAGCGTCCTTAGGCCCTACCATTAGCTGTTGCACACCTTTCTTGGCTTTGCTTCCGAGTCTCCGCGGAAGAACCACTCCCGCCAGCGGGGTGTGTCTATCTTGGTGGATATTTCCTGAATTCCGAGCTTGGCACAGGTTAATTCACCACAGAGGCACAGAAGTAAGTGCGAGTAAGTAATGAGAATATAGATACATCATCACAAAATAGCGGATTTTCGTGTTTGCGTGGGCGAGCCAAGGCCCGCCCCTACAACTTTCGACTTTATCTTGAACCCTGTGGGGTCAGCCTTGGCTGACCCGATGCTTTGAAATTTGCATGACTTACTTGCATCTACTGAGGGGCGCGTAGACACTGCCCGCCGGCACTGAGATTTTTCTTTCGATCTAAGGGAAACCGCATCCACTACAATAGACACTCCCGGCCAGCGCCCGAACTTGCTCTTTGAGCGCAGTGTCGTATAGTTACAAGATAGTGAAGTCGTCTCAATTTTCATAGTCTCACTCGGCTCACTCACAATAAAGGAGGCAAAATGTTTGATCGCCCCGGCTTCACCACTATTTTCGGGCGCAACCTGATCGCCGAGCTGCCCAATATCGCCCACCAGCCCTATCTGGTGGTGACCATGCCCGACCTGTGGCAGCTCTTCGCCCACCACTTCGACGACAATGTCGCCGGACCCTATCTGGTCTCAACCATCGACGGCGACGAACTAAAAGACGAAGCAGCCAAGCTGCCGCGCTGCCGCTCAATCATCGGCCTCGGCGGCGGGCAAGCGCTTGATGTCGCCAAATACTTCGCCTGGTCTCTGCAGCTGCCGCTTTTCCAGGTACCGACCTCAATGTCCGTCAACGCCGCTTTTGGCCATCGCGCCGGATTGCGCTTCCAGGGCAATGTGCGTTACGTCTGCTGGGCTGTGCCCGAGGCGGTCTACGTAGACTACGACATCATCCAGAATGCGCCGCCGCTGGTGAACCGCGCCGGCATCTGCGAGATCCTCTGTTATCACACTGCCCATGCCGATTGGCGCTATGCCCGCGACCGCGGCCAGGTCGAAGACAAGTGGCCCTACGACCAAGCCATGGTCGATGAAGCGCAGGCCGTCATGACCACAGTGATGGACGCCCTGGACGACATCCGCGACGTGAACGAAGCCGGCATCCGCGCGCTGATGACCGCCAATCGCTGGGGCGGCGCGGCTTTCCACAACTTTGGCTGGAATCCGCGCCCCATTGAAGGCGCCGATCACTTCCTCTTCTACGCGCTGGAATATAACACCGGGGTGAAGTTCATCCACGGGCAGCCGGTTTGCCTGGGCATCTATGTCGGCTCGCTGCTGCACGATGACCGGGCGCAGGAAATGCTGGACGCCATCGTGCGCGCCGGCGTCGATATCCGGCCCGAAGCCATGGGCGTCAGCTGGGACGATGTCTCACACGCGCTGCTGAATATGCGCCAATTCGTGCGGCAAGCCGGTTTGTGGTACGGTATCTTTCATGATGCGGAAATTGACCTAACTTTCGCCGATCAAGTGCGCGCCAATGTCGAAGCGGCCTACGAAGGCGTGACGCTTTGACAGCAGTTATGGAATCACGCTGACAACCGTCAGTGATTTTGTTCAATCAGCCTGAGGAGAAAACCATGTTCAAGAAAGCCTTAGTAGCAATTCTGTTGTTGGTCATCTGTATCGCGCCCGCTGTGCAAGCCAACGGCGATCTCGACTGGATGCAGTTCGCCGGCAGCGAAATCACCATTCTAATGCCGGAGCACCCGGTGCTGGACGGCATGCGCAGCGTCATGGACGAATTTGAAGCCGCCACCGGCATCACCGTCAATGTCGAAGCTCTCGCCGAAAATCTCTATTTCGACCGCATGGAAGTCGCCCTGCGCGCCGATGAAGGCGTCATGGATGTCTACATGGTGCCGATGGATTCAACCGCCTTCACCCAGTGGAGCAACGGCCTAATCCATCCGCTCAGCCCCTTCATCAACGACGACCACATGACCGCCGCTGACTACGACTTCGCCGATTTCCCGGCCGGCTTCACCCAAGCGACGCAATACCCGCCCGGCGATATGGACGCCCAAGATTACGCCATTCCCGTCTCCTTTGAAGCCTATACCCTGTTCTGGAATCAGGACATCATTGATGAATACCTCGACGGCGAAATCCCCGATACCATGGGCGGCTTAATCGAAGCGGCGCATAGCATCTCCGAGGCCAGCGGCGGCACGGTCGCCGGCGCCGTCATGCGCGGCATCCGCTCGCACACCATCATGGACACAGTCACCGGCATGGTCTTCAATAACTGGGGCGAAGCGGAAATGAACCTGCCCCACAACGTCTGGTTCGACGGCGATTGGTCGGCGCCGCAACTGACCGACGAGCGCGTCACCGCCGGTCTGTCGCATTACGCCGGCTTGATGTCGGCCGGTCCCATCAACGTGCAAGCCCTCGATTGGTCCGACGCCAGCCTGCTCTTCCAGCAAGGGCGCGCCGGCTTCTTCCTCGACGCCAGCTTGTTTGGACCCGGCTTTGAAGACCCTGAGGCATCGGCCGTCGCCGGCAAGACCGGTTACGCCGTTATGCCGCCGGTCGAAGCGGGCGGCGCTTCCTGGACGGGCCACTGGATGTGGGGCATCGGCATCCCCGCCAATTCGCAAAATCCTGAAGCGGCCTGGTACTTCATCCAGTGGATGACCAGCAAAGCCGTCGAGCCCGTGATCGGCGCTTACCACGGCGGCGCGGCGCGCGTCTCGACCTGGGACAAAGCCGAGTATGTCGACGCGCTGAATCCGCTTTATGTCGATACCGTGCTGGAAGCCATGCAGACCTCGCGCACGACGGTCGTCTTCCGTGAAGGCTGGAGTGAATACGCCCTGGTCATCGTCGACGCCATCCAGGATATGTACGGCGGCATGGCGCCCGCCGACGCCACCGCCAAAGCGCAGCAGCGCATTCTGGATATGGATGGGTAGGGAAGCCGGTTTTCTGTTACCTGCTTCGCGGGCGACCCAATGGGTCGCCCCTACAATTCGCCATTAGCTTGTAGGGGTCAGCCATTGGCTGACCCGTTTGCATAATCGCTGAGGTCTCCCGTGCCCGCAGCCGCTCGCAACCGTGTCGTCTATTTTCTGATCGCGCCGGCCGTCCTCATCCTGGCGCTGACCTCGCTCTACCCGGCTGTCTATTCCTTGGTCCTCAGCTTCTTCAACTGGAATTGGGGCAATCGCTTCGATTTCATCGGCTTGGCCAACTACATTGATCTCTTCAGCAGCGCCGAGTTTTGGCAGGTGTTGTATCAGACCTTCCTCTTCGCCGTGGCGGCGACCTCGCTGGAGCTCGTGCTCGGCATCGGGCTGGCGGTGGTGGTGGATCGCCTGCAATTCGGCGCCAGCGTCATCCGCACCTTGCTGCTGACGCCCTTGATGGTCTCCGGCATCATCGTGGCGCTGATGTCCAAGATCGTGCTGGATCCCATGCTGGGTATCGTCAACTACGCCCTGGGGCTGCTGGGCTTGCCGCCCTCGCCTTTCTTTGGCGCGACCTCAACAGCCATGGCGACCGTCATCATGGTCGACGCCTGGTGGCAAACAGCTTTTGTCTTCATCATCGTACTGGCCGGCTTGCAGAGCCTGCCGCAAGAGCCGATTGAAGCGGCGCGGGTGGACGGCGCCGGCAGCCTGCAGACCTTCTTTCGCGTCAAGCTGCCCATGCTGCGCCCGGTGCTTTTCACCGTGCTGATCTTCCGCACCATTGATACGCTCAAGGTCTTCGACATCATCTTCGGCACGACCGGAGGGGGGCCGCAAATCGCCACTGAAGTCATGCAGACCATGGCTTACCGCAAAGCTTTCAGCTTTTTGCAGATGAGCGAAGCCATGACCGTCATGGTCATCTTCTCGGTCATCGTCCTGGCGATCAGCCTGATTTATATGCGCCTGGAAGAACGCATGGAGGCCGATTAGCCATGCGGAACACGCGGCGCGAACAGCTCGAGCGGCTGCTGGCTTATCTGATTTCGCTGGCGGCCATCCTGCTCACGCTCTTCCCCATCCTCTGGCTGCTGAGCGTTGCCCTGAAGTCGCAGCGGGACGCCTTCGCCCTGCCGCCCAAGCTGCTCTTCCAGCCCATCGCCGATCACTTTCTGGCGCTGCTGGATCGCCCCGGCTTCGTCGAAGCCTTCTTGAATTCGGTATACGTGACGGCGCTGGGCGTCAGCATCGCCATTATCATCGCCATCTTCACGGCTTACGGCATCCATCGCTTTCGCTTCCGCGGCCAAAAGCTCTTCGGCGTCTGGCTGCTGCTGGCTTACATGCTGCCGGAATTCCTCTTCATCATTCCTATGTTCGCGCTATTTCAGCGCATCGGCTGGTACGACACCCACATTGGCCTGGCGTTGGTGTACCAGGTGCATTCGCTGCCTTTCGCCGTCTGGCTGATCCGCAGCTTCTTCAAGGAGGTGCCGGGCGAACTGGACGACGCCTCGAAGATCGACGGCTGCAATCACCTCGGCGCGCTGAGGCATGTCTATATCCCCATGGCCGCGCCGGGCATCGCCGCCACCGCTATATTAACCGCCATCTGGATTTGGAATGAACTGACCATCGCCCTGTCGCTGACCTTCGCCGAAGCCCAGACCATCACCGTAGCCGTGGCGTCCTTCCGCGGCTATACCTCGATCAACTGGGGACAGATGTCCGCGGCGTCCATCGTGGCTGTCGCGCCGATGCTCTGCTTCGCCGTCATCGCGCAGAAGTACATCGTCAAGGGCTTGACGCTGGGCTCGCTAAAGGGCTGAGCCGACTACTCCGCCGTATCAGCCAGTTCAATGGCGGCCGGTTTCCGCTGCGCCGCCTTTATCCGCGCCAGATCGAACTTCTGGCTGCGGTCGTAGCGGTAGATGCCATTCTGCTCCTGGAGGATGTCCGTCAATTGCGTATAGCAATAGCCAAACATATTGACATCGTCCAGCAAGATGGCGCAGAGCTTTTCGAAGCGGTCGTAGAATTCGTCCAGGTCAGCCGGCCGTTCGCCATAACCCCAGGAATCTTCACCTTCCTTGACATCGGGATTCCACCAGATGCCGCCGAATTCGCTGACGAAATATGGCTGCCCCTTATAGGGTATCGACCAGCGAATATCGCCCACCAGGCGCGCGGGCAATCCCCAGCCGGTGGCGTCATTGAGAAAGGGCTCGCCACGCGCCAAACCGGCGTGACGCGCGCGAAACGCCTCTGGGTCTTGCGTATAGTCATGGCTGTCGTAGACATCAGCGCCCGGTACGCGGTGCGAATAACCGGAGGTATCCAGCACCGGACGCGTGCTGTCCATGGCTTTCGTGGCCAGGTAAAGACCATGCGTGACATCGTCCAGGTCCGTGATTGAGTCCAGTAGCGTTTGCCAGGTCTCGTTGAGCGGGCACCAGCCGACGATGCTGGGATGCGAATAATCGCGCTCCAGGCATTCCAGCCACTGTGTGATGTAATCCGGTCCCGGCTTCTGATGCTCGCCATCCAGCGGTCCTTCGCCGCCGCAGCCCCAATCGCCGAATTCTCCCCAGACGATATAACCCAGGCGATCGGCATGATACAAGAAGCGCTCCTCAAACACCTTCTGATGCAGCCTCGCGCCGTTGAATCCGGCCGCCATGCTCAGCTCAATATCTTCTATTAGCGCCGCATCGCTGGGCGCCGTCATAAGGCCATCGGGATAATAGCCTTGATCAAGCACCAACCGCTGGAAAACCGTCTTGCCATTGATCTTGATGGCTTTACCCTCGATGCTGATGCCGCGCATGCCGGCATAACTGGCGGCGCGGTCGATCACAACGCCGGCCGCGTCCACCAGCTCTATCGCCAGGTCGTATAGATGTGGATCGCCGACTTGCCACAGCTTGAGACGCTCGTCGGGAATCGGCAAATCCAGCCGCGGCGCCAGGTCATATTCGGCTGAGCACTCCGCCGTCACGATGTCGCCGGCGCTATCGGAGAGCGTCGCCCGCAGGCGCAAGCCGGCCGCGTTGCCGCTGATGGGCTGCTCAAGGCGGATGGTCTGGTTGGCCAAATCGGGCGTGATGCGGCTGCGGCGCAAATGCAAATCCGGCGCCGGCTCGAGCCAAACGCTCTGCCAAATACCGGTAGTGCGCACGTAAATGGCGCCCTGCGGCCCGAATTTACGCGCTTGTTTGCCGCGCGGCTGCGGCCGCTGCCCGTCATCGCGGGCGCGCAGCACGATGGTAATCTCATCGCCCGCTTCCGCCACGCCGCTCAAATCGCAGCTGAAAGGCGAGAAGCCGCCGCGGTGCCGCCCGACTCCCTGGCCGTTGACCCAGACCGTGCTGTCGTAATCGACCGCCTGGAAGTGCAACAGGATACGCTTACCCGCCCAGGCCGGCGGAATGGTCGCAGCGCGCCGATACCAGACGGCATTGTAATAGTCGTGATTGCCGATGCCGGAAAGCTGCGACTCTGGGCAGAAGGGCACAATGATGCGGTCCTTCAGTTCGCGTTCGGGCAAGCCGCGGTGAATGCCGCTGTCGCCCTGATCGGTCTCGAACTGCCATTCGCCATTCAGGCAGAGCCAATCTTCGCGGACAAATTGCGGACGCGGGTATTCGCTGCGGGGGATATCGGGCATAGCAATCTCCTTTATGGGCGAGCTTCACATCGGCAGACAATTACCATCAGAATTAGCAACTATGACATAGAAATACATTAACCACAAAGCTGTGTTCAAACAGCAACGGTGAATATCAAGGATATTCCCTGTGCGAACATGACACAAGTAACATCCAGTAAGTCCTGCAAAAATTGGAGAGAAGGCGTCCCAATTCAAAAGACCTGCCTACGGGCGAGCCGGTGGCTTGCCCCCTGCAATCAGTCTGATTTCGGTTTCTCATTACTTTAGTTGCTTCTACTCAGATTATGTTGCCACTGAGACCACCAAGTGATTTTGAGGGCGCAGAGGCAATTTTATTAGCCAGCGCCTCCGCCACTTGCGCTGCCATAGTGCTTCTAAACTGTTTCTCTGCGCCCTCAGTAGAACAAAGCAATTTATGCAAATGATTTGCCACAGAGTACACCGAGTAAAAGAGAGTACACCGAGTAAAGCGATGAAGTGATCTTGAGCCAGTATAAGTTTCATCTGTTGCCTGGCTGCCGGATTGCGGCAGGATCGAAACAATATAGAACTCTCTGTGCCGGTGGGCAGTGTCTACGCGCCCCACTGTGTATCCTCGTTTTCCTCTGTGTTAAAGGAATAGATTCTTGAGATGATATTTGCATGGTTTACTCGAACTTACTTCTGTGTTTTCTGTGGTGAAAAACCTGTGACGTCTACACTTAGAGCGTTATATCGGCGGGCTTAACCAACCCGTTTCCGGCGGCATTTGCCAATTGCCCGCCCCTTGGGTACATTCGCCCATGAATGCGCTTGGTGATACACAGGCGCGCTAGCCGAAGCAACAGGAAGGGATGCGCCATGAAGATTCTGGTCACCGGAGGCACGGGCCGCATCGGCGCCAATCTGGTCCCGCGTTTGCTGAACAAGGGGCACACCATCCGCAGCTTCGTCTACCCGGCCGACGCCAGCCGCGCGCGCAAGCTGGACGCCTATGCTGGCGTGGAAACAGTCTACGGAGACTTGCGCGATTATGACGGCCTGCGCCGGGCGGTCGCCGGCGTCGACGCCATCTATCACCTGGCCGCCGCCTTTCAGGGACCCTTCAACGCTCGCGATTACCTCGACATCAACGCGATGGGCACACTCAACCTCCTGGAGAGCGTCCGCGAACAGCTGCCCGATTTGCAGCGCTTCGTCTACGCCAGCACGGAAGGCGTCTACTGGGACGCGCGCGTCAACGGTCGCTATTTCGAGGCGCCCATCACAGAGGACATGGCCGGCAACTATCCCAACATGTCTTATCTGATGACCAAGTGGCTGGGCGAAGAATTGGCTATGGTCTACCATTACCAATACGGCGTCCCCATCTGCGTCATGCGCTTCTCCACCGTCATCGACCCCAGCGAGTTTCTCAATGAAGACGGCTTGCCGCGCCACTTTCTGTATAGCACGGCTTACAATACCTACAGAAACAGTGAGTCCTACGAAGTACAGGATATTCGCAGCCCGGGCGACCCCAGCGTGCGCGAGATGATCGACGCGCTGCTGGCCGGCTGGGATGGCGAGGAGAAGCTCCTGGTCAGCCTCAATCCCAACGGCGTACCTTACCGGCAGCACTTTGGCGACGTGCGCGATATCGCCGACGGCTTAGCCCTGGCGATCGAACACGATGCGGCTGTGGGCGAGATATTTAACCTGGCCGGCGCCGCCATCTTTGACTGGAGCGAAATCGCGCCGCTGCTGGCCGAGCGCCACAACCTGCCCGTCGCCGAAGCCCGCGCGCCCTTCAACAATTACTTCGAGCTCGACCTGAGCAAGATCAAGGCCAAGCTCGGTTTCCAGCCCCGCCACGACTTCCATAGCATCCTAAGCACAGCCGAAGCGCTAAGGCGCGGTGAAAAGACCGATGTCATCCCGACCGGCGTCATCTTCGGCCAAGCCGACAAATAGGCAGCGCATGGACAAAAATCGAATCGACCGAATTGAATCGGCTACGCTGATCGGCAGGCGGCCGCGCATGGCCGGCTGCAACGCGCGGATTCCCGTGCACGGCATTGAGGTCGCCGTGCCGCTCCTGCGCCTGACGACTGATGACAGCGCCAGCGGATTCGGCCTCGGTCAAACCACTGCGCAAACGGCGCAAGCGATGCTGGGCGCGCCGCTGCACGAGTTGGTATCGGCTGATGAGCGAATGCGGGAGGAAACAGGAGCGTTTGAATTCGCGCTCTGGGACCTGCTGGGCCAGCGCAGCCAGCAGCCGGTCTATCAGCTTGCCGCGCGAGCCGACTTTCAGCTGAGCGAACCGTTGCGCGTACCCTGCTACGATACCTCGCTCTACTTCGACGACCTGCACCTGGACAGCGATCAAGCGGGAGCAGCGCTCATCGCCAAAGAAGCGCGCTTCGGCTACGATCACAACCACCGCAACTTCAAGATCAAGGTGGGGCGCGGCGCGCGCTACATGCCGCTGGAAGCCGGCATCAAGCGCGACATCGCCGTCATCAAGGCGGTTCGCGCCGCCGTGGGGCCCGACGCAACTCTCATGATCGACGCCAACAATGGCTTCAATTTTAATATCGCCCGGCGCGTCTTGGCGGAGACAGCCGACTGCAATCTCTTTTGGATCGAAGAAGCCTTCCACGAAGACCCCGAGCTCTACGCCGAGCTGCGCCGCTGGATGCAGGCGGAGGGCATCGCCGCGCTCATCGCCGATGGCGAGGGCTGGGCGGCGGAAGCGCTGATGGATTGGGCTCGCGCCGGCCACGTCGATGTGGTTCAGTACGACATCTTCAGCCATGGTTTCAGCAGTTGGCTGCGCACGGGCGCGCTGCTCGACGAATGGGGCATTCGCGCGGCGCCGCATCATTACGGCCGGCATTTGGGCAATTACGTGTCGGGGCACCTGGCGGCGGCGGTGAAGGGCTTCACCTTCGTCGAATGGGACGAGGCAACCACGCCCGGCATCGACGCCTCCGCCTATCGCGTCGACAACGGGCAGGTGGTCATCCCGGACGCGCCGGGCTTTGGATTGCAGCTGGACGAAGAGGTCTTCCGCCGAGCGGTCGCGGACGGTGGGTTTGAGGTGCGAGCGTGACGACTGTCACTACTTGTATACATGGAAAGACCGTCACTAGAATTTGAAGAGGCAGTAGTAAGAGATTGTTCCTCTGCACATGAAGACGCTTGACTGGTTACCTCGCCAAAAGTAGTATTATCAAGCACGTTTACTTAACGTCTCCTCCAGAAACGAGAAATCTATTGAACAGCGATGGACTTTATCAGTTCCCCGATTTCATGCAGGTGGTGTACGGAGACGTTCACGATTGGATGGATAGCCAAGAAGCTACCAAAGGATTTCGCAACGTACCTACAGATATCGATGCGCAAGACGTCCGAGGAATCGGGAAGCTCTTTCACGAATTCTTCCCAACGCACTACTTCAAAGTTGCACGTTCACTAGAAAAACTCATTTCGCTCTCTGCACTCAACAGTTGGATTCAAAATAACGGCAAGCTTTGCGTTATAGATGTTGGCTGCGGATCGGGTGTAGCTTCCTGCGCACTGATTGCTGCAATTATACGCGTCATAGAGGAATATGAAATCAGGCGTGTCGTTCGTTTACACTTTATAGGCGTTGATCCGACCAGAGCTGCGTTAGAACTTTATCGCGCCGTAATCTATAGAGTTTCGAAGGATAACAAGATTCCAAATAATTTAGAAATCTCTTTCGACATTGTGTGTGAAAAGATTCTGGAAGGAGCGCTTGAAGTACAGTCGAGGCTTCATCAATTGATAAAGGACTGGGATCAACCTTTCATTCCTAGAACTCTCTTGCTGCAAGTCAACGTGTTACGTCCTTTATCCAAGCAGATGTCAGACTTTGCAGACTTGGCAAAGGCGTATCATCAAATTTTCTTGTCTACACCTATGGATTGGATTCATTGTCTGACAATCGGTACACGTGGATGGAAACACAAAGTACAGAATATGGAGTATTACATCAACCAACAATTTGGTTCGCACGAGGTTCAATCGCTGCCGCTAGACGGTCAAGTACACTTTGTAAACCCGCTGTGCAGCATGCATCGGAGTCTGGGACGCAAGACCTACCCTACTGATTTCCATGCCACATTTGCCTCAATTAGGAGTGCAGAATGGCTGAACGACGCAACTTGGCTTAAAACGATTGAACCAGACAATATTATGCTTGCCTGGGCACGAGCAAGAATGTCCTTATTGCGTGACTCGCTGGCCGATGAAGCTGAAATTCGGCTATATGATCATGATGTGCCAAGTTTCATAGGTCGCTTACAGCGTCGACTAGCGGTTTATGCGGAAGACTTGTTTCACCCGAAGGAACAGATTCACTATGAGTTACCAAAGAATTCCGATGCCTTCAGGCCAAAGAATCTGTCGCGATTTGAAGAAGAGATTCTATCGGTCGCATTGATTCAAGTAGCTGGCGACGACTTTTTGAGAGACCGAAACATTTACGCATTTCGCCTGAACTGTATAGATGGGCTGAAATCTGAATTTCTTTACCAATATTTCGCAGTCGGCTATGAGGAATGGATAAGGGATGCGCGAAGCGCTGCCGAATCAACACCTGACGGGATTGTCATTCGGACGGACTTGTCATCCTACTATACGCGCATTTCTCAGCCCGACCTCGCAAAAACTTTGCAGACTGAGATGCGAGTTGAGAGTGAAAGGGTGAAATGGCTTCTTGGCAAGGTTTTCAATAAGGACTTAGATCCGAAGTATCACAAGACCGGCTATGGTCTTCCTCAAGGTGGTGTTGGTTCAGGTTACTATGCAAACCTTTATCTTCGAGAAGTCGATGAGTACTTTCTTGGCGAAAATCCATTCCAAGTAAGTTATCACAGGTATGCCGACGACATTCTCATTGTAGTGCCCACGAAAAACTCCACAGTTGAGGTGTTGAATAAGCTAGACGAACTTTTACAAAGACTCGAACTTGAACGAAGTCAAGACAAAACATGCATTTTCAAATGCACCGAATTCGATGACCATATCAAGTCGAGTCTAAGCTCTGAACTCTCCACCCTGAGCCAACGATTTAATACAGTGCTCAAGCAACTTTGGCTCGCCGCGTCCTGTTACCACGCGCAACTGAATTTAACCGACGTGGATTTGTATGATTTTCTACGGCAATACAGTCAGTCACTCACTTTCTTGGGTGTCGTAGTACCGGTTCCAATGCTTCGACGGAAGCTAAAGAAATATCTCAATATTAACGAACAAAGTTTACATGTCAGGCCACCGGACTTTGGTGCCAACGTCGTCCCATACGACTGGTCAGAGTCCTTTAGAGAGCTAAACCCTGAATGGATGGGCAAGATTGATTCGCTGAGAAACGAACTTGAGAATATTGCATTCCCTATTCTTGAATCATTGAAAAAAAGACCCGACGACATAAGTCGTGACGATAGTACTCGGCTAAGGTTCTGCATCAATCGACTTTGCAGAATTGGATTTCCCGACACAATCCTCAACCTACTTCATAACTTACTGAAACATGCACCACATGTATTGCGGGAACCTGCCTATGTTGTTGATAGCGTTGGCAGGCAAGGACACGAAAATATAATCTACAGTCTTCATAGACATTTTTCACACGCCGAAAGAGAAAAAGCGTATATGCGCTCTTTGTCATTGCGGGCGATGCGACACTGTCGCTCCGCGCTTGAAGACATCCTCGTAGATACGGCCACTAACGAGCACGAGTCAATTGATGCAAGACTCATGGCGTCGGAAACCTTACTCGCCAGCCAAACTCGCGAACTTAGTGACCGCAATTGGGCAAAGGTAGCTACTGTTCTTGCTAACGAGCAGTTGTATCCACAACTTAGGAAGAATCTGATACTTCTCTCTCGACTAGTACGTGACATTGATTCATTGACTTATGAACCCCAGCCCAGCGACGATCCTGTTTTGCGGGACGCATTTGGGGTCGAAGAGGGACACTGTGTTTTTGAACAGCCAGAGCCGCCTCAACTTGAGGACTTTTACGACGTTGATTTTCCTGATGACGCCCTTGAATATGGCGAGCAAGTCACTGTAAAGAGCTATTAGGAAATTGACCCAGTTCTATTTGTGTGCGGCCCGCCTAAACTCCATCACACCGTCGTGCAGCCGGCCATAGCGCAGCAGCAGCAGATCCTTCAGATAATTCTGATAGGCTCTCCAGGGGCGGCGCGCCCCTTGCTTGGGCAGGGATTCCAGCGCCCGCCGCACATAACCTGAGCTGAAGTCTACAAAGGCTTCCGTCTCCGACGCCTCGGCGTCAAGGCGCGGCCGACACTGCTCATATCCCCGCCGCTCCATGTGATTCAAGAGCCGGCAGACGTACTCGCAGATCAACTCGGCTTTTAGAGTCCAGGAGGCGTTGGTGTAACCGAAAGCCGATGCCAGATTGGGAATGCCGCTGTACATCATACCCATGTAGCTGCGCGTATCGCCCAGCTTAATCGGCGCGCCGTCCACCAAAATATCCACGCCGTGCATAAGTTTCATCTGCAAGCCGGTCGCCGTCACGATGATATCAGCCGGCAGAATCTCGCCCGATTCCAGACGAACGCCCGTTTCGACGAAGCGGTCGATGCGCGCGGTGACGACTGACACGGCGCCCGCGTTGATCGCCTTGAACAAGTCGCTATCCGGCGTCAGGCACAGCCGTTGATCCCAGGGCTGGTAACGCGGGGCGAAATGCCGCTCAGTATCGTAGTCCGGTCCCAACTCCTGCCGGACGCCCTCCAGAATAAGGCGGCGCGCCTGCTGCGGCTTGGCGCGCGCGAGGGCAAAGTAATACATCTGCCGCAGGATCAGCCGCCAGCGAGCCAGCCAGGCCGCCAGCTTGAAAGGCAGATGCCGGTGCAGCCAGCGGGAAATCCCGTCCCGCGACGGCAGGCTGACGACATAGCTGGGCGAGCGCTGCAGCATAGTCACATGCGCAGCTGTTTCAGCCAGCGCCGGCACAAGCGTAACGGCGGTCGCGCCGCTGCCGATCACGACAATGCGTTTGCCGGCGATGTCCAGGCCTTCGCCCTTGGCCTTGTGTGGCGATTCGTGTTTACGCGCCCCGAGCGCGCCCCACTGCTGCGGGTGAACGATCTGGCCCTGAAAATGCTCTCGACCTTCCCATTGTGGCGTGTAACCTTGATCGTAGCGGTAGTAGCCGGTGCACATGAACAGGAACTTGCAGCGCATTTGCAGCGCCTCGGCCGCCCCGCCGCGCTCAATATCGACTGCCCACTCGGCCGATTCCGATGACCAGGCGATGCGCCGCACGCGCTGCTCAAAGCGGATTTTCTTGTCGATGCCGAATTCACGCGCCGTGTCCTTGAGATATTGCAGAATTTCCGGACCGTCGACGATGGCTTTGTCGCCGGTCCAGGGGCGGAAGCGATAACCGAGCGTGTACATATCCGAATCGGAGCGCACGCCGGGATAACGAAACAGATCCCAGGTGCCTCCGAGCGCCTCGCGGCCTTCTACAATGGCGAAGCTCCGGTTGGGGCAGCGCCGCTGCAAGTAATAGGCCGCCGCAATGCCGGAGAGCCCGGCCCCGACGATCAGCACATCCACCGATTCGGTCATATCTGCCGCACACGCTTTTCCTTCCAAGCCGCTCCATCGTACCACAGCCAATCGCAAGTCACGACTTGGCTCACACATCTGCTTCTTGTGTGTACGAGCTCGCCCCTGCGATTCTCGCGGCGGTTAGCGCTTCATCCGGCTATACTCAAGGCGTCCATAAACGAGAGTCCGCCATGCCCAAACCCAATATCCTCATCATCATGTCCGATGAACACGCGCCCATGTACAGCAGCGTCTACGGACACCCCATCGTAAAAACGCCGAATATGGAGCGTCTCGCGGCGGCCGGCGCCACCTTCGACGCCGCCTACTGCAATTCGCCGCTATGCGCGCCCTCGCGCATGTCCTTCATGACCGGTCGTTTCGTTCATCACATCGGCGCTTGGGATAACGTCACGCCCCTGCGCTCCGATGAAGTAACCTGGGCGCATCGCCTGCGAGACTGCGGATACGACGTGGCGCTTTCCGGCAAGCAGCACTTCAGCGGGCCCGATCAACTGCATGGCTTTCAGCAGCAACTGGCGCGCGATTTGCACGCCGAGTGGTATCACGCCATACATGCCTGGGACGATGGCATCGTGCCGGCCCAGCAGCCCTGGCAGGAGGTCTACGCGGCCGGGCCCGGCGCCACCGAAGAGCTGGAGGTCGACGATCTGGCTCAAGAGCGCGCGCTGGCATACCTGCGCGCCCCGGCCCGGCAAGCCAAACCCTGGGCGCTAAACGTCTCCTTCATCGCGCCGCATTTCCCCCTGGTCGCGCCGCAGCGCTCCTGGGATATGTACCCGCCCGACAAGATGGACTTGCCTGAAATCCCCGAAGGTCATCTCGACAGCCTGCACCCCATGGCGCAGCGCCTGCGCCTAATGTTCGGCTTTCCGCAATTCCCCGATGATGTCGTACGGCGGGCCCGCGCCGGCTACTACGCGCTGATCAGCTACTTCGACGAGAAGATCGGCCAGCTGCTCGACGCCTTGATCGAGACCGGGCAAGCCGAAAACACGGTCGTCATTCATATCAGCGACCATGGCGATATGAACGGCGAGCACGGCATGTGGCGCAAATCCAACTTCTACGAAGCCTCATCACGCGTGCCGCTGCAAGTCAGCTGGCCCGGGCGCATCACCGGCGGGCAGCGTTTCGCTGAAGTCGTCTCGCTGGTTGACGTGGCGGCGACCATCTGCGATATCGCCGGCGACAACTGCGACCTGCCCCTGGACGGCGACAGTCTGCTGCCGATGCTGACCGGAGACGACAGGACCTGGAAGGACGAAGCCTTCTGCGAATATCTGGCGCACGGCAGCGACCGCCCCCTGGCCATGCTGCGCCGCGGCCGCTACAAACTAAATTACAGTTGGGGCGACCCGGTCGAGCTATACGACCTGGAAGCCGACTCAGGCGAGTTTCATGATCTGGCGCAAGTCGCCGACTATCAAGACCTGATAGCCGACATGACGGCGCGCCTGCTCTCCGACTGGGATCCAACCGCGCTGGACAAGCAAGTTCGCGCCAGCCAACGCCGCCAGAAATACATTGAGGATCGCTTCGGAACGGGCTGGCGCGCCTCAAGCGCGCCCTGACTATGCCTGAGCGCTAATCGCGGACTGTCGCGTAATTTGAGCCCGGTACCGGTTCTTTTCACCACTGAGACGCAGAAGTAGATGCAAGTAAGTCATGCAAATTTCACAGCATCGGGTCAGCCAAGGCTGACCCCTACAGGATTCAAAATAAAGTCGAAAGTTGTAGGGGCGAGCCTTGGCTCGCCCACCGGCACGGGTGTCAGGCTTCTGGACTTTGTTTGAGACCCACTATGACATGCGAGCGGCTGAGGTGATTTATCCTGTCCGGAATTCGCCAGTATTCCTATGACTTTAACAAGCACCTTTCTCGCTTAAGCGATCAGGGCAATCGCTTCAAAACAGGCGTCCCCTGCGACGAGCAAAACTAAGCTGAAATTTAACCACCGAGGACAC
>JAJDXR010000022.1 GCA_022823165.1 Anaerolineae bacterium | reverse complement strand
CGCTCATCCCTAAAAGGATGTCGCAAAGAGAACTGGCGCTTTCCGCTGCCACTTGAAATGTAACACGAATAGAACGATTTGGACAAAATCCATGACAAAAACGGAAATCTCGAGGCTAATTGACCCTACTAAAAATCTAGGCTCGTTAAAAAAGAGGGCGCAGAGTTTTCTTGTTTGCTCGGCGCAGTCTATAATAACCGCCTATTCACCACCCCCGCTTTGCAATGTTTGCCATAGTCCCGGCAGCGCGTTAAACTCAGACGATGTTCCTATCGCTAACCAACTGAATATAGGAGACTCTGAAATGAAACTTCGATTCGCAGTACATATCTGTTTTCTGCTTCTGGCCGTACTGGCTTTTTCCGTACCGGCGGTGGCGCAAGACGAAGTCACCATCGACTTCTGGATCCCGGGCGGCCGCGGCCGCGACGAAGGCACAGCCGCAGTCATCGAGGCTTTTGAAGCGCTGAATCCACATATCAATGTCGAGTTGACGGCGACGCCCTTCGGCGAATTCTTCGATTCCCTTCAAGTCGCCTTCGCCGGCAACAACCCGCCTGATGCCGCCTTAATCGATGGCGTCGGCGTACAGAACCTGGCCTACAACGGCGCCCTGCTGCCGATTGAAGATATGTTCAGCCAGGAAGACCTGGACGATTTCATGAGCGACCTGATCGAGATGGTGACGCTCGATGGGCACATGTACGGCGCGCCCTGGGCCAACGCCGCTGACGCCATGTATTACAACGTGGACATGTTTGAAGCGGCTGGCGTGGAAGCGCCCAAGACGCTCGAGGATGGCTGGACCTGGGCGGAATTCGTTGAGAACGTCAATACGGTGCGCGCGCATCAAGCCGAGCAAGGCAACGAGGTCTGGGGCATGATGGGCTTCAACAACCCCTTGCAGGGCGCTTTCTTCACCTGGACGATCATCCGCAGCGCCAGCAGCCCCGGCGAGCCGCTCTGGGAATCGATCGCCCCCGATCTATCCACTTTCAGTGGCTACATCGATACAGCCGAAGCTATGGAAGCCTACGCCTTTTATCAGAGCCTTTACACTGACGGCTTCGCCCCCTCCGACAGTATCCCCGACGCCTTCCCCAATGGCTTGACCGCGACTTTCTTCGCCATTCCGCCAACCGGCACGGTCCTGGCGCGCAACTTCCCCGATCTGAATTGGGATGTCATGCCCATGCCTTACATCAAAACGCCCATCACCCATACCGGCTCCTTCGCGCCCGGCGTCGCCGCCAAGAGTGATAATCCCGACGAGGCCAAAGCCTTCGTCAAGTTCTTCACCAGCCAGGAAGGCTACGCCATCTATCACAACGTCACCAAAGTGGTGCCCGGCCGCAAGTCGATGCAAGCGCAGCTGCCGGACTTCCAGGAAGGTTTCCTGGCGCTGCTCTTCGAAGAAATGGTGGAGTGGGGCGTGGCCCGGCCCGGCGGTCCCGCGCATACTATCTTCAATCGCATCATCGCCAGCGACATGATGGTCAATATCGCCCTGGGCGGCGACATTGAAGAAGAGGTCGCCAACGCTATCCTCGAAGCTGACGCCCAACTCATGCAATTCAGGTAGATCGCCTCAACGATAATCAACGATAAAGTCTCCTTTCCCGTCGCCCGCTGCGGCGGCGGGAGGGGGAGCCGTCCGCCGATGACAGTCTTATTCTCCAACAGCCGCAACGCCCAGCGCTATCGAGCGGCGTTTTTCCTGTCCCTGCCGGCATTGATCGGCCTCTTCCTCTTCCACTATTGGCCCATCGCCGATACCGTTCGGCTAAGCTTCACCGATTACAAGGTTTTTACCGGCGAGTTCACCTTCACCGGCCTCAAGAATTACGACCTCGCCCTCAAGGACCCGCTGCTGCTGCTGTCGCTGAAGAACACGGCCGTATTCTTCTTGATCAAAGTGCCGCTGCAGATGGCGCTGGGGCTGATGCTGGCGATGCTCGTGGCCAAGCCGGGCCGCGACTCAACGCTGCTGCGCACCCTGGTGCTTTTCCCGGCGGTCACTTCAATGGTGGTGGCGTCCATCGTCTGGGGTATGATGTTCCATTCCGATATCGGCATTGTCAACAGCCTGCTGGAGTCGCTCGGCTTGCCGCAGCAGGGCTTCCTGCGCGACAAGCATCAGGCGCTGCCCGTCTTGGCGGCCATCACCATCTGGAAGGATGTCGGCTTGAGCATGATCTTCTATCTGGCCGGCCTGCTGGCGATACCGGGCGAGTATTACGAGGCGGCGCGCATTGACGGCGCCGGCCGCTGGCAGCTCTTCCGCAATATCACCTTGCCGCTGCTCAATCGCACCCACGTCTTTGTGCTGGTCACCAGCACCATCGCCGCCTTCAAGATCTTCGTGCCGGTGGAAGTGCTGACCGACGGCGGGCCCTCCAACGCCACCCGCGTGATCGTTCATTACATTTTTCATCTGGCTTTCCGCTTCAACCGCTTCAGTTACGCCACCGCTCTGTCCGTCATCCTGGCGGTCTTGCTCATCGCCATCAGCGTATTTCAGTTGCGCATCACCCGGGATGAAGACGATGACTGAGCGTCTGTCGTCGAAGCCGGGGCGAAGGCCCGCGCTGGGCTCGTTGGCGCGCATGGCGCTCTACCTGCTGATCGTGGTGGTCTTCGCCACGCCGTATTTGTGGATCGTCGGCTCCACCTTCAAATCGCGTCAGGATCTCTTTGACGACCTGTATCCGGTGTCAGTCAAGACCTTTGTGCCCAGCAATCCCACCATGGAAAACTTGACCGGCCTGTTCAGCGACACCAATTTCGCGCAGGCCTTCCTCAACAGCGTGACAGTGGCGGCCATGTCGGTCACCTTCGCCGTCACCATCAACAGCATGATCGCCTTTGTGCTGGCTTGGCTGAAGTTTCCCGGACGGCGGCTGCTGTTTCTGGTGATACTGGCCACGTTGACCATCGCCTTTGAAGCCAAGCTGATACCGCTCTTCCTCACCATGCAGCAACTGCATATCGACAATACCCTGCCCTCGATCTTTCTGCCCTGGATCACCGACGCCTTCATCATCTTCCTGCTGCGCCAGCACTTCGCCGAGCTGCCGCAGGATCTCTACGACGCCGCCATCATCGACGGCTGCTCCTTCTTCCGCATGTACTGGCAGGTGATGCTGCCGAATATCGTGCCGGCCCTGGTCAGCGCCGCCTTCATCAAGTTCATCTTCTCCTGGGATTCATTCATCTGGCCGTCGATAGTCATCACAGACGAGTCGAAGACGGTCATCACGGTGGCGCTGGCGAAATTGTTCAGCGACGAATACATCAAGTGGGAGCTGGTCTTCGCCGGCTCCTTTGTGGCCACGGTGCCGGTGGTGGTCATCTTCATATTCCTGCAGCGATATTATGTGCAAGGCTTCGTACGCTCCGGCCTGAAATAGAGAGGAAGTTTCCCTTGAATGTCATTGTCGTCGTCACCGACACGCTTCGCCGTGATTATCTGCCCTGTTACGGCAACAACGAGGTCATCACGCCCAACCTCAATCGCTTTGCGGAGAGCGCGCTGATCTTCGAAGACTGCTACGCCGCCTCCTTCCCGACGGTGCCTGCCCGCGCCGATCTAATGACCGGACGTTACACCTTTGCCTATCTGCCCTGGGGGCCTTTGCCGCAAGACGAGGTCACCCTGGCCGAGCTGCTCAGCGCGGCCGGCTATCGCACGGCGATGATCGCCGATACACCCTTTCTGGCGCGCCGTGGTTACGGCCAGGATCGCGGCTTCCAGGACTTTATTTATGTGCGCGGGCAGCTGCACGGGACGGAGCGGGAGTATCGTCAAAAGCAGCGTCAAGTATCGGAGATTGAAGGCTACTGCGCGCCCAAGACTTTCAATGAAGCGGCCGACTGGCTGGAACGCCATCATGACAGCCCCTTCTTCCTCTACATCGACACCTGGGATCCACACGAACCCTGGGATCCGCCGGCCTGGTACGTCAAGCCGCATAGGCCGGATTACGCTGGCGAAGTTATCGCGCCCACCTATTTTGATTATGCGGCGGACGGCGTCAGCGAGCGCGACCTGGAAATCGCGCGCGCCTGCTATATGGGTGAAATCGCCATGGTTGACCAGTGGTTCGGCTACTTGATGGAGCGCGTACGCGCCCTCAACCTGCTCGACGACACGGCGATTCTCTTTGTCTCGGACCATGGCTTCTATTTCGGCGAGCATGGCCTCTTTGGCAAGCGGCGTTTTCGCTGGCCGGACGGCAGCGGCTTCGACGAAGGCTTCGCCAAAGGCATGACCGTGCATCAACGGCAGGTCCACCGGTCGCCGCTGCACAACGAACTGGTTCAGGTCCCGCTGCTGATGAAGCTGCCCGCTGAAGCCGGCCGCCGCGTCCCCGGCTTGCTCTCGCTGCCGGATCTGATGCCCACCATGCTGGACCTGCTGAGGCTGGAGATCCCCGCGCGGGCGCAAGCGACTTCGGCTTTGCCCCTGCTCAGCGGCCAGCCGATCCACGACCTGGTCGTCACCAGCGCGCCTTTTGAGGAAGTCGGCGAGCTGTCGAAGACGGTGGACGGACAGAATCGCGTCGTGGTGGAGATTTCGCCCACGTCCATCACTGATGGCGAGTGGGACCTGCTCTACGCGGTCGAGGGCCAACGCGTGGAATTGTATCGCTCGCAGGAAGACCCAGCCCATCACCAGGACCTCAGCGCGTCCCGCCCGGAGGTACTGGAGTCATTGCACAGCCGCTATGCGCAGTGGCTGGAGTCAATCGATACGCCGGAACGCTTCCTCGCGCCGCGAATGCGCCTGTAGAGGCCTCTGCCGCGCGGTTGCTCCAACCGAGCGTCGCGCTCAAAGCGAGCTCCCCGATTTGGAATGCGCTGGTGAAAGCACCGGCAAAAGTGGTAAAGTTGGCGGACGCTTCTGTAGCTAGAAGATAATGATCAGGGAGCATTAAAGATGGCGCGCGCAGGATTATCCAGTTTCTCCTTACATTTGCCGGACGCCTTGGGGGATCCCTGGTATGAACTGGATGCCGGCGGCAAGCGTGTTGCGGGCGCCTTTCGTCAGACGCCGACGCTTGACTTGCTCGACTTCCCGGGCGAGGTCGCCGCGCATGGCATCCACTGCGTCGACCTCTGCATCCAGCATATCCCCAATATCGCGCCCGGCTACCTGGCCGAATTGCGCGCCGCCTTTGAAGCAGCCAATGTGGAGTTGTATCAGCTGCTGATCGACATCGGCGAGGTTGGCAGCCCCGACCCAGCCGAGAGCAGCGCCGGCATCGCCTTGACCAAACGCTGGATGGAGATCGCCGCCGAGCTGGGCGCCACCGGCGCGCGCTACGTGCCGGGGGACAGCCAGGCAACCCCGGAGACCATTAGCCAAAGCGGCGCCGCCTTCCGCGAGCTCTACGATTACAGCATCGCCTGCGGGGTGGAGCCGGCCACCGAGAATTACAAGCGCTTCAACAATGAGGCCGACGATCTGCTGCGGGTGCTGGACTTGTCCGAGCGGGATTACGGCCTGGTGGCGGACTTTGGCAATGCGGAGGGTCCCAGGAAATATGAAACGCTTTCCAAGCTGATGCCGCGCGCGACGGCGATTCATCAATGGGTCCTAATCGGCGAAGACGGCGCGATCAACGATGAAGACTCCAAGCGCTGCCTGAAGCTGGCGCGCGACAATGGCTTTGATGGCCCGGTCATGCTATTGGGCGGCAAACCCTATCAGCAGTATCGCGACACCCGCGAGCTATGGGAAGCCGTCGACGAATTACGCGGCGAAGTCCAGTCTGTATTCGGCGAGGCTTTCGAAGGCGCCTAGCGCGGCATCTCAACATCCAGTCTCCGCCAGACCGCGCGCTGCCGAAAGGATCAGCGTCTCTCGGGCGCATGACTCTGTTGATGCCGCGTGGCCGGCGCAGCGCCAATGCGCCAGCGGCAGGTCCACAAGCGCTTCCAACTCAGGCTATCCGCATCACTAGAAAATCAGTATGGTAGGGACGCCTGCCCGCCAGAGCCAAGGAGTCGCCCGCACCATCCCTCCAACTTATGGTTAAGATAGCAGCAAGGCCTCCACTCTCTTCGAAAGCCGCGCCCGCCAGTTCACTTCTGCGCAGTTTTACATTCCTCAAAAAATACCGCAGCATCGCCCTTGGCGTGTACCTGCTCGCCATGCTTACCAATGGCTTCGCCGTCATCATTCCGCAGACCATCCGCTGGATCATCGACGCCGGCGTCATCCAGCAGAATATGGACATTCTGCTGTCGTCGCTGCTGGGTTTGCTCTTGCTGACGGTGGTCAAGGGCTTGGTCGACTTTGTGCTGGGGCGCTGGACGGAAGTGGCTTCCCAGGGCGTGGCCTACGATATCCGCAACGCCATCTTCGATAAGCTGAGTTCGCTATCATTTGCTTATCACGACCGGGCGCAGACGGGCCAGTTGCTGGCGCGTTCAATCTCCGATGTGGAGCGGATTCGCTTCTTGACCGGGCGGGCGATTGTGCGCTTGTTCCAGCATTCGACGCTGATGCTGCTGACTTTCATCGCGCTGCTGCTGATGAACGCGCAGTTGGCGCTGCTGTCGATGCTGCTGATACCGCTGCTGGCTTTTGTGGCTTATCGGCTGGGCAGCGTCTATCGACCGCTGTCGCTGGATTTGCAGCATCAACTGGCGGAAATGACCACGGTGCTCGAGCAGAATTTGCGCGGCGCCAAGATCGTCAAGGCTTTTGCGCAGGAAGATGCCGAGATTGAACGCTTCGAGGCGGAGAATAACAAGTGGTTCCGGCTGGCGCAGCAGCAAGTTAAAGTGACGACGAAACATATCCCGCTGCTTGATTTTCTGGCCAGCCTCAGCACGGTGGCTATTATCTGGCTCGGCGGCCGACTGGTGATTGAAAATAGCCTGACGCTAGGCGAGCTGGTGGCATTCACCACTTATATCGGCCAGTTGATATCGCCGGTGCGGCGCCTGGGTGTGATCGTCCCGGCTGTGGCTATGGCATCGGCGGCTGGCGAGCGCATTTACACCATCCTGGATGCACAGTCGGAAGTTTTTGACGCCCCGGACGCCTTTGAGCTGCCCCAAATTGAGGGGCGCGTACGCTTTGATGGCGTCTCGTTTTCTTATTTTGATGGTCGCAAAGTCCTGGACAGGCTCGATTTCCAGGCGGAGGTCGGCGAGGTGGTCGCCTTGCTGGGCGCGACCGGCTCGGGCAAATCGACCATCATCAATTTGATTCCGCGCTTTTACGATGTCACGGATGGCAGAATCTGCGTCGATGATTATAACGTGCGCGATGTGACCCTGAATTCGCTGCGCGATCAGATCGGGATAGTCTTGCAGGAGACGGTGCTCTTCGCAGCCAGCATCCGTGAAAATATCGCTTTTGGGCTAGATGAGGTTACCGATGATGATGTGGTCGAAGCGGCCAAGGCGGCGCAGGCGCACGACTTCATCATGGCGATGGACAATGGCTACGATACCGAAGTCGGCGAGCGCGGACTTACGCTTTCCGGCGGGCAGAAGCAGCGCATCGCCATCGCCCGCGCCTTGCTGAAAGACCCGCGCGTCTTGCTGCTGGATGACGCCACATCGAGCGTCGACACCGAGACTGAACGGCTGATTCAGCTGGCGCTGGAGCGGCTGATGGTCGGGCGCACGTCATTCATCATCGCGCAGCGGCTGAGCACGGTGCGCATGGCGGACAAGGTGCTGGTGCTGCAGGGCGGGCGCATCGCCGCGGCCGGAACGCACGAGGAATTGCTGCAATCCTCCGGGCTCTACGCCGAGATCTATTATCGCAACTTGAGGGAGTGATAGGCCTTTTGCGGTAAACTAAAAAGTAACAGTGACGAAGCCAACCCGGTTGAACGCCAATGCGCCATGACTGGACACTGCTGTGCAACGAGATACAAGCGCAAAGGCACGATTGGTTTGGGAAATGTGTTCAATACGATGCGAGTATCAGGCGCGCTGGGCATCATTGGACATGCGGAGTCGGTTCCTTTTGAACCGCCGACAATTCTTGTGTCTCACTGGACGGCCGAATTCAGTTCCGATCGGCGAGTTATTCCCGTGAATATCCAGCTCTTGGCGCCGGGCGGTGAGCAAGTCTTGTGGACAGAGCGTTTGGATTTCGACTTTAGCACACAAATGAGTTATTGTATGGTTTACATAATGCAAACCTTACCTTTTGCGGGCAAAGGAACTTATGAATTTCATGTAGCGATGGAGCAATTTGCGGACTTGGGCGAGTGGGGACGAGCTTGCCTCAGCATCAGCGAGATTTAGGGGAGTAGAAAATCTTGTCGAAACTAAAGGCCAAGATAGCCCATGATGTAAAGGTGGAGATATTTTACCCCTCGGCAAATCGCGTCACCTGGCCCAAAGACAAGGGTTCGCCACTTCTCAAGAGACTGGCGCCAAAGCGGCCGATGCAGAGGCCGCTGCAGCCCAAGCAGGACGACAACAACAACGAATAGTCAGCGTCGGTCATCGCGGCGCTTGTAAGGAGTGGCTTATCGGCTTCTCAATCGGAAGCGCCGGCCTGCGCTCGGGTGGGCCGCGCGGCACACTGGAAGGCTACGCCGAGAAGGTCGACGGGCGCTCCTTCAACTTGCGGGTGCTCTGGTATCTGCTGGTATTCGTCCGCCCCTACGCCCTGCGTATGATTGGCGCCTTCTGCGCCATGCTGGCCGTCACCGGTTTGACGCTGTACACGCCCTTTCTGGTCAAAGAGGCGATAGACGGCCCCATCGCCAGCGGCGATATCCCCGGCTTGAATCAGATCGTCCTGCTGCTGCTGCTGGCTTTTATCGGCCTCTATCTGGGATCAATGGCTCAGCGCTACCTGCTGAGCTGGGTGGGGCAGAAAGTGCTGGCCGACTTGCGCTCCGAGCTGTTTCGTCATCTACAGGAGCTGCCGCTTTCGTATCACGACAGTCACATCATCGGCGTCACAATTTCGCGGGTGATCAGCGATGTCGGCGTCATCAATCAATTGCTGTCGCAAGGCTTGATTACTCTGACGGGCGACAGCCTCTTGCTGGGCGGCATCATCATCGTCATGCTTTCGCTGAACGCCCAGTTGGCGCTGGTGACCTTCTCCATCATCCCGGTCATCGTGATCGCGACCATGATTTTCGCCCGGCGCGCCAAAGTGGCTTTTCGCAATACCCGCGCCCGCAACGCAACCATGATCGGCGACCTGGCCGAGAATCTCAGCGGCATCCGCGTAATCCAGGCTTTCGCCAATGAAAGCAGCACCTCCCTGCGTTTTGACGAGGTAAATCAAGCCAATCGCGATGCCCATATCGACGCCATGTCGCTGTCGTTTATCTTCCTGCCCACGGTTGAGTTTCTCAGCATGGCGGCGACCGGCATTGTGCTGCTTTTTGGCGGCATCAGCGTGGCGCAGGGCAATCTGACTTTGGGCACGGTGATCGCCTTTCTGGCTTATGTCAATCGTTTCTTCCTGCCGGTGCAAGAGCTCAGCCAGCTCTACGCCACCATGCAAACGGCAATGGCCGGCGGCGAGCGCGTGATCAATCTGCTGAATACCGAGCCGGCTATCAAGGACAAAGACACCGCCGCCGAGATGCCGCCCATCGCGGGGCGCATTGAGTTTCAGGCTGTGCATTTCGGTTACCGCGAGGGGCTGCCCGTCCTGCGCGATATCAATCTGGAGATACCGGCGGGCACGATGGTGGCGCTGGTGGGCCCCACAGGCGCCGGCAAGACATCAATCGCCAATCTCATCGCCCGCTTCTATGATGTCAGCGACGGCGCGCTGCGGATTGACGGCATCGACATTCGTGACGTCAAGCAGCGCTCAATGCGGCGGCAGATGGGCTTGGTCTCGCAAGACCCGTTCATCTTCGCCGGCAGCATCGCCGACAATATCCGCTTCGGCAAACCGGCAGCCAGCCTGGAAGAAGTGGTGGCCGCCGGCGAGCTGGCTAATGTCGGCGAGTTCGCGCGCGATTTGCCGCTGGGCTACGAGACCGAGATCTACGAGGACGGCGCCAATCTGTCGGTCGGGCAGCGGCAGCTGATCTCGATCGCGCGCGCTATCCTGGCTGATCCGCGCATCTTGATCATGGACGAAGCCACTTCCAGCGTCGACATGGTCACCGAAGCGCTGATCCAGGACGCCCTGAAGAAGCTGCTCTCGGAGCGCAGCGCCATCGTCATCGCGCACCGGCTCAGCACCATCGTCAACGCCGATATGATCTGCGTGGTGGACGACGGCCGTATTCACGAGATGGGTACGCACACCGAGTTGCTGGCGCAGCGCGGGCTCTACTTCGATCTCTACGAGCGTCAATTCGTCGAGATGGCTGTCAATCCAGTTGAACATAACTTCTGTCGCTAACGATATGATATAATTTTCTCCTGCAACGTATCCAGTTGGCTTCGTACGAGGAGTTATGGTGTTAGATTTGCCAGAAATTCAAGCTCTTTTAATGAAGAGTGAGTCGAGGTTCGTAGACTTTAAGGGCGCTCAATATGACTTAAGGTCAGCACACGGTGTAAACGGCAAGGGATATCTTGACATGGTCAAGGACATTCTTTGTATGGCCAACACCCCTCGGCAGGAAAACGCTTATATCGTTGTTGGAGTCGTTTGCGAACCCGAGAAAGAGAATCAAGTAATCGGGATAACGAAGCATTATGACGACAACGATGTCCAGAGGATTCTCGAGTCTTGGCTGAACCCTATACCAGATGTGATCTATCAGGAAGTAGTAGTTGAAGGGAAGAACATTGGGATATATGAAGTCCCGTATCTTCCTTTGAAAGGGCCATATTACGTAAAGTCTGAACTAAGTCGAGACAAACGAATGAAGATTGCTGAGGGCGAATTTCTTAAGCAAGATGAGTTATATTTTCGCCGCGGGACGACAAACACACGCGTTCGAGAGGTTGAAAAGATACATATCAGAGACTGGTTCAACTCGCAGCGAAGTGATCAATGGCAAGAATGGGGACTGCTCTTGGCAGCGTGCGATGACTTCACTGACGATCGACATTTTGTTCTAATAACTTCAAAGATATCTCCGTTGCAGGAACAGACATTGGAGCCGCTATCTTACATTAAATGGAGTGTTGTTATTGACTTTGACCCAGACAGCGATGAAGAAGGTCTGATGCAAGATTTTCGATCCGCTGGATTTGAGCGTAATATCATTTCTGCGGTGAAAAACGAAAGAACCACCTTTAATCCCAGACACGATACATATTGGTTTTATGCTCAAGGACTTAGGGGTAGACGAGAAACCTTAATTAAGAGCAATGAATGGTTGAATTGGATCCGACAATACGGGAGTGAAATACATCAGCAGTTTCATCATATTGCGGAGACTATACTACCCTCATCCGTTACAATCGTAATCATATGGGATGATGATTCACTGAACAAGCATTTGTGCACTGTAATTGAAGCAACCTCTGTTATCACAAATGCGAAATACGTAGTCATTTCGGAATCTAGTATCCTTCGATTGGATCACATCAAAGAGGATTTTCCGCTGCAACAATTCAGTATTCCACTGTCGCATTTGATCGCCGGCCTGTCGGTCGAACTGTCGCGTCAGAATGATCTCGACCAACGAGGAGTCGAATTTCCTGGTGAGTTTGGCAATAATATGCCAGTGCCGTCGAAAAATGTCCCCTGGTTGAAGTCTCAACTGGGACTTGTACATTTGGGTGCAGGGAAGACCTCTTCCGAAGGTGTACTAGCAGAGCAAATGCCCGAATTTCATCGTGGCGGGGTTATCACTTGGCAAGATCTGAATCTTGGACGCGACTTGGAGCGAGACATCACTAGAAAGATTGCACGACGAGTCCGAGGAGATTTAGAAACACGTACGACAGAAATTATAAAGATATTTCACAAGCCGGGAGCTGGCGGTACGACTATCTCAAGACGAATACTATGGGACTTACACCATGAGTTTCCAAGTGTAGTTATACATTCCGGCGAACCGGTTGGGGCTGTTGATCGCATCGAATACATCGCGAATAACTCGCGGTTGGCCGTACTTGCGCTGGTAGATAGTGCTGAGATTGCTGATAATGAGATTGAGAACATTTACGATCGATTGCGCGCAAGAAACACGGGCTGCGTACTACTTAGCGTATCGCGTCGCCACCAATTGCCATCATCGGCGGGAAGGCGTTCATTCACTTTAGATTCAAAATTGAGCACTTCAGAATTGCACAGGTTTAACGAAAAATACGCAAGCCTTGTACCAAATCGACGCCAAGAATTAGAGTGTATAGTAAATTCAGACATTGTTGAAGAACAGACGGCGTTCCAGTTTGGCTTGACGGTTTTTGAAGAAAACTACAAAGGACTAAAACCATACGTTTCAAGCAGACTTAAAGGGCTCAGTGATGTGCAGCAGCAGATAGTAATATTCTTAAGCATCGCGTCTGTATACGCCCAACGAAGTCTTTCCGCGCAGGCATTTCAATACCTATTGGGATTGTCGAATAGGGATGTAGTTTTACACCGCGTGTTTCAACAACAGCAGTCAATTTTCGACATTCTCATAAAGGAACAAGATAGTAAGAATTGGCGTCCTATACATGACATAGTTGCCCGAGAAGTATTGATTCAGGTTCTCGGTAGAGGCGAAGACGCAAAACGCAACTGGACACAACTACTGTCACCATGGGGAAAGAGATTTATTGAATTCTGCGCAGACGGCTGGCTTACTGCCAATGAAACTACACTAGAATTGCTGCGACGTATATTCATTTTAAGCGAAGATCCGGAAAAAGTAAGTTCAGGGATCACAACTTTCTCTAGGTTCATACAAGATATACCTGTTCGCGAGGGCAGATTAGAAATCCTGAGACTCTTGTCGGAAGAATTCCCATATGAAGCGCACTTCTGGGCACATTTTGGGAGATACCAAGCGCTGATTATGCGGAATTTCCCAGCGTCGCTTGAAGCAATTGATCATGCGCTCAAGCTTGAAGAGGAAGATCCAGTATTGTGGCACATGAAGGGAATGTGCTATCGGTATCAGGCTCAAAGCCTAATGGAATCGCGAGAAGACTTACAAGAAATCACAGATCTTGCTCAAAAGGCGTCGGATTGCTTTGAAACATCGCGAATAATAAATCCCGACAATGAGCATGCATATATCAGCGAAATACAACTTTTAACTCGTGTACTCAACTACGCTACGAGAGGTACGAACGAGAATATATTTAGTTTCATGCAAAGAAATACCACTTCGCCGTATGTTCGCGAAGCTTTTGACAAGGCGGAGAGCCTTCTGACTATAGTTAGGTCAAATCGTGAGGGCATGGGAAGTAGCACTTGGGAAGCACAATGTAGAGCCGGCATAAGTAAAATTTATGGGGATTACAGAGCCGCTCTCCAAGTATGGGATAGTCTACTCACACGACATGACATCTTCCGTCCGCCGGTCCGACGACAAATTGTTTATGCGCTTAAGGATCGTGACAGAGGGTGGAGTGCTATGCCCAAGAAGAGTCTCGAACGCTGTATCGAATTGTTGCAAGAAAACCTTGATGAGAATCCATCCAATGATAGAGATTTACGTCAATGGCTGCAAGCCGTGAGATACTCGGCGTTAGCTCCAAGTGTAGAGAGTCTTATCGACAAAGTATCCTATTGGAAAGCAAATACCGGTGCACTTGATGCCACCTACTATTTGTACGTTCTCTATTCATTGCAGGTGCTTGACGGCCTCGCAAATGAAGTTGGTCGGACAGAGAGATTCTTGCGCGAATGTCAAGAAATAAGCCGTAATAGGCGGAATAGATTGATCAGTTTTGAGTGGCTGGGAAACGGTGAAGGTATTAAGAAGCTCGTGCATCAGTCTGCTCTTGGTGAATGGGATCGTGAGCTGAATTTCTGGTCAAACTCTAGCTTACTTAAGCGGGAAGAAGGGGTTATTTCTCATGTGCGTGGCCCAGAGGGAGGAACAATTCAACTACGCGGGTTGTCTTGTTTCTTTGTTCCGGGCGCGAAACGGAAGGAACCGATATCTACGGATTCGGTAAACCGACGCGTTAACTTCTTTCTAGGCTTTAGCTATTCCGGAATTCGAGCGTGGGGTGTCGAGTTTTCTTAACGATCTGATAGTTGTATTCCTTTGATTCACTCGAGACGGACCCGCGGGTTCAGCAGCGCGTAGGCCATGTCGGCGAAAAGGTTGGCGAAGAGGATGATGGTCACCGTGACCATGACGATGGCCTGCACCAGCAGCAGATCGCGCCGTTCAATGGCGGCGATCAGCAGGCTGCCCAGCCCGGGGAAGCCGAAGACCACTTCGATGACCACCAGCCCGCTGATCAGCCAGGTGATGCTGATGGCGATGACGGTAATGGTGGGCAGCAGGGCGTTGCGCAGGACATGTCGCCAGATGACCGTGCGCCAGGCGATGCCCTTGAGCGCCGCCGTGCGCACGTAGTCGCGCTTAAGCTCTTCGATGACGCCGGCGCGGGTCAAGCGGGAGATGTAAGCCAGCAGCACCAAAGTCGCGGCGATGGCTGGCAGCCAGAGCGCAGGCAGCATCTCGCTGAAGGACGCGTTGGCGGGTACGGCGGAACTGGACGGGAACCACCAGCCCAGCGCCTCCGCCAGCGCGCCGCGGCCCCAGCGCAGCGCCACGATATTGATCAAGAACAAACCCGTCACAAATTCGGGCAGGCTGACCACCGAGAGCGTCAGCAGCGAGATGAGGATATCCGGCAGTTTGTTCTCGCTGAGCCCGGCGATGACGCCCAGGACAAGGGAAATGGGCACGGACAGCAGCAGCGCCACAGCCGCCAGCCGCGCGGAGTTGACCGCGCGCTCGCTGATGAGTTGGCGATTGCGCGCGCCGCGGAAGGCGATCGTCTCGCCCCATTCGCCACGCAAAAAGTCGCCCAGCCAGGTCAGGTATTGCTGCGGCATGGCTGCGTTTAAGCCGAGCTGGTCGCGGATTTCTTCCACTTGCGCCTCGGTGGCTTCGCGTCCGCCGGCGATGACCCGCGCCGGATCGCCCGGCAACACACGCAGCAGCAAGAAGATCATCAGCGAGCTCAGCAGGTAAGTGAAGAAAAAGAAGATAAATCGGCGGCGCAGGAAGTGCAGCATATCGGCTAGCTGTCCTCCGCCGCTGGCGCCAAATCGGCCGCAACCAGATCGGATTGCAGGGTCGTCAACTCATCCAGCGGGATATGGCAGCGGATGCGATGACTGGCGCCGCCTTCGCGCCAGGGCGGCGCTTCCTGTTCGCAAACCACGCCGATTTTGCGCGGACAGCGCGTATGAAAACGGCAGCCGCTGGGCAAGTTTTGCGCGCTGGGCAGATTGTCGCTGAGCAGGATGCGCTCGGTTTTATGCCCGGGATCAGCCACAGGAATAGCCGAGACCAGCGCTTCGGTGTAAGGATGGTAGGGTGGCTGGAACAGCTCGCGCGCTTCGCCGACTTCGCATATTTGACCGAGATACATGACGGCGAGCGTATCGGCCAGGTAGCCGACAACGGACAGGTCATGCGAGATAAAGAGATAGGCGCTGCTATGCGCTTCTTGCAATTGCGCCAGCAGGTTAAGCACCGCGGACTGCACCGATACATCCAGAGCCGAGACGGGCTCGTCGCAGATGATCAGCGCCGGGTCGGAGGCGAAGGCGCGGGCGATGGCGACGCGCTGTTTCTCGCCGCCGCTGAGTTCGTCCGGGTAGCGCTCGGCGTACTCGGCGCGCAAGTTGACGCGCTCCAGAAGCGCCAGCGCTTCGGCATCGGCGGCGTCGGGGGGCAGGCCGCGCAGCTTGATCAAGGGGCGGCGTATCGCCTGGCGCGCCGAAAGATAGGGATTGAGCGAGTTCTGCGGGTTCTGGAAGACCATCTGCAGATGGGAGAGGACATCGGGGCTGCGCTCGCGGACGCTGTTGCGTACGTCCAAACCCAGCAACTCGAGTTTGCCGCTGCTGCGCTGTTCCAGCCCGATGATGAGGCGCGCCAGAGTGGTCTTGCCGCTGCCGCTTTCGCCGACCAGCCCAAGCGTTTGACCGGCTCGCAGCTGCAGATCAACGCCGTCAACGGCGCGAATCGGCGTTGGCTTGACCCGCCGCAGCGCCTCGCGCAGAGTCGCCGCAACGGGAAATTGTTTGCTCAGGTCGCTGACGCGCATGAGGGTGGTGGCGCCCCCATCCCCCGGCCCCTTCCCCCATAAAGAGGGAAGGGGAGTAATATCACTCGCCGAAGTCGGCAAGTCTCCCCCCATCGCGATGGGGGGAGACTTAGAGGGGGGTTGCGCAACTGCATCCACTTCCTCCCAGCGATGGCAGCGCGCCAGCCGCGCAGCAGGCAGGCGCTCCAGCGGCGGTTTCTCTGTCCGGCAGCGGTCGATGGCCAGAGGACAGCGGTCAGCGAAAACGCAGGCGCTGGCTTGCTGCGTCAGCGCGGGCGGATTGCCGCTTATCGATTGCAGGCGGGCTTGATATTTGCTCTGGCCCGGTTTGGGCACGCTGTTGATTAGCCCGCGCGTGTAGGGATGATGCGGATGCTGAAAAAGGTCGTGGGCATCCGCTTCTTCCATGATTTCGCCGGCGTAGAGCACCAGCACTCGCTCGCATAATTGCGCCACCACGCCCAGATTGTGCGTGATATAAATGACGCCGGTATGCCGATCGGCGATTAAGCCACGCACCAGATCCAGAATGACGGCTTCGGTGGTGACATCCAGGCCCGTGGTCGGCTCGTCCATGATCAGCAGGTCGGGATTGCTTATCAGCGCCATGGCGATGGTGACGCGCTGCTGCATGCCGCCGCTGAGTTCATGCGGGTAACGCTCGGCGACGCGCTCGGGGTCGACCAGGTTGACCTGATGGAACATGTCGATCATGGCGTCGGTGGCGGCTTTGCCCTCGATGCCATCGGCGGCTTTGAGGACTTCGGTGACCTGGCGCCCGATCTTGATCGACGGGTTGAGAGCGGCGCCGGCATTCTGCGGCACGAATTTGATGCGCTTGGACCACAGGCGGCGCATGTCGACATTCGACTTGGCCAGCAGGTCTTCACCGGCGAATTCGAGCAGCCCGCCGCTTTCGACGCGCCCGTTGCCGCTGAGGTAGCGCATCAGCGCCAGGGCCACGGTCGACTTGCCCGAGCCCGATTCGCCCACCAAGCCGACGATCTGCCCCGGACCCAATCGCAGGCGGAAGTCGCGCACGGCCGGAATCCAGTCGCGCTTGATGCGATAGCTGATCGTCAGCTTATCGACATTGAGTAAGGGGGCGGCGGCGCTCATGGGCTAGGCGCCCTTCTGCACGGAGCGGCGGATGCCGTCCGACATGAGATTGACGGCGATGACCAGCACAGCGATCGCCAGCGCCGGGAATTCCAGGGCCCAAGGCGTCAGTTGGTAGAAGCCGCCGCGATTCTCATTGACCATCAAGCCCCAATCCGGCGAGGGCGGGCGGGCGCCAAAACCCAGAAATCCCAGCGATGCCACCAGGAAGATGGCGTAGGAGAAGCGCAGCGACGCTTCCACCACCAGCGACGGTATCACCGAGGGCATAATTTCGCGGAAGATGATATAGAGTTTGCTTTCGCCGCGGATCTCAGCCGCCTCGACGAATTCGCGAGTTTTGATGTCGAGCGTGGCGCTGCGGGCGACGCGCGCCACGATCGGGATGTAGAGCGCGGAAATGACCAGCAGCACCACGTTGTCAGCCAGCCCGGCTTGCCAACTGCCGGCTGCGAAATCGAGATTGCGGATGATGCCGACCAGCACCAGCGCCAGCAGCAGCGCCGGGATCGCCAGCAGCGCGTCGATGACCCGCCCGAGTATTTCGTCCACCCAGCCGCCGGCGTAGCCCATAAAGAGACCAAGCGCCGAGCCCAGCACGACGCTGACCAGTGTGCCCAGGCCGGCGATGCGGAAGATGCTGCTGGCGCCCAGGATGACGCGGCTGTAAACATCGCGCCCCAGCCGATCGGTGCCAAAAGGATACTCGCCCAGTTGCAGCGCGCCGATGTCCAGCGTCGGCGGCTGCCGCGCATCGTGGCTCTGATCGTTGGGATTGGCGTAGGGCGCCAACTGAGGGCCGAAAAGCGCCGGCAGCAGGAAGAAGAGAACCAGCAGCGTACCCAGCGCCGACTGTGGCTGACGCAGCAGCGACCGAATCAGGTTGGCGATCTGGCTGGATTTCATGTCGCCTGCGTCTCTGTCCAGTCGCCTGTAATTCCTTCCACGCCGAATGAGCGCTGCCAGCGCCGGGTCAACTGCCGGCTGCGGCCTGCGGGCGAATGTCTAGCGTTTGCGGGGCGGCCAGGCCGGTCGCCCCTCGTCTTGCGCCGTCTTGCGCCGTCTTGCATCGAAGAAAGCGGCGATTCCCAGGCAACTAGCCGACCAGCGCCTGATTCAGATTGGTGCGACCCGCGAAGGGCTGCAATTCCACGCCGCTGATATGGCTCGCCAGCACCATAAATTGCGCGAAGAAGTAGGGGACGACAATGGGACCGTCTTCCAGGAAGATTTGCTGAATCTCGTGATAAGCGGCCACGCGCTCGTCTTGATTCAGCGAGCTGCGCGCAAAGTCGATCAGCTCATCGACGCGGGCGTTGCTATAGTGCGATTCGTTCCAGGGACCCTCGGAGTGATATGCCAGGTCGAGGTAGAGCTGCGGGATCGGGCGCGCGCCCCAGCCGGTTGTGCCCAGGTCGACTTGATCCCAGAGTTCCGACCAGTAGGTGTTCTCGTCCTCCAGCTGGATTTCGACGCGGATGCCGGCTTCTTCCCACTGTGAGGCCAGAGCCTGCGTCAAATCCGGGAAATTGCCGCTGTTGGGCGCATGCAAGATCATATCCAGGCCGTCGGGATAACCGGCTTCGGCCAGCAAGGCGGCCGCCGCTTCCGGATCGCGGGCCGGCGGCTCGGCCTCGGCCAGGAAGTACTGAGCGAATGAGGGACCAATGGGCGAGTCCTTGCCCACCGCGCCATAGCCCAGCTGCACCCGCTCCCAGATGGCATCGCGGTCGGTGGCCAATTTGAAGGCTTTGCGTACGCGAGAATCGTTCCCCGGCGCCCGGTCGCTGCGCAGGCGCGTCAGATGGTGGCCGCTGGTGGGGATATCCGTGGCGTGGAAGTTGGCGTCGCCGCTGAAGCCCAGGAAGCTGGCGTTGTCGAGGCGCATGATGCCGTCAGCGGTTCCGCCTTGCACGGCGGCGATGCCCGCTTGCTGGTCATCAAAGAAGATAAACTCCAGGCGGTCGATGCTGGGCGCGCCGCGCCAATAGCTCTCGTTGGCGCGCATGATGGCGCGGTCGCCGGCGATGATCTGTTCCAGCACAAAAGGTCCCGAGCCGTTGAAGTCGACGCCGATGTTCTCGGCGCCGCTCTTGAGAATGACAAATTTGTTGTCGGTCAAGTTATACAGGAAGTCCGGGTTCGGCTCGCTGAGGGTGATGGCGATTTGATGCTCGCCGGCGACTGTAAAGGACGCGCCCGCGAGCAAGCCGGCGAGCGTGGTCTCGGCTTCCTGGTGCCACTGAATGGTCCAGAGCACGTCATCGGCAGTGACCGGGCTGCCGTCATGCCAGTTGGCGTCTTCGCGCAGCTGCAAGGTATAGACCAGGCCGTCGGCGCTAAGCTCCCATGACGAAGCCAGCCGCGGTACCAGATTGGCCGCGGCGTCAGTTTCGATCAGGTAGTCGTAGACGGCGTTTAAGATGGCGATTTCACTATCGCCGGAGGCCGAGCGCGGATCCAGCGTCGCCGGCGTCAGCCAGGCCAGGCGCAAGGCGCTGCTGTCCTGGGCAGTGGCGATGCCGCCCCCAAGAGGCGACAGCGCAACCGTGCCTACAGCTGCCGCTGCGCCAGCGGCGAAAATGTTGAGAAACTCACGGCGGGATACATCTGCTGCGGGGTTGCTGCGTTTGTTCTTCACGATGGTATTTTCCTCATTGCTATGCGTCTAAATTGGCGCCTTGCGGCGGAACCGGGCAGCGAGCAAGCAGCCAACGCGAAGACCAAAGCTCAGCGCCGCGGCGGCGTCAAAGAACGCTCGCGGACTTGACGGACTAGCTGGCGACTGATGGCCATTGCCGCATTTCAAAGCGCCCGGTAGCCAGGCAAATGCCTATGGATAGCGCATTATCGCACAGGCTAGCGCAGAATGGAAACACAAGTTTGGGAATGGTGAACATCGCGGATATAACGCTCTAAGTGAACAGCTCACAGTTTTTTTCACCACAGAGGGCACAGAAGTAAGCGCGAGTAAGTAATGAGAATATAGGTACACCATCACAAAATAGCGAATTTACGTGTTTGCGCGGGCGAGCCAAGGCTCGCCCCTACAACTTTCGACTTTATTTTGAACCCGGTAGGGGTCAGCCTTGGCTGACCCGATGCTGTGAAATTTGCATGACTTATTGCATCTACTGAGAACACAAAGTTTTCTTGTTTGCTCGACGCAGTCTATCATAACCGCCTATTCACCACTGCCTTGGCCGGCGGATTTTGACTAAAGGCGCGACATTGGCTATTCTCAGCGCAGGTCTCGCGTCAGCAGCCCTTGAGCGCGTCACGCGCTTCGGCTGCGACGCGCGGCAGCCTTGTATCCAACCAGCGAACTTAGCGATATGCCCAAGCACCCTGTCATTGCTGCTGTCGGCAGCACCGCCATTTCATCGGAGCATCGCGGCAGCAACGCCCGTGATTTGATGACGGAAGCGGTGCTTGACTGCCTGGCGGACGCCGGCCTGGACGACCTGTCAGCCGTCGAGCATGGCTTAGCTAGCTACGAAAGCGACCATTTCAATTTGCAGATGACGCTGGGGGCGATCCTGCAAGACACCATCGGCTTGACGCCCAAACCCGGCCTGCGCATCGAAGGCGGCGGCGCGACCGGCGCGCTGGCGCTGCGCACGGCTTGGGCGCATGTAGTCAGCGGCTTGTGTGATTCCATCTTAGTCTATGGCGTGGAGAAGAACGGCCGCGGCGTATCCTCGCGCACGGCCAACCAGCTTTTCGCGCTCTCGGCCGATGTCGACTGGGAGATGATGATCGGCGGCACTTATACCGGCTTCTACGCGGCCATGATCCGCGCGCACATGGCGGCCTTCGGCACCACCGAGGAGCAATTCGCCCATGTGGCCGTGCGCAACCGCCGTAATGCCGGTTTCAATCCCATCGCGCAGAAGCCCATGGACATCAGCGTGGACGATGTGCTGGCCTCGCTGCCGATTGCCGAGCCCTACAAGCTGCTGGATTGCAGCTTGCTCAGCGACGGCGCCGCCTGCATCCTGCTGGCGACTGAAGACTGGGCCAGCGCGCATTGCCCGCGTTTCCGCCAGCGCCCGCCGGTCTATTTCAGCGCCAGCGGCTGCGGCAGCGATACCATGCGCCTGGGCGATCGCTACCCGCATATCACAAACTTCCGCGCCAAGCAAGCGGCGGCGCGCCAAGCCTATCAGATGGCGGGCATCAAAGAGCCTTTGGCGGAGATTGATGTCGCCGAGCTCTACGACAGTTACAGCGGCGTTGAAATACAGGCAGTGGAAGATCTGGGTTTCGCAGCGGCCGGCGCGGGCGGTCCCGCGGTCGCGGTCGGCGCTTTTGATCTGGACGGCGATTTGCCGGTTAATACCAGCGGCGGTTTGCTGGGGCGGGGGGCGCCGGTGGGCGCGACCGGCATCCTGCAAGCCATCGAAGTAGCGCAGCAGCTATGGGAGTCGGTTGACGCGCGCCGCCAGGTAGAGGGCGCCCGCCGCGGTTTGACCGACACCCACGCCGGCATCGCCAGCATTAGCGTCGTCAACATCTTCGAGCGCAGGGATTGATATGTCGGACAAGGTCAGCAGCCAGATAGATGTCGCCACAATCGACGGCGACGCGGTGACCGACCCCTGGCGGGAGTTCCGCCTGGTCGAGCGCATCACGCTGGAGCTAAGTCAAAGCTACAAATACAGCCTGGGCAAATACTCCCGCTTCTTCATCGAATTGGAGAACCGGCGTTTTCTGGCGACTCGCTGCGAGGCCTGTGGCAAGGTTTACGCGCCGCCGCGGCCGCTTTGCCCGGCTTGCTTGCAGCCGACCGCCTGGACCGAACTCAGTGGCGAGGGCGCTGTCGAGACCTGGTCGGCGCTGCATTTTTCGCCGGCCAGCAACGCCGACGCGCGCGCGCTGGAGACGCCCTATGTGCTGGTTTATGTGCTGCTTGACGGCGCCGACACCCTCTTCCCGCATTTGCTCAAAACGCCGCCGGATCAAGTGCGGCGCGGCCTGCGGGTGCGGGTGGTTTACAGCGACGAGCCAGTGCGGCACCCGATTCATCTGATGTACTTTGTGCCCATTTCGACCTGAAGGAGGCGCCATGACCGCGCGCGTACACAAATTGATCAATCAGCCGGAGAATTTGGTCGACGAGATGCTGGCGGGCTTCTGCGCCGCGTATAGCGATATCGCGCGCCTGGTTGACAAGCGGCTCGTCATGCGCGCCCAGCCCAAAGCGCCGGGCAAGGTCGGCCTGGTCATCGGCTGCGGCAGCGGCCATGAACCGGCTATGACCGGCTGGATCGGCGAGGGCCTCTTCGATGTCAATATCGCGGGCGAAATCTTCGCCGCGCCCGGCCCCGAGCTGATGGTCAAGGGCATCCGCGCGGCGGACAGGGGCGGCGGCGTACTCATTTGCGTCTCGCATCACGCCGGCGATTTGCTCAACGCCGAGCTGGCGCTGGAACTCTGCCAAGCCGAGGGCATCGACAATGTGGACATGGTGGTGCTCTACGACGATATCTCCAGCGCGCCCAAAGGACGGGAGCCCGAGCGCCGCGGCACGGCCGGCTTGTTCTTCGTCTGGAAAATGCTGGGCGCTTTCTGCGAGGGCGATGGCGACCTGGCCGCCGCCAAGGCGCTGGCGGAGAAAGCCCGCGACAATACCCGCAGCCTGGCCATGTCGCTCAGTTCCTGCGCCAGCCCGGTCACTGGCGAAGTCATGTTTGAGATGGCGCCGGACGAGATGGAAATCGGTATGGGTTTGCACGGCGAAGTCGGCATGGGGCGGCAGAAAGCCCTGGGCGCGGACGAGACCATCGACTTGATGCTGCCGCCGCTGCTGGAAGACCTGCCCTTCCAGGCCGGCGATGAGGTGCTGGTCTTGCTCAACAATAGCGGCAGCCTGACGCTGATGGAACTCTTCGTCTTGTATCGGCGCGCCGCCGCCAAGCTGGCGGAAGCCGATATCAAAGTCTACAAGTCCTGGATCGGCGCATACGCCACCACGCAGGAGATGGCGGGCTTCGCGCTGTCGCTCTGCCGCGTGGACGAGCAGATGAAAGCGCTTTGGGACGCGCCCGCCAACGGCGCTTATATGAAGCAGCTATGAACGCGATTGGCTCCGAGGAGTTGGGCGCGCTGATTCGGGCTATGGCGCAACGAGTCGCTGCCGAGCGCGATGCGCTCAACCGGCTGGACGCGGCCCTGGGCGATGGCGACCATGGCACGAGCATTAGCAGGGCTTTCGCCGCGGCCGTCGAAGATATCGAGGCGCTGCAAGAGCCAAGCTTGAGCGCGATCTGGCTGACGACAGCCAAGGCGCTGATGAACCGCATGGGCGGCGCGTCCGGCGCGATTTTCGGCGCCTTCTTTATCAAAGGCGTCGCGAGTTTGCGGGATGTCGACCGCGTAAGCAATCATTTGATGGCGGGAGCGCTGGCGGCCGGGCTGGGCAGCGTAAAGGCGCGGGGAAGAGCAGCTGTCGGCGACAAGACGATGGTTGACGCGCTTGCGCCGGCAGTGGCGGCTTTTGAAGCGGCCGATGATTTCAGCGCTGCTTGGGCGGCTGCTGCCACAGCGGCGCGAAAAGGCGCGGAATCGACGCGGGACCTGGTCGCGCGGCAGGGACGCGCCAAATTCCTGGGTGAGCGCGCTATTGGCCAGCAAGACCCGGGCGCGACGACAGTCGCCCTGATGTTCGAAGCGGCAAACGATTGGTGGAAGGAAAACCAGGCATGACAAGGTACAGACTGCGAGTTGGTTATATCGGCACCTCAATTTCGTCTTATTTCGCCGACGAATACGATCAGCGCTCGCGAGCGGTGACCGGTTTGGAGAAATTGGCGGCTGAGCTGGACTTCGACCTGGTGGCGATCAGCGACGAGATGATGACCGAAGAAGCGTCGGCCCAGGCCGCCGAGTATTTCCGCGCCGAGCAGATCGACTTCCTGCTCTTGCAAACAGCCGCCTGCAGCATGGGCGAGCAGCTGCTGCCCCTGGTCAAGGCGGCGCCGCGGCTAGGCTTGTGGGCCACGCCCGATCCGGAACAAGAAGGCGAGATCAAGCTGCATTCGGTCGTTTCCATGAGCCACTTCGCCGCCATCCTCAAGCGCTACCTCAAACACGAGGATATCCCCTTCAAGTGGTTCTACGGGCACGTGGAGACGGAGGAATTTCTGGCGCGTTTCGCCGTCACCATTCGCGCCTTGAAAGCGGTGAAGAATATCGAGCGCTCGCGCATCGGCTGGATCGGTAATTTGTCGCCCGGCTTCAACGACATGATCTTCGACGAACGCCTGCTGCGCAATCGGCTGGGCATCGTCGTGCTGCCGCATGAACTGGCTGAACTGGTCGCGCGGGCCAAGGGCTACGACGCGCAGCCGGTGGGGGCGGCGGTGAACGAGATCAAGTCGGCGGCCAGCGCCATCACCGTCAGCGAGGACAGCGCCTTTGACCGCGTGACGCGCTTGTATCTGGCCCTGCGCGATATGGCGCGCGAATTCAACTATGACGCGCTGGCGGTGCAGTGCTGGCCTAATTTTCAGTCCTATTACCGCGTGGCGCCCTGCATGGCTTACAGCTGGCTGGGCAGCGAAGACGGCATCGCTGTCTCCTGCGAGGGCGATGTGCTGGGCGCGGCCAGCATGTACCTGCTCAATCTGCTGACCGGGCGCAGCGGCTCTTCAACCTTGCTGGATATGACCGCGCTCGACCCGGAAACGCAAGCCATGCTGATGTGGCATTGCGGCGTCTCGCCGCGGCACTTCGCCAACGACGATGGCATCAAGTGGGTTGATCATGTGACGCTGGGGCGCAAGGGAGCGGATGGTCCCTATGGCGTGGCCGGCGATCAAGTCTTCGCCGCGCAAGAGACCAGCGTCGCCTACATCGGCGACGATGGCGGCAGCCTGCTGGTTATTCGCGCTGATATCATCGAGCACGCCAAAAAAGGCTTCGACGGTACGCGCGGCTGGTTCGCCGAGTTCGAGCTGAACAAACGACCGATCTCGCTGATGGATCTGATCAACACGCTGACGGTGCGCGGGCACGAACACCACTTCGCGGTCGGGCAAGGCGATGTCACCGACGAGCTGATGGAGTTCGCCGCCTGGAAGGGCATGCGCCTGATCGAGCATGTGCCGCGGACCAATTATCTGCAATTGGAGGGAGTTAATGTTTAGAGGCCCGCTAGCTCGCCGGCGGCATGGCGCGGCGGCGAGACTCGTTAGCATGCTTCGTAATCACATGCTTCGTAATCAACTGAAGTTAGCCTTGCTTTTGCTGGCGCTTGTTATCTCGTTTTCCCTTTTGTACGCGGCGCAACAGTCTAGCCTGCCAAACCCCGCGCCGACAACCTGCCAGCCTGGAGAGACAGTCGAAACGGAGCGGCAAGAATTTCTGGACACCTGCCCCGGCCATCCGGAAGGGGTTAGCTGTATTTGCACACGAATCTGCACAAAGACTTGCCAGCCTGGCGATCAAGATAAGGGCGAGGCGGAGGTCTGCGGGGCTTGTGAATTTCGCTAAACATGCGCCCCAGGCGAACTATCTACATTGGGGAAGTGTTAAGGTATAATCGGTTTCCCGCGTCCATTTCGGGCGTTCGCAAATTACCTGTTCGATTAGTCAATTTGAAAGGCATGGATATGTTTGCAAAGAAGTTGCACCTCCTGTTATTCTTGCTTCTGGTTCTGGCTCTGGGCGTATTTGGCTCAGCCGCGCAGGACGACATGATGGACTCGCCGCCCGGCTTCGACAGCTGGGACGATGTGGTCGCCGCCGCCGATGGCATGACCGTCAACTGGTATATGTGGGGTGGCTCGGATCGCATCAACGACTTCGTCGACCGCACCTACGGCATCCCGCTGATGGAAGAGTACAACGTGACGCTGAATCGCGTCCCGCTGGCCGATACGGTGGACGCCGTCAATCAAGTCTTGAGTGAAGCCGAAGCCGGCGTCGAAGGCGATGGCGGCGCCATTGACATGATCTGGATCAACGGCGAGAATTTCTTCACGCTCAAACAAGCGGAATTGCTTTACGGTCCCTGGGCCGAGAGCATTCCCAACAGCGTCTACGTCAATTGGGATAACCCGGCGCTGAACCTGGACTTCGGTAGACCGGTAGACGGCTACGAGAGTCCCTGGTCGGGTGCGCAATTCCACTTCATTTACGATTCCGCGCGTATGTCCGCGGATGATCTGCCGCGCAGCTACGCTGAGTTGGGAGACTGGATCGCCATGAACCCGGGCCGCTTCTCGTATATCGCGCCGGGGCCGGGCGCCTTCCAGGGCACGCGCTTTGTCAAGCAGGCGCTCTTTGAAGTTAGCGGCGGCCAGAGCCAGTGGGTGGGCGAGTTCAATCAGGAACTCTACGACCAACACGCGCCGGCGCTCTGGGACATGCTGAATAGCTGGAAAGACAACCTCTGGCGCGGCGGCGAGACCTATCCCGCGACCATCGGCGAAATGCACGAGCTCTTCGCCAACAGCGAGATCGACTTCACCATCACGCAGGCGATTTCCGGGGCGGGCGCGCCCATCGCCGCCGGCACCATCCCACCCACCAGCCGCGCCTTCTCCTTCCACGAAAATATGATCGGCGACTTCAACTACGTGGCCATTCCCTACAACGCGCCCAACAAGGCGGCCGCGCTGGTGCTGGCTGATCTGATCTTGCGGCCCGACCGGCAAGCCGAGCAGGTCGTGCCCGAGAATGGCTTCGGCCTGGCTTTCGGCATTGACGTCAGCCGCGTCACCGATCCAGATGATGTGGCGGCGCTGGAAGCGGCGGTCAACAGCCTGGGCGAAGCCGCTGCGGATCCGGCCGATCTGGCCGCTTCACTGGTCTCGGACATCGCGGCGGAGTATCAGGCGCTGATCGAAGCCGATTGGGAAGCCAAGGTCCTGCAAGGCTAGCGGATTCAACGGTCAATCCGTATCAAAGATACTGCATCAACGTAGCGAAAGAGCCCCTCCTTCACGCCGAAGGCGGGGCTTTTGCATTGAGGCGGCAAGATGTATCTGCGCATCAATGGCCAGCGGAGCTATCGCCACAGGGCGCCCTTCGATAGCGCGCCGCTCCTAGCATGTATGACGGTTCTGAGTCTGAGATTAGCCGGGAAGCCGACTGAGAATTAAAGCGGCGAGGGCAACTCCAGTAGCCATGAGCCAGGCAACCAGGCGATTGATGCGCTGTTCGATTACCCTTTGCAGATACTCGGACTGGGCGTCCAGCTTGGATTGAAACTGTTCGGACTGGGCGTCCAGCTTCGATTGAAAGTTATTGGATTGGGCGTCCAGCTTCGATTGAAAGTTATCGGATTGGGCGTCCAGCTTGGAGTCAAACTGGTCAGACTGCTTGTCAATCTTCTCGTCCAATTGATCGTAGCGCGCGTCAATCTTCTTGTCCAATTGATCGTAACGCGCGTCAATCTTCTTGTCCAATTGACCAATTTGCTCCTGAGTATGCCCAATTTTGGTCTCCAGGCGCGCGAAATCAGCCTTGGTCGCCAAGTGCGGGTTTTCCGCATCCCGCGCGCTTTCCAACCCGGACACGCGCTCGCCCAGGTCCGTGAGCTGCTCGACAACCCGCTCATGTGACGTCCGCTCCAATGATTCGACGCGCTGCGTCAAACTGGTTTCCGCTTCGGCCATAATGTCTCTTCTTGTGTCCCTGATATGAAGAGAGTATATGCAATCGCAAGCGAAAAGGCAAACACAGCGCCGCTTGGGGAGTGGCTAACATGGTGGATATTTCCTGAATGCCGAGCTTGGCGCAGGTTAATTCACCACAGAGACACAGAGGGGCGCGTAGACACTGCCCGCCGGCACAGAGTTTTTTCTTTGAGTCGAAAGGAAACCGCATCCACTATAATAGACACTTCGCCGCTTGCCAGTGTTTGGTACATGGTTGCCGCTGCGAGTATAATGGGGTTAAGGAGGCGGTTTATGACGAGACTGCGACCCGATTTCACTGTCCGCACGACCTGCCCGTATTGCGGCGTCGGCTGTCAGATGGACCTGCGCGTCAAAGACGAGCAGATTTATCGCGTCGAGGCTCCCTTCGACAGCGCGCCAAATTACGGCAATCTCTGCGTAAAAGGCCGCTTTGGCCTGGACTTCGCCACGCATCCGCGCCGCCTGAAAAAGCCGCTAATCCGTGATGGCGCGCGGGGCAACTTCCGTGAAGCCAGCTGGGATGAAGCGCTGGAAACCATCAGCCGCAAGCTGTCGGCGCTGGTGACCGAATACGGCGGCGATTGCGTTGCCACTTATGCCTGCGCCAAAGCCACCAACGAAGACAATTACGTCTTCCAGAAGTGGGTGCGCGCGGTGCTAAAGACGAATAATGTTGATCATTGCGCCCGCCTTTGCCATGCTGGCAGCGTGACCGGCTTGCAGCTGGCCATCGGCTCCAGCGCCATGAGCAACAGCATCGGCGAAATGGAAGACCTCGACACCTTTATCGTCACCGGCAGCAATACCACTGAAACGCATCCGGTTATCAGCTTGTTCTTAAAAAAAGCCGTGCGGCTAAACGGCGCCAAGCTGATTGTGATTGATCCGCGCCAAATTGAGCTGACCGACTTCGCTACGCTCTGGCTGCGGCAGAAGCCGGGCACGGATGTGGCGGTCTTCCAGGCGATGGCCAACGTCATCGTCAGCGAGAATCTGTTCAATCCCGAATTCATCGAGGCGCGCACCGAAGGCTTCGACGACTACATCGAATCGCTGGAGCACTGTACGCCGGAATGGGCGGAGGCGATCAGCGGCGTACCGGCTGACGATATCCGGCAGGCGGCGCGCATGTACGCCACCGCCGAGCGCGCCGCCTTCTACTGGGGCATGGGCATCAGCCAGAGTACGCACGGCACCGACAACGCGCTCTCGCTGACGAACCTGGCGCTGATGTGCGGCCAGGCCGGCAAACCCGGTACCGGGCTCAATCCCCTGCGCGGGCAGAATAATGTGCAAGGCTGCTCCGACAGCGGCGGCTTGCCCAACGTCTTCACCGCCTATCAGTCGGTCGCTGATGACGAGATTCGCAGCAAGTTCGAGTCAACCTGGAAAACGGACCTGAATCCGCAGCCCGGTTTGACCGTCACCGAGATGGTAGACGGCGCCTTGACGGGCCAGATTAAGGCGATGATCGTTATGGGCGAGAACCCCATGATGAGCGAGCCCAATCTCGCCCATGCCCGTCACGCGCTTGAGGAACTCGACCTGTTGGTCTGCATCGACATCTTTATGAACGAGACGGGCGAAATGGCTGACGTAATCCTGCCGTCGGCGAGCTTCGCCGAGAAAGAAGGCACCTTCACCAATAGCGACCGGCGGGTGCAGCGGGTGCGGCAGGCGCTGCCGGCCGTCGGTGAATCGCTGCCCGATTGGCAAATCATCTGCGACATGGCCAAGCGCATGGAAAGGCGGCTGGGCCTCCGGCAGAGCGCCGGCTTTGACTACCCGGATGCCGAAGCCATCTGGGAGGAGATGCGCGGGGTCACGCCGGATTTCTACGGCATCACCTACGATCGGCTTGAGCAAGAAGGCGGCGTGCACTGGCCCTGCCCGGCCGCCGATCATCCGGGAACCCCATATCTCTTTGAAGATGAGTTCCCGCGCGGCAAAGGCAAATTCTGGGAGCTGGAATACGGCACCGACAGCGAATTGCCGGATGAAGACTACCCCTACCATTTGACGACCGGGCGCGTGCTCTTCCACTGGCACGGCGGGACGATGACGCGCAGCTCGCGGCTGGAAGACGCCTTTCCCGTGCCCGTCGTCGAGATGCACCCGGCCGACGCCGGCGCGCTGCAAGTTGTCTCGGGCGATTGGCTGCGCATCACTTCGCGGCGCGGGACGGTCGAGTGTCAGGTGATGGTGACCGGGCGTTCGCCGGCAGGTACGCTCTTCTTGCCTTTCCACTTCGTCGAGGCGGCGGCCAACCTGCTGACGCTGGACAAAATTGACCCGCGGGCGAAGATCCCGGATTTTAAGATGGCGGCGGTCAAGCTGGAGAAGGTGGAGCGGGCGACCGCGAAGCTGGAGGATCAGGGCGCTATCAAGGACCCCTTGCGCTATGTGCATTAGGCCCCGAAATCAGCGACTTTGCACACGAGTTTTGTCGTGAGTGAAGCGATGCAGATTGAACTTCCGTTAGACGAAATCCGCGCTTACTGCGCGACGCAGCCAATACAGCGGCTATCGCTCTTTGGTTCGGCGTTGCGGGATGAGTTGAGGGCGGAAAGCGATGTTGATTTGCTGGTGGAATATCGTCCGGGTGTGACCATTACTCTATTGACGCTGGCCGGACATGAGATCGACCTATGCGAACTGATCGGGCGCAAGGTGGACCTGCGCATGCCGGGCGAATTGGGCGACTCCTTTCGTCAGCAGGTTGTAGATGGCGCAAGATTGCTCTATGAAGAGAAGCGCTGAAAATAATATCTATCACTTGCAGGACATGCTGGAATGGGCATTGGAAGCTCAGGAGCAGGCGAGTGGTGAAACGCAGGCGTCGTTTGAAGCGGATCGTCGCTTGCAACTGGCTTTAATGAAGATTCTCGAGACAATTGGAGAGGCTGCCAGCAAAGTTACATCCGAATTTAGAATGGAGAATCCACAGATTCCATGGTCGAAAATCATCGGAATGCGCAATAGATTGATACACGCTTACAGGGAAGTCGTGCTTTCCGTGATTTGGGACACAGCGCTCGTTGATATTCCGGTACTTATCGCCGAACTTAAGCGCATGCTCGACGATTAGGCAAGATGATTCAGATAGAGACTGGTTCTGCGTCCATGAACGATACTCTAGTCCTGACATTGCCACTGGATAAAATCCGCGAATACTGCGCCAGCCAGCCAATTCAGCGTTTGTATGTGTTTGGCTCTGCTGCGCGAAATGAATTGACTCCTGAGAGCGATATCGACTTGCTGGTGGAGTACGAGCCGGACGCCACCGTCGGCCTTTTTTTAATGGGCGGGCATCTAATGGACTTCCAGGAGATCGTGGGACGCAAAGTGGATCTGGTCACGCCGAAAGGTCTGTGCCCTTACATCCGCGACGAAGTGCTGGATGACGCGAGGCAAATCTATGCGAAGGAGTCGTGAGCGGGACCGAGTTCATCTGCTGCGCATGCGCGATGCGGCTCAGTACGCGCTGCAATTCGCTGCTGGCCGAGAGATTGAGGAGTTGGACAGCGACATTCTGTTTCGAATGGCTTTGGTGAAAGCCGTCGAGCTAGTCGGCGAATCAGCCAGCGGCACCTCCGATGAATTGCGCATCCAGCATCCGCAATTGCCGTGGATGAACATAATTGGCATGCGAAATGTCTTGGTGCATAATTATTGGGCGATTGAGCAGGACGAGTTTTGGGAGACCGTGCAAAACCATATTCCGGCGCTCATTACCGAACTAGAACGCCTAATCGAATTGGAAGACAAGCGACGCCGGACATGACCGCGCGCTCTGACGTCTTCTCCCTCGCCATCATCGCCGGCGGACGGAGCACCCGCATGGGCCGCGACAAAGCCTTCGTCGAGCTCGGCGGCAGCGCGCTGATTGAGCGCGTGATCCAGCGCAGCGCCGACCTGGGGCAAGCCGAGACCATCCTCATCACCAATAAACCGGCCGACTACGCGCATCTGGGCTTGCCGATGCACCGCGACGCGCTGCCCGACAAAGGCTCGCTGGGGGGGATCTACACGGCGCTGCTGCGAGCGGCGAGTCCCGCTGTGCTGGTCCTGGCTTGCGATATGCCCTTTATCAACGCGGAGCTGCTGCGTTTCATGCTCGCGCAGTTGGACGGGGACACCGACATCGTCGTGCCGCGCGTCGACGGCTATCCGCAGGCGCTGCACGCCATCTATCGCAGGACCTGCATCAAACCCATCCGCGCGCAGCTGGAGGCGAATCGGCTGAAGATCATCCGCTTCTACGGCCAGATGCGCCTGCGCTATCTGGACGAGGCCGATTACGCCAAGTTTGATGACGACGGTCGCTCCTTCGCGAATCTCAACACGCCGGCTGAGCTGGAGCAAGCGCGGCAATGGCTGCGGGCGGAGCGCGGATCGTAAGCGCGCGTCTCTTGGGATTGTCTTTGTAGTGGATGCGGTTTCCTTTCTATCCATAGAAAATCTCTGTGCCGGCGGGCAGTGTCTACGCGCCCCTCAGTAGATGCAAGTAAGTCATGCAAATTTCACAGCATCGGGTCAGCCAAGGCTGACCCCTACAGGGTTCAAAATAAAGTCGAAAGTTGTAGGGGCGAGCCTTGGCTCGCCCGCGCAAACACGAAAATTCGCTATTTTGTGATGATGTATCTATATTCTCATTACTTACTCGCACTTACTCCTGTGCCTCTGTGGTGAATTAACCTGTGCCAAGCTCGGCATTCAGGAAATATCCACCAAGATAGACACTCCCCGACTCTTAGGCGATTCGGGCGACTCCCATTGTTTCTGTTACAATGGAGTTATGAGCGAGACCTTCGATCTGGACGCCGCCTTGGACGCCTACCGCGGACGCGGGCGCGAGGCGCTGCTGCCCGTCCTCTGGAATGTGCAGAGCGAGCTGGGCAGCATCAGCCCCGAGAGCGTACGGCGCATATCTCATGCCCTGCGCGTACCCGAAGCGGACATTTACGGCGTCATCGGCTTTTACACGCTCTTCCACGAAGAAGCGACCGGCCGCCGCATCATCCGCGTCTGCGCCGACCCGACCTGCGCCCTGGCCGGGGCTGATGAGGTGCTGCGCGACCTCTGCTCGCGCCTGGGCATTGCCGAAGGCGAAACCACCGCCGATGCTGAGTACACCGTGGAGCATTCCCCCTGCCTGGGCTTGTGTGATTTTGCGCCGGCCGCCTTAGTTAGCTCGCGCGGCGAGGTAGACAAGTCGCTGCCTGCCGCGACAGTCGACGCCCTGCTGGGTGATTGGAACGAGACCTATTTCAAGCCGGCCGGCGATGTCGACTCCGTCATGCTGGACGGCTCGCTTGCTGACGCCCCGCAGACACTGGCGCAGTATGGCGATTACGCGGCGCTGCGAAAAGCGCTGGACGAGATGAGTCCCGATGAAGTCATTGCCGAGGTGGAAGCTTCCGGTCTCATCGGGCGCGGCGGCGCGGCCTTCCCCACCGGGCTGAAATGGAAGTTCACGCGCGCGGCGCCGGGCGCTGAGAAATATGTCGTCTGCAATGCCGACGAAAGCGAACCGGGGACCTTCAAAGACCGCGTACTGATGGAGCATCGTCCGCACCTGCTGCTGGAGGGCATCACTCTGGCGGCTTACGCGGTCGGCACGAGCCAAGCCTACATCTTCATCCGCGGCGAATACCCCAAGGCGACGGCGATTCTGCACGAGGCCATTCAGCAGGCGCAGGCGCGGGGGCTGCTGGGCGAGGACATCATGGGCAGCGGCTTCTCGCTGGATATCGAGATCCGCCGCGGCGCCGGCGCCTATATCTGCGGCGAAGAGACGGCGCTCTTCGAGGCGATCGAAGGCAAGCGCGGCTTTCCGCGTATCAAGCCGCCTTATCCGACTACTTACGGTCTCTTTGGCCAGCCGACGGCAGCCAATAATGTCGAGACGCTTTGCGCCGCCCCGCTGATCATCAACCGCGGCGCTGACTGGTTCCGGGGCATCGGCAGCGCCGGCAGCGCCGGCCCCAAACTGGTGTCGGTCAGCGGGCACGTTGGGCGGCCGGGCGTCTACGAAATCGCGCCGGGCATGACCCTGCGGCACTTCCTGGATCAAGTCTGCGGCGGCGTCAGCGGCGAACTGCAGGCGGTCTTGATGGGCGGGGCGGCTGGCACATTCCTGCTGCCGGACGAGATTGATGTCAAGCTGACCTTTGAAGATCTGCGCGCCGCGGGCAGCACCTTTGGCTCGGGCGCGATAATGGTCTTCAACACCACCGCCGATCTGGGCGATCTGCTCTTGCGGCTGGGGCGCTTTTTCCAGCATGAAAGCTGCGGCAAGTGTTTCCCCTGTCAGCTGGGCACACAGCGGCAAGTCGAGATTCTGGAGCGGCTTGACGCGCCGCATTCGGGCGACCGCGAGCGCTTGCTGGATGTGGGCATGACCATGACCGAAGCCTCGCTCTGCGGCTTGGGGCATACGGCTGGCATCGCCGTTATGAGCGCGATCGAGAAGTTTCCGGGCTTGTTTCAGGCCTAGCTGCCGAATATCACCGCGACCTGGCGCCGAGGAGTCTATACAGGTGATTCACCACAGAGAACACAGAGTGCACAGAGGCAGTTTGTTTCTCACTATACGTCACGTTGTGCCGGCGTCAATCCACCACCAACGCGCAAATGTAGGGGCGACCCGCCGGGTCGCCCGCGTTCGTCGAATTAAACGACTCAGAGAGCCTTTGACATGAATGACGAGACGATTCAACTCCAAATCAACGGCGATGAGGTCAACGTGCCGCGCGGCGCCACCCTCCTCGACGCGGCCCAGCAAGCCGGCGTCGACATCCCCGTCATCTGCTATCACGAAGCTACCTCGCCCAACGGCCTCTGCCGCATCTGCGTCGTTGACGTCGATGGCGGACGCGTCTTGCAGCCGGCTTGCGTGGCCGAATGCCAAGCCGATACGCAAGTCGAAACGCGCAACGAGCGCGTCCTGCGTAGCCGCCGCACCATCCTGGAGATGCTGAACGCCTCGGTCAATCTGCAGCAAGCGCCCGAGATACAGCGGATGATGGCCGACTACCAGGCCGACGAGTCGCGCTTCCCCGAGGCGCGCCTGCGCGAAGCCGAGCTGATCGACGACAATCCCTTCTACGTGCGCGACTACGAGCAGTGCGTGCTCTGCTGGCGTTGCGTGCAGGTCTGCGCCGAAGACGCGCAATTTACTTTCGCGCTGACCCTGAAAAATCGCGGGCACGAGACTTCGGTGGCCACCGCCTTCGACATCTCGATGACCGAGTCGCCCTGCGTTTTCTGCGGCCAATGCGTTGGCGTCTGCCCGACAGGCGCGCTCAAGCCCAAGGTCGAGTGGGGCATGGAGCAAGGCTGGGACGCGGATGAAATGCGCCGCAGCACCCGCCGCCCACGGAAGCGGCGCGATGGCGCCTAAAGCCGACGCCCTGGCCGGCGCGCTGCCTATCACCTATCAGCTGATCGAGGGCGACCAAGCCCGGCAGGTCGAAGGCGGCGTCATCGACGAAAGTCTGCTGTCAATCTACGTCAACGGCGAGTCGCTGGCGACCATGATGTGCAGTCCGCTGCAACTGGAGGCGCTGACAGTCGGCTTCCTCTACAACGAAGGCCTGATCGACTCGGCTGCTGAAATCGGCCTCTTGCAGCTGAATCAGACGCGCAGCGTCGCCGATGTGATTTTGACGCGCGACGACCCGCAGTTGCCGCGGCGCATGATCCTGACCACGGGCTGCGGCGGCGGCGTCACCGGCCAAGTGCTGTCGCAAAGCTACCCGGCGCTGGAATCCGGCTTTGTGACGACGCCTGCCGTCATCAGCAAACTGATGCGCCAGCTGCAGGGCGCGGCGCGGCTCTACAACGCCGTGCGCGGCGTGCACACGGCGGTACTGGGGGACGAGACCGGTCTGCTGGTCAGCGCCGAAGATGTGGGCCGCCACAACGCCGTCGACAAGGTGGCCGGTCAGGCGCTGCTGGACAGCATCGCCACCCGCGACCGCATCTTGCTGACCAGCGGGCGCATCAGCTCGGAGATGTTGGGCAAGGCGCGGCGCATGGGCCTGCCGGTCGTCGCCAGCCGCACCGCCCCGACCAGCATCACGGTCGAGCTGGCCGAGGCCTGGAAACTCTGCGTCATCGGTTATGTGCGCCAAGGCGGCATGCGCGTCTACACGGGGGGCTGGCGGCTGGGTTTGGCGGGTTAATAATCGCGTCCTATCACGTCCTTCCGGTCAATAGCTCTTCTAAGATGGCCTGCAAGTCCTACTGGTCATCCCAATCGAAGCTGGCCGGATACATTTTATCCCCGATCTCACCCAATATCGCATGAGCCTCGATGACAGGATCAAGGGCGCTGCTGTCCCATATTGAGCGGCATTGCCGATAAGCTTTTCGTAAGATGGGCAATATGTCTTCAGATTGCGGATAGATTATGCCGCCGTCAAGATTGGCTTGGTGGCCGTCTCGCTGCGAGAGCAGGAAAGCGCAATAGTTAGCATGTACGTAAATTGTCCGGAAATCCGCCTCGCTCCTCCGCGGATACTTTTGCCGCAGCAAGCGGCAACAGCGCTTGGCAGCGGGAACAAGGATGTCAAGGGCTTCATCCGCGTTGGGGATGGCGGATTTTTCCGCGTCAGTGAATACAATGATGGGTTCATCATCATCGTCCACGTGTCCTAAAGCTATTGACATCGTGTTGCCTTTGCTCAGTTTCGCGTCCGCCTAAACGGGTCAAGATCAGTATGTTTTCTTATGGCTAAAGGCGAATCAGGGTGTTCATGCCGCTGAGTTTGGACAGCTAAAAGTTTACCACCGAGTATACCAAGAGTACGGCGTCCACGGACCAGTACCCAGCCCACAGTCGGGAGTGGTGAATTTCAAGGATATATGAATTGCATGGGGAAAACCTTGTACTTGGGATACTGTTGAAGATGTAACTGTCGCCGATTCCAGGCATAGACAAAAAGTTTCACGGTCCGATGAAGCGCCTTAGCGCAACGAGAA
>JAJDXR010000007.1 GCA_022823165.1 Anaerolineae bacterium | reverse complement strand
CCCGGCGCCTGTTTCACCTTGCTCCCGATGGGGTTTGCCTGGCCAGCGACATTGCTGCCGCTGCCGGCGCGCTCTTACCGCGCCCTTTCACCCTCGCGCCTTGCGACGCAATCTGCTCTCTGTTGCACTTGCCGTCAGGTTACCCTGCCCGGCCGTTAGCCGGCATCGTCGCCCTGTGGAGTGCGGACTTTCCTCGACGGGCGCTTGACCCGCCGCGATCCCCTTGGTCAACCCGGATGCCCTATTATACCGCATAGTCTGGGTTATATGGCCAAGGACAATTAGTCGGGCATCTAACCTAGAAGCGCCATGCTTGTCAGCAACATCAAACTGTCATAAGCTACTCGGAACAGCCCAGCACGAGACAGGCGCAGATGTCCGCAGAAAGCATCGCAGTCAAGCCAGCCCGGCGGAAGCGATCCCGCTGGCGCAGCCCGATTTCGCTCAATACGATTTCGACGCTCATGGTCGTCAGCGTATTGCTGCTGATGCCGCTGCTGGCGACGGACATCGCCGGCTGGGCCATCGACCTGGACATTATACTGCCGGTCACGCTGCTCAGCGTCTTCCTGGGGCTGATCCTGGCGCGCAGCCGTTTCGGTGAAATCACGGCGCTGATTGTCAGCCTGCTATACGGCGTCGGCGCAGTGCTCATCGCCGCCGCCCTGAATCAAAATCTGCCCTTTCGCGAGGCGCTGGTTGCCGTTCTAAGTCGCTGCTACGAATGGACGCTGGACCTGGTCAGCGGGGGCGTCAACACCGATCCCTTGGTATTGACCCTGTTGGTCGGCATCCTGTTCTGGTTCCTGGCCTACAGCGCCAACTGGCATATTTTTCGGCTGGACCGCGTCTGGCGGGTGATCTTGCCGCCCGGCTTGATCTTGCTGGTAAATATCGTTGTCTTCAGCGGTGATGAGCCCCTGGATGGCTATCTCTTCGGCTTCATCCTGATGGCGCTGGCGCTCATTGTCCGTTCGCATCTGGATACGCGCCAATGGGAATGGTCTGTTCGGGGCGTTACCGTGCCCGGATTCGTGCAGCGCCAATTCGCCGCTATCGGCATCGCGCTGTCGCTGCTGGCGCTGGCCTTCGCCTGGAGTGTGCCCAGCAGCGATATTGATGAACGCCTGCAGAATTTCCAGCGCTTCCTGGCTTCGGACCCGATACAGCAGTTGGCGGAGGTATGGAACCGTCTGTTCGCGCCGATAGAAGGCGAGGGGCCCGCCACGACCGACTATTACGGCGCCGACCTGCTGAATCTGAGCGGCGCTATCAGCTTGGGGGATGATGTCATTTTCACCGTAGAGGCGCCGCCGGAAGGCTACCGCTACTATTGGCGTTCGCGCGTCTTCGAGCGTTATACCGACAGCCAATGGTCGCCCTCAGCCGACCTGCGCATCACCGATCGCAGTCCACCGGTCCAACTGCTCATGAATGAAGAGGCCATCGGCATTCGCCGCGTACCGGTTACGCAGCATTTCACCATCGGCGCAGCCAACTCGCGCATTTTTTACGCCGCGCCACAGCCGCAGGTCATCGAGCAGAGTGGGCGAATCGACCTGATTTATACCGACAGGCCCGCCAATACCTCGATGAATGTCTCGGTAGTGCGCCCGCTCAAGCTGCTGCGGCGCGGCGATTCCTACACAGTAACCAGCCTGTTGAGCACTGCGTCCGCCACGGAGCTGCGGCGGGCGCCGACGACTTACCCCGACTGGGTCAGCGGAGTCAATCTCTACGTGGGTATTCCCAATACGCGCGTATTTGCGCTGGCGCGGCAAATCGTGAACGACGCCAATGCGCATAATCCCTACGACCGAGCCAAAGCTATTGAGCGCTGGCTGCGCGAGAATATCACCTACAACGAATCCATCAGCGCGCCGCCGCCAAATGTCGATACCGTCGAATGGGTGCTCTTTGAGGCCCGCGAGGGCTACTGCACCTATTACGCGACCGCCATGATCCTGATGCTGCGGCATCTGGGCATCCCGGCGCGGCTGGCGGCTGGATTTTCTCAAGGCGAATATGATGCCGAGAGCGGCCGCTATATCGTGCGGGAACGCGAGGCGCATACCTGGGTTGAAGTCTACTTCCCGGGTTACGGCTGGATTGAGTTCGAGCCGACATCGGCCCAGGCGCCCATCCATCGCGACGGCGACGACCAAGCTCAGGAACAGCAGCAGCAGCTGGCGCCCGACCCTACTTCCACCCCCACGCCATCGCCATCGCCGACGCTCTTGCCCAGCCCCACCGCCGAGTCCACGCAAGAAGCGCGCCAGCAAAGCCTTGAACAGCCAAGCGCCACGCCGACCGCAAGTCCCGAGCCTTCCCCCTCCCCGACGCCCTTCATACTGCCAACCGTGCAGCCGCCGATTTCGCCGGACAATCCGCCGCCGCTAAGCCTCTTGCAGCCGCTTATCGTCCTGGCGCTGGCGCTGATGCTCTTCCTGATCATCCTCGCCATAATCGCCCTGCTGCTCTTCTGGTGGTGGGAATGGCGCGGTATGGGCGGGCTCAGCCCGGTTGCGCGCGCCTACGCCCGTCTGGAGCGCTACATCCAGCTGATCGGCATCAATATCGGCAGCAGCTCAACAACACTGGAAAAGCGCCGCGAACTGCAACGGCGCATACCGGCGGCTCGCGAGCCAATTCGCACCATCAGCGACCTCTATACTCGCGAGCGCTATAGCAGCGGCGACTCCGGCGCCGATAAGCAATACGCCGAACGCGCCGAAAGAGCCTGGTACCGTACGCGCGGCAACATCCTCAAACGCTGGCTGCGGCGGCGGATACCCTTCCTGCGCCGCGACTGATCTAGAGTCAACGCTTCTCGATCACAACAAAATGGGACAGCGCCCAGGTATCCAGGGGCGTTCCTTCAAATCGATAGAGCAGATTGCGCATCGCCAGGGCCGGCGCGCCCAGCCGGGCGATGATATTGTCGTAGCCGCCGTAAATGCGCGAATGATGCGCGATCTCGGCCGCTTCGCCCGACAGCAGCCGCTTGATTTCAGCAAACGTGTAAGCGCGAACGTGCGGCGCCAGCTTGCCCCGCCAGGGCGCGGGCAAATAGTTGATGAGCGGCGTATTGCCAAAGTGATAGTCGCCACGCCAATAGTGGCCGTGCGTTTCAAAGGGATACCAGCGGTTGGGGCAGAAAAGCAGAATCCGCCCGCCCGCTTTCGTAACGCGCAGCAGTTCGCGCAGTGAACGGCGATCGTCGGCGACGTGTTCGATCACCTCGTGCGACAAGACCACATCAAAACAATTCGCGGCGTAAGGCAAGGCTTCGCCCGCGGCCGCCAGGGCGTTGGGGATGCCATTGCGCGCCAGGCGGACGCGCTCGTATTCAATGTCGAAGGCTTCTACCTGAGGCGTAAAGCGCTCGCGTATCTGCCGCGCGTACATGCCCACGCCGCAGCCGGCCACGAGAACACGCGCATCGGGCAGGTGCGCCCAGCGCGCCATCATGCCAAGGCGGCGTTCCTGCCCCGCTCGCCAGACGTAACTCGGCTCTCCGCGCAGCGACGCCAGATGCGAGTGGCTCATGCGCGCGTCTTAGCCGCGGCGGGCGATAGAGACCAGGTATTGATACAGGTTGCGCGATCCACTGTTGCTCAGCCGATCAGTAGAAAATTGATGACTCGTGCCCAAGTCGCCGCCGGAGCGCATGAATGTGATGAAGTCATCTTCAGACGATGCGAAATCAAGCAGGCTCTTGTCGCCGTCAATGCCCTCGCCATTGTCGCCGTGACAATCGCCGCAAGCCAGGGCTTCAAAACGCCCGCGGCCGCGATCCACCAGCTTGGGATCCAGCTCAAGGGCTTGTTCGGCGTCAGCCTCGCCGGCTGGCGTTTCGCCGGAAGTCGCATCAAAAACCGGTGGTTTGGTCGGCTCAACAAAAGCGAAGGTGGGGAAGGGCGTCAATGTTGGCGGAATGTCCGTTGCCGTCGCGGCCGGCTGGTTGGCGCCGCCGCAGCCCGCAAGCGCCAAAGCCATAAGCAACTGAATCAGGGCGAACCGCATCACTTTCGATAGCATCATCGTTCTCTCCCATTATTCGCCGCGCGCTGGATCCAGCGCTTCTTGCAAGCCATCGCCGACAAATGAAAAGCTAAGCATCGTCAGCGCGACCAAAATAGTCGGGAATAGCGCCAAATGATAATCGACGATCACCGTCGACGACTTCACGCTGCCCCCCACCATTTTACCCCAGCTTGCGGTTGGCTCGGTGATGCCAATGCCGAGAAAACTCAAACCCGCCTCGGCGAAAATGGCCAGAGGCACGGCAAAAGTAAATGAGACCAGCAGCGGCGTCAGCGAATTGGGCAAAATGTGGCGCGCAATTATAGTTGATTCGGAGGCGCCCAAGGCGCGCGCCGCCACTACAAATTCCGCCTCGCGGTACTTCAGAAACTGCGCCCGCGCGATACGAGCCGGTTCAATCCAGGAAGTGACCGCCAAGACAAAGATCACATTCGCCAAGCCGGCGCCGGTAATGCTGATCAAGAACATGGCGAAGAGCAGCGGCGGTATCGCTGTGGCGATTTCGATAATGCGCAGAATGCCAAAATCCCAGAGCCCGCCGCGATAGCCGGCGATGGCGCCCAGCGGCACAGCGAAACCGAAGGAAATCAGCGGTACCAGGAGGCCCACAAATAGTGATGTGCGCGCGCCGTATATCAGCCGCGTGAGGAAATCCCGGCCGACGCCGTCCCCGCCCAGGATGTGGCTGGGGTCCTCAAAGGGACGCAGCCTTACGATCGAGAAGTCAACTTCATTGAGTCCGTAGGGCGCCACGACATCGGCAAAGACCGCGATCGCCACTAGCAGCAGCAGCAAAAGCGCGCCCAGCATTGCCAGCTTGTTCTGCAGAAAGCGGCGCAGGGCGTCGCGCAGCAGCGAGCGCTGTTGCAGCGTTTCCCGCGTTTCCGCCGGCAAGACTCCAGGCTTCGCGCGCATCAGGCTCCCTTGCTTGCTCCCAGGCGGATACGCGGGTCAATCACCGTGTACAGTATGTCGGTGATGAGATAGGTCAAGCCCCAGAGCAGGGCGATGAGCAGGACCAGCCCCATAATCATGGGATAATCGCGATTGAAGATGCTGGTCACAAAGAATTTGCCCAAGCCCGGCACACCATAAACGACTTCAATGAATAGCGAGCCGGTCAACAAATTGGGTATCTGCGGCAGCAGAACCGTAATCATCGGGATAAGCGCGTTGCGCAGCACATGGCGCAGCAGGATCGCGCGCTCCGACAATCCCTTTGAACGCGCCGTCCGCACGAAATCGGCGGTCAGTATGTCGGCGAAGCTCGAACGTGTATAACGCGATACCAGCGCTAGCGGCGCCAAGGCATAAGTGACAACCGGCAAGAAATAATCCCAGGAAAGCAACGCCGCGCCGCCTTCGGCGATCGGCCCTATGATCCATTTGCTTTCCTCGCCCCAGCCATTTTGAAAGCCGAAGACCAGCAGAAACCAGGTGGCGATGATGAAGTTCGGCACGGCGATGCCGGCGGTTGCCACCAGCGTCACAAAATTGTCAACCGGTCCGTTGCGAAAATAGGCGGCGATGATGCCCAGGCTGATGCCCAGGCCAAAGGACAAAATGATGGTATACAAACCGAGCTGAAAGGTGACGGGCCATATACGCGCGATAAGCTGGCTGACCGGCGGGTTGCCCGCTACCGCGAATGAATTGCCGAAATCAAGCCGCAGGGCGCTGGATACATAATTGACGTAGCGGACATGAACGGGTTTGTCCAAGCCGTACTTCCGCTCAAGGTTCTCCAGCGCCGCGCCGGAATAGCCGCGATCGGCCAGGGTAAAGGGTCCCCCCGGCACCAGGTTCATCAAGACAAATACCAAAATAGAAACCACAAACAGGACAAAAGCCAGCGACACCAGTCTGCGAAGAATATAGCCAATCACGATTTAGTCATTGCCTCTTAACCAATAAGAATCTTAAGCGGCAAGTCAGGTTTATCGTATTTTATTGATTGCGCGAATAATGAACAGATGCGGCCGAGCCGGCCGACAAAGGCGACCGCGAAAACAAACGGGAGCGGGTTATGCGCCCGCCCCCGTCTCTAGAGCTGCTGCGATCGACGATTACTCGTTGCGATGCGTATCGTAGTTCGTCACCTCGTCAGTGATGTAGTACTCGCCCCAGCAGTGCTCGTTGCCCCAGTGCGTGGTCGCCAGGCCCTGGCGATCCGGTTCCCAGCAATTGCCGGTCGCGGACATGTAGGGCTGCCACAGATCGCCCTGAATACGGTGCACGAGGAAGATACCGCCGACATCTTCGACCATCATGCGCTCGGCTTCCTGGTACATGGCGATGCGTTCCGCCGGATCGCCGGTGAAGGAGTTGGCTTCGCGCACCAGGTTGTCGAAGGCTTCGTTGCGCCAGGAGTGACGACCGGTGGATACCCAGACGCCCATCATATTCGCCGGATCCAGATAATCCATGCCATAAGAGACGCCGCCGAATTGCAAGGTGGTCGGGCGTTCCAGCAGGCGCGTCATATAATCCTGGAATTCCAGATTGTTGACGGTGATTTCCACGCCAAGGCATTGGCTGATGGAAGCGGCCGCGGCGATGAACCAGTCCTGGATGAAAGCTGATTCGCCCCGCAGCGCCAATTCCGTCGCGGGGAAGCCTTCGCCGCCGGCATAACCGGCCTCAGCCAGCAGCCCCTGCGCCGCTTCGCAGTCGTAATCCTGGATGTCCTTCAAGCCGGCGCTGTTGGAGGCGGGGAAGCCCGGCGCCAGGAAGGAATAAGCCGGGATCCCGACCGTCGTCCCTATCACGTTTTCAACGATCGATTCACGGTCGAGCGCCTTGGCGAAAGCCAGGCGCACATTCACATCGTTGAAAGGCTCGGTGAAGGTATCCATCAGCAAGTAATCGGTGCGGAAGTCGCCGGCGTGCTGACGGTAATTCTGCGACATCGTCTCATCAGCGAAGATGACTTCAAAGTCGGCCGGGCTGAGCAAAGGCTGTCCCACCTGGTCGATTTGATGATCCTGGAAAGCCAGGAAGCTGCTGTTCAGCATATCGCCATAGACAAATTCCATACGGCGCAGCCAGGGCGCGCGCGGGCCCACATAATCCGGGTTGGCTTCCAGCACGGTGTGGCTGCCGGCCTCGAATTCCTTGAGAATGAAGGGACCGGCCGAGACATGCGTTTCCGGATCGAGGATATAGCCGGGTCCGATCTCGGTGAGGGCCTTGGCCTGCATCGGCGGCCAGAAGAAGAAGGTGGCCGGCAGCGGCGGGAAGGGCACTTGAGTCGTCACGGCGAGGGTATTGTCATCTAAAGCGGTCAGGCCGATTTCCTCAGGCGTGATCTCTCCGGCGACCGCTTCGTCCCAGCCGTCGATGATGCCCAGCCAGAGCCAGACAAAGTCGTAGGCGTGGTCCGGATCCGCCATAAAGCGCCAGCTCTCCACCCAGTCATTGGCGGTAACCGGTGTGCCATCGCTCCACATTTGGTCGCCGCGCAGGTTGAAGGTCCAGGTCAAGCCATCTTCGGATACGGACCAGTCGGTAGCGGCGGAGGGGATGATCTCCATGTTGTTGTTGAGCACAACCAGCGAATCGGAGAACTTGTCAAAGGCGCCGGTGCTGCAGATGCGGGAATAGACGGTGACGATTGACGACAGTGAAGTCTCTTGCCGGGCAGAATCGCAGAGGTTGCGATAAACCTGCATCTCGTATGGCGCGGCGTCCATGGGCAGTTCACGCCCGTAGATGTCGACATTGTCCTGCGCCAAAGTAGCCGGCAGCGCCGTCATCAGCGCGAGCAAGAGCAAGAGCGCAATACATACAGTCTTTCTAGTCATGCGGATTCCTTTCCTGTGAATTATTGTGTAAGCGCGATGTTCTGCGTGAGGCGGCATTGTACCATGCGCAGGCTTCAATTCAAGGCGGCAGTTAGAATGCGCCGCATGGGGCAAAATTGGCGGACGCGCCCATTTGAAACCTGTCGAATACAGCGCTGCCTACCCTTTTATGGCAGCGTCAAAACGGCTACACTTCGCGCGTTCCGTAGCGAATTCGATCACTGACGAGGTCATATAATGCCAAGCCCTGCCCAACTGGCGAAAATGATACCCAGCTCGCCAACAATTGCGATGAATGACAAAGCCAAACAGCTAGCGGCGGAGGGCCATTCAGTGATCGGCCTGGCCGGTGGCGAGCCCGACTTTGATACGCCGCCGCATATCGTCGAGGCCGCGATGAAAGCGCTGCGCGATGGCGAAACCCGCTATGCCGCGCCTTCCAAAGGCATACGTCCACTGCTGGAAGCCATCGCCGCCAAGACCGAAAGCGACAACGGCGTTCGCCTCAACCCCATGAGCGATATCATCGTCACCCCGGGCGGCAAGCTGGCGCTCTTCCTGGTGCTTAAAGCCATGATCGACCCCGGCGACGAAGTCTTGATCCCCGCGCCCTACTGGGTCAGCTATCCGTCCATCACGACCATGGTTGGCGGCCGGCCTGTGTCCGTGGAAACCGCAGGCGCCGACAATTATCGCCTGCGGCTGGAGCAGCTGCGCGAGTTCGTCACGCCGCGCAGCAAAGCGATCATCATCAATTCACCCTGCAACCCGACCGGCCACATGCTCTCGTCGGCCGAGATTGAGGCTGTCGCCACCCTGGCGCTGGAACATGACCTCTACATCATCTCGGACGAAATCTACGAGAAGCTGAACTTCGACGGCCGCCCGGCGGTGTCCCTGGCCTCGATTCCCGAGATTGCTGACCGCGTCGTCATTATCAACGGCATGTCCAAAGCCTACGCTATGACCGGCTGGCGGCTGGGCTGGATTGCCGGACCGACTGAGTTGGTCGCTGTGGCCGGCAAATTTAACTCGCAGACGGCCACCTCAGCCGCCACCTTCACGCAGCATGCCGCCGTCGCCGCGCTGACCGGCCCGCAAGACTGCGTCGAGACGATGCGGCAATCTTACCAAGAACGCCGCGACTTCATGGTCAAGGCTTTCAACGACATCCCCAATATGTCGAGCCCTGATATCGAAGGCGCTTTCTACGCCTTCCCAAAAGTGGACGAAACCAGCAAGACCAGCGAAGAAGTCGCCAACATCATCCTGGATGAAGCGGTGGTTGTGGGCGTACCCGGCAGCGCCTTTGGCGTCACCAAAGACGCGCATATCCGCTTCTCTTTCGCCGAGGACTTTGGCAAGCTCCAAGATGCCGTCGAGCGCATCCGTAAAATCGCCGACAAACTCGCCTGACAAGCGCCTTGCGCCAAGACTTGTATGCCGCGGAGCCTTCACATGCGCCCGCGTCTGCTGTTCTTCCTGGCCTCAGCGCTACTGCTGACCGGCTGCAGCCTGCGCGCCAAGCTACTGCCAAGCCCAGCGCCGACCGCCACGGCGCCCGCGCCTTGGCATACCATTGCCGCCGGCCTGGAATGGCGCAGCCTATTCCCCAACGGCGATGAACTGGCGCAGATTGTCGCCGTCCGTATTAAGCCGCGTCGCTTCCGCTTCCGGGCGATTTACCGCGAGGGCGATCCGCAAAGCCTGGCCGCTTGGCGCGAGCTGGAGCCGGACGCCAGCCTCATCGTCAACGCCAACTTCTTCGACCCGCATCATCGGGTATTGGGCGCCGTCGTCAGCGACGGCATACAGGTCGGCACGGCCTACACAGACCGCGGCGGTGGCTTTTATGTGCGTGACGGGACGCCTTCGGTCGCTGGCTTCAAATCGCCCCTGGCGCGAATCGACAGCTCGGTTGAGCAGGCCGTGCAAGGTTTTCCCCTGCTGGTGAGCGGTGGACGGCAAGCCTATTTCGGAGCGGCCGCCGGCGAGCGCAATCGGCGTACAATCATCGCTGAAGACAAGCGCGGCAATATCCTGGTCCTGGTTTCGCCCTTTCTGGGGCTCTCGCTGCAGGACCTCAGCGCCTATCTGCCCGCGGCCGGGCTTGATATCGTCACCGCGGTCAATCTCGATGGCGGCGGCTCGAGCCTGTTGGCGCTGCCGGCCGCCGACTATTTCCAACCGTCCTTTGACGCTGTCCCGACGATTCTCGCGGTGTATCCTCGTTAGCGCAGCGATATGGACTATCGTCAAAAGGCGAAATCTTGTACGCTCGCTGCCAGCATTCTATCGATGGATTGAATATGCCCAGATTGGCTCAAGTGGCCACGGCGCGGCAAGCGCAGCTAGCGGACGGACGGCGGCTTGGCTTTGCGGAGTATGGCGATCCTGACGGCAAGCCCGTCATCCTGTTCCACGACCTCTGGGGCAACCACAGCCTGCGCCACCCCGATGATTCGATTCTCGCGCGCCTGGGCCTGCGGTTGATTGGCATGGATCGGCCCGGTTACGGCATGTCAACGCGCAAGCCGGGCCGCGGCATCATGGACGTGGTCGACGATGTCATGCTCTTGAGCAAAGCGCTGAAGCTCGAGCGCTTCGCCCTGCTGGGATATTCAGCCGGCGGACCCTACGCGCTGGCTTGCGCCTATCGTTTTCCGCAGATTGTCAGGCGCTGCGCGGTGGTCAGCTGCTTGCCGCCGCTGGATCACGAACAGGGCTTCCGCGCCTTGCAGGCTTTCTATGGTCGGCTATTTCAGTTGGCCAGCGGCAACGAAGCCTTCTTCCGCCTGTTGATGCGCGGCTTATTCTGGTTTGATGCGCAGCGCAACTCGGATCAGTACATTCGCGAGCTCGGCAGTTCCTTCTCGCGCGCCGATCAAGATGCGTTGAGCAATCTGGATTTGTTCAATCGGAGGCGGGAAATGTGGGATGAAATTCGCCGCGCCGGCAGCGAATGCCTGGTCGACGAGATTGTCTCGCTGACGCGCTCCTGGGGTTTTCACTTGCAATCTATCCAGACGCCTGTCGATGTATGGTGGGGCGAAACCGACCGCTTCTGCTCGCCAGTGGTGAGCCGGCGCATGGCCGCCATGATCCCGAAGGCCAAGGCGCGCAGCGACCCGCAAGCGGGCCACCTTATCCTCTTCTCTCACTGGGAAGCTATACTTCAAGCGCTCGCCGCCGACTGACACAACTGACTAATAGGGGCTGCCGATGCCGTTGCTGCTGTCTTTTTCGACCGTTTCCAGCGCCAGCGTATGCAATTCCGCCACAGCCCGCTCCAGGTCGCGCTGCTCAATGATGAAAGAAATGCTGCATTCCGATGAGCCTTGCGCGATAGCCAGCACGTTAATGCGGTTCTCGCCCAAGAGCGAAAACACCCGCCCGGCCACGCCCGGCGTGCCACGCATGCCGGAACCGACCACCGTAATGATAACGACATCACTGAGCACGTCGACGCTGTCGATATTGTTGTGCTGAATCTCGCTCTGCAGCTCGCTCTCGACCGCCGCCTTGACACTCTGCGCCAGCGCGTCAACCACCGTGAAACAGAAACTCTGTTCCGATGACGACTGCGAAATCATCAGGATGCTGGCGCCGGCATTGGCCGATGCCAGGAAGGTCCGGCCAGCGATGCCCGGCACACCCAACATGCCCCGGCCGCTCACCGTCAGCATGGACACATCCCGGATACCCGTGACGGCTTTGATTACCGTCTCGCTGGGCTGTGTCTTCGCGCCGACTACGGTGCCGCTATGACGCGGATTAAATGTATTGCGGACGCGCAGCGGTATATCGCGGTTGATGATGGGTTGCACCGTCTTGGGATGCAGCACCTTGGCGCCATAAAAAGCCAGCTCGCCAATCTCCTGATACGATACGTAGGGCAATACGCGCGCGCGGGCATCCAGGCGCGGGTCAGTGGTCATGACTCCGTCGACATCGGTCCAGATAACCAGCTCGTCACTATCCAGGTAAGCGGCGATGATCGCGGCGATGAAATCGCTGCCGCCGCGTCCCAGGGTTGTGATGGTGCCGTCGGGCGTCGCGCCGAAGAAACCGGTGATGATTGGCGTGAGGCCGGCCTCCAGCTGCGAACGCAGGCTATTGGCGATGCGCGCCTCGGTCTCTTCCCAGAGCGGGTCGGCATCCTGGAAGCGATTGTCCGTGACGATCAGGTGGTTGCTGTCGATTTGTTTGACCGGCAGCCCTTCAACTGCCATGACCGCCGTAATCACCCGGCTGCTGAGCCTTTCGCCAAAAGAGACCAGCGCGTCGGAAATCCGCGGCGTGGCTTCCCCCAACACGCGCAGCGCCTCACAAAGCTCGAGGTGTTGCTGCAGCAGCTCGTCCACCTCCGCCTCGATGGCGGCGCGCGCCGCCTCCGCGGGGATCAGCGCGTCGATGACCGCCTGGTGCTTTTGGCGGAGCCTGTCGTTGATGGCGATATAGGCCTGCCGGTCGCCATCAGCGGCGGAGCCCGCCGACTCCAGCAGCAGGTCGGTGACACCTGACATGGCTGACACCACCACCGCCAGTTCGTCGCCAGCCGCCAGAAAGTCGCGCACGATGGCGACTGCCTGCTTGATGGCAGCCGCCGAACCCACAGACGTTCCGCCGAATTTCATCGTTCTCCGCGCCATGTTCCCGCCCTTTCTCGTCGATCATATCGTCTGCGCTTCCGAACGAGCCGCTGCCCGGTCAGCCGTCGCCGGAAACAAAAACGGGCGCGTGGAGGTTGTCCACACGCCCGTTTGCTGTTCGCTTATTAGCCCCTACAACAAATGACAACCTCCACGTTGCGCCTCCACGCGCATCGTAGTCATAGTCATGGTAGTGGCAGTAGTTGTTCTAATCGGCATTTCTACACGCTGCTTCGCAATTCCCGCGCACTTTAGCAGCTATGCGCGCGGCTGTCAAGTCGGTGGTCGCCATATTTTGCGCCTTCACAGATGAATTAGGTCCCGGTTGATTCCGGCAGCGCGTTCGTCGCGCCTATGGCAAGAGCCATGCCCTGTGTTAAAATCGCAATATGCCGTCCGCGATGCCCCGGCCGATACGGTGTCAGAAGCCAATAACCATTCAAGCCCCAGCAGCCAGAGTCGCCTTAAAAGTCTCCGCGTACTGGCGCTGTTAATTTGCCTCGTGGCGGCGCTTATCGCGGCCAACCTGGTCTACGCAGCGCTGACCGGGCGCAGCCGAGAATTGACGGGCAGAGCCGGGGAGCTGCTGTACGCCGCCGCTTTTTCCGGCTTCGCTGACGAGTGGGATTTATACGTGGGCCAGCAGAGCGCGCAAATCGTAGACGAGCAACTGGAGCTGTCAGTCGACGCGCCGCAGACAGCTGCCTGGTCAGCCGCTCGCCCGCAATTCGCCGACTTTGACCTGCGCGTACAGGCGGTGGCCCGCGCGGGCCCGCTGGACAATGCCTTCGGTCTTGTCTTCCACCTCCAAAATGATGAACCAGCCGCCTGCGATATGCCCGCCGTGCTGCTCTGCGGCCTAGAAGATCTGCTGCCGCTGGCCGGCGCCGCCATTCGCCAAGCCTTGGGTCTTCAGGGCTCAACCGATTACTTCGCCTTTCTGGTCAGCAGTGATGGCTACTATTCCTTGTGGCGGGCGGAAGCGAATCGGACCAAGCTGCTCAGCGCCTGGATCGCCTCCGATGACATCCGCCAGGGACTAGGCGCGACCAACACAATCCGCGTCATCGCGACCGGGTCCCGCTATCAGTTTTATGTGAACGGCGTACCGCATGATCTCTGCCTCGCCGATGATCCCGGCTCGTCCAGCACCTATGCCGCGGGCGAGTGCATCGACGGCAGCATGCGAGACAGTTACCTGGCGGAGGCGGGCGCCGTAGGCCGGCTGGGGCTCATCGCGCAGTCGACGGCATCCGGCGGCAGCGGACTAGTCGTGCGCTTCGACAATTTGCTGGTCTTTAGCCCGACCGCCATTGACGAAAGGGAAACGCGCCTGTGAAAGTACATCTGCGGATGGTCGGCTGCCGGCTCAATCAGAGCGAGATCGACGCCATGGCGCGGCAATTCAGCGCTCAGGGGCACGAGATTGTCGCCGCTGCGGACGAAGCTGACCACTTCGTGCTCAATACCTGCGCCGTCACCCAGGAGGCTGCCAAAACCAGCCGCAAGCTAATTCGAGACTTTCATCGCGCCAATCCCCATGGCGAGTCGACCGTCACCGGTTGCTACGCCCATATCGCGCCCGGCGAGATCGCGACGCTGCCCGGCGTGCGCCGCGTCGTCGACAATGGCCGCAAGGCGCAGTTGGTTTCGCAAATCACGGGCCAGTGGATTGATGAATACGACAGCGAACCCATCGAACGGGGCGCGCTGCCAGGCAGCCTCGGCCGGACGCGCGCCTTCGTCAAAGTACAAGACGGCTGCGACAATGCCTGCACTTTCTGCGTCACCACCATCGCGCGCGGCAGCGGGCAAAGCCGCTCCATCGACGAGGTCCTGCGCGAGGTCATCTACCTGGAACGAAGCGGCTATCAAGAAGCGGTCTTGACTGGCGTCCACCTGGGCAGCTACGGCCAGGACCGCGGCGACCGGCAGGGACTGCGCAACCTGGTCGAGACGCTGCTGCGGGAAAGTTCACTGCCGCGCATTCGGCTCTCGTCATTGGAGCCCTGGGATTTGTCGCCGGATTTCTTCGGCTTGTGGCGGAACCCGCGCTTGTGCCCGCATCTGCACCTGCCGCTGCAAAGCGGCTGCGACGCCACGCTCAAGCGGATGCGCCGCCATACCAGCCAGAAGGATTTCCGCGCGCTGGTCCAGGCAGCCCGCAGCAGCATCCCTGATCTGCATATTACATCGGACGTAATCGTTGGTTTTCCGGGCGAGACCGATGACGAGTTCGCCGAGTCCGAGCGCTTCATCCGCGACATGCAGTTTGGCGGATTGCACGTCTTCCGCTATAGCAGCCGACCCGGCACGCCAGCCAGCCGCATGCGCGATCAAATAAGCAAGCCCGTCAAGAAAGCCCGCAGCGCCAAATTGCTCGCGCTGTCCGCGACGCTGGAGCGCCGCTTCGCCGAGCAGCTTCTAGGCACTCAGCGGCCGGTGCTCTGGGAGCAAGTCAGCGGCGCCACGCCGGAGGGCTTCATCAATTGCGGCTACACCGATAACTACCTGCGCGTCCGCGCCGTGCACCCGCGGGATCTGAGCAATGTCATCACCGCAACCCGGCTTGAGTCGTACGAAACGGGCCTGATTCATGGTAAAGTGAAAGAAATAAAGTCAGCGCCCGGCTTCAATAAGCGCCGCTTGATGCCGGGAGCTGCGCAAAGAACTGGACGAGATCAATAGCGTGCAAGATGTAAAGCAAGCGCTTCAGGACGCGCTGAAAGACGCGATGCGGGCAAAAGACAGCCAGCGCCGCAATGCGATTCGCCTGCTGCAAAGCGCCATCAAACAAGTCGAGATCGACAGCCGGACAGCGCTGGATGACGAAGCCGTCCTGGATATCCTGCGCAAAGAGGCCAAAAAACGGCGAGAGACCATCGCCGAATTGGAAGGGGCCGGACGCGCGCAAGACGCCGTGACCGAGAAGTTTGAATTGGCGGTAACGGAAGAATTCTTGCCGCGCCAACTCACGCTCGAAGAACTGCGGCCCATCGTGCGGCAGGCAATCAGCGATTCCGGCGCCAGCTCAATCAAGCAGATGGGGCAAGTGATGAAACTCGTCATGCCCCAAGTTAAGGGGCTGGCCGACGGCCGCGCCCTTAGCGCCCTCGTCAAAGAGATGCTGAGTTAAGCTCGTGTTGATGCATGTTGCTGATTTTCTCGAAGAGCGCTTCGAAATCAATCCGCAACGTACGGAGACCGCGGCGCATTTTCTCCTGATTCTGGCGGCCACGGCGGCCTTTGCCATCTTCTGCACCTTCATAGTCGCCTTTGACGACATCTTCTTTCGCTTCAACAGCACGGCTAATCTGGGCATCGGCCGCGTACCCACCGAAGATATCATCACGCGCGAGGAAGGCTCGTTCATCAGCGCCATTCTCACTGAGCAAGAGCGGACCAACGTGCTATCGCAAGTAGCCGTCGTGTTCAGCCCGGCCGATCCCGGCGTCGCGCGCCAACAACGCGATTTAACCGAGCAGATTCTGGCCTACATCGACAACGTCCGCGCCGACACCTTTGCCTCGCTGGAGCAGCAGATCGCCGACATCAAAGCCATAACATCGCTGCAGCTGGACGAAAACGAAGCTACGATTAACGCCATTTTGCAGCTGCCCGACGATAGCTGGCTGCAAGTGCGCAATGAAATCGTGCTGGCTTTGGAACGCGTGATGAGCGCCGAGATCCGCTCTGCCGACTTGGAACGGGCGCGCGCGCAATTGCCCAACCAGGTGAGTTTGCGCTTGAGCGAACAGCAGAGCCGGATAGTGACAGAGATCGCGTCGGATGTCATCCGCGCCAACACGTTTGAAAATCCGGATCAAACCGCCATCAACCAGGCGGCGGCTTTGGCTGAGGTAGAGGACCAGCAGCGGCAATTCATCGCCGGGCAAATCGTCGCGCCCGCCGGGCAACGGATCGACGCCTTGTCATTTGAAGCGCTGCAAGAATTGGGTTTGCTGGCGCGCACCAGCGATCGCGCGCCGCGGGTTCTGCGCGCGCTGCTGGCCAGCAGCCTGGTAGCGCTCTTGCTGGGCTTGTATATCAGCCGCTTCGAGCCGCACTTGATATCGTCGGAAAACTCCAACCTGCTCTTGATCGCCGCGCTGTTCCTGGTGGCCTTGATCGCCATGCGCGCCTTTGGCAACGCCAATATCTATCTGATGCCGGCGGCGGCCCTGGGTATGGTATACGTGGCCATAAGCAGCCCCAATCTCGCCATCGTCGCCGCCATCGGCTTCGCCTTCCTGAGCAGCTTGCTCAGTCGCAGCCCGTCGCTTGAGATCGCCAGCCTAATCGCCGCCGGCAATATCGGCGCCATTTTGACGCTGCGCAATGCCGGCCGGCTGAATAACTATTTCTTGGCCGGCTTGTTCGTCGGCTTGGCAAATGCGGCAATCGTCGCGATATTCGCGCTGCAAATCGGCTTCCGCCCCAACGATGGCGCCAATATGCTGCAGGCGCTCTTCAGCGGCTTGCTCATCGCGCCCACGGCAGCTTTCGGCGTCATGTACATGCTGACGGTGCTTTTCAACCTGGCGACTCCCTTTAAGCTGATGGACCTGAGCCAACCCAGCAAGCCACTCTTGCAGCGCCTGCTGCGTGAGGCGCCCGGCACGTATCAGCACTCGCTGCAGGTGGCCAATCTGGCGGAACAGGCTGCGCAAGCGATCGGCGCGGACACGCAGGTTACTCATGTGGCATCGCTTTATCACGATATCGGCAAAATGAGCAACCCCTTCTTTTTCACGGAAAATCAGCAGCACATACCAAATCCACACGACGCGCTGGATGACCCGTACCGCAGCGCCGATATCATCATCAACCACACCATTGAAGGCGATCAAATCGCCAAGCGTTACAATCTGCCCCACCGAATCCGCGAATTCATCCGCGAGCATCATGGCACGACGCAGGTATACGTCTTTTATCAGCGAGCGCTGGCCGCGGCCGGTGACGCGGCCGGCGTCGATATGGCTGATTTCAGTTACCCGGGCCCGATTCCGCAAAGCCGCGAGACGGCGATAGTCATGATGGCGGACAGCTGTGAATCAGCATCGCGGGCAGTCAAACCACAGACTAATGAAGCCATTACGGAGCTGGTCCACGGCATCATTGAAGGCAAGCGCAGCAGCGGGCAACTGGACGACTCCAATCTTACCTTGAACGAACTGCGCACCATTGAAGATACTTTCATAGACATATTCAGAGGTCTCTTCCATCCCCGCATTGATTACGCCAAGGCCGTGCGGGAGCCGTCGCGGCGGACGCCGGCGCCTGCGCGCGCCGCGCCTGCCGACCGCGCTGAAAGCGCTAAAGCCGCTTCGGATAAATCAGCCTACAAATCAAGCGGATACACCGAGAAAGCGCCAGCCGCCAAGACCGCCCATGATGCAAGCTACGAGGCCGATCTTGCCGAGAAGCCGCCGCCGCTTGAAAGCGCGCCAGCGGACGATCCTGACGCTTCGACGGTGATGGAAGATGATAAACCCCTGCCTGATGTGCCCTTCTTGCCCAAGCGAAACGGCAGCAAGTCACTCAGACAACAGCCCGCCTCAAGCATTGATGAAGTGGATGAACCCGCGTGAGCCCTTGCGTTCAACTGCAAAACCCGGCCAACAGTCCACTTGACGAATCCCTCCTGGTAGAGGCGGCTCGAACCGCGCTGGCTCAGGCGGGCGCCCAAAGCCGCGCTGGCTTGAGCATCATCATCGCCGATTCAGAAACTGTGCGCGAATACAACCGCCGCCATCGCAACATTGACGCCGCCACCGATGTCTTGTCTTTTGCCGCCGCGGATTTGCCGGAGGCGGTTGACGCCGCGCCAGTTTATCTTGGCGATATCATCATCGCCTACGATTATGTGGCGGCGCAATGCGACGCGCGCGGCTGCTGCCTGACAGACGCGCTTCGCCTGCTGGTTGTCCACGGCGCGCTGCACTTGTTGGGGCATGATCATGATTCGGTCAATGCGCGGGAAAATATGTGGCGGGCGCAGGCGGCAAGCCTGCAAACCCTCGGCATCAGCCCGGCGCTGGTCCGCGAATACGCTGATGGATAAGCGGCTGCTGCGGCGTCTGCGAGCGACCGCGAACGTCAAGCCGGTCGACTACAGCTGGGCCAGCAGCGAATCGCGTTGGCGCAGCTTCGCCTACGCCCTGGCTGGCATCGGCTACATGCTGCGCTCCCAAGCCAATACACGCATCATGGGCGCCGCCACCGTCGCGGTCTTGATTGCAGGCTGCTGGACCGGCCTTGACGCGCTGCGCTGGTCAATCCTGGCGCTGGCGTTGGCGCTGGTGTGGATCGCGGAATTCATAAACGCGGCGATTGAAGCGGCGGTCAATATCTCAACACCGAGTTTTCACCCGCTGGCAAAAGTCGCCAAAGACGTAGCCGCCGGCGCCGTCCTGATCGCTTCCTTTGCCGCTCTGCTGATAGGCGCGCTCATTTTGGCGCCGTCTCTGCTTGGCAAGTTATACGCCGGTTATAGTTTGCATTAACGACCAGCAGTCCATAAAATCATAGACATCTGAATCATGCTACAATAATTATCAAGCAACGTTGAAACGACACTAGGGATGTTTCCATGTCGATGAGGCGCCAAGCAGCCCCTGAGAAGTCGTCTTCCGGGCGCGGATTCCGCAGAATTATAGACTCCGTTGCCGGGCTCGTCTCGAAAGTCCTGATGGGCGCGCAGAGGCAGTCCACCGGCAGCGGCCACTTGGGGCAGCAGCGCGCGCTGCGCCTGTCAGCCCTGTTCGCCCCGCGAAATCGACTGCGAGTCAGCGCGATTGCCGGCGGCGTCATTATAGCCGGCGTAGCCTTGGGCGCATTGCTCAATCGCGAAATCGAGACACTGCCTTTGGACAACGCCATCTGGCTTGATCGCGCCTGGATTTACGGTGACGCCAGCGACGCGCAAATGACCGAGTTCGCCGCCCGCATGGTAGCGAACCGAATCGGCACGGCTTATGTCTACGTCAGCTCCCTGGGCATCGACAATCGCTGGTCGGGCGGCCCGCAGGGGACAGACGGCTTCATGAACTCCCGGGTCAAGGTTGCCCAATTTGCCCAGGCCTTCAAAAGCAAGAACGAAGCGCTCAATCTGCTCGCCTGGCTCGAGATTTGGACGCACCTGGATAATGTTGACGGCTATCGGCTGGATGACAACAATCTGCACCAAAATATCGCTGACTTCTCGCAACTACTGGTGAATCAAATGGGCTTTGACGGCGTCCTGCTGGATGTCAAACCAATGTACACCGGCAACGACGATTTCATACGCTTGGTCCGGCGCGTCCGCTCCACCGTTGGCAGCGAGCATACCATTGCGGTCGCCGCCACTGCCGATTTGACGCCGCGCGATCTCCGTCTGCAAGATATCCCGACCATAGCGCCCGGCACGATGTGGTCGCCAAGTTTCAAACAGCGAGTCATGGTCTTGGCGGACGAGGTTGTGCTGCTGATGTACCAGAGTTACCGCCAAGAACGCCTGGATTACGTCAATTGGATTGCCTACCACGTGGAGAATTATATCAAGCTGCTGGAAGCCAATACCGATATCTTGGTGAGCATTCCCAACTATGGCGGCGCCAGCAGCGCCCACAATCCGGATATCGAGACCATGGCAGCGGCGATTGACGGCGTCTCTGAAGGTTTGCGTCGGCTCAGTGAACCGGAGCGGGCGCTTCTCACCGGCCTCGCTATTTACTCCGACGAGCAGCTCAGCGAAGCCGACTGGACGCTTTTCCGCGAACAATGGCTGCAACGATAAAATAATATGCCCGCCATCGTAAAGCGATTGACGGCAGAAGCTCTGGTCGATGTCGACTACGCGGCGGCCTCACTGGATGAAGCGGCCGAGTTTGAGCCGCGTCAGGGCGTCTATACCGTAAGCAACACCACCCAGCGCACACGGACGCTGCTGCTTGATGCCCATCTGAACCGCCTGGAAGACTCTGCCCGCCGTGAAGGCTTCGCCCTGCATTACGACCGGGCGCGTCTAAAACAAGCGCTGTGCCGCATGATCGAAGCGTCAGGCTATGACAATGCGCGCTTTCGCATCTCCGCGCCAGGGGACCGTCCCAGCGAGATGCTGCTGTCCATAGAACCCTATCATCCGCCGGCGTCCGCAGTCATTCAGCGCGGCGTTACTTGCATCACATCGGCTGAAATCGCGCGTCTTAATCCGGCTTCTAAAGACAGCGAGTGGATGCATATCCGCAAGCAGTTGGCAGCAGACCGGCCATCCGACACTTACGAGACATTTATTGTGGATGCCAGGGACCACATCCTTGAGGGGCTGTCGAGCAACTTCTTCGCCATCGAAAACGGCGAACTGCGGACGGCAGGCGCGGGGATACTGGCGGGCATATCACGGCAAATCGTCATGCAGATCTGCGCGCCGGTCATTTCCCTGCGCCTGGCTGCGCCGCTGCGCGCCCGCATTCCGCATTTCAGCGAAGCCTTCCTGACCAGCAGCAGCCGCGGAATTATCCCGGTCGTGGAGATCGACGGCATTGCCATCAGCGGCGGCAGCGTGGGCGATTATACGCTGCAACTGCGCGCCGCTTATGAGTCTTGGGTTGCCGAGCATCTGGAAGAACTCTAATGCGCCATGCGGGCAAAGTCTTGAAAGCCGCGCAACTGCTCAATTCAGCGCGAGAACTGGCGCTGGAGACGCAGCGCTTTCAGTGGGATGTCAGGCCCCCCAACACGCTCTTCCTGCAGGCGGAACAATCCGACATTAGATTGGATCTGCATGACCAGCCGCAGATTCTGGCCAAGGTCGAGCTGCGGGCGCGCTTTGGCTGGCGGCTGAGTACCGACCAGGACGCGGCTGGCGTTTATGTGGTGGCGCTGCGCAAACCCGTGATCGGCAGCATCGGACGCGGCCGCTTCCATTTCACGCTGCCGCGCGGCCTGCATATCTCGCTGAAGCTCAGGCAGTGTCAACTCTGTTTCAATGACCTGACCGCCTCGCTCGACCTGCCGCCTTTCATGTTGGAGTCGTGATCGGTCGAGCCTGTCGGCTTGAATTCTCAAATTGCCTGTGCTATGCTAAGCGTATGAGCGAATTGAACCTGGTTTTCACGCCCCTCCAGTATTGTTGTACGGAAGTCGACTGCTAAGCGGGTGTGAGTGGTTCGCCGCCTATACGGTTGTTCGCCACCGACAAGTCAGCCCGCAGCGGTTGGCTTTTTTGTTTGCGCTCGAGGCGGGCATTAGCTCAGGCAATTCCAAACAAGATTAGTCCATAAGGAGCAGCAAGATGAGTGATATAGCTGGCAGAGGGTACTCAAATGCGGACAAGCTCGTCTCTACCGAGTGGGTCGCCGCCCATTTGAACGACGACAAGGTCCGTATTGTCGAGTCGAACGAAGATCCCCTGCTCTATCCCAGCGGGCACATACCCGGCGCGGTCGAAGTCGACTGGGTCAAAGATCTGAACGATCCGCTCCGCCGGGACTACCTCGGCCGCGAGGGTTTTGAAGCGCTGGCCAGCCGCATCGGCATCACGCCGGATACGATGGTCGTCTTCTACGGCGACAAGAGCAATTGGTGGGCGACCTACGCCCTGTGGGTATTTGAACTCTTCAACCATACCAATGCGGTAATCATGGACGGCGGCCGGCTCAAGTGGGTCGAAGAAGGCCGCGACCTCACGCGGGACAAGCCGAGCGTCAGCCCGACCGGCTACAGCGCGCCGGAGCGCGACGACAGCCGTATCCGCGCCTTTCGCGAAGGCGTCTTGCAGCATACGCAGGCGAATGGTCAGTTGGTTGATGTGCGCAGCCCGGGCGAATTCAGCGGCGAGAAGCTGCACATGGAAGGCTATCCGCAAGAAGGCGCCGTGCGCGGCGGCCATATTCCCGGCGCCAGCAGCGTACCTTGGTCGCGCGCGGCCAATGAAGACGGCACCTTCAAGAACGCGGCCGAATTGCGCGGCATCTATCTAGACGAGATGGGCCTTAGCCCCGCCGAGCCCACCATCGCCTACTGCCGCATCGGCGAGCGCAGCAGCCATACCTGGTTCGTTTTGACCAACTTGCTGGGTTTCGCCGATGTGCGCAATTACGACGGCTCCTGGACCGAATGGGGCAACAGCGTCGGCTTGCCCATCGAGAAGTAATCGCTAGCGACAGGTCGGGGAAGAGCGCGTCTCTTCCTCATATCACCTATCATATCACCTACATCAAGAGAGGCGGTCGTGGCTGATTACCCGCCCATATTGCAGGAATACCTGGATGACTTCGGCTTTGTGACTTCGCGGGAAGAGCGAGTCGATTTCCTGATTGCGATCGCCGACGAGTTCCAGCCTGTGCCTGAGTCTGTCGCCACGAAACCCTACGACGAAGCGCAGCGCGTCATTGGCTGTGAATCCGAGGCTTTTGTCTGGGCGCTGGATCGCGAAGACGGCACACTCGACTTTTACTTCGATGTTCTGAATCCGCAAGGATTATCGGCGATGGCCATGAGCGCCATCCTGGACCGCTCCTGCAGCGGCGCGCCCCTGGAGCAAGTGGCGGCTGTAAATGGCGAATTTGTCTTCACATTTTTTGGCAAGGACATCTCGATGGGCAAGGGGCGCGGCTTGACCGAGCTCGTCAACGCGGTCGTTTACCAAGCCAGGCAGCGCTTGAAATCCGCCCAGATCTAGTACGCCTCGAGGTATGAATCGGCTGGCGCGCCTTCGGTAAAGATACTATGCGTACCCAGCATGCCGCGGTAGCTGCCCGGCGGCTCTGAATCCGGGATGACCACAGCGTCAACCGTTTTCTCATAGTAGCTGACCGGGCCCGCCCAGCCGATGATGCCATACATATAACCGTCCGCGCGCATGGCATGCAGTGCCGCCAGCAAGAGCGCCTTGCCGATGCCTTGGCCGCGCTCGGCTTCATCCACGCCCGTCGGCCCGAAGAAATTCTTGCGCGCCGTATCGTAACAGGCGAAGCCAAGCACCTGCTCGCCGCGATGCGCCAGATAAATCGTGGGCGGATGAGCCGCGAAAGCCACATCGGCCTCGGACACCCAATACTGGCTGAAATGCCGGCCGATCCATTCAAGCGCCAGGAATTTTTCCGGCGGCATGCCGCGCCTGATGGTGATGCCCCTGTCCCGCTGGCTCGCCAGAACGGGCGCCAACTCCGGAATATCGTAGAGTTTGACAAGCATGTCCGGCATGGACCACCTCCCCTGCGCAGCGCCGCTGTCGCCAACTGAGTACTGACGCTGATCCCGCTTACATTGAAAGTTTACACTGATTCCACAGAATCGCGCTCAATTCTGAGGCATTTCTCACTCCCGCTTGGCAGGCGCGAAACCTTGCCGCTATGATTGGCGGCAATTCATACCATCCGAACAGGAGCCCTCATGAGCCTGCGACCGGAAACCCGAGCGGTTCACAATGCCAATACCGACCCAGCCAGCGGCGCCATCGTGCCGCCGATTGTGCTCAGCACAACCTTTGAATACGAGACGACCGGCGAGGACCACAGCCCCGACCAGCTAATCTACACGCGCTGGCAGAATCCTAACCGGGCCGCGCTGGAAGCGACCCTGGCGCAGCTGGAAGGCGGCGCCGTTGCCCATGCCGTCGCCAGTGGCTCGGCGGCCATGCTGACGCTTTTTCAGGCGCTGCGCCCCGGCGATCATATCCTGTCCAGCGATGACATGTACTTCGGCATTCGCGTACAGCTCAACGAGTTTTTCGCGCCCTGGGGCCTGGAAACCACTTATGTCGATATGAGCGACCTGAGCGCCGTGCGGGCCGCCATGCGTCCGGACACAAAAATGCTCATCCTGGAGTCGCCCACCAACCCGCTGATCCGCCTGGCGGATATCGCCGCCATTGCCGATATCGCGCATGAGAAGGGCGCGGCGCTGCTGGTAGACAATACCGTCGCCACGCCGGTGGCGCAGAGCCCCATCGCGCTGGGCGCCGATATCGTGGTTATGTCCCTGACCAAATATATCGCCGGCCACCACGATGTATTGGGCGGCGCCATCATCTTCGCCGAAGCGGACGAATTGGCCGAGCGCGTCATGCGGCTGGTGCGGATCGGCGGCGGCGTCCTCTCGCCGATGAATTGCTGGCTGGCGGCGCGCGGCCTGCAGAGTCTCGCCTATCGCGTCCGCGCCCACAGCGAGAACGCCCTGCAAGTCGCCTGCTTCCTGGCCGATCATCCCAGGATCGAGCGCGTTCTCTACCCCCACCATCCCAGCCATCCGCAATACGACCTGGCGCTGCGCCAGATGAGCGTCGGCAGCGGGCTGATGTCGATTCTCGTGAAAGGCGGGCGGCAAGCGGCCATTGATTTGGTCAACCGGCTGCGGCTCTTCACCAGCGCCACCAGCTTCGGCGGTACGCACAGCTTGATCGAACACCGCGAATCAATCGAAGAAGGCACGGACACGCCGGCTAATCTGCTGCGCGTTTCCATCGGTCTGGAGCATCCGGCCGATTTGATCGCCGATTTGCAGCAGGCGCTGGCATGATCTATCACATCGCCCGGCGCGCGCGCTGGACCGAAGCCAAATTGCTCGGGAGTTACCGCCCGCCCTCGCTGGCCGCCGACGGCTTCATCCACTGCTCTCGGCGAGATCAAATCTTGTCCGTAGCCAATGACTTCTACCGCGGCGCGCGGGAACTTCAACTGCTCTGCATCGACGAAAGCAAGCTCACTGCGGGATTACGCTGGGAAGCGCCGGCACACCCGCAGCCTGCGTCAGTCGCCGCGACATCCCGCGAAGCAAGTTTTCCGCATCTCTACGGTCCGCTTAATCTGGACGCTGTTGTTGCGCTGTTTGACCTGGTTGAATCGGACGCCGGCTTCACACTGCCCGGCGACCTGCCCTGACTCCGCGCTAATCCAGGCCGGTTGCGGCGGCGCTGAACTCCCACAGCTTCGTTTGCTGCTCGCGGTCGTATGATTTATCGCTTGACGATACTGCCTTCTTGTCAAACCAGTATTTGCCCGTAACGCCCTGGACATCTGGAGAAGACGCCAGGTAGACCAGCGTTTCCGCGCCCTTCCGCGGCGACCGACCCGCGACTGTTTTCATTAATTTGAAAAAGTAGCGCATGAAGCCGGTCATATTGTCGCCAAATCCTGTGTTCACCAGCCCGGGATGCACGGCATTTACGGTCACATCCGCGCCTTCCAGCCGCCGCGCCAACTCATAAGTGAAAAGCACGTTGGCCAGCTTGCTGCCGCCATAAACGCGAAACGCGCGGAATTTGCCGCCGCCGCGCAGTTCGTCATATCGGACGCCCGCGGGCCCCGCCGCCGTGTGCGCGCTGGATGAAACATTAATGATTCTGGCTTCGCCGTGGTCACGCGCTGTCAGCTTGATGGTATCCAGCAGCAGATTCGTTAGCAGGTAGTAGCTAAGGTGATTCAGCGCAAAAGTCTTCTCGTAGCCATCGACAGAGGTTTCAAATGTCGAAAACGAGGCGCCGGCATTGTTAAGCAGTACATCCAGCCGACCGTAGGTGTCGCGATACTCGCTGGCGATGCGGCGCACCTCATCCATAGAGGACAGATCGCCGACGGCCAGGTCGATATTCGAATTGCCGCTCAGCTGCTTGATGTCGATGCTGACCTTGCGCGTCTTGACTTCATCGCGGCCGACGATGACGATTTCCGCGCCCATCCGCGCCAATTCCAGCGCCGACTGTTTGCCAATACCGTTGGTGGCGCCGGTAATCAGTATACGTTTGCCCTGCATAATTCCTCCTCAACGATATTCTGAAGCGCAACGCCTTCTCGTCAGATTATTCCTCGTCATCGCCATAGCTGTGACCACCGAATATCGCGCGCAATTCGGCCGCCGACCCGGCAGCTTGCAGCGCGCTCATGCGCTCGGCTTCTTCTTGCTGCAAGGCGCGAGCATTCTCCAGGACAGCCCCCAGTTTGTCGGCCGGGAACTTGCAGGCGCCGTTCTCGTCCATGTGGATCAGCTCGCCGGGGGCCACATCCATGCCGCCTACAGACACCGGCACATTGACAGCCTGCACCGCCATAGCGCCGTGGCCCGCGGTCACGCCGCTCAGCATATACTGGAAATCCATCTCGCGTATCTCATCCAAATCGCGCGAGGGTCCGTTGGACACCAAGCCGACGCAGCCCAGGGCCTTCATGGCCGAGACCATATTGCCCCCGGCCAGCCCGACCTTACCCGCGATTTCGGGCGGGAACTTCTGCTCAATCACCAGCACCGCGGGCCGCGGCGAAGCTTCCATCGCCTCCAGCACATCAATAAAACTCAGCCGCGAAAAATTCGCGTCCGGCAGCCCATAAACACATGTAACAGCGTAACCCGCGCGCCGCCCCAACTCGGGGTACATACAGCGAATCGACTGATCGGTATACCAGTTCTCGCTCCAGGGGTTGTAGAGACCCAGGCACAGCGGAGAATCCGGATAGGTCGCCACCACATTGGTAATAGAAGGTGTATCAAAATTCCTCAGTTCCATCAGCATGTCCTGCGTATTCATGTGGCCTCCCTGTCTCGTTCCAGGCAATTCATGCCATTCTACAGCTTAAGCCTGATCATTGCGAAGCCGCGACCGGCAAATGAAAACCTGCCTACTCCGACTTGCGATTGACGCCCGTATCCCCGGACAGCGTCCGCCGGAACACCAGCAGTATCGGCAGCAGCATCAAGCCCGACACCGATATGGCAGTACGCACAGACGACATCAGCCCGATAGCGCCGACCACCGGTCCGCCGCCGATCTGACCCAAGGCGTCCGCTTGTCCCTGTATTGACAGCACCGTCGCCCGAACATCCGAGTCGACGTATAAATTGATCCAGGCTTCCATCAAGGGATTGCGCACTTGGCGCGCGGCCTGCGCCAGCCACAAGCCCAGCAATATCAGCGCGAAGCTCTCGCCCAGCGTGAAGAGCAACACGCTGCCGATCATCAACATGTAGATCAGCATCAGGGTCTTGGCCACCAAGCGCCCGTCGGACAGGTCGAGCTTGCGCCGCAAAATCTCGGTCGCGGCCAGGCTCAGCGGCATGGATACCGCGCTGATGATGCCGAACCAGGCAACCTCGTTGACAGTCCCCAAAGACGGCAAGCTGAAATTCTCGAGGATGTGGGCGATCGACAGCCGGTCAAAGCCCTCGCTGAAGGCGCCGTGAATGATGGTCGCCAGCATGATCAGCATCAATATCCGGCTGGCTCGGATTAAGGACAGGCCGGCGCGCAGGGTCGAGAAGAGCGCCCGCCAGGTCTCGCGCTCATCCGCTTGCCGCCGCTTGAAGCCGCGCTCCGGCATGACCACAGCCAGCAGACCGGCCAGCAGAATCAATAGCAATCCGCCGGCGATGATGGCAGTCTGCAAGCTGATGCTGGCCAGCGCTACGCTGACGAATATCGCCAGGAAGCTCGTCACCTGCGCCAGCTGTGACGCGCGCAGAAACGCGGCGCCGGCGCGCTCAGGCCCAATCTCGTCCACAACCCAGGCCGAGGTCGCGCCGCTGAGGAAGGTATAACCCAGCCCCGTGATGACCTGCGCCGCCAGCAGGGCTTCAAACAGCGGCAGGCTGCCCTCCACCACAAAGCCGGCGCCCAGCAGCAGAAAGCCGAGGATGATCGAAAGCCGCCGACTGTAGACATCCGCCACCACGCCGGTGGGAATCTCCATCAGGAATGCGGTCAGCTCGAGGGTGGCGCCGACCAAGACCAGTTGCAGCGGATTCAAGCCGACCTGCCGCACTTGATAAACTAAATTAATCGTAAACACAGTGGTCAGAGCCAGCGACTGCGCCGCCGTCATCAGCAGGTACAACTTGTAGGCGTCCGGGTTAAATGCCCGGTATCTTGTCAGCATAGAGGCTCCCGATTTTCCGGCGCGGTCAGAGCGTCGGCGACTGCCGCATTAATACGCCACTGCTGAGAAACGCTGCCAGCTCAGCCGTACGCTGGCCTATCAGAGCGGGAGCTAGGTCGCGCACTTTTGGATGATGCAGGTTTTGCAGCAGCCAGCGGCAAGACGCCAACTGACGAGCGGCGAGGAAAGCCTCAAGCGCGTCGCGGTCGATAGTTGCAGCAGGGCGCGCCGATTGATAACCGGCCAGCAGCGCGCGCTCGAGCTGGGCGTAGTCGGCGCTGCGCTCGCCTCGCAACTGCCACAGCAGTGGCGCCAAATCATACAGAAAGTAAGCCCAGCCGCTGTATTCAAAGTCAAGGGCGGCGATCCTGTCGCCATCGAAAAGCACATTCTTCGCCAGCAAGTCGGCATGAATCAATCCGAAACTGCTCGGCTGGCGATCAAGCCGCGCCATCACCTGGCTCACGCGCCCGGCCACCCGCGCGAAGACCTCGCGCTGCCCGGCCTCGAGCGCTTGGCTCTCCCGCGCGGACTGGTAGGGAGAATCCGAGCCGAATAATCCGCGCTGATCGAGGCGAGGCCGGTCAAAACCAGCCGGCGGATCGAATTGCGCGTCTTGATGCAATCGTCCCAGGTAGCGTCCGATTCGATTGCAATCGGCTGCGCTCAATTCGCCAGCTGACTTTTGCCGGCCGTCAATATGCTCGAACAAGGCGCAATAGACGCGATGCGGCGGCGGCAGCAGTTTATGCGGCGCCGAGGCGTAAAATCGCGCCTTCCCTTTGAGAGTCAGCGCTACCGGCTTGGGCGCCAGCAAATCTGTCCGCTGCTGTATCGACCGCAGCCAGCTCAGCTCCGAGCGCAATCGCGATTCCCGCACCCGGCTCGGCAAGCTCAGACGCAAGATGTAGCGCTTGGCGGTCGATTTTACTGCCAGGACGGCGTTGGAGCTGTAGCTCAGCCAACTGAGATCGCCTGCGCCCAAGCCCCACAAAGCCAGCGCCGCAGCGGCAAGCTCGCGATACAGCTCCTTCTGCGCGTCCAGGCTCCAGCCGGCAAAATCGCCCGGCGGAACCGGTCTGAGGTTGGAGGCTGAATCGGTCATGGAAGCGATGCCGTGAATTGCGATCCGCCCGCGAGCGCGGACTTTCTGCTAAAATGAAGCGAGCCTCTAGCAATGTCCAGGGAGCGACGCATGCTTAAGTGGTTCATCCTGGCCGGCTCACTGACCTTGACGGCGCTGGCCGATCAAATCAGCAAACACTGGATTATCGCCAACCTGGATGTTTATGAGACCCGGCAGCCGCTGCCGCCACTGGCGCCTTTTTTCCAGCTCACACGCAGCAGCAATACCGGCGCGGCTTTTGGCATACTGCCCATGGCCGGCGATGCCTTCCTCGTGATCGCCCTTCTGATCATTGCGGGTTTGCTCTGGTATTTCCGCGAGGCGCCGGTGGACGGTCGCCTCGCGCCGGTTGCGATCGGGCTGGTCATCGGCGGCGCCGCTGGCAATGTACTCGACCGGCTGCAGCACGGCCACGTGGTCGACTTCATTCACTATCAGATTCCCGATGTGATTTCCAACGTATCGAATCTGGCCGACCACGCCATTGTATTGGGCGTCTTGTTGGTCATCAGCGAGAGTTTCTGGCGCGATTATCGCGATCGGCGCATTCAAGACCTTGGCGCAAACGCAGACTCGCCCGCATGACGGCAACCCCCGATTGTCCATAAGAGAGCGCCGCCGGCGGCCGCTAGCTCTGCTGCTAGATATTCTTTTCCAACTCAATTTCGTCGCGAATCGTGATGCCGTTCAAGCCGGTGATTGGAATCTGCGGCTTGATGCGGCGCGCCTCGGCAATCGCGTTTCGATGTACGGTGACCAACTCATAGCCGCGTCTCTGCCAGAATTTCAGCGCGGCCAAATTGTCATTGGTCGTCACCAGCCACAAACGCTCAATACCCGCCTCGCGCGCCCAGTTCTCCACCGCTTCCACCAGCGCCGACCCAACACCCGCGGACTCGGTCAGACTGTTGAGTGTGGTGATTTCGCATTCCTTGTCGCCGATATGCACCGTAACCAAGCCGATATTTTCCGGCGTCGCTTCGCTGACGTCGCTCTCGCCGCCTTCGCTATCGCCCTCCGCCGGCGCCCTGCGCTCGGCCATGAAGCCGGGCAGCAGGTGCCCGTAAACGGACTTGCCGCGCGAGACGATCTGGGTTGTGCCCCAGCGCTCGTCCAGGAAATGCGCCACCCACTCCCGGTCGGAGCGTTCCAAAGGCCGGATGATATAGTCGCTCATTTCCAGGACCTTTTATTCCGTCATTCATCTGAGCCATATATTATAGCCCGTTTGCCGCATGAGCGAAAATGCGCCGGCGGCAGCGGGGCCGCTTCACGCGGCGAAGAGTAAAGCCACGCCGGCGATTGCGACTAATGTGCCGACCACCGCGCGCCCCGTGATGCGCTCGCCGAAAGCCAAATACGCGATGGGAATCAAGAAGATTGGCGTCGTATTGGTCAATGTAGACGAGATGCCGACGCTGGTGAATTGCAGCGAAATCAGTATCAGCGTCGTGCCGGCGACCGGACCCGCAACCGATGCCAGTATCAGCCAGGCCACAGCGCGCGGCGATGACGCGATCAGTGACAGATTATGACGCAGCTGGCCGCGCCAGGCGATGAAAGCCCAAAGCAATACGATGGCGACAATCGTGCGTATCAGCCCTGCGCTCACAGGCGAGAAGCCGCCGGCCACGCCTTCCGACATCAACACGAAAGCCGCCCCCTGGCCGACAGCGGCCGCCACCGCCATGGACAAGCCCTTGCCGTATTCGGCCGGCTCCCGCTCGACTTGCTGAGCGCCGCGCTCGGACACCACCCAGACGACCCCGCCAACAACAAAGGCGATGCCGATGACTGCGAATGTGGGCAGCTTTTGACCCAAAAACCCCCAAGCCATCAACGCGGCGAATATCGGCGAGGTCGACCCGATCAACATCGTCAGTCGCGGTCCGATATACTGGAAGGATCGCAGCAGGAAAAGCGCCGAGATTACAAAACCCGCCAGGCTCGACAAGCCCAAAATCAGCCAGCGATCCAGCTCGGCGTCTAGCGGGGCCGGTTCGCCGTGCATCACCTGATGCAGCGGCGCGTAAAATAACAGTGAAATGACCAGGCTCAGCGCCATGGAAAAGCTCGCGCCGATCTTTCGCCCGGCCAGGGTATAAGCGGTCGAGGCCAGGCCAAAAAACAGGGCGGCTCCCAGCGCCATAATTTCGCCGACTACGTTTTCCAAGTTTGCCTGCGCTTCCGCACGGAGAAAACACTGTCGCGATTGTAGATGGCTTGCCGCCACAGCGCAATCGCCCGCGCCTTGTCGCTCGTATCGCGGGAGAATTGAATTCGTCTGGTGCAGCTTTACCGCTGGTCATTATCACCAACTCAGAGCCGTCGGCTAGCGGCGCTACGGCGTCCGCAGCTTCTCAAATTCGCGCATCCAGGCGGCGCAGTGGTTTTCGCGTCTGTCGCTCTTCGCGGCGAATTGGACCGCCGCCGACCGCATCCACTCCAGCGCCTCCGCGTTCCGCCCCAGGCGGTGCTTGACCATACCCATGTAGTAGAGCGCTTCCGCCCGCTCGGGCTGAGCCGCCAGCGCATTGAGGAAATGGCTCTGCGCCGCCGGCCAGTCTTTCGACCGGTAAGCAATCATGCCCATGCCATAATTCGCCAGCGCCTCGTAGGGATTCAGCCGCAGCGCCTCAGCGAAGGATTCGAGCGCGCCCGCTTTCTGCTTGTTTTCCAGCAGCATTAGCCCGAGCGCCGCGTGATACTCGGCGTGGTTGGGCAGCAGCGCTATCGCTGCCCTCAATTCCGCGATTGCCGTCCGCTGATCGCGCGCGGCAAAGGCTGCCAGCCCGGCCCGGTAGCGCTGATCGGCTTCAAAACGTGTGATTCCCAGCCGCTGCGCCAGGCTTGTCATGTGATATTCCGCTGAGCAATAGGATTGTGTATCGCACAGCCTGCAGCTGCGCTACACGTCAACCGTATGCCGCTGCTTGTCCTTGCAAACAACGTAGGTTCGCGCCAGCTTGTCGTGCCAGGTCTGGTTGTTTTTGTCAAAAATAGCCCAGATATAACCCAGCCCGCAGAAGATTGAACTGACGTTATAGCCAATCGCCCGAATCACGGCGTCGGTGTCGCTGATGCGCGTGCCATCCGCTTTGATCACGCGAATGCCCAACCCGAATTTGCCCGGCGTCTGCCCATCACGGCGCGTCAAAAAGTACCATTGATAAGCAATCGGGACCGCCAAGCCGACAGTCTGCAAGATTGATCCGGAGTCGCTGACAATTAGATCCAGAACAATACTGACCAAGACCAGCAGCGCTACGGACAGGAAGGCGTCAATGACGCCCGCAATCAAGCGAGCGGAGACGCCGGCCAACTCATGCGTTTCGCCAGGCGGCGCTGCCCCATGCTTAACTTTTTCGTCCATAATCTATTCCCCCTGTCGCGCGCCGGCCGCGCCCAGCCTCAAGTGTACTATCGAATCTTTTCGCCGGTCAATCCGCCTGAGCTCAGGCGCGCAGTTTATTGTTCTGCAATTCATACAAGACGGCTGGATTCGGCTGCGCTTCAAACTCCTGCAAATTCGCGATTGACAAATGCCCGTGCTGATACAGGTATTCGACATGCGCGCCCGCTTCTTCGAGCGCCAGCAAGACATGATAGCCGTCGACCTCCGGGTACATCGCCTGGGTAATCTCGGCAATGGTCATGGGAGCGCCCCGATTACGCATGATATTTCGGATGCGATCCAGCTTGCGATTGTGGCTGGCGCGGATAGCGTTGACGCGCCCGTATAGATCATGTATCGCGTCTTCGTGGCTGCCCAGCGCCAGCTCAATGCCCTCGAAGCGCAGCAGCTTGCGCAGCGAATCCGCATAATGACCCAGCCCCATATAATGGGTGATGCTCTCCGGCGATTGGTGCGGCGTCGTACGCGACAGCACATGATCGGCGCTCAGCAGGATATTGCCCAGCCGGATGCAAACCTGCCCGGGACAATGGCCGGGACTGTGGATGAACTCCAGGCCGTCAATGACCTCTTCGTCTCCTATGCTGAAATCGACATCGATGGAGGCGACATGTTTTTTGGCGAAGCCATACATCGCGAACAGCGCCTCCCGCTGCGACGGTTCGATGCCCGCCCGGTCGAAATAGATGCCCAGCGCCTTGGTGGCCACAATGACGCGTTCTTCGTAATTGGTGAGCACCCGCAGGTCCAATTCGTGGATGCCGACGGCCGCGTCCGTCTGATCCAGGACGAAAGCCAGGCCGCCGAAATGATCAATATGACCATGCGTGATGATGATGCGCTCAATGTCTCCGAGCGTGTAGGACTTGCCGTAGCGCTCGCCGATCTGCCGGAAGCCGCTCAGCAGGTCTTCATTGCTGCGCCCCATGCCCGAACCGGTATCCACCAGCGTCAAGGGACCCGCGCCGTCCAGGACGAAGGCGTGGCCAGTGAAGTCCTTGGGGAATAACAGCATCGGCAAGCGGTAGATGTCTACGCCGCTGCTGCTGGTGAAGCGCTCAACCGGTGGCAATGCCGTCATGTCAACGCATCATTCCCGGTCGCCTCTTGGCGTCCGTTCCTAAACTTTGTATAGCGCGCCCTCAAAATCAGCCCGGCCATGCCGGCTCGGGCGCGGCGCCGCCGGCGATGCTGTAAATCACAAAAACAACATAGGCGCCCAGGAATAGCGCCGCCCCCCGCCGCCCCAGCCGCTGATGGCGCATGATGGGAATGAGCAGCACAGCAAACGCGATCATAACGATGAACTCGAATTGCACCTCGCCCCGATCCACAGCTATGGGCTGCACGACGGCGGTCACACCCAGGATGAGCAGCAGATTAGCGATGTTCGAGCCTACTACATTGCCGATCGCCAGATCCGTCTCGCGATGATAAGCCGCCGACAGCGACGCCGCCAACTCCGGCAGCGAGGTGCCAAAAGCCACCAGTGTTATGGCGATCACCAATTCGCTGATGCCAAACAGGCGCGCCAAATTTACCGCCCCCTCGACCATCAGGCGCGAGCCCAAGACCAGCGCGACAACGCCGACAAAAAGAAACAATAGCTCGCGTCCGCGGCTAAATTGCTCGTCCGGGCTGTCTTCCAGCTCCGACAGCAGACGCTCTTGAGTCTCGGCTTCGCGCCGCGCCAGCCAATAAAAGAGCAGGTTAAAAGCAGCGAATGACAGCAGCAGGATGGCGCCGTCCAGCCGGCTGATCCGGCCGTCCAGCGTCACGAGAAAAGCCAATACCGACACCAGGATCATGATCGGGATTTCGCGCCGCAGCAGAATCGCTTTGACGCTGATCGGGGCGATCAAGCCAGTCGCGCCCAGGATCAGGCCGATATTGGCGATATTCGAGCCGATGACATTGCCCACAGCCAGATCGCTTTTACCCGCCATCGCCGCCTGCAGGCTCACCAGCAATTCCGGCATCGAGGTGCCGATGGCGACAAAGGTCAGGGCGATGATCAACACTGAAACGCCGAAGGACAGCGCCAAATTAGAAGCGCCGCGCACCAGCCAGTTGCCGCCGTAGAACAAGCCCGCCAGCCCCGCGATCAACAGCAGCGCCTGTTCAATCATCGAATCGATTCCCTGCGCTGGAATCAGCAGCGATGCAATAACCGGGGGTTGAAAGCTCTCGCTTGGGCATCGGCTGAAAGCGATCAGGCATAGATGACGTGCTGCAGCAAGAAGCGTTCAATCTTGCTGTAATATGTTTCGATGGTCTCTGGCATACGCCAGCCGTGTCCCTCGCCTTCAAAGAGATGGTATTCATGCGGGATGCCGCGGCGTTTCAGCGAAGCGACAATAGTATCCGATTGATCTTGCGGCACGACCACATCATCCGCGCCTTGAAAAACGATGACCGGGTCAACGATTTTGTCGGCATGGAATATCGGCGAGCGCTCGCGATACACCTCGGCCGCTTCCGGCAATTCGCCCAGCAGCCAGTAGGTGTAGCGTTCTTCGAATTTGTGCGTGTCCATCAACAAGCCGAATTGATTCGATACGCCGTAAGAGCAAATCCCCGCGCGGTAAAAACCGGGATGCCTCACCAGCGATTGCAGCACCGTGAAGCCGCCGGCGCTGCCGCCCATGATGACCGCTTTTTCGCTGTCGACTTGACCGGCCTCAGCCAGATGCTTGACGCCCGCGATTGAATCCGTGACATCGTATACGCCCCAGTTGCCGCGATGCCGATTCATATAGGCTTTGCCGTAGCCGGTGCTGCCCCGGTGGTTGACCTGCAGCACAGCATAACCGCGCGTGGTGAAGAATTGAGCTTCGCTGTAGTAGCCGGCGCGGCGCTGCGATGTGGGCCCGCCATGCACATTGACGATCAACGGCGGCGCGCCCGCAGGCATTTCGTCCTTAAGCGCGGGCGGATAAAACAGACCATGCGCCTGCTCGCCATCATCGCAGGTCCAGGTGATCGCTTGAGCCGGGGACTGCTCATCAACCGGCAGATTTTCAGCGCCGCGCCGTCGATGCGTCAAAGCCCGCCCCTGCCTGTCAATCGAGACGATGCGTGGCGGAATCAACGACGAAGACGCGATCGCGGCCACAGCGCCGCTTCTCGGCGATACAGCCACCTGCTCCAGGTCGCTGTAGGCTTCCCAGCCGGCAATAGCGGCGCTTTTCCCGCTTTCGACATCAACGCGTATCAGCGAAGAAAATCCGCGACTGTTTTCAATGCAGACCAGCGAGTCCCCCTCGCCGCTCCAGCCGTAGGTACGCAATCCCTGCGCCCAGGCCGGTGTGCCGTGCTCGGCTTCGACCGCCGTTAGTTGGCGGTGCGCTTGCGCTTCCAGGTCGTAGACGCAGAGCTGGCTCCAGCCGCTGGCGTCGCTGATGTAAGCCAGGTAACGGCCGTCAGGCGAGAATTCCGGCTGAAATATCGCCGTCTCAGCATCGCCGGTCAGGGTGAGGATGTTCTGCGCGTAGGGACTGCCCGAGGCCTCCGTTGCCAGCGCCGCTATCCGCAGTTCACTGCCGTTCCAGGGCATCTGCGGATGATTCCAGGCGATGAAGGCCAACTGGTCGCCGGACGGATGCCAGGTCGGCTGCATGACAAAATCCGTACCATAAGCCAGTTTCCGCGGAAACGCTTCGCCGTCGGCATCCACCAAAACGATGCCGTCAAGGCCTTCATAATTGTGCGCGCAGGCAAGCCAGCGGCCATCCGCGGAAAGCGCCGGCGAGGCGTAGTTGCCGAATTTGGGCGTGATGGCGCGCGCCGCGCCGCCAGCCAAAGACTGGCTGTAGAGCCGGCCCTCAGCGGCGAAGACAACCTTGCCGCCGCCGACCGTGAACGCGCCCCCGCCATAGCCGACGCGGCCCGACACATTGAGACGCCGATCCGTCAGATCGCGCGGCGCGTCAACGCCGGTCTGCGCCAGCAGAACCCCTAGCTTGCCGCGGCTCTCCCACCATACAACTGTGTCGTCGCTGTCATTCCACTGCACATCGCGCAGGCTGACAACGCTGGCGATAGACGCGCCATCAATCGCGCTTTCCCATGTACCGTATGCTCTGCTCATAGACTGCCTGGCGCCCAATAGTTAACCGCTTCAGATTGTACCCGAGCCCGGCCAAAACAAAATGCCCACTTGCGCGGGCGCCTGGCGGATAAATCCAGCAATGCGAGCTGACGCGCTCCAGGCGCCTCAGCAATAGCGCGGAACTCAACTCGCCGCCAAGCTCGTGCCAAGCCTGGAAAGCATGGAAGGGCGGCCTAAGCGGAGGCAAGCCCAAAGCGGCTCGCTCCAATGCTCAGGCGGAGATCGGCCTAAAATTGGTGTCGACGGTGCCGATATATTCTTTGGCGAATTTGGCCAGGTCACTCTCCGGAGCGAACTCTTCAGAGATGATTTCGACCATGGTGCCAATCTCAGCCCATTCATAGAGCTGTTTCGCCCAGGAATCAACCGACATGATGCAACCGAAGGTCGAGGGTTCGTAGACACCGCCGCCGCCGAGATAGCCGCCGTTTGGAAGCAGCACGGCGCCATGAAGCCCGTTCATCAAGCCCGGCACCACTTCGTAGATGCCCATAAACCAGGCCATCTCCCATTGATTGCAATTGGTGCCCGCCTCGTTGCAGAGCGCGAAGCTGCCGCCGAAAGCCTTCTCATCGTGAGTCAAAATCTGAAAGATGCCCGGATAGGTCGGCGCTTCTTCACGACCGGAGGAGATGCCCCAGTCAAAGATCAACTCGCCATTCTCAAAGCCAACCAGCCATTGCTCATCAAGGTCCACCACGATGCGCTTATGCGGGACGGGATCTTCCGGGATCATGACATCGCGCGACGGTATCTGTACCGACTGCCCGACCACCAAGCTGTTCCAATCGATTGTCGGATTGGCGTCCCGAATCAACTCGTAAGGAATCCCGTGCTTGCGGCCAATGCGATAGCCGGTGTCTTTGCGGATGATTTGATACTCTTCGGGCAAATAATTCAAGCGCAAAATCACTTCCGGAGCGCGGGAGATTAGCGCCGCCTGCAGGGTCTTGGTCGCCCGCAGTTTGTCGATATACCGGCCGCCCTGGATCAAAATCTCGTTCTGGTCGTCAACAAATTGTCCGAAGGCTTCTTGGCGCACCGACAAGCCGTTTACGCCCGCTATCAGCCATTCGGCTGCCGTCTGCTGATTCACGCTGAAAGACATCATGTCGTTCCTGAAGGGATCGTAGCCCTTCAAACGAATGCCCGCGTCCAAGAATGCCAGCGCCTCATCCAAAAACGGCGCGCTGTCGAGCACGGTCGGGCTGAGTTGAATCGTCTGCAAATTCAAACGCCGCTGCAGGACCACGTCTGCCGCGCTCTCTTTCAAGCTTTCCAGGCTGTTCTTTACATCCAGGTGTCGGCCGCGCCTGCCCGGCACGGTGATCAAGCGCCCGCCCGACCACTTGTAGCCGGCTTCGTACTGCTGCACATAGATGGACTCGGTCAAGTCAAGCAGTACGCTTTGGGCGCGGCTGTGGGATACAGACACGATGGGAGCAACGTCGTAAGCAAATGGAATGCCGGCGAAACCGGCCGCCTTGGCGTCTTCCGCCATCGCTTCGGCGTCAACCGTCAAGCCGAGCTCGTCCGGGCTCACCCATTCCACATGCTCGCCGTCCACTCTGATATCGATGCTGAGGCGCGCATTCCAGTAGTCAGTGATGACGGCTTCCGCCTCGATCGGCGTCAAATCACTGACCGGCAGCCCCATAGCGTAGATATTGGGGAAGATCCGCTCGGAGAGTACAGAACTGCCAATGAAGAAGATCAGAACGCATATCGCCACCAGCGTCGTAATTTTGGCGACCGGCGATCGACTGGAGAATAACCAGGCCAGCGCGCGATGCGAAATCCTGGTCTCGTCATAAGATGGAAAGTGTCTGCGAAAGAAGGCATGGTCGCTGCCGCCGGCGCGACTATCGTTCTTCGCCTTGCGCCGCTGCTGCCGCGCCAGATTGCGGTCCCGCGCTCGCCCTGTCTTGCGCTTCAGTGGTCTGTCAATGGTTTCGGTCATGTCGCAGTCTTCCTTTACAGCCAGCAATCTCCCGTGTATTCATTGTATTCATGCCCGCGAAAGGGGCAAATTAGAACTCCGAGCAAATGCCGGCGCCAGGCGCAAGTCTTAGAAACGTATCAAAAATCTCCGCGCCCGGCGAACGCTGATATCATTTTTACGCGTCTATATGTAAAGTAAGGTGAGCAGCCGATTAGAAGTTTGCGAATCCGCGCGGCGGCAGATTTGCCGCCACGGTCAGAAGCAAAGCGCCGGCAAACAGGCCTGCGATCGGCTAACCCGCAATCGACGCCGAGGAACAACATCCATGACCTATTGGGAAGTGATTCTTAGCGATATGGACGCGCCGCAAGACAGCGTCAATTTCACACTCACCGAGGAGCTGGAAGACGAGGGCGCGGCGATAGACCTGCCGGAAGAACTGCCGATCCTGCCCCTGCGCGGATTGGTCGTCTATCCGCAGACCGCCATTCCACTGACCGTCGGCCAGGAGCGCAGCATCCAGCTCGTCGACGATGTCGTGGCCGGCAATCGCATGGTTGGCTTGGTCGCTTCAAAGGACCCCAGCGCGAGCGCCCCGGGCCCCGACCAGGTGCAGACGATCGGCACGCTGGCCGCCATTCATCGCCTCTTCCGCACGCCTGATGGCACGGTGCGTTTGCTGATTCAGGGCCTGCAGCGGATTCAGATAGACGAATTCATCGAGACGTCGCCTTATCTCAAGGCGCGCGTGACGCGCATCCCGGAAGACGAAGTCGTCTTCGCCGACGACATCGAGATGGAAGCCATGGTGCGCAGCGTGGTCGATCGCTTCAGCGCGTTGGCCGAGCTGGTGCCCAGCATCCCGCAGGAATTGGTCAACAACGCCATCAATGTAGAAGACCCGCTGCAACTGGTCTATTCCATCGCCACCTACGTCCGCATTGAGACCGACGACGCGCAGCGCCTGCTCGAGATGAACAACGCCGGCGACAAAATCCGCCATCTGCTGCAGTTGCTGAGCAAGGAATACGACGTGCTGTCGCTGGGGCGAAAAATCCAGGAAGACGCGCAGCAAGAGATGGAGAAGACGCAGCGCGATTATTACTTGCGCGAGCAAATGAAGGCTATCCAGCGCGAGCTGGAAGAAGATGATGATCAACAGGAAGTCGAGCGCTTCCGCGAATTGATCAAAGCCGCCGATATGCCCGAAGAAGCGCGCCGAGAAGCCGAGCGCGAATTGAGCCGCCTGTCCAGGCTGTCAGTGGCGGCCGCCGAATACGGAGTCATCCGCACCTACCTGGACTGGATCTGCAGCCTGCCCTGGAACGAACGCACCGAAGACAAGCTCGACATCAGCGTCGCGCGAGAAATCCTGGACGAAGACCACTATGGCCTGCGCGACGTCAAAGAGCGCATCCTCGAATTCCTGGCTGTGCGCAAGCTGCGGGCCGAGCGCGAAGAAGAATTCGCCCAGGGCGACGGCTTCGACCCGGTGCGCCGCGATCGCTCGGGCGCGATACTGCTCTTCGTCGGTCCTCCCGGCGTCGGCAAGACCTCTCTGGGCGCGTCAATCGCCCGCGCCATGGGCCGAGAGTTCATCCGCATGAGCCTGGGTGGCATCCGCGACGAAGCCGAAATTCGCGGTTTCCGCCGCACCTACGTCGGCGCTATGCCCGGCCGCATCATCCAGGCGATACGGCGGGCGAAGTCGCGCAATCCCCTGATCATGCTGGACGAGATCGACAAGCTGGGTCGCGATTTCCGCGGCGACCCCGGCTCCGCTCTGCTTGAGGTGCTGGATCCGGAGCAGAACGCCGAATTCCGCGATCACTACCTCGATGTGGCTTTCGACCTGAGCGATGTCATGTTCATCACCACCGCCAACTCGCTCGATACCATACCAGGTCCGCTAAGAGACCGCATGGAAGCCATCCAATTGAGCGGCTATACCGAGTTGGAGAAACTGGCTATCGCTTCACAGTACCTGGCGCCGCGTCAACGGCGCGAAAACGGCCTGCGCGCCGATGAGCTTGAATTCAGTGACGAGGCGCTGCTGCAAATCATCCGCGATTACACGCGCGAAGCGGGCGTGCGGGGGCTGGAACGCGAGATCGGCAAAGCCGCCCGCAAAGTGGTCACCCAGATCGCGGAAGGCGAAGTCGAAAAGCGGCATGTCGACAGCGACGCGGTCAAGGAGCTGCTGGGCAAGGCTCGCTACGGCTATCGCAGCGAGCTGCAAGATCGCACCGAGATACCCGGCGTGGCCACCGGGCTGGCCTGGACGCCGGTCGGCGGCGACGCCCTCTTCATCGAAGCCACCAAAATGAAGGGCGGCAAGGGCTTCGAGTACACCGGTCAGTTGGGCGATGTCATGCAAGAGAGCGCCAAAATCGCCTACAGCTTTGCCCGGTCGCGGGCGGATCAGCTGGGTATCGACCCGGCCTTCTACGACCAATACGACATCCATTTGCATGTGCCAGCCGGCGCCGTGCCCAAAGACGGTCCCAGCGCGGGCGTCACCATGGCCACGGCGCTGGCCTCCCTGGTCACCGGGCGCAGCGCCAAGAGCAATATCGCCATGACCGGTGAGTTGACGCTCAGCGGGCAAGTGCTGCCAGTCGGCGGCATAAAAGACAAGGTGCTGGCGGCGCATCGCCTGGGCGCCGACACCGTCATCTTGCCGCGCAAGAACGAAAACGATCTGGACGATGTGCCTGATGATGTCCGCGATGATCTCAGCTTTGTGCTGGTTGATCACCTGGACGATGTCCTCGATATCGCTTTGGCCGGCAGCCAGCCCATCCTTGCCGACGAAGCGCAAGTCGCCCGCTAACATATAAGGATCGGGAGCGCCTCACATGCCGCTGGCGGAACTGACCACGGGCGCCACACTACACTATGAAGATCTGCGGCCCGGGAGCGAGCGGACGCCGCTGATACTTATCCACGGCCTGTTGGGGACGGCGCGCCTCCACCTCGGTCGCGTGATGGACTGGCTGCACGAACAAGGATTCCGCGTCATCGGCTTGACCCTGCGCGGATACGGCCGGTCGCTGCCCAAACCACGCGATTTCCCGGACAATTTTTATCAGCGCGATGCCGGCGATCTGATCGCCTTTATGGACGCGGCCGGCATCGACAAAGCGCACCTGCTCGGCTATTCGGACGGCGGCGAGGTGGCGCTGATCGCCGCCGGCAAGCAGCCGGGGCGCATCGCCTCCTGCATCGCTATCGGCGCCATCGGCAGCTTTGGGCCCGAGTTGCGGCCCGTCTTTCAGCGCATGCTTCCTGGCGATTGGATCACTGACGAAGACAAGCGCATCCACGGCTTCAGCGACGCGACGAAGTTCACTCGCGGCTGGGTGCGCGCCATGACCCGCGCCATCGACGCTGGCGGCGATGTCAGCCTGAGCCTGGCGCCCAGGATTACCTGTCCGCTGCTCATTATGCTCGGGCGCGCCGACCAGCTCAATCCCTGGCAATATGGTCAGCGCTTTGTGGAGCGGGTCGCGTCCGGCCGGCTGGAGCTGTTCGATTGCGGCCATGCCGTCCATGACGAAGCCAGCGAGCGATTCTATCAACTGACGCGGCGGCATCTCTCCGCCGCCGGCGCTTGAGGCGCGCTAATTCCGAGAGAGTGTCCACTTTAGCAGACGTGGTTTCCCGTTGACCAAAATAAATATCACTGTGCCGGCGGGCAGTGTCTACGCGCCCCTCAGTAAGTGCGAGTAAGTAATGAGAATATAGGTACATCATCACAAAATAGCGAATTTTCGTGTTTGTGTGGGCGAGCCAAGGCTCGCCCCTACAACTTTCGACTTTATTTTGAACCTGTAGGGGTCAGCCTTGGCTGACCCGATGCTCTGAAATTTGCACGACTTGCTTTGTTCTACTTCTGTGGCTCTGTGGTGAATTAACCCGCACCAAGCCCGGCATTCAAGAGATATCCACCAATCCAGGCGCCCTCAATTCTGATTGGAAATCGCGCTTTCGCTGCTAGGCTGCTAGACTGCTTGACAATTGTGATTCCGTCTATCAATACGCCGGATTGCCATGAGCCTGCTGCACAAAACCCGCGCCATTCCCGCCGAGGTTTCGACCACCCAGTGGCCCTCGCATCCGGTCATCTACGAAATCAATACCTGGGTCTGGCTGCGCCGCTTAAGCAGCCAGTATCAGCGGAACATTACCCTGGCCAATGCGCCCGACGCCGAGTTGGCTGCGTTAGCCGACTGGGGTTTCGACGCCGTCTGGCTGATGGGCGTCTGGCATCGCGGCCCGGCCACGCGCCTCAGCGCCCTTAATTATCTGCACGAGTATCGTCAAGCCCTGCCCGATGTGACCGCCGCCGATGTGCCCGGCTCGGCCTACGCCATTCGCGATTATCAGGTCGAGCGACAGTTGGGCGGCCGTGAAGGCCTGGCGATCTTCCGCGAGCGGCTGCGCCGGCTGGGCATCAAGCTGATACTCGACTTTGTGCCCAATCACGTGGCCAGCGACCATCGCTGGATCCGCCAGCATCCGGAGTATTTTGTCCGGGGAGAAAGCGCTGATCTCGCGCGGCAGCCGGCCGACTTTTTCGCCGCTGACACGGCAGACGGCAGCGCCGTGGTGATCGCCCGCGGTCGCGATCCTTACTTCCCGGCCTGGATCGACACAGCCCAGCTGGACGCCTTTCACCCCGGCCTGCGAGCAGCCGCCATCGAAACCCTGCTCGACATCGGCCAGCAATGCGACGGCGTCCGCTGCGACATGGCCATGCTGATGCTCAACAGCGTATTCGCCGCTACCTGGAATCGAGACAGCGAGGAGCTGCCCGCGCGCGACTACTGGCAGGCTGTCATTCAGGCCGCGCGCGCGCGCCATCCGCAAATGCTCTTTATGGCGGAGGTGTACTGGGATCTTGAGCAGGAGCTGCTCGGGCAAGGCTTCGATTACACCTACGACAAGCGCCTTTACGACCGGCTTGCTCATAGCGCGATCGGCGAAATCAAGACGCATTTAAGCGCGGACCTGGACTTTCTGCGCTCCAACATTCGCTTTATCGAAAATCATGACGAAGTCCGCGCCATGGAAGTCTTCGGCGCAGATCGACAGCGAGCGGCGGCCGCGCTGATCTGCGCACTGCCCGGCGCGACGCTGCTGCATCAGGGCCAGCTCAGCGGACGCCGCATCAAGCTGCCGGTGCAAATTAACCGCGGCGCGGTCGAAAACAGCCAGCCCCTGCTGGCGCGCTTCTACCGCCGGCTGCTTAAGGAAGTCCGCTGCGAGGTTTACCGCGCGGGCGAATGGCAGCTGCGCGAGACAACAGCCATAGACAGCGGCGACAACCTGATCGTCTACTCCTGGAGACTCCGCGAGGCGGCGCGCCTGGTGATCATTAACCTCAGCAGCGAGTGGGCGCGGGCACGGCTCGACTTATCCGATTGGAGCCAGTTGGGCCAGCGACGCTGGCGGCTCTACGATGCGCTCAGCGAGACGTTCTCCTTGCACAGCGGCGACGCTATGCTGCGGCATGGTCTGCTGCTCGAAGCCCCGCCCTGCTCGGCGCAGATTCTGCGCTTCGACGAGGACGCAGCCCCCAGCCCATGAAACGTTCAGCCACAGTCGCCGCTAAATTGTCTCGGGGCGCGCTGCTGCTGACGGGCCTGGCGATCTTGCTCTGGTCGGGCTTGGAAGACAGCGACGCCGCGGCCGTCACAGCGCTTGGCGGTCTGTCGGCGATTTCGCTAACGCTCTTGCTGATGGCGCGCCTGTCGGCTGGCCGGCGCGTCAAGTCAGGGCACATCGCGCTGGCTGGAGCGCTTGCCGGCGCGCTGGCTTCCCTGTGCGCGGCCGCGCTGATGCTCTTCAAGAACCTGCGCCACGCCCATATCTTCCCCGATTATCCCGCCGAGATGCTGCTGGCCGTCCTGGAACGGCTGCCCATCTGGACTATCGCGGGTAGTCTGGCAGGCCTGGGCATCGGCCTGCTGCTGGCGCCGCGCCGGCTGTGCGAAGGCGACGAACAAGAGTGATTAATCCCGCGGACTTGAATACTATGAGCCTTCAGCAAGACCAACCAAGCCTTGAATAAATTGGCCACAGAGGCCATAGAGGAAAAAGAGTACAAGAGTAAAGCTGTCCATAAGTTTAGCGGCGCCAACAGTCTCCACCCGAAGCAAGGCAGCACCAATTGTGCCAGCATCGAAACAATATAAAATCCTCTGTGCCCTCAGAGTTTCTCGGTGTACTCGGTGGTAAAAGTGTAAAGCGCTGGCCAATGAAGCCATATCCAGATAGTCACCGCTCCGACAAGGTCCATGCGGTATCCGCCGCGGCAATGCGTTACAATGGCTGGAATAATTGACCAAGCAGCAAAGGGCTAGACCGCGCATGGCGAACTACATCCTGTCGCTTGATCAAGGCACAACCTCGTCTCGAGCCATCCTCTTTGACCATGACGGCAATGTCGTCCGCAGCGCCCAAAGCGAATTCCGGCAGATTTATCCACAGCCCGGCTGGGTCGAACACGACCCGGAAGAAATCTGGGCGTCGCAACTCCAGGTCGCGCAGGCCATCGTGGACAGCCCGGCCGAAATCGCCGCCATCGGCATCAGCAACCAGCGCGAAACCACGCTGATATGGGACCGACATAGCGGCGAACCGATCCACAACGCCATCGTCTGGCAAGACCGCCGCACCTCGGCTTTCTGCGACGCCCTCAAAGCCGAGGGTTTCGACCAAACGATCCTGCGCGAGACCGGGCTGGTCACGGACGCCTACTTCTCCGGCGCGAAAGTGGCCTGGCTGCTGGAGAATGTTGCTGGGGCCCGCGAACGCGCCGAAGCCGGCCAACTGGCTTTCGGCACCGTCGACAGTTACCTGGTCTGGAAACTCACCGGCGGCGCGCTGCACATCACCGATGTCAGCAACGCCGCCCGCACCATGCTCTTCGACATTCACCGCGGCGACTGGTCGCCGGCGATTCTCGAACGCCTGAACATACCGCGCGCCATCCTGCCCGACGTCCGCCCCTGCAGCCAGATCTACGGCGAGACTTCGCCCGAATTATTCGGCGCGGCGCTGCCCATCGCCGGCATGGCGGGCGACCAGCAAGCGGCCACCTTCGGGCAAGCCGCCTACCAGGCCGGCATGGCCAAAAATACCTACGGCACCGGCTGCTTCATGCTCATGAATACCGGCGAGGTACCGCAGGCATCCGCCAATAATCTGCTGACGACCGTCGCCTGGCAAGTCGGCGCAGGCGCCAGGCAGTACGCGCTCGAAGGCAGCATCTTCATGGCCGGCGCCGCCGTGCAATGGCTGCGCGACGAAATGAAGCTGCTGGACCAGGCCGCCGAAAGCGAAGCGATTGCCGCGAGCATCGACGACACGGGCGGCGTCTACGTCGTGCCCGCCTTCGTAGGCTTGGGCGCGCCCTACTGGGATCAGTACGCTCGCGGCGCCATCGTCGGCATGACACGCGGCAGCGGACGCGCGCAAATCGTACGCGCCACGCTGGAGTCAATCGCCTATCAGACCCGCGATGTGGTTGAGGCCATGTCGGCCGATTCCGGCTTGCCGCTGGAAACGCTCAAGGTCGACGGCGGCGCGGTCGTCAATGATTTCCTGATGCAATTTCAAGCCGACATTCTGGGCGTACCCGTACAGCGCCCGGCCGTCACCGAGACGACTGCCCTGGGCGCGGCTTACCTGGCGGGCTTGGCGACCGGCTTCTGGATCTCCCAGGACGAGATCGCCAAACAGTGGCAACTGGAGCGGGAATTCGAACCGGCTATGTCCGCCGATCAGCGCGAATCGCTCTACGCCGGCTGGCGGCGGGCGGTCGAACGCGCCCGCGCCTGGGCTGAGGCCTGACAAGCCGCCCCCTAGGGCAGCGCCGGTTTTCGGGTTATGATTGAAACCTGCGCCTGACAGGATCTGTTGATGCTGAAATTCGTCATAAGAAGACTGACCTTTTCCTTGCCGGTTTTGTTTGGCATTCTGGTGGTCACCTTCACATTGGCGCGCGCCATCCCCGGCGACCCTTGCCTGGCTGTGCTCGGCGAACGCGCCACCAAAGACATCTGCGAGAGTTTCTTCCGCCGCAACGGTCTCGATCAGCCCGCGCCGGTTCAACTCGTCATCTATATTCGGAATTTTCTGCAAGGCGACCTGGGCGATTCGATGCGCTTCCATCGCCCGGTGATGGAGCTGCTGGTCGATCGGCTGCCGACCACGGTTGAGCTGGGCTTCTTCGCGCTGCTCTTCGCCATCAGCGTTGGTGTGCCCCTGGGTGTCTTGAGCGCCTATCGGCACAAATCAGCCATCGATGTCGGCACCATGATCGGCGCCAATATCGGCGTCTCCATGCCGGTATTTTGGCTGGGCTTAATGCTGGCCTACCTCTTCGCCGTGCTGCTCAAGGATACCCCCTTCGCGCTGCCGCCATCGGGACGGCTGACGCCGGGCGCCAACCCGGAACCATTTTATCTGGCGCTGGGCTGGGTCGCTGAAGGCGAAGAACCGCTGGGCATCCTGCGCTTCATCTCGCGCATTAACACGTTAAACGCGGTGCTCACGCTTAACCGCGAACTGCTGATCGACGCGCTGCGCCACTTGATACTGCCGGCGGTGGCGGTAGGCACGATTCCGCTGGCTATCATCGCCCGCATGAGCCGGTCAAGCGTCCTGGAGGTCTTGAACCAGGACTACGTCCGCACGGCGCGGGCCAAGGGCTTGCGTGAACGCAGCGTCGTGGGCAAGCACGCCCTAAAAAACGCCATGCTGCCGGTCATCACCGTCATCGGCTTGAACTTCGGGCTCATCATCAGCGGCGCAGTCTTGACCGAGACCATCTTCAGCCTGACCGGCGTCGGCCGCACCCTGGTCGATAGCATTACATCGCGCGATTACACGCTCGTGCAAGGATTCACGGTCGTGATCGCGGCCGGTTTTGTTCTCATCAACATGGTGGTCGATATGCTCTACGGCTACCTTGATCCGCGCATTCGCTTCAATTAGCAGGGCGCGAATTGCAGCGCGCGAAAGTCAAATTCATGGCCAGTATTTCACCAGCCGACCTGGCGCCCGAAGCCAATTATCGTTCCGCCAATCTCTGGCTGGAAGCGCTGCGCAACCTGCGCCACAGCCCCTCGGCTGTGCTCGGCTCCATTATCATCGGCGCGCTGATCATCATCGCCATCGCCGCGCCGGTCTTCGCCACCCATGACCCCATCAAAACCATGATCGGCGTACCGGGCGAAACCGGGCGACTGCCCAGCAAACCTCCGTGCATTCCAATCCTCGGCTGCGAAGACCCGCAGCATATTCTCGGGCTTGATCTCAACGCGCGCGATCTTTACAGCCGGGTCATTTTTGGTACGCGCACCTCGCTATCGGTCGGCATCATCACCATCAGTCTGTCGATCGTGGCCGGCACCGCTCTGGGCATCACTGCCGGCTTCATGGGCGGCCGCGTGGACAATATAATCATGCGCCTGATGGATGTCGTACTGGCTTTCCCGGCTTTGCTGCTGGCCATCTCCATCGTCACTATTCTCGGCCCTGGTTTGACCAATGCCCTGCTCGGCATCACCATCACCTTCATCCCGCAGTACGCCCGCTTGTCCCGCGCCAGCGTACTCTCGCTCAAAGAGCAGGAATTCGTGGTCGCCGAGCGCGCCCTGGGCGCTAAGCCGCTGCGCATCGTGCTGGCTCATATCCTGCCCAACGCCATCACGCCCATCATCGTGCAAGGAACGCTCGGCGTCGGCACCGCCATACTGGACGCGGCGGCGCTGTCCTTCCTCGGCCTGGGCGCGCAGCCGCCGACGCCGGAATGGGGCCAGATTCTCAGCGAGTCGCGCAATTACCTCTTTACCTCGCCGCACCTGGTTTTCTTCCCGGGCATCGCCATCATGATCACGGTGCTCGGCTTCAATCTACTGGGCGATGGCATGCGCGACGCGCTGGACCCGCGCTTGAATCGCAGCTAAGCCCCCCAGCCAACGCCAGCGTCGAAAATGCAAGGGCGACCCATCAGGTCGCCCCTACACAGTTTTAGTTCTTGGAAGCGGGCGAGCCAGGCTCGCCCCTACGAATTGTGAATTGCCGAGCTAGCACTGATCGGCGTTGATGAATTGCTGGAAGATCGACTTGTAGATAGCGAAAGCTTGGCCCGTGCCGGTGTGGTTCGGGCTGGCGCAATCAGCCGGCGCCTGCCAGGACACGACAACGTCATTGGCGTCCAGGCTGGAGCCATCGTGGAAGCGTACGCCCTCGCGCAAGTTGAATGTCCAGGTCTTGCCGTCCTCCGATACCGACCAGGTTTCGGCCAGTCCGGGAATCACAGCCACGCCGCCGCGCTCGAAGTCGAGCAAGGCTTCGCTCACCTGATGGCAGGCGCGGAAAGTCTCGCCGTCCCAGGTGTCATTGCAATAGAGCGAAATCGGCTCGGCGTTCTGCATATAGATGACGTTGTCATCATCCGGATCTTCAATGCGCGAGAATTCCTCGGTGCCGTCGAGCAAGCCGGGATGTACGCCAACCATGCGTACTTGCCAGACATCGGCGGCGCCGGCATGACCAAAGGGCACCCAGGGCACATGCTCGGACATCGCCTTGGCGACTTGCCTGAAGTAGCCCATGCGCTCGTCAGAGTCGAGCACTTGGGAGGCGGAAACCAGCGGCTCGTACAGCGCCGGATTCGGCTCGCCCAACTGGGTATTGTTGGGGCCGAAGCAGCAGCTGTAGAAGTTGGAGGCGTCGGGGAAGTCGGCATGCCAGCCCAGGATATGCAGCGGCTCGTTGCCGGCATTGGCCGATGCCAGGAAGGCGCCGGATTCAACCACCTGCACATCAGCAATCACACCGATTTCGGCCAGCTGCGCCTGAACATCGTTGGCGATGATGCCCGGATTGGGCAGGTAGCCGCGCACGACATCGCGCCAGGTCAACGTCAGCGCGCGAGTTTCGCCGGTGCGCGTGTCCACCAGGGAATCTAGCGGAAGCTCAAAGCCCAGGTCGGCGGCGGCCTCTTCCAGCAAAGCCTTGGCGGCGTCCTGGTCAAAGCCGGGTACGCCATCTTCGGCGACATGGCCGAAGACCGCCGGCGGCGCAAAGTCTGACGTCAGCGGCGAGCCGGGCGGGAAGAAGTTGTCGACGATTCGCTGCCGATCGATGCCCATGGCGATTGCCCGACGAACGCGCACATCATTGAGCGGGGCGTAGTAATTGCTCATCGCGACATAGACGCCGGTCAAGGGCGGAATATCAATGAGATTGAAGTTGGGGTCGGCGCGGAATACCGGTATATCATCCGGATTGGCGAACTTCATGCCATCGATGGTGCCGGCGCGCAGCTCGGTCGCGCGGGCAGCCGCTTCCGAATTCCAACGCAGAATGACGGTCTGCTCAATTGAAGGCTCGCCCCAATAGTCGTCATTGCGCTCGAACACGATCTCGTTGCCCTGGTCCCAGTTGACCAACTTCAGCGGACCGGTGCCGATGGCGTGGGTCAGCAAGTCGCCCTCGCCGCCGGTGGCGTTTACGTATTCAGAGGGATGAATCGACAAGCCGAGGCTGGCGACCTTTTGCTCAAAGAGCGCGTCGGTATTGCAAAGCGTGATCTGTACGGTTAGCGCGTCCAGCGCCTCGACCGACTTTAGGTTGCCGCCGTAGTCACAATCGGCGGCCGAGAAACTCAAGAGCTCGTCCTGCCCGGCCGCAGGGGCGATCAACATACCCAGCAGCAAAAAAACTGGAATAAGAAGCGCTAAAGCGCGGCGATGCGTAATCATTTGTTTCCTCCGTAGCTTGACGTATAGTGTCGCCCACCATATCGCCTGTTGAATGGCGGACACATCCTAGTGTAACGCACTAATCCTGCCGCTCAAAAAAACTCGCAGCTCAGCGGCGCTAGCGCGCTCCTTCGCTTTCATTTGCCGCCTTGTCCGGCGCGCCCGACGCCGTTTCATCAGCGAGCTGCTTTTCGCGCAGCCGCGCAGCGCTGGCATGGTCTTCCGGCGCCAGGTTTCGGTTGAGCGCGCTGGCGACATAATCGGCGTAATCTTCGGTTAAGTCGCCGCTGACCAGCTTGCGACCGCCATAGGCATAATGAGCCCAGACGTTGAAGCGCGGGGTATCGTAGCCTTCGCGCTGGGAGGCGGCGGTTTCATCGGCGCTGAAGGCATCCACATCGTCCAATTCAAGCTGCCGCTCTCGAGTCAATGACGGCAAGGGACGGCGAGCGACACGGATCGAGTCCGCATCGACGCGGATATGCGTTTGGTTATAAACGATTGTCGCCAGCGAATACAATGCGGCGCAGGCCATGATCGCGAATACTAGCGGCAACACGATCGGCACTTCGTTCTCCAGGTAAAGTCCCGCCATCAACACGGCAACCATCGAGAAGACACCACTGAGAATGAAGCTTGTCGTGAAGTTCTCGCTTTTATCCAAGCGGAAATTGGTACGGAAAGCGAGATGGAGCGGCTCATCCGCCAAAATGCGCAGCGCTGGCGGTCGCCTGGCTTTGCGGCGTTTGCTCTTCTGGCGCTGTTTTTCGATATCAAAGACGCTGCCGCAGCGCTCGCACAAGGCGACCATTCGTTGGATGTTGATTTGCCCGGCTTTAATCGGCTCTTGGCATCGCGGACAATGTGGCTGCATGGCGGCGGCTAAAACTCAAACTCGTCAAAGTCGCGGCAGAGCTGAACCGGTCCGGCATAGGTTTCGGACGCCTCATGCACCAACAAGTCCGGATCCTGGTTCCACACTTGATAGTGGATAAGGCGCAATTCCTTGGCGGCGGCTGCGGTCGCCGCTTCACCGGCCATGCGCGCCGTGCTGTGCCCCGGGGGCGGTCCGCCCGCTTCGTGGATGAAAATATCGGCGTCCCGCCCGATTTTCAGCGCGTTCGCGCAAGGTTCAGTATCGCAACTGTAAGCCAGCACCTTGCCGTTATGCTTGTTGGTAATGCGCATGCCAATGGTCGGGATGAAGTGAACGACCGGAAAAGATCGTATGGCAAAGTCCTGGTTCTCAAAGAGCAAGGTATTGTCATGCAAGCCAAGGCGTGAAAACGACACCGGGAAGAAATTGGGCCAATATTCCCAGCCGTACATTTCCATAGTCTCTTCGACGCGATTGATGCAGTGGGGAATGCCATAGAAGCGCAGCGGCGCTTTGCGCCCCATCTGCCACAAATGCATCAGCATATTGGGTACGCCAGCCACATGATCCGAGTGGAAATGCGTCAGGATGATGTCTTGCAGCTGGTCGCCGTCGATGCCCAGGCGCTTGATCTTGTCCAGCGGGTTTGAGCCGGCGTCCACCAGGACGGGCCCGTCTTTTTCGCCAATCAGCAGAAAATGCGTGTAATCATGCTCGGCGTTGTTGACTGCCCCGGCGGTACCCAGAATGATGACGCGCGCCATACTTTCGCCCTTGATCTGCCAAGCGACAGCCTAAACCCGGTTCAGCGTACCAGAATCGCCAGATTCATCATAAAGACGATACCATATTACAGCGAAATCCAAAACAATGTAGTGAATGTCAGCGCGATGGCGCGGCTGCAACCGGCGCCTGCTCCCCTGCCCATTCTGACAGACGGCGCCTGTTGGCGGCAATACGAGTTAGGCCGCCGTAGATGTCTCCGCCGCTTCAGCCCGCTCGTCAGCGGCCTTGGCCGCGCTGAAACCACCGCCGCGATGGCGCTGCAGCAGCAAACCTGCCGCGATCACAAAAGCGATCAATGTGATCGTCTGCGAGCTATTAATTCCGGACTGGCCAATCACCGCGATCTCAACGCGCGAGAATTCCAGCAGAAAGCGGCCGAAGGAGTACTGCGCCACGTACAAGAGCAGAATATCGCCGCTGAGCAGGCGATCGCGATACTGATGATAAATCCGCCACAGGACGTAAAACGCCACCAGGCTCCATAGCGCCTCGTAAGCCCAGATTGGATGGAAGAGCGTGTCAAGCGGATATTCGATCAAACTCTCGTAAGGCGCCACGCGCGCCTCACGCGGGATTTGAATGCCCCAAGGCAAATTGGTCGGCGCGCCATAAAGCTCCTGATTCACGTAGTTGGCGAAACGGCCAATCGCCTGCCCCAGCGGGATCGACACGCCGGCTATGTCCATCCAGGGCGACAGCCGCATGCCTTCATCCGGGAAGGCGCTGGCGGGCCGCCGATAGCGAAAAGCTTCCGCCTCTTTGCCGCTGACCCGCCGCGCGGCCGTCTTTACCAGCCACTCCAGCCACTGCGCCAGGAACAACACCGGCGTCAGGATGGTAGTCAGCAGGCCGATGATGCGGTTGTGCCAGGCGCTGAGATAGAGATACACGCCCAGCGCGCCGCCGATAATCGCGCCGAATATGCTCAAGCCCCCGCTCCAGATGGCGATGGCGCCATTCTCGGTATTAAAGAAATTCTCGAAAAACCAGGCGGTATTCTGGCAGACCTCGCCCTCAATGCCGCAACCCTGAACCAGCGACACAGGCGGGAACAAGACAAACCACAGACGCGCGCCAACGATGCCCGGCACAATCGCCCAGGTCAAGCCACCCCAAATATGATCGCTGTCGCGACCGCTGCGGCTGGCCAGCAGCGAGGCGACATAAGCCCCGGCCAGCAAGGCGATCACAATGATGATGCCGTAATAGCGTATTTGCAGATTGCCGATTACAAGATGGGCTTGTTCGAATTCCATTTACTCACCTCGGTTCTTCTCGGTTCTTCAAAGTCAAATACACATGCCTTAAACGCTGCAGCGCTGTGATGTTTGTGCCCAGCGCCAATATCAGCGCGCCGATTTCCAAAGGCGCTGTCGACCCCAGCAAGCCGCTGCCGATCGTCATCAGCAAGATGACTGTCACGCGCTCCAGCCGCGTGAACAAGCCGACTGTTACGCCTACGCCGACCCTGGCGTCGTCTGCGCGAGCGCGCACATAACTCACCAGATAGCTGCCCACCAGCGCCGCCAGCGCCAGCGCCAGCATATCCAAACGCCCCTGCACCGCAAAATAATAGCTTAAAGCGCCAAGAATTAAACCGTCAGCATAGCGATCCAGCGTCGAATCCAGCACCATGCCAAATGCGCCGGGCCGCCCCATGGCCCGCGCCACGGCGCCGTCCAGCGCATCCAGCGGCAAGCTGATCAGCAAGATAAGCCCGCCAGCCAGCAGCTCGCCGCGCGCCAGGCTCAGCGCCGACACAGCCGCCAGCGCCAAACCAGCCACCGTCACCCAGTCCGGGTGAACGCCGAGCTGAGCCAGCGCGCCGCCGCAGCGGTTCAGAGGTGCTAGCGCCAGGCTTCGCAGCCGATCCGTCAGGGTTCGCGGATTGTCTTCAGACATTTTTTGACCTTGTAAGCCGCAGCTCCATTGGCTACACTACTGGCGATTTTGTCGGGGCGTGGCGCAGCCCGGTAGCGCGCACCGTTCGGGTCGGTGAGGTCGTGGGTTCAAATCCCGCCGCCCCGACTGTCCAGAAAAAACTGTCACGGAAAGCGTGGCAGTTTTTCTTATGCCGAAACCGCCCATCCCACGCCCTTCTCTCCCGGATTGCTGCGCGCCCACTGCCACAAAAAGACAGCCGGCAGCAGCGCCGCGCAATACAAGAGGCCGCCCAGCCAGTTGGGCGCGGTCGGATCCAGCGCGAATAATGAGCCGGAAACCGCCGTCGAGAGGATCACGCCCAGGCTTGATACTGATTGCTCGATGCCCAGTACACGACCGCGCAGCGCCGTGGCCACGGTCTTAGTCGCTAGCGATAGCAAGGGCGGCATGAGCAAGCCGCTGCCGATGGAAAAGCAGATCATGCTGGCGGCGCCGAGAGCAGGTTCCGTAGCGACAGCCAGCAGGAACATGGCGATGGCGCGGGAGCCGGCGCCCAGCAGCACAATCAACGGGTCGCTGAAACGCCGCAGCACCACCGGCAAAAGTACAATCTGGGTGATGAGCTGGCCGACGCCGACGACCATCAGCAGCAAGCCGACGCCCAGGCTGACCGCGGCAAAGTCGTAACCGGCGAAGAGCACTTTTTCGGCGAATAGGGCGAAAGCGCCAATCAGCAAGCCGAAAGCAAAGCTGCTGACGAAAGTGACGCTCAACACCGCCAGCAGCGGCACATTCCGCGCCAACAGAGCCGGATTCATGCGCGCGCGTTTGCTGTCGCGGTTGCGCGCCTGTTCGCCCTTGCTCAAAGTCTCTTCTAACGTAAGCCGGGTCAGCACGACTGTCGCGAAAGCCGCCCCCGCCGCAAACAGGAAGGGGATATGCGGTCCAAACTGGCTGGCTAATAAACCGCCTATGCCGGGACCCACGATGAAGCCCATGCCAAAGGCCGCCATCACGTAGCCCAATGCCTGCGTTCGTTTGCCCTCCGGCATAATATCCGTCACATAAGCCTGCGCCACAATGATGTTGCCGCCGGTCACGCCATCCAATACGCGCGCGGCGAATAGCAGCGCCGCCGATTGCGCGAACCCGATCATCAAGAATGCGATGACCGTGCCCGCCTGGCTCAAGAGCAGCACGGGCAAACGACCGCGCCGGTCGGACAATCGGCCAATAAAGGGTCCCGCCACGAATTGCGCCGCGAAGAAGGCGGTCAGCAGCAGCGTGATCACCTCCGGTGACAGACTGAATTCGCTTTGCGCGTAGAGCGGCAGGATGGGATTCACCATTGATGCGCCGATCATCTGCACGAATACGATTAAGAGTATGGTCAGAAAGCGGCGGTCAAAAGCCCAATGCTCGAATCTCACGAATCTCAAATGGGATTGCCTCGAAGGTCGCCGGAAGCTGCCGTCCTATCGTAGGTCAAATGCCAGGCGAAGGTAAGCCGCAATACCGCAGCCCAAAGAGGGAGGTAGAAAAAGCGCGTAAACATATCCGAGCGCCGGACAAGCCCTGCGCCTACTCCAACGCGCGCCCAGGAAAAGACCAAAATACACGGCGCCCTTCAGGTGCACTGCTTGCGGCCGGCAAGGCCCAATGCTAGACTTCAAGCCGTTCCAGGACCAACGCTGCGACAAGGAGCCAGACTTGACGACTACACTCTATCTGATGCGACACGGCGAAGTGCATAATCCGGCTCATATCCTTTACGGGCGCAGGCCGGGCTTCTATCTCAGCGAAGCCGGCAAGCGGCAGGCGCATGCCGCCGGCGGCTGGCTGGCTGATAAACCGCTGGCCGCCATATACACCAGCCCCATGGAGCGCGCCCAGCAGACAGCCGGCATCGTGGCCGATTATCTGCCCGACCTGTCGCCAGCGATCGACGACCGCATCATTGAGGTGAGCACCCCCTACGAAGGCCAGCCTATAGACGACCTGGCCGCCATGGGCTGGGATCTCTACAGCGGCAATCAGCCGCCGCATGAAACGCCCGACATCGTGCTCGCGCGCGTACTGGACTTCTGCGATTACATCGTCGCTCAATATCGCGGACGGACGGTCGCGGCGGTGGCGCATGGCGACATTCTGGTCTTCGCCTGGCTGCACGCCCAAGGCGTCGAGCCCGACGCGCTGATGAAAGACCGTCTGCAGACCTATGCCTTGCCGGTGGAATATCCAGCCACCGCGTCGATCATCAGCTTTGAGTTGGGGGCGTCGCCGCGCCAGGCTTTGCCACAGGTCTCCTACCACTGCCCGTACTAGACTCCGCCGGAGACAAGCGCGGACAAGCGCAGACTCAGAGACAGATCTGGGCTATATTGTTGGTCTAGCAAATTACTGAGTTGTCGGAATCCAGTCGGATGCAGGGCAACATTGCATGTCGATATGTCGCCCGAAAATCCACAATTTCATTATGGGCGATTCTCAGAATTAGGCCTTCACATCCCGCTAGATTCCGCCGCGCTTAAAGGGATTATATTCGCGCCAGCGGGCTTCGCCTTCAGCCAGGCGCTCGCGCTGAACCTCGACGCCGATGCCCGGCCCCGCCGGCAAGCGGATGGAGCTGCCCGGCGCCAGTTCAAAGGGCGGTTCCGTGATGTCGGGGTCGAAATAGCGGTTGGTCGCCGAGATATCGCTGGGCAGGTCCACCGCCGGCAGAGCCGCGAAGGACAAATTGGCGGCGCGCCCGATGCCCGTCTCCAGCATGCCGCCGATCCACAACGGCGTCTCAGCCTCTTGGCAGAGCCGGTAAATCTCGAGGCTTTCCGAGTAGCCGCCGACCCGCGTCGGTTTGAGATTCAAAATCCGGCCCGCGCCCAGGCGCAAAGCCACCCGCCAGTCATGCGCCGAATAGATGCTTTCGTCAAGGCAAATCGGCGTACTTAACTGGGGTTGCAGCTGGCTGTGCTCGTAAATGTCGTCGTAAGCCAGCGGCTGCTCGATCATCAGCAGGTCGAACTGGTCAAGCTGTTTCAAGCGCTCGGCGTCAGACAGCGTATAGGCGCTGTTGGCGTCCAGCATCAGCGTGATATCGGGAAAGCGCTCGCGGACGGCGCGAGCCAGCTCGACATCCCAGCCGGGCTCAATCTTGAGCTTGATGCGCCCGTAGCCTTCGTCCAGCCGCTTTTGAATCAGCGCCAGCTGCGCCGCCAGCGAGTCCTGAATGCCGATGCTGACGCCAACGGACACCGACTCTCGCGGCTCGTTGCCGGCGGGCAGGTGGGCGGCGAAGTAGTCCGCCAGGCGCATATCATTGGCTTTCGCCAGCAGATCCCAAAGCGCCGCTTCCACCCCCGCGCGCGCATGATGGTTGCCGCGAACGGACTTGAGCAATCTCGGTACTTCGGTTGGGGAGCGCAGCGTCTTCCCCAGCAGCTTGGGAATCAGAAAGTCGCGGCTGATATGCCAGGCGGTCAGAACAGTCTCGGAGCCGTAGGAGGGCTTGGTCTTCAGCGCAGTTTCGCCCCAGCCGGTAAGACCGCCCTCGCCCACCGCTTCTATGATGATAGCGGTCTTGTAGGATTCAGCGCCGTAGCTGGTCTTCAGCAACTCCACCAGCGGCATCGCCACGATATGCAGCTTGATATCTTTGATAGTGACCGGCTTCAACGCGGCAGCTCTCCCAACTGGCGGCTTTCCAATTGTAGTGGCCGCAGAGACAGATGCCTATGCGACATTTCCGCCCGGCGGCTGACAAATCTGGCAGAGCGTTAATTTATGTGATTCTTATAGAGCGCTCTGTACTAAATACCCAGCTTGCTTATACTCGTAAACGTAGCTGATTACACCAAAGGAGATTGATCATGCACAACATTGCCCTGGTCGCCGCTCAGCTGCAGAAGCAACGCGCGCAGGACCTAATGGAAGAAGCGCGGATCGAGCGTTTCTTGCACGAAAAGAAGCATCGCGAGGCCAAGGAATGGCAACAGCGGCGGTTTCAACGCCAGCGCAGCGCCTATTAGCTGCAACGCGCCCGCAATCGACAGCCGCCGAAAGCCGCCGAAAGCCTCGCGAAAGCGGGGCTTTTGCTTTTTTCCGACGGTAAGCGGGGAGTGTCTATCTTGGTGGATATTTCTTGAATGCCGAGCTTGGCGCAGGTTGATTCACCAAAGAGACACAGAAGTAGATGCAAGTAAGTCATGCAAATTTCACAGCATCGGGTCAGCCAAGGCTGACCCCTACAGGGTTCAAAATATAGTCGAAAGTTGTAGGGGCGAGCCTTGGCTCGCCCATTCAAACACGAAAATTCGCTATTTTGTGATGATGTACCAATGTGCTCATTACTTACTCGCACTTACTGAGGGGCGCGTAGACACAGCCCGCCGGCACAGAGATTTTTCTTTGGGTCGAAGGGAAACCGCATCCACTACAATAGACACTCCCGTAAGCGGCGGAAATTGCCGCCTGGCGAAGTTGAGCCTATAATCGAAACAAGTTCGTTCGCAACGCGATACAAATATGAAACTCTTCCTGCTCACGCTGATTAGCCTGCTCTGCAGCATTGTCGCTGTGGGTCAAGACGCCATCGGGCTCGGCGTCCAGGGGCATAGCTGGGATGTTTTCACTCGACCGGATAGGTCCAGCCCGGGCGCGACTCAGGTCATCTTTGTCGACTTGCTCACTGGCCATGCCACACCGGTCAACACAGCCGGCGAGCGCTTCACGCTGCTTGACGATGCAGTGCTTTATTTCGATGTGGAGGCCGAGCAGGTCAAGCTGGTAAAGCCGGACGGGGGCATCCGCGAACACCCCTTCATCAGCAAAGCCAGCGCGGATTATCGCATCGATTGGACGGTCTCAGCCGATCGCCGGCAGATCGCCTGGGCCGTCAGCCAACGCTCAAGCGACCTGCAGCTGACCACATCCATTCTGGTGGCGGACAGCGCGGGCAGCCAGATTCGCCAATTGCTGACCTACGGACCGCGCGAGGGCATCCGTCTGCTGCCGGTCGCCTTTGGCGCCGACGGCAACTCTCTCACCGTTGATGTGCATGCCGATGGCGCCGAGTCAGCCAGCCCCTACACCCGCCGCAGCAACCTCTTCCTGCTCGACTTCAGCGGCGACAGTGTGGCGACGCGGCTGCTGCCGGGCGATGATCCCTGCTTTTGCGCGGTCGGCTTCGGCAAAGATGTGATGCTGCGGCTGGCCCCCAGCAGCGAAGCAAATAGCACACAAGTCGAAATCTACGACATCGACACCGGCGCGGCGCGTGTCATCGCGCCCGTAGCCCGCGGCGATTACAACGAAGCCGGCAATCTGCTGGTGAGCCCGGACGACTCCCTCGCCATCTACGCCTTGACGCGGTCGGGCGGCTTGACCGCCCCCGAGCAGGAATTGCGCACCGTGCTGGTCCTCGCCGACATCGTAAATGCCAGGCAGCGGGTAGTCGGCAGCGTCCTGAACGATTTGGCGCGCCCCATACAGTGGACCGAAGGCAACAGCGCGGTGATCTTCACGCTGGCGGAACAGGCCGGCGCCTGGAAATTGCGCTTGCGCGATGGCCAAACGACCAAAGTCGCGGAGGCCGCCTACCTGGGCCTGCTAAACCAGGGCGCCGGCGAATAGTCAAGAGGCCTAGGGGCGCGCGAATTTAGGCCGATGCGCCCAATCCCAGACGGCGTCGGCAATTTCCCAGACGGCGTCGGGACGCGCGATACGCCTGGCGTTGTCGGCGCGCTGCCGCAGCCGTTCCGGTCCTTCTCGCAGCCAGGCAACGATCAGCTCGGCGACCTTTTCCGGCTTGGGCACATAGACGCCGGCGTCATTCTCCGTCACCAAGCGCACATTGCCCGTCTCTTGACCCGGGATGCGGTCGCTGATGATCATGGGCAGGCCGGCGATGGCGGCTTCGCTGATCGTAGAGGGACCGGCTTTGGTGACGATGAGGTCTGAGGCGGCCATTATCTGCGGCATTTCGTCATAATTGGTCACATAACCGAAGATCTGATGAGCGTTGTTCCAGTCGCGGTTTTCCAGTTGCGCCTTCAGCGCGGCATTCCGTCCGCAGACCACGATCAACTGCGCCTCCAGCCGCTGCGCGTCAAGTACAGGCACCAGCTTGGATATACCGCCCATGCCTTCGCTGCCGGCAACTATCAGCACCGCCGGCAGATCCGCATCAAAGCCGAATTGGCGGCGAGCTTCAGCTTTGGAAGTGATGGAGTTGATGAAATGCGGATTAACCGGCAAACCGGTGATTTGCATCTGCGATGGCGACATGCCCAGGCGCAGTCCGCGCCGATACGCAATTTCAGTCGGCACGAAACAATGATCGACGCGAGGGTCGTACCAGAACGAGGGGGTGGTGACGAGGTCGGTGACGACAGTCAAAAACGGCGGCCGCCGCTCCAAAGTCAGAAAAGCGCGAAAGGTGGGATTGGCGATGACGGAATGGGTGCAGACCACCACGTCAGCCGGATGCTCGGCTACAATGCGCCGCAGCGCTCTGCGGTTATTGCGATAGATGAATTGCCGGGCCAGACGCGCGCGGCGCTTGCCGTCGAAGCTGTGGTACATCAGCGCCCAAAGCAATTTCGAAGTATTGACGACGCGGGGATAGAGCTCCGGCTGCTTGTTGAAGGGCCAGCGACATTCGCGCAGCACATCAACATCGTCAAAGGCGACAGCCTCGCCGAAGCGTATCTGCATGGCGTCGCGAATCGCCTGAAAAGCGGAGCGGTGGCCGCCGCCGGTATCGGAGAACAAAAACAGAACTCGCTTGGCCGTCAAAGTGGTCCTCGCTTCAGATGGTTCAGATGGATGCCAGGCGATCACTCCTGATATTGTACAACGGCGCTGGCGGTCGCAACAGACATCGGAGATAGTGGGCGACTCGGCAACCAGGCCAACGCGCATTTCCAAGCCATCCCCAAGACGCGAGACAGTTGACAGGGGCGAGCCAGTGGCTCGCCCGCTTCTGCAAAGGCGATATGCCTATGGTCGCCCCGGCGCAGCGCCCGGCGCAATGTAAAGATGTCGTAAACAGTCCTCAAAACGAGGCAAAAATCAGGTATATTAGGAATCATCAACTGAAGAGCCGCGAGCAAAGATATGTTGCTGGATTTGCATCCGATTACCATCATCATCAACTTGGTCGTGCTGGGCGCCGCCATGACCGTTCACGAATTCGCGCACAATTTCGTCGCCTGGAAAATGGGGGATGAAGTACCGAAATTGCAGGGTCGCCTGACCTTGAATCCCCTGGTGCATATCAATTGGATCGGCTGGCTGATGTTCGCCATCATCGGCTTTGGCATCCTGGGCAGCGCGCCGATCTCGCCCCAGCGCATGCGTGATCCACGCAAGGGGTTCCTGGCCGCGGTGGCCGCGGGTCCCTTGTCCAACCTGGCGCTGGCGGTCGTATTCGCGCTGCTGCTGCGCCTGCTCGGGCTCAGCGTCGAAGGCTTCTACGCCTATCGCTCTCCCGAACTTATTGTCGAGCCGATAGCCCTGATAGCCGCTCTGCTTTATGCGATGGTCTTCTGGAATGTCCTGCTATTCGTCTTTAATATAATCCCGCTCTTCCCGATTGATGGCTGGCATATCGTCTTGAGCCTGCTGCCGGGAACCTGGTTGACGCGGATGCAGATTCCCGTAGTCATTCAGCGCGGCTTGCGCCCCCTGGCCGAATTTCTGATGCGTCCCGCCTTCAAATGGCGCGATTGGCGGATGGCCAGCTATTACGTATTTATGGCGCTGATATTCTTGTCCTTCTTGCCGCTTGGCGGATTCAGTCCCTTCGGCATGTTCATCGGCCGGCCAACGAGCGCCCTGCTGGGTTTCTTGCTCTTCTAGGCAGATGAGACAGGTCAGCCGCCGACTGGCGCAAGGCCTGCGCGCTCTGCTGGCTTTCGCCATGGCGCCGGACTTGGCGCTGGCGCGGCAGCACCTGTCCAATTGCGAATTCGCGGCTTTCCGCGCCCTTTCGCGCTCGGAGCAGTTGCACAGCCTGCAAGTCCTGCGCGCGGTGCTGGCTGCCGATGCGAACGCGCCAAGGGTTTTAACCGCGGCGGCGCTCCTGCACGATGTCGGCAAAGCGCGCCGGCGGCTAGCCCTCTGGCAGAAGACGCTGGCGGTGCTGGTTCAGGCAGCTGCCCCGGCGCTAAGCCAGCGACTCAGCCGCGAAGCATCCCCCCGCGCCTGGCGGACGCCATTCATCGTGCGGCGCCGCCATCCCAAATGGGGCGCTGAGATTCTGCGCGAATGCGGCTCGAATGCGGAGCTAATCTGGCTGGTCGAACATCATCAAGCGGCGGCGCGGGATCATAAGGCGCATCCGGGCTACGCGCTGCTAAAATGCCTGCAAGCCGCTGATAACGCCAGCTGAGCGCCAGCGACTCTGCTCTAGGTTGCCGGCGGCAATCTGCGTTATAGTAGGCGAGCGCGGGTTCGCCGCGGGCTACGCCGGGCACAACGATAGCGCGCCGTCAAGGGCGGGCTGCCTGGGCTGAATCAGCGCTAAACGAAGCGGGAAGACGTGAGGACAGCTAAATGGCGAAACTGACGGTAGCCATACTTGGACTGGATCGGCTGAGTGTGTCAATCGCCCTGCGGCTGCGCGCCTACGCCGCAAAAGGCGGCAAGCACGAATTCGAGCTGATCGGATACGACAGCCGCGATGATTATGAGAAGCCGGCTCGCAAGCTCAAGGCGCTGGACAAAGTCGAGCGCAAGCCCTACTCGGCGGTCGCGTCCGCCGACCTGGTCATCATGAACCTGCCCTATGAAGATTTACGCGCCGGCTACGAAGCCATTGCCTCTGACCTGCGCGAAGGCGTCGTCCTGCTGGACACAGCCGTCATCAAACAACCTTCCGAAGCCTGGGCCGATCAGCTGTTAAGCGCGGAGCAGCACTGGATTGGCTTTACCGCGGTAGTCAACGCCGATTACCTGCTCGAGCCGCAGCTGGGGCCGGAATACGCCAGCGACGATTATTTCCAGGACAGCGCGATCTTTCTGACGCCTTCGGTCAAGAGCATGAAAGAAGCCATCGACCTGGCCGTCAATTTCTCCATCATCCTGGGCGGCAAGCCCGCTTTCCTGGATCCGGCCGAGCACGACAGCTTGAGCGCCATCACCGAATCGCTGCCGCAGTTGCTCAGCGTGGCGGCTTACTCGGCGGCCTACCGCCACAGCGCCTGGGGCGATGCCAAGCGACTCTCCAATTCACCCTTTGGCGTACAAACGCGCTATCTGTTCACACACCATCCCGACGGCCTGCGCGACGAATGGCTGGCCAACCGCGAAGTCCTCGGCCGCGCCATTGATGACGTGGTTGATGTGCTGCGCGATGTGCGCGAACGGCTGGCGGCGAATGACGAGAGCGCCATTGAAGCCTTCCTCATGGGGGCATCCGACAATTACCAGGAGTGGATCAACCGGCGGCACAAAGGCGACTGGGACGAACACGCTTCTCAGCGCGTCCAACTCGACACATCGATCGCCGGCTCTCTGTTTGGCGGCGCCATCAGCAAACGGCTCTTCGGCGGCGACAAAGATGGCAGATAGTCCAGAGTCAGCGCCGCTCGATATCGGCCGGCGGATCAGCCTGCCGTCAGCGCGGCGAAGGCGCCAGTATGGGCCAGAAAGACGGGAAAACGGATGGCCAGCGCCGGTTCGCAAGCAATCGTTTGACGTCTGCCTGCAAATCGGCTACAGTATGCCTTAGCATGGCAGCAACAATGGTAATGTCTGTTTCACATTGATTTCGGAAAAGGGGGCGCCCCAACATGATTGGTTTGATTAGCAAGTTCATTCGACTTTTCGCCGTTTTGTCGCTGGTGATGGTTTCGGCTGTCGCGCTCGCGCAGGACGACTTGGAATCACAGACTGCTCAAATTCCCTTCATCGGCATTCGCTATTGGGGTGTTGACGAGGGCCTGCTGGTGACCGGCGTCATCGCCAATACCCCGGCTGAAGCGGCCGAACTGCAATCGGGCGATGTCGTCACCGCCGTTGAGGGCGAGGCTATCCAGGTGGATACCGTTCGCGATCTCGTCTGGAAACACGAGCCGGGCACAACGGTAACGCTCAGCCTGGATCGCGGCGGGAACGCCTTTGAGCAAGATCTGACCCTGATGGCGCGTCCGGAAGACCTCTTCGAGAATCCGACTTACGCAATCCCGCTGGACCTGGCTTCGGTTGGTTTGTTTGTCGGGCAATGCGATGACAAGCTGCTGGTGGTTGGCGCCTTGGCCGGTTCCGATGTCGCGACCGCGGGCTTCCAGGTTCACGATCAAATCGTGGCGATTGACGGCGACCCGGTCAGCAATATCGGTGAAGCTGACGCGGCTGTATCCGACCTCAGCGAGGGCGATGTCCTCAGCTTCATCGTCATGCGCGGCGACCGCGAGCTGGTTGTCAAGACGGTTGTCGTCGACCACCGCAGACGCCCTCCGCGCCATCGCCAGCCGCATCCCCGCGTAGCAATCAACGATAGTTATGTCAGTGACAGCATCGGCCTGGGCTACGGAGACGGTTTCATCGTCGTCCAAGCGATTGACCCGGCGCATGAACTTTACGCCGCCGGCATCCGCCAATACGACTTCATCACCGCCGCCAACGGCGCTCCGCTGGAAGCAGCGAAGGACTATTTCTCCGGCGCTGAGATTACGCTGACTGTGGCGCGTCAAAACGGCGCTTTGGAATTCAGTGTGCCGGCTACGGTAGCGCCGCTGCTGCTCTATGGGCTGGAAGCGCCGATTGAGCAGGATCGTTCGCAGTGGCTCGGCTTGCACGAGAAGCAAGTCACGCTGGGTGTGCGCTACATCCAGCTGGAGCCGGACAACGCCTACTTTGAAGGCAGCGGCGTCTCACACGGCGCCTATGTGGCTGAGGTCATCAAGGGCTTGCCGGCGGAAAAGGCCGGTATCCAGGTGGGCGATGTGATCCTGGCAGTCTCGGGAGAAGACGTCACCATGGAGCTTGACCTGCGCAATCGCATCTACTTCCACAAGCCTGGCGACCAGGTCACGCTTGATATCCTGCGCGATGGTCAGATGATTCAGATTGAGCTTACGCTGCGCGTTGCGAGCTAGCTGGCTCTCTCCAAGTAAAGCAGAATCACCAAGCCCCTGTCAGACGGCAGGGGCTTTTGCTTTGGCTTGGGTGCGGCCCGAGCCAGGGATTCACGCTGTATATGCTGCTGCATGAGTTGGTGGCTGGCCAGGCGATTGCACGGGAACAAGAACATGTATCAGTAGCTGTGTAAACGCGTCGGGGATTGGCTTAGACAGTCGCTGGACTTGGCGGCTCCTGTTTAAGCGGCGTCAAACTGAGAAGCGCTTCTTAGTGGCTGTCTGCCACAACACAAGGGGCGAACCTGGTGGCTCGCCCTAATGATTGAATCAGATGCCACAGGGATTTTACTTCCCCGCGGGCCAATCCGCTTCCGCTGGAAGCGCCTACCCTACTTCGCGTATTCCACCCGCCGCGTCTCGCGGATGACGTGCACCTTGATCTGGCCCGGATACTGCATATCGCCCTCGATTTGCTTGGCGATATCGCGGGCCAGTTGAATTGAAGAGTAATCGTCCACGACCTCTGGACGCACGATGATGCGAATTTCGCGGCCGGCTTGCAGCGCGTAGCTCTGCTCGACGCCGTCGAAGCCGTTGGCGATCTCTTCCAACTGCTTGACGCGCCGGATGTACGAGTCGAGACTCTCGCGCCGGGCGCCCGGACGCGCGCCGGAAATGGCGTCGGCGGCCTCCACGATGAAGGCTTCCACGCATTCTTTCTCGACTTCGTGGTGGTGCGCCGCGATGCAATTCACCACCGGGTCTTTGCCGCCGTAGCGCTTGACAAACTCGGCGCCGATCTGGGCGTGGGTGCCATCGACATTGTGGTCAATGGCTTTGCCGATATCGTGCAGCAGGCCGCCGGCTTTGGCGATATTAACATCCGCGCCCAGCTCCATGGCGATCATGCCGGCGATATGCGCCGTTTCGATAGCGTGGCTGTGCTGGTTCTGCCCATAGCTGGTGCGAAACTTGAGCGTACCCAGCAAATTTAATACTTCAGCGTGCAAGCCATGGATGCCGGTCTCGTAAGCGGCGCGCTCGCCTTCTTCGCGCACGATCTGCTCAACTTCGGCGCGGGTATCTTCCACCAGTTTTTCGATGCGCGCCGGGTGGATGCGACCGTCGACGACCAGCTTGGCCATCGTCCGTTTGGCGACTTCACGCCGGATCGGATCAAAACTGCTGATAGTTACCGACTCCGGCGAGTCATCGACAACCACGTCAACGCCCGTCGCCAATTCAAAGGAGCGGATATTGCGGCCGTTGCGCCCGATGATTCGCCCTTTCATATCATCGCTGGGCAGATGTACAACGCTGACGGAGATTTCATTGACCTGTTCCGACGCCAGCCGCTGGATGGCCATGGCGATCAGGCTGCGGGCGCGGGCGTCGGCGGTCTCGCGCGCTTCCGCCTCGACCTGGCGGATGATTCGGGCCATGTCATTGCGCGCATCCAATTCGATTGAGTCGAGCAACTGCTGCCGCGCTTCTTCCACGGTCATCTGCGCTATGACCTCGAGTTTTTCGATCATCACCGCTTCTGACTTGTCAAGTTCGTTCTCTTTCCTGTCGAGGCGGCTCTGGCGCTTGTTCATTTGCTGATCGCGCTGCTCCAGCCGCTCCATGCGTTTGTCGAGCTCATTACGCCGCCGCCGAACGCGCTCGTCTTCATCGTCCAGATCACGGCGGCGGCGCGCGATTTTGGCGTCAGCTTCGCTGATGCGCTGGCGGGCATCGCTCTCGGCTTTGGAAATGATTTTAGTTTTTTCGGTGTCAGCCGTCTTCAGCACTTCTTTGGCGTCCTCGGATGCCTTTATAAGCGCGCTCTGCCCTTCTTCCTGCTGCTGCTTTAGTAAGGCATTGACACTCCGGCGGCTGCCGAAAGCGTAGCCTGCGCCAAGCCCGACGATGGCGGCCACAACTGCAACTGCGATTCCAATGATGTCCATAATCTTTTGACGGGATCCAAGGGATACATCCGTCCCTGCTCCTTTCTCTGTTTGGATCGGCGCTTATCCGCCAATACTATTCCGCGGCCTCGCGCAGAAAGTAGCCTGCGTCCGCCTCTTCGAATTCCCTTTCCAGGCGCAGAACGACCTCTCTGATCGTGTCCGCCTCGAAGCCGCGTCGACTAAGCAAACCGTACAATTTCTGCCGGAAGGCTTGTCGAGTCATACATTTGAATCGATTCGCTCGCCCGGCCGCCGCGCGGTAGGCGGCAGCTTCCGCACTGATCTCAGCCAGCGAGGTCTCAATGATGTCTTCAGCGATGCCTTTAGAGCGCAACTCGTAGCGCAGCGCTCTGGGACCCATAGGCTTGAAGCGGCTGCGATTCTCCAGCCAGAAATTGGCGAAGCCGACATCATCCAGATAACCGAGCCGCCGCAAGCGCGCCAATACCGGCGCGATGAGCCAATCGTCGACTTTATGCTGCTTGAGATTGCGGCGGACTTCTTCGGCGCTGCGCGGCCGATAGGACAGAAAGCGCAAGGCGCGATCAAAAGCGCGCTGCTCGGCATCGGAATCAGCCAGCGCCTCTATCTCTTGCTGGCTGAGCGGCTGACCAATAGCCAGCTTGGCCGCCTGCAACTGCGGCAAACTCATCACGAACTCATCGTCGAGATAGAGCTTTACCCGTTCTTTGTCACGCCGATTGACTTCCAGGGCGGTGATAACCGGCATCGCAAACGTCCCAGTGTAAACTCGGTGTAGTCCAGATGCTGCGGCTATGTAAGTACAAAATTACTAAGTGTCTCAAAACAGCTCGGGGGCTGCTGACTGTCAAACAGTTCGTCAGCATAAGGCGCCGGTCATGCAAATCACAAGAGATGAGTCAGGGCGTCGTTATGCTCCCGTCAATGAACTCGCTACCGAAAGTCCACTACAATCTCGTTGTTTCCTGGATTGAGCCGATTGATCGCTCGTAATCTGCGCAGTATGCGCCGCAACCGCGCGCTCGGAACCCTTCATGTTTGCGTCGTTGTGACCGAGCTTGCAAGTTATCCTGCCACCAAATCTTGTCGCGCTGCGTATAAATAAGTCAAGGCGACAATCACCGGTGGTCACGAAATGACTACTTTACGGAGCAGGATGCACACAACTGCGTCTCCTCACTCCATGCCACTATTATACCGCAAATCGTCGCATGGCAAGCCTCGCCTTGCAGCGACTAATCGCGACGCCGGCCGCCAGCGTCGATTGAGCGCGCCCGGGCGCTGCAAGCCCAATACGGCGCGGGCAGCGCGCGGCCCGCGTTATTCTTGGGCAAAGTGAACAAGAGCTGAACCATGGCTAAGTTTTCACGCGGGATATTGGTAACGGGCGGCGGCACATTTCTCGGCGACAATATCGCCTCCGCCTTGTTGGCCGAGGGCGCCAAGGTCAGCCTGCTGGCGCGGCCGGGCAGCGAAGACAAACTGGGGCCACTGGCGCGGCAGACGCGCTGGTCGACGGCTGATGTATGGAGCCCGGCCAGCCTGCGCGGCAAAGCGCGGAATCACTCGGCGGTGATTCACACGGTTGGCAGTTTGTCCGCTGACCCCGCGCAAGGCTTGTCCTACAGCCGCCTGAACTTTGTCTCGGCGCGCAACGTGGCCAATATGTGCGTCAGCGATGGCGTCGAGCGCATGATCCTGATTAGCGGCGCCAGCGCCCCCTGGATTAGCCGCGCCTACATACAGGCCAAACGAGACGCGGAACGGTATATGCGGCGGCTCGGATTGCGGGCGACCATCGTGCGGGCGCCGCTGCTCTATGCGCCCGGCCGCGGCCGCCCGTTATTCTATCGCGCGATGTCTTTGCTGGGCGTACTGCCGCCGCTTTCCTGGCTGTTCCTGAACCGGCTTGCGCCCATGCCGGTTGATGTCTTGGCCCGCGGCGTGGCGCTGCTGGCCATCAGCGGCGACCAGTCGCGAGAGGTGTATTTTGCCCGTAACCTGCGGCGGCTGATTCGGCGCGGTCCACAGCAGCCGCTTTCGTCGGCGGAACAGTTCTTGCCCGGCGGCAGCGGTAACGACAGCCCCTACGACAACCTGGACGAAGACCTGCCCTTTGGCTGGACGCCGGATGCCTAAATCATCCTTGAAATGGACTTGCCGGACAGTATAATACTGGCGTTTCGGCGACGTGGCCAAGTGGTAAGGCAGAGGTTTGCAAAACCTTCATTCGTGGGTTCGAATCCCACCGTCGCCTCTTAAGCGCCTTCTGTAGTTCAACGAGAATTGTCGCCAACGTGATGATTGCCAAAGTATCTCGCCACGATGCCAAATTGGCGGATACAGCCCGGCAGCAGAAGCCGCGCTACGCCGAGCGCCCCCCGGGTCCCTTAGCCAATTACACGCTGAGCACGGTATGCCCGGCCTGCGAGAGCGAGACTTTCAAGCTCGCTTGCAAGGCGCGCTGCGCCAAATGCGGCTTCATGTGGGATTGCAGCGAGCTGTAGCGCGCTTGGCCGATTACGAGCTACGAGCTCACTTTCCAGTAACGTTCTACAAATTCACCAGTTAGCGGGTCGGTAAAGGCGCGCCGTACATCGGCTTCCATCGCTTCCAGACTGGTCCAGAAGGTGCTGATCTGCGATTCGTAACAGGCGATGGCTTTGACCTTGGCGCGAATATCCGGCTCGCTGAGCCGCAGGTCGGCCGGTTCAAGCGGCAGCCCGAATTCCTGCAGGGCCAACTCGGTAGCGCGATCGGCATTCAAATAGGGGAACTCGGCGTAAAAGCGCAGCGCCGCGCGATTTGGTATGTCACGGACTTGGGTCATGCCCCAGTCGCGGGCGATTTGATGGTCAACGTGATGCCCTACCCCAAGCGGCAAGTAGACGCGGGCGGCTGTCTCCAGCTCAGGGATTTGAATCCCCTTCAAGAGACGCGGGGCGTAATCGGCTGGATGAATCTCGCCAAACAAAGATTCCTCTGAGGGGTAGAGCGCTAAATCGCTCGCCAGCCGATAGACACAATCCGGCAGCGGCACGTGCATAAAGTCCACGCCGATTGAGTTTGAGGCCTGCTCGTCTTCGATTTGTCGGCTGCGCAGGGGGCTGTCGCCGGCGGACCAACGCCTGTGCAGGTCGGCCAGGATCGGCGTGTCGGGCAGCTCGCCGTGATAAAGCCCGCCCATGATGGTCATGATGATAACGGCGTGGCCGGCTGCGGTCAATCGGTGAGCGGTTCCGCCGCAACTGAAGATGCCATCGTCGAAGTGCGGCGAAATGAATACGTGCGTCTCTTGTGCAGGCAATTTGCCCTCAGCAATCCCTGGGCACAGGTCAGCCAGTGTTCTCTAAGTCGGCAAAATAATCGCAATAGGCGCTGATCGCGCAGCGCTCGCAGGCCGGCTTGCGCGCATGGCAGGTATCGCGGCCATGTTGAATCAGCTGAATGTGAAATTGATAGTAGTCGCTGGCCGGCGCGATCGCTTCCATGACCGGATGCGCGTCGTTAGCCGAGAGCTTCTCCGGGATGAACCCGATGCGTTTGCTGACGCGATAGATATGCGTATCGACCGGGAATGCCGGCCGGTCAAAAGCAAAGCAGAGCACGATCGCCGCGGTTTTGGGTCCCACGCCGCTCAGCGAGTTCAGCCAGGCTTTGGCTTCGTCGATGTCCAAGTCATCCAGGAAGTCGATGCTGTATTCACCCGCTTCAGCGTAGATGACTCCCAAGACCTTCTGGATGCGCGGGGCTTTTTGATTCGCCAGCCCGGCCGGCCGGATGACGTCGGTCAACTCGGCCAGGTCGGCAAAGCGCACCGCCTCCCAATCCGGGTAGTTCGCTTTGAGGCGGGCGAAGGCCCGGTCGCGATTGCTGTCGTTGGTGCTCTGGCTGAGGATGCAGCTGATCAGCTCATCCATGCCGTCTTGATTGCGCGACCAGTCTAGCGTTCCGTAGACCTGCGTCAAAGCCCCGGCGACAGGCGCGTACTTGGCCTGGCGGGCGGGTAGATTATCAACTTTGTCGAGCGGATCGCGTTTACGTGGCATAGCCCCCATTGTACCGGTCAGACGCGCTACTGCAAGCGATGAACTTCGAGTCGCGAAAGAGCTGCGAATTAAGCTCAGGCCTGCGCTTGATGCGGGCTACGTTTCGGCTGGGTCGCCAGCGAATCAGAAGGCAGCAAATGCCAGGCGGCCAGGGCGATAAGCGCGAATACCAGAGCAGCCGCGATAAAGGTACCGCGCATGCCGAGCAAAATGGCGACCGAGGCGCCGAAGATAGGCGCGACCGCTTTGGAGCCGGCCACGACCGAGTTGTCGATGCCGTAGACTGCGCCGGCAGTGTCCTTGTCGGTATAACGCGAGAGCAGGGCGCTGGGCGAGGCGACCAATCCGCCAGCGGCGATTCCGGCCAAACCTTGCAGGAACAGCAACTGCCAGACATCGCCGACGAAGGCTTGCGGCACGTAAAGAGCCGTCGCCGCGACTGAGCAGTAGATCAGCACCTTGCGATGGCTGATGCGGTCGCCCAGGTTGCCCAGGTAGACTGCGCCAAAGGTTGAGGTCGCGGCTGATACCGCCATTACTAATCCGGCATAGGTGTTGCTGGAATCGGTCTCGCCAGCGATCAGGGAGACCACAAACAGCGGCGCGATTGGCACAATGATCACGCGCGCCAGACTGGACAGGAAGCGCAGAAACAGCACCATGCCCACGCCGGAAGTCCGCACGATCGCTTTCCAGCCGCGGAATATCGCGGCGGCGTGGAAGTCTTCGCGTTTCCGCGCGGCGCTGAAGTCTTCATTAACGCCCAGCATCACGACCAAGCCGCCGGCCAGCAGCAGCGCGGCAGTGATAACGAAGGGGATACTGTAGCCGAAGAGATCGGCCAGGACGCCGCCCAGCAGCGGACCCACCGCCACGCCGGCCCAGAGGCCGACCTGCAGCGCGCCCATGGCGAAGCCGACGCGGTGACGCGGTGTGGCCGCCGCCACCAGCGCGTTGTTGGCTGAGACGGTGCCGGTGACCACGCCTTGAACTGCTCGCGCCAGGATCAATTGTTCCGCGCTCTGTACAATACCCATCAGCGCCAGCGTAATCGCGCCGCCAAACAGCGCGCGCATGATCATTTTCTTGCGGCCGAATCGATCGGCGACGGCGCCCCAAAAAGGCGCGGCGATCATCATGGTGATGCCTTGCACGGATATGACCAGGCCCGCGAGCAGCTCGGTGCTGTGGCCGCCGGCGCTGCCGAGCGATTCGATATACAGCGGCAGGAAGGGGAAGATCATCGAGAAGCCGACCGCCGACAATACCTGCGCGATGAACAGAACGCCCAGCGTGACCTTCCAACTGTGGGGAAAAGAAAACGCTCTGGCGAGCGAGTGATAGTTTGCTGTCAGGACTCTTGCCATGAATACCTAGCCGTGATTCTTGTGAGTAAGTTCATATCAGTTGCCGCTCAACGCGCCGCCTAAAAGCCGGAAACGTTTCCGCTTTGGCTTGGGCAAGAAATTTGCGCCGATAATGAGAATCGCCAGATAGTAGAGCGAGACAACCGCGAAAACCGCCCGCAAGCCGAAGACCGCGGCGATTATCGAAGCCGTGAGCGGCGCCATGCCATTGGCGAAGGAGGACACTGACGCGTCCAAGCCATAGACCGAGCCTTCGTCGCCTAAATCGGTAAATTTGGCTAACATAGCCGCGGGCGCTGACAGTACGCCGCCGGCGAAGAAACCGGCCAGCCCCTGGAGCAGCAGCAACTGGCCGATACTGCTTACGAAAGCTTGCGGCAGATAGAATAGCACCGCCATTAATGCGGCAGCCACGAGGATATTTCGATAGCCCCATTTGTCGCTTAGCCAGCCGAGGATCAGCGAGCCGGCAGTCGTCGTGATTGATGAGACGGTAAGCACCAGGCCGGCGTAACTGCTGGCGCCAGTCGCCAGGACAGCCGGCATCAGCGCCAACACAAACAAGGGCGCGATTGGCATAATCGAGCGCTGGGCAAAGCCGTTCAGAAAGCGCAGCGAATACACAGTCTTGACGCCGCGGGCGCGCAAGATGCCTTTCCAGGCGCGCATCATCCTCAATGGGTTCAGGTCCAGGCGGCTGCCGGCCGGGGGTCTATAGGTTTCGCGCACTCCAAATGCGACCAAGAACCCGGACAGCCCCAACATCGCGGCAGTGAACAAGAAGGGGACTTGAAAGCCAAAGCGTTCCGCCAGCACACCGCCGACGATGGGTCCCACCGCGACGCCACTGAACAAGCCCACTTGCAGCGCGCCCAGCGCAAAGCCAATGCGCTCGCGGGGGCTTTCGCCGGCGACCAGCGCCATGTTGGCGGCGATGATGCCGCTGGTCAGGCCTTGCAGGGCGCGCAGCGCAATCAGCGCGAGCGCAGTCTGCGCGAAGCCCATCAGCGCCAGAATGATCGCCGCGCCGAACATCGCGCGCATGACCATTTTCTTGCGGCCGTATTGATCAGCCAGGCGCCCCCAAAATGGAGTCGAGATCGTCGCTACCAGCGGCGGCGCGGCGATGACAATGCCAGCCAGCAGCTCCGGGCTGATGAATTGCGCATCTTTGAGTGTCTGTACGTAAAGGGGCAAGAAGGGATAAACGAGTGAGATGCCGCCCGTGCCCAGCGCCTGCGCCAGCGAAACCACCAGCAGCGTTATGAGCCAGCGATTGGGAGGCTGTGAGTCCTCAGTTTCTTGCATAGGGGCGCAGAACCTGCAATTTTTTCTGCAAACCCCTTTAGGCTAGTCCTTTACGCGAGAATTGCAAGCGGAGATTTGCGCGACTTTCTCAGAAGGCGATTCCATCTGTAATTCCGGCCTGATTTATACTAATCTGCTGCTTGTTAAGTCTTGTCCATTCAAGCGAATCGGGCGCCGCTTCATTGGGTTCGCAGGCGCCCCGTTTAATCGAGGAGACCGGCCGCAGCATGTGGCAACCGACGAAACTGGAACTTGAGCGACTGGAAAAGGCTCAGCGGCTGCAAGCGCAAGGCGTCGAGTTGTATCCGGCCCGCGCAGGCCGCAGCCATCTGATAAGCGATGCGGTAGAGGCCTTTCGCTCGCAGGAAAAGCGCGCTTCAGTTGCGGGCGACAGCTCGACTGTTCCGGATCCGATCGACGTAACCGTCGTGGGGCGCATCCGCCGGTTGAACAGCAAAGGCAAAGTATCTTTCGCGCATATTGAAGACGAGAGCGGGCGCGTACAGCTTTTCCTGCGCGTGAATGACGTGGGCGCAGACAGCTATGAGCAGGTCCGGCGCAAGCTGATTGATGTCGATGACTTTGTACAGGCGAGCGGGGGTCTGATGCGCACCCGCGCCGGCGAGGTCAGCGTTGCCGTGCGCGAGCTGCGCCTAATCAGCAAAGCCTTGGCGCCCCTGCCGGTTGTCAAAGAGCAGCGACATAAAGACGGGAGCATCGTTGAATACGGCGAATTCAAAGATGTCGAATCGCGCTATCGGCAGCGCTATGCCGATCTGGCGGTGAATCGATCCGTGCGCGATGTGTTTGTGAAGCGGGCGCGGACGATCAAAGCGCTGCGCGACTTCCTGGACGCTGAGGGTATGCTGGAGGTGGAAACGCCCATCTTGCAGCCGCTTTACGGCGGCGCGGCCGCGCGGCCTTTTGTCACCCACCACAATCAGTTGCATCAGGACTTGTATTTGCGCATCAGTTTCGAGCTGTATTTGAAGCGTCTGCTGGTCGGCGGCATTGACGCGGTCTACGAGATCGGCCGCGACTTCCGCAACGAAGGCGTCAGCTACAAACACAATACCGAATTCACCATGCTGGAGTTTTACAAAGCCTATATCGACTATGCCGGCGTGATGGATATTACCGAGCGACTATTCGCTTACGCCGCCGAGCAGGTGACCGGTTCCGCCCGCATTAGCTATCAGGGTGAGACCATTGATTTGAGGCCGCCCTGGAAGCGGCTCAGCATCCGCGAGGCTGTGAATGAGATGCTCGACTTTGATTATATGGATTACCCCGACGGCGATTCGCTCTACCATTATCTGCGCGGGCGCGGGCTGGCCGACGGGCTCAGCGCGACCGATACCTGGGGACGGATGATTGTCGAGCATCTGCTGGGCAACTTTATCGAACCCAAGTTGGCGCAACCCACCATCATCAAGGACTACCCGCGCGATATGTCGCCCTTCGCCAAGCGCATCAGCAGCGACGCCGAAGTCAAAGACGACAAGGAGCGCCGCTATATCGAGAGCCACACCGAGCGCTTCGAGTTTTTCATCGCCGGTATGGAGATGGGCAACGCCTTCACCGAGTTGAATGACCCGCGCGACCAGCAAGATCGCTTCGTGGAAATGAAGCGGCTGTACGCGGACGAAGCCGATGAGACCACGCCGCTGGACGAAGATTATCTCAACGCCATGCGCTATGGGATGCCGCCTAACGGCGGGTTCGGCAGCGGCGTCGACCGCTTGGTGATGCTGCTGACCGATCAAGTCAGCATTCGCGATGTCCTGCTGTATCCCCATTTGCGGTCGCCAGCGCCGTCCGAATTCGACCTGCGCGGGCAATTCATGCTTGATGCCGCGGTGCGTCAACAGGAATATCGACTCAATTATCAGCTGGCTGGCTCCAAGCGAAAGCTGGCGCTATTCCTGCCGGCGGCTGATGTGGGCGTCGAGTTTCGCATGGCAAACGCGCTCGAGGGCGCGCTGCCGCAACTGCAGAATATTCGCCGAGCTTTCAGCGGTCTCCTGTACGTGATGACCGATGAGCGGATGTATCGTGTTGACGATCAACTGCAAGCGGTCGACTTGGCCGAGTTTTGGAGGTCAGTTAGCTAGCTGGCGAATGCCGACAGGTTGGGGATCTTCGTTGTGGATGACGTTAAATCAGCATTGTTAGCGCTCCTAAGGGAAGCGGGCCCGGCACACCATCAGGCTTATATCGAGACCGATGGCGATGATCCCGATTGGCCGATTTGGTACGCCGGCTACCTGCGCGACCGACTAAACAAGCTGCTTGGGCTTGGGCTGACGAAGACACAGTATGTCGTGCTGCTGGTTGAGTTTGAGCGAACGCGCACTGGCATGGAGCCGGTGCCCGACTGGGCGACCTTCTGGGCCGAACAACTGCTGGCGCGCTATCGCTAAAGGCAGGCTGGATGTGTTCCTGGAATTCATGACACCCGAAGGTTTTGACGCGCTGGTAATCGTTTCAGTAGCGATTGGCTTGGCAATTGCCTGGCGCCGATTCAGGAGCGACCTGCAAAAGCCGCTGCCGGAAGACGCGCCGGATTGGGCGCGCAACCGCCATACAGCCGCGAGCGGCACTGCCTCAACCAGCGAATCTTAGCTCCGCGCGCCGCTCTAGCGAGGCTTTTAAGCCTGCGGCGCATGGCCGGAACACGATATTCGTTGAATCCAGACAGATCAAAATTCTCAAGGAGAGACGCTTACCATGCTAGATATTGCGCTGATTCGGCAGCGGCCGGATTGGGTCAAGCAACAGATCACCAAGCTGAACGATGAAGGCGCTGTGGCGCGCATCGACAACATCCTGAAGTTGGATAAAGAGCGGCGCGAGACACGGACGAGTGTCGAGAGCGCGCAGGCAGCGCGAAATTCCTTGAACCGCGCGATGGGCAAGCTGCGCGGCAACCGGACAATGCCGGACGAAGAAAAAGCCGCGCGCGCGCAGGCGGCTTGCGGAGCGATTGGCGCCGCGGACTATGAAGGCGCCAGCGGTCTAATGGACGGTTCGGCGCCAGTTACCGTGAATGAAGCGGACGATCTCAAGGGCGCATTTGACAAACTGATTGGCGAATTGCGTTTGCTGGGCGGCGAAATCAGCGCGGGCTTCAGCAAGATTGAGACGATTGAAGCGGAACTGCGGGAGCACATGCTCTGGCTGCCCAACCTGCCCCACGAGAGCGTGCCTGTAGCCGCGAGCGAAGAAGCTAATGTGGCGCATCAGCCTGTCGGTACTTTCCGCGAATTCGACTTTGAGCCCCAGCCGCATTGGGAGTTGGGTCCGGCGTTGGGCATTATCGACTTTGAGCGCGGCGTCAAGCTATCGGGCAGCCGCTACTATGTGCTGGCGGGCTGGGGCGCCCGGCTGCAGCGCGCGCTGGTCAGCTTCTTCCTGGATTGCGCGCGCGCCAACGGTTTCACCGAGCTGTATACGCCCTACATCGTGCGCAGCGATATGCTTTACGGATCGGCGCAGTTTCCCAAGTTTCAAGATACCGTCTATGGCGTGGCGGATGGGGACAAATTCTTGATCCCGACCTCCGAGGTCACCATCGTCAACATGCACCGCGGCGAAATACTGGATGAAGCCGATCTGCCGCTGAATTACGCGGCGCATACGCCCTGTTTCCGCAGCGAGAAAGCCAGCGCCGGCCGCGATGTGCGCGGCATCAAGCGCGTGCATCAATTCGAAAAAGTCGAGATGGTCAAATTTACCACGCCCGAGACCAGCTACGGCGAACTGGAGGCGATGACCGAGCAGGCGGAAGCGATTTGCGCCCAACTGGAGATTCCCTATCGCCGGCTGGAAATCGTGACCGGCGACCTGGGCTTCAGCGCGAGCAAAAAATACGACATCGAGATGTGGTCGCCCGGTTGCGAAGAATGGCTCGAGGTCAGCTCCTGCAGCAACACAGAAGCCTTTCAGGCAAGGCGCGCCCTGCTGCGGTACTACCCTGCGGGTACGCGCAAGACGCGCTACCTGCATACGCTGAATGGCAGCGGCTTGGCGACGCCGCGCGTCATGATCGCCATCATGGAGAACAACCAGCAAGCCGATGGCAGCGTCGTCATCCCGGAAGTATTGCGGACTTATCTCGGCGGCGCGGAAGCCATTACCGCCGAGGGCGACTGAATCAACGTTTGCCGCGCCAAGCAACGGAGTCCGCAGCAACGTTCTTGCCCGCCCGACTCGCTAATATTGGGGGCTATCCGTGACTTCGCCTCAGCACCTCAAGTTTCAATCCCCAAAAACTGGGGGTGGCCCGATTCTTCTTGACCTGGATTTTCAGCGCGGTCTATAATCTAGGCAGGCTGCTCGCGCGAATGAAACGCGCCGGCAACCGCAAATGCCAACGAAAGGAAAACCACCATGGCGTCCGCTTCCATCATTGAAATGAGGGGGCTATCGAAGTCATACGGCTCTGGCGCCAAGCAGACCGTAGCGCTAAGCAACCTGAATCTCAGCGTCAATCGCGGGGAGATATTCGGTTATCTGGGTCCCAATGGCGCCGGCAAGACCACCACCATACGTTTGCTGCTGGATCTGATTCGACCTAGCCAGGGCGGCGCCACCATCTTCGGTATGGATGTACGCGCTGACAGCGTGGAGATCCACCGGCGCATCGGTTTCTTCCCGGCCGAGCTCAGCTTGTGGGAGGGGCGCGCGGGCAAGCAGATCATCCACTATGTCGCCAGTGTGCGCGGCGATACGCGCGGCATCGTGAAACACGCTGACGAGCTGGCGGAACGCCTCGACCTGGATACAAGCAAGAAAGTGCGCGATTTGTCCTCCGGCAATAAGCGCAAGCTGGGGCTGGTTATCGCCATGATGCACTCGCCCGAATTGCTGATTCTTGATGAGCCGACCGGCGGACTGGACCCGCTGGTGCAGCAAAGTTTTCACAGCATGATGGACGAATACCGCGACAGAGGCAAAACGGTCTTTCTATCATCGCATGTGCTCAGCGAAGTGCAGGCGATTTGCGACCGGGTGGGTATCTTGCGCGATGGCGAGTTAAAGGCGGTAGAATCAGTCGAGAAGATCATGAATGTTGAGTTTAGCTGGATTGATGTGACCTTCCGCGACGCCGTTCCCGCCGGCATGCAGCAGAAGCTGGGGCGCATGCCAAGCATCACGGATGTCAGCGCTAACGGCAAAGTCCTAAGGATGCGGATGGTGGGCGATTTTGACCCCCTGCTGCGGGCAATCAGCGATGGTTATGTTGAATCGCTGCATATCGAAGAACCGACGCTTGAAGAGATCTTCCTAGCTTACTATAGCGGCGACAAGGAGAAGAGATAATGAGCGGCATTGTAATCGGCAACACGCTGCGCGCATCCTGGAAACAGATTCTGTACTGGGGCTTGGGCTTGGGCGCGCTCGGACTATATATCGACTTCATCGCCTCCAGCCCGGATATCATCTCGGGTTACGCCGAGCTGTTCAAGACGATGCCGCCGGCGCTGCTACAGGCTTTTGGCGCCAGCGACGTGGCGATGTTTACCACATCCGAAGGCTGGATCGTCTCGATATTTGTTTCGGAAGCGGCCATCTTCTTGTCGGTATTCGCCGTGATGGCCGGCTTGAATATCACAGCCAATGACGAGCAGTCGGGGGTAATGGATGTCATCCTGTCGCTGCCAATTTCTCGCGCGGCCTATTTGCTGGAGCGCTGGATCGGTTACGCGCTGATTGGCTTGGCAATTATCCTCTTGACCGCGGCAATCACCGTCGGCGGCATGATCGGCATGAACATTGACGCGCCCGGCGATGTCATCTTCGCCAGCATACTGAACCTGTATCCGGGCGCGCTGCTAGTGATGACAGTAACTAGCCTGCTGGCGACGGTAATGCGCCGGCGCGCGCTGGCGATCGGCTTGTCCACCGCCTTCGTCATCGTCAGCTACCTGTTCAACGCCATCGGCGCGGCCGCCGGTGGCGCAGCCGCCGATCTGATGGAGAGCCTGTCTTACTTCAGTTACACGCACGGCGAAGCCTTTGTGCAGGGTACCTACGATCCGGCGAATACAATCGTACTGCTGCTCGCCGTGTTGATCGGCGTCGGCCTGTCCCTGAAAATGTTTGTCAGCCGCGATATTGGCATATAGGAGGCCCGCGATGACTGGTTCCGTATTTATCGAAACGCTCAAGCAAACCTGGAAGCAGATGGTCTATTGGGGCGTCGGCTTGGCGGCGATGGCGCTGCTGATCGTGCTGATGGTGCCGCTATTCGATATGCAGCAGATGGCATCGCTGCTGGAGAGCTTTCCACCGGTTATCCTGGCGATGGTTGGCATAGGCGATGACCTGGCGATATTCACAACCAACGAAGGCTTCGTCGCCATCGGATTCTTTGGCAAGTCGGCTTTGATATTCGCTGTCTACCCGGTCGTCATGGGTATGCGCATCAGCGCCAACGAAGAAGACGATGGCACCAGCGATGTCTTACTGAGCTTGCCCATCTCACGCGGGCAAGTCATGGTTGAGAAGTTTCTGGCTTATGCAGCCAGCATCGTGGGCGTGGTCGTGTTGATCTATCTGGGCTTGCAAGCCGGCGTCGTATTGGGCGGCGTCGAGCTGGACGTGGTCGGCCTGGCGGAAGTGACCTTCTATCTCATCCCGCTGATGATCTTCATCATGGCGGCTACCATGCTGATTGCCGTACTCGCGCGCCGCCGGACAGTCGCGCTGGGACTTGTGACCGCCTTCGTCATCATCAGCTACATGCTGCAGACGATCGGCGCGGCGGCCGAAGGCACGGTGGCGGAGTCGGTCGGCGCTATTTCATTCCTGACCTACTACAATGCCGGCGAGATTCTGTCCCAGGGCTTCATCTGGCCGCATATCGCCGGATTCGCGGCCTTATCGGCGGTCATGCTGCTGGCGGCGCTCAATCGTTACGAGCAGCGCGAAATCGCGGTATAAGCTGCAATCGGGTCTCTCGCTCGTCATAGACGAGAGACCCCGCCCTACTTCGGGATTTAGGGGATTCAGGCCTCTCCTTCATCAAGCGCCAGCGTTTCTCAAGCATTTGCCCGCGCCGCGGTGTAGATACAGCTGTGGCTTGGGCTGGTTTTCGCTTTCAGGCGTCGGCAGCGCCATATTATAATTAAGCCGTGAATCAACAGCCCCACAGGACGGCAATGAATCACAAAGACCTGCTGCTCAGCAAAATCGCTGATCGCAAAGCCATCGTCGCGGTGGCCGGCCTCGGTTATGTGGGATTGCCGCTGGCGGTCGAATTCGCCGAGGCCGGGTTCCGGGTGCTGGGCTTGGATGTTGACGAAAGCAAGGTGCGTACGCTTAACGCCGGGCGCAGCTATATTGATGATGTCCCGCCCGACAGCGTGAGCCGCCTCGTCGAGGCCGGGATGCTGCGCGCAACCAGCGACTACCAAGACTTGCGCGCCGCCGACGCCATCAGCATCTGCGTTCCCACGCCCTTGCGCAAAACCCGCGATCCCGACATGTCTTACATTATCCAAGCCGCCCGGTCAATCGCCGAGATCTGCCAGCCCGGCATGTTAATTGTATTGGAAAGCACGACCTATCCCGGCACAACCGAAGAGCTCATATTGCCGAAAATTACACGCGAGCGGCTTGATATCGGTAAAGAAGTCTTCGTGGCTTATTCGCCCGAGAGGATTGACCCGGGCAATCGCCAGTATTCGGTTCGCAATACGCCTAAAGTGGTTGGCGGCATTACGAATAACTGCGCGGAAGTGGCGCGGGCTTTGTACCAAGCGGCAGTGGACACCATCGTCAGCGTCAGCTCGCCGACCGCCGCCGAGATGGTCAAGCTGCTGGAGAATACCTTCCGCGCGGTCAACATCGGCATGGTCAACGAGATGGCGCTAATGTGCGACAAACTGGATATTGATGTCTGGGAGGTCATCAACGCCGCCGCCAGCAAACCCTTTGGCTATATGCCCTTTTATCCCGGGCCGGGCTTGGGCGGTCATTGCATCCCGGTCGACCCGCATTATTTGAGCTGGAAGCTGCGTACGCTGGATTACAATGCGCGCTTTATCGAATTGGCCAGCGAAGTGAACGCCTCCATGCCGCTTTATGTGCTGGACAAAATCACGCAAGCGCTTAACGACCAGGAAAAGTCAGTTCGCGGCTCGCAGTTGCTTATACTGGGCGCGGCCTACAAACGGGATGTCGACGACGTCCGCGAAAGTCCGGCGCTTGATATTATCAGCCTGCTGCGCCAGCGGGGCGCGGAAGTTGCCTACTGCGATCCGCATGTGGCGGAGCTTCAGCTGGATCCCGAAACCCGGCTGAAAGCCGCAAATTACAGCCCGGCCTTGCTGCGGAGCGCGGATTGTGTGGTCGTCGTCACCGATCATTCCGCCTTCGACTGGCAAGAGATCGCGGCGAACAGCACCGTCATCGTGGATACGCGCCATGTATACATCTGTCGTGACGGCGGCCACATCATCGGGCTCTGAGCGCCACTCCCGAGCGACTGGCAAAGCTGAAGGCGCTACGCGCTATGCCCTTTCACATCGCGATTGACGCCAGCCGCAGTACAAATCCCCAACCCACCGGCACCGAGTATTATTCGCTCCGTCTGATTCAAGCCCTGTGCGCCGCCAACGAGCAGCGCGCGCAACCCCACCAAATCTCGCTCTACCTGCGCGACAATCCGCCGGGCGGGCTCTTCCCTGATTGGCCGCGCGCGCAAAAAATTGTAATTCCGCTGCCGCGCCTCTGGACGCATATTCGCCTGGCGGCTGCGCTCTGGCAAGCTCGCCCGGACATCACCTTCGTGCCGGCTCATACGCTGCCGGCGCTTTTTCCGGGGCCCGCCATCGCCACAGTTCATGACCTGGGTTTCAAGCGCTTTCCAGCCGAGCATCCGCCGATGCAGCGGGCCTACCTGGAAGCGGCTACGCGCTACAGCCAGGCGCGAGCCGCTATCGTGCTGGCGGACAGCCAGGCCACCGCTGAGGACCTGCGGCGCTTCTATGGCGCAAGCGAGGACAAGATACGCGTAGTTTATCCAGGAGTCGATGGCGAGCGGCTACGGGCGACGCGCGCGGATGTCGCCACGGCGCGCGCCAGGTATGAGCTGCCTGAGCGATATTTTCTGTTTGTCGGCACACTGCAGCCGCGTAAGAATATCAAGCGGCTGGTGCAGGCTTTCGCCCGCTGGCAGCAAGAACAAGATGACAGCGAGACGGCGCTGGCGCTGGCCGGCGGCACAGGATGGCTCTTTGAAGAGAGCTGGCTGAAGGGCGCGCGCGCTGTAAAGCGCCTCGGTTACATCGATGCCGCCGACAAAGCCGGTTTGCTGCGAGGGGCGATCGCCCTGGTATTCCCCAGCTTGTGGGAGGGTTTTGGCTTTCCCGCCGTTGAAGCCATGCACGCCGGCGCGCCGGTCATCGCCAGCAAGACCTCCAGCCTGGGTGAAATCGTCGGCGACGCCGGCTTGCAGGTTGACCCCCTAAGCGTCGCCGAGATTGCTGAGGCCATGCGCCGCTGCAGCGTTGAGGAAGCGCTGCGGCGAGAGCTGATTCAAAAGGGACGGCAACGCGCCCAGAGCTTCACTTGGGCGGCTGCGGCAAAACAGCTGCTGGATGCCTTTGCGGCCTTGGGCGCGCCGTCTTGAAACAAGGCGCCGGCAATCTGATAGAATGGCATTGTGTCTGCTGAATCGAGTCAAAAAGCGAATGAGCGCCTGCTGCTGGCGCAACTGGCGGATATCGGCGACCTGGTGCTGACCACGCCCGCTATTGCCGCCTTGCGCGAAACCTGCCCGCGCGCCACGATTGATCTGCTCGCTTTCGAGCATGCTTTGCCGGTCATCCCCGCAGGGTTGATCGACGCGGCGATTCCGCTCAAACGCGGCGCCAACAGCGGGCGCTCGTTCTATTCGCCGACGAATCTAAGGACCGTCTTCAGCCTCAATCGGCGCGCCTATGATACGGTGATTTTCTTTCACCATTTCACGCTGCGAGCCGGTGTCTTCAAATTCTGGTTGATCGCCAAAGCCTGCGGCGCGAAAGGCATCATCGGCTTGAAGAATCAAAATATCGGCTTTCTGACCGATTCCATTGACGATGCCGGATTCGGCGCGCTGCATCAGGCGCAGTACTGGCTGGAGCTGGTCGGACTGCTGGGCGCGAGCCGCGAGCCGCGTCCGGCGCAAGTCAAGCGCGAGCCACTGCCGGGAGACATACTGCCAACCGGCGACAAGCCACGCGTTGTCATACACACTGGCAGCGGCGGCTACAGCAAGGCTCGTCGCTGGCCCGCGGCAAGATTCGCGGCGGTGGCGCGGCGACTCCGCCAAAGCCACGACGCCGAAATTGTGCTGGTTGGTTCGCAAACGGACGAGCCCGGCGGCGCGGGCCAATTTGCAGGCCTGACTGTGAAGAATCTTCTGGGCCGGACGACGCTGCCGCAATTGGCTGATGTCATTGGCGGCGCGGATCTTTTCATCGGGGCGGACAGCGGCGTGATGCATATCGCCGCGACCACCGGCACAGCGGTGATCAGTATTTTTGGGCCCAGCAACGCCGAAGCCTGGCGACCCTGGACGATAGGAACGGGCTCGACTGTGCTGCGCAGCGGCGTGGAATGCAGCCCCTGCAACTACGTGGGGCAGGCTCTGGGCGCGCGCGAGGGCTGCGCAGCCCGCACCTGCATGAAGCTGGTGACGGTCGAGCAAGTCGCGGCTACCGCGCAGCGCATCCTGGACAAAGGCCCCGGGCTTAAGACAGGCTGCGACGCCGTTGCGCCGCCAGCCTGGCAGGACCGGCGTCTGCGAATCCTCGATATTCCGGTCAACGCCATCACATACGCGAGCTGGCTGCAGACGATAGCTGCCTGGATTCGCGGAAGCGGCGGCGCGAAGCACGTATGCACGGTCAATCCGGAATTCATCATGATCGCGCAAAATGATCCGATATTCTTCGCCATTCTGCAGCGCGCGGCCATCTGCGCGCCTGACGGCGTCGGGCTGCTTTGGGCCAGCCGCTATCTGGGCGCGCCGCTGCCGGAGCGGGTTACGGGCTCGGATGGTGTCCCCTTTATAGCGCGCCATGCCGCCGAGCGCGGCTGGAAACTCTTCTTACTGGGCGCGGCCGAGGGCGTGGCGGAGCGGGCCGCCGCGATGCTGCAAGCAAGTTGCCCGGGCTTGCTCATCGCCGGCGCACACGGCGGCAGTCCCTCAGCCAGCGACGAAGATCGCATAGTCGAGTTGGTCAATAAGAGCGGCGCCGATATTCTCTTCGTGGCATACGGCGCGCCCGAGCAGGACAAGTGGATCGCGCGCAATTTGCCGCGCTTGCAGGTGTCCATGGCGATGGGCGTTGGCGGAGCGCTTGACTTTATCGCCGGCGTCATTCCACGCGCGCCCGGTTGGATGCAGCGGCGTGGACTCGAGTGGCTCTATCGCTTGCTGAGACAGCCCTGGCGCTGGCGGCGCATGCTGCGTTTGCCGCGATTTGTCTTGGCCGTACGGCGCCAAGCGAGAGGCTAAGGCGCATATTGCCTTCATTCTGATGCGGACTTTATTGTAAACTTGGCCGCGTCAGCAGATCGACGGAGCGAGCATGCGGCATCCAATGGTGTCAAGCGTAGCTGGATTGGCCGGCAAGACGGTCCTGGTTATCGGCGATGTCATGCTGGACGAATACATCATCGGCAAGCCAATGCGCATGAGCCGGGAAGCGCCGGTGCCCGTGCTCGAGCTGGATTCCAGACGCTATATTGCCGGCGGCTCGGCCAATCCGGCCGCGAATATCGTCTCTTTTGGCAGCCGCGCCATCCTGGCCGGCGTCATCGGCGCGGATGATGCCGGCGCGCGCCTCCTACAAATCCTGGAAGATCAGGGCATTGACGCCGGCGGGCTAATCCGCTGCGCCGACCGCCCCACGACGGTCAAGACGCGCATCCTGGCGCAAATGGGGCTGCGCTTTCCGCAGCAGGTGACGCGCATCGACACCTTGACACGCCGCGAGATTGACAAGGAAACAGAATCGCAGCTCCTGGCATTCGCCGCGCGCCGAATCGACAGTCTGGATGCCGTGTTGCTGTCCCACTATCATGGCGGCTTGCTGACCTTGACCCTGGTACAGCAGCTTCGGGACTTATGCCAGCGAGCGGGCGTCTTGATCAGCGCCGATGTTCAAGGTGAATTTGAGGCCTTTGGCGGGCTGGATGTCATCAAATGCAATGCGGATGACGCGCAACGTTATCTCAAGCGCGAGTTGACCGGCGACGATGATTTCAGCCAAGCGGCGCGGGAATTGGCCAGCGACCTGGGGATCATGCAGGCGGCGATCATCACCCGCGGCAGTCGCGGCGCGACAGTCGCAGGCGGCGGCGCGATTCGACATTGCCCGGCGCCAAACGTCAGCGATGTCTTCGACACGGTCGGGGCCGGCGACACCGCCATCGCCACCACCACGCTGGCCTTGAGAGCCGGGCTCTCGGCCGCGGCTGCCGTCACGCTAGCCAATTACGCCAGCGGCATCGTGGTGCGCCATCTGGGCAATTATGCGCCGACGCCGGAAGAGCTGATGCGCAGCATTCGCGCCGCCTTATGAAACCTGCTCGACAAATTCAATCGTATTGCCGTCGGGATCGGCCATTGACGCGACTTTGGCGCCCTTGTATTCATCGACCGGGTTAATCTCGCTGCCATGATTCGCCAAACCTGTTTCCATCACCGATTCGATATCGCTGACTTCAAAGCGAAATTGCTGGCGATTCTGCTCGGCGATTACACCGGCGATGGCATTGGGGCAGAATACCACTTCCAGCCCCGCCAGCGCGCCGCCATAGAATTGCTGATCGCCGATATGCACCGTCTCTTTGAGCCCGGCGCCAAAAACCGCATTATAGAAGCGCACCATCTTTTTCATGTTGACGGCCGCAATCGTCAGCCCAATCAAGCGCATTTCGTTCTCCTGTTATTCCTATTGCAGAATGCTTGTGATACCGCCCGGAATAGTTCTTTGCCACAATTATGGACTGCAAATGTTTAATCCGCCCAATGCCAAGACCTTCTTCGAGACTGTTTGGGAAATCGTGCGGGAGATTCCCGCCGGCAGTGTCAGCAGTTATGGTCAGATCGCCTCGATGATACCACCCGATGCGGATATGGAGCCGGCGCGCATGCAGCGATTGGCGCCGCGCTGGGTGGGCACGGCGCTGCGGAAGACGCCGCGGGGAAAATCGATTCCCTGGCATCGCGTCATCAACAGCCGCGGTACGATCAGCTTTCCTGCGGGCAGCCCTCAAGCCGGTGAGCAACGCCGCCTGTTAGAGTTGGAGGGCGTCGAATTTGACTGCCGCGGCCGGGTTGACCTGCGGCGGTTCAGCTGGGAGGGTCCTGACGAGGCTTTCCTGCGGCGGCGGAATCTGCTGCCGCCGCGCGCGCTTGGCTAAGCGCTAAAAATGCACGTAGCTGTTTTCAGCCAGCACAAAGCGGTGCGCGTCGGGCACGTGCGCGGCTGAAGTGACGCGAGCGTTGTCCGCCAGCAGGCTGCGGTCGATCCGCCCGAGGATATTGCGGATTTCGCAATTTTTCATAACAATGCTGGCTTCGATTTCACTGCCATCGACCACCACGTTGTCGCCGATTGAGGTATAGGGTCCGACATAACTGTTGCGAATGATAGTGTTCTTGCCGATGATGACGGGTCCGCGAATCACACTGTCGATGACGCGGCTGCCGCGCCCGATCAAGACCCGGTGCGAGACTTCGCTCTGCCCTTCGATTTGTTCGCTGCCTTCAGGCGCCGGCGTATAGGGCAGCTCCTCCAGCACCAATTGATTGGCCATGATGATCGCGTCGGGTTTGCCGGCGTCAATCCACCAGCCGCTCAGCTCATAAGCAGTCACCGGCAGCCCGTCATCGATTAAGACCTGAATGGCGTCGGTGATCTCCAGCTCGTTGCGGCCCGAGGGCTTGATGCGGCCGATAGCGTCGAAGATGGACTGGCGAAAGAGATACACACCGGCGATGGCCAGGTTTGAGGGCGGAACCGCTGGCTTCTCCACGACGCGGACTATACGCCCGTTGGCGATTTCGGCGATGCCAAAGCGCGCAGGATCCGGAACCGATGCCAGAACAACGGCGGCTTCATCATTGGAGTCGGCGAAGGAGGTCAAGAGATGGGTCATCTTGTCCTGGAAGATATTGTCGCCGAGAAATACCGTAAACGGATCATCGCCGACGAAGTCGCGGCAGAGCGAGGTCGCGTGCGCCAAGCCAAGCTGCTCATCCTGAACGATGTATTCGATGCGGACGCCAAGCGCCCGGCCGTCTTCCAGGTTGGCGACGATGGGCGAATCCAGGCTGTTGACAACGATGCCGATGTCCGTCAATCCCGCTTTCTTCAAGGCATCCAGAGCATAGTTGATCAGCCAGCGATTGGCGACAGGGACCAAGGACTTGGGCATGGTCAGGGTTACGGGGCGCAGCCGCGTACCCTGCCCGGCAGCGAGAATCAATGCCTTCATGGCGCCTCTCCTGTTTCTACAAGCAACCTTTGAGAATCAGTAGGCATACTAGCAGAGGTTGCGACTTCGCGTCAGAAAATCGCCCGCCTCTTGTCCTGGCCCAGGGCGGCATCGCGCTGGCGCTTGACTTCGAAGGCGATGACAGCTGTGGCAGCCACCGCGCCCAGGGATTGGTCGAAGTCACGCCCGTAGGGAATCTCCAGCGTCAGATCGGCGGAGCGGGCGAAGGAGCGCGTCACGCCGCGCCGCTCGCCGCCGATGAGCAGAAAACTAGGCTGGCTTAAGTCCGCTTGGGCAGGAGCGCGAGAACGCGCCGACTTGGCGGCGACGGCGATTTGTAATCCCCGCGCGCGATAGTAGTCCGCCGCATGCCCCGCGGTCTCCGCGATCGCCAGCGGCAGCCGCTCAATGGCGCCGGCGCTGGCCCGGCCGACGACGGCGCTGGCGCTGGTCCAGTTTCGCGGGCGGAGAACGAGGCCATCCACGCCAGCCGCATACAGGCAGCGGACCGCGCCGGCGAAGTTGTAGGGGTCCTCAATGCCGTCCAGCATGACTATGAAAGCCGCTCGGTCAGCGGGCAGCAAATCCGCCAGCCGGCAAAATCTGCGTTCGCTGGCCTCAGCCAGGACGCCTCCGTGAGTGGCGCCGCTAGCTCGCGACTGAATGTGGTCAGCAGACACAAAGGCGACTGATATATCCGCAGCCTCCGCCTGACGCAGCAAGGCGCTGAGCCGCCGATCGTAGCGCTTCTTCTGATCAATCAGAATCTGATGGACATCGCGCCAGCCCGCCTTGATCGCAGCTGCTACCGACAGGCGGCCCTCCAGGGTGGCGCTTGCTTGATCGCTCACAAGCCTGCGCGCTTGGCCTCCCGCCACCAGCGGTCGAGCTCGTCCAGGGAAAAGTCGCCCAGCGGCTTTCCCTGTTTGGCAGCCTGCGTCTCCACGTGCTTGAAGCGGCGATAGAATTTGGCGTTGATGCCGCGCAGCAGACTCTCCGGATCGTCTATGCCCAGCCAGCGCAGCCAATTGACCGTGACGAAGAGCAAATCGCCCAGCTCGTTGACGCGCTCCTCCCTGGTCTCAGCCGCCAGCGCCTCAGCCAGTTCTTCTTTGAATTTGGCTTCGACGCCAGCGATATCGGGCCAATCAAAGCCGGCTTTGGCGGCGCGGGCGGAATAACGCTGGGCGACAAAAAGCGCCGGCGCGGCTTGGGAAACACCGTCCAGGAGCGATTCGCCTTGCTGCGGGGAACCGGCTTTTTCCGCCGCCTTGACTTCGTTCCAAATCCGCGACAACTGCGCCAGGTCGCTGGTGGGCGCCACATCGCCGAAAACATGCGGGTGACGGCGCAGCATCTTTTCGTTCAGTTGCCGCAGCAAGTCCGACATATAGAATTCGCCCTCATCAATGGCGATTTGAGTGTGCAAGAGTATCTGCAGCAGCAGGTCGCCCAATTCCTGGCAGAGCGCCTGCGGCTTGTCGGCATCCAAGGTATCCAGGACTTCGTAAGTTTCTTCGATGAGAAAGGGTCGCAGCGATTGATGCGTCTGTTCGCGATCCCAGGGGCAACCTTCGGGCGCGCGCAAATGGGCGATGATGTTCTGCAGGGATTCGAAGCTGCTGAGCGCTCCCAGCGCCGGCAAATACAGGGTTGTGGTGATGCCGATTTTTGAGCTGCGGTCGATCTCAAAGAGGCGCAGCGATTCGACGCTGGCCTCAGCATCGCCCGCCGCATGAACGAGCGACACCCGGAATTCGTCGGGGTACTGGTTCATTAGCGTCAGCTTGAGATTCGAGGCGACATCGCGGCTGTAGACTTGCGCCAGCAGGGCCGGCAGCGCCGGGTTGATGGGCGGATGGTATTGTTCGGCGACGCTTAGCGCGTCCAGAATTTGCAAGCCATCGAGCGCATCGTGGCCGACCAGCGACAAACAGGGCTCAATGAAGCTGAGGCCGTGAACTATCTCGAGTTCAAGCGCTCTCTCGCGCGCCCGTTTGATAAGGCGGGCGACGCTGGCCTCACCCACCAGCGGGTCGCCAGGGACAGCGTAGACCACTTGTCCATCACGCTCGGCAGCTCTCAGCAGGCGTTCAGCAATTTCCGCGTAGACATCTTCAAAGCGCTGGCAGGTCTGGTAGACCTCGTCAAAGCTGAGCCAGTTAAGCGAAGCCGGCAGCTGGCCGACGCAGGGATGGCGCGCTGTGCGCAGGTAAACCGTGTCGGCTGCCTGGAGTTTGTCCCAAGCCTGGCCTGTCAAATGCCCAATCGACCCGGGTCCCAATCCAATGATTGTGATCATGTCTGTAGGTTCCGCCCGGCATGCCGCAGTCGCCGCTTGCCGACGAGCGCCTGCTGTGTGAGCCAATCATGCGCGCTAGCGCTTGATTCGTCAAGCGACAGATGAGGCTGCGCGCGTGGCCAAGACAAATCAGCCAGGCACCCCAATCCAGGCATCCGGCTGATGACGCGACAGCGATTCAAAACAATGCTGCTAGCGTTTGGTGTAGGTGGGCGCTTTGCGAGCGCGTTTCAAGCCCGGCTTCTTGCGCTCTTTGACACGAGCGTCGCGGGACAGGAACCCCTCCCGCTTGAGCGCGCCTCGCAGGTCAGGGTCAATCTTTTCCAGCGCGCGCGCGATGCCGAGCAGAATGGCGTCGCGTTGCCCGGTGATCCCGCCGCCGTTCACATGAACTGACACATCATAGCTGCGTTCCTGCCCGATGTGAGTCAGAGGCGCGATGCAGGTTTCCATATCGCCGAGCCGCGGCAGATACTCCCCGCCCTCTTTGCCGTTGATGATGAACCGGCCGGTACCGCCCGGGAACAGCCGAACACGCGCTGAAGCCGATTTGCGGCGGCCGATACCTTCATAATACTGTGCTGACATCTAATCGCTCCTCGTGGGTCCACGCTCGCAGCCGTACTGGCCTTGGCAAGTGCCTGCGAGCGGCGGCTGTACTTCTGGCAATGGTCTTAAATTTCCAAGGTCTGGGGCTGCTGCGCTTGATGCGGATGGTCACCGCCAGCATATACCTTCAGTTTTTTGAACATCTGCCGCCCGAGCGGACCCTTGGGCAGCATGCCCTTGATAGCGTACTTCATAGCGCGGTTGGGATAGCGAGACATCAGCTCGCGCAGAGTCAGGCTTTTGAGTCCGCCGGGATAACCGCTGTGACGGTAATAAACCTTTTGGTCCATACGCTTGCCGGTCACGTGGATCTTGTCGGCATTGACGATGATGACGTAGTCGCCGGTATCAAGATGGGGCGTAAAGTAGGGTTTGTGCGTACCGCGCAGCAGCGGCGCCACTTTGGAAGCGACGCGCCCCAAGGTCATACCCTTGGCGTCAATCACCCACCAGCGCCGCTCAATGACAGCCGGCGTCGTGGCGTAGGTCTTCTGGACTTGCTGTCTCATATAGTTTCCTCCAGCGGTGTAAGCGCCGCGCAGGCTGCAAGTTCACCGGTTTGTATCTGCCTCAGGCTGCGCGGTTGATAGCCAACCGCTTCCAGCACTAATCCCTGCGGCGGCGCCAGCACTTTCGCGCGCTCAATATCGCAGCGGCGCAGGATATCTTCAAAGCCTTGGAGCGAGAGCTTCCCTCGCCCGACCTGCACCATCGTCCCCACCAGCCGGCGCGCCATGTGGTACAGGAAGGCCGTGCCTCGAATCCGATAGGTGTATTCCCATCCGTAATCCTTGGCTGCCGTCTCCCAGCGCGATTGGAAAACTTGTCGCACTGTGTTGCCGCTTCCTGGCCGCGGCGGCGTACCGAAGGCGCCAAAGTCATGCTCGCCCAGGCATTTCGCCGCTGCCGCCCGCAGCGCATCCAGGTTCAGCCGCTCGCCCGGCAACTGCCATGCGCGGCGATTCAGCAGCGGATTGCGCGCTTTGACCGTGGCGATACGATAGGCGTATTGCCGCCATCGGGCGTCGTAGCGTGGATGAAAGCCATCCTGCCGCCAAAGCCGCTGCAGGGCAATGTCAAGGGGCAGCTGAGAATTGATCGCGCGCAAAAGGTCGTCCTCGCTATGATTCCAATCGACATCAAAGGCGATGACCTGCCCCAGCGCATGCACACCGGTATCAGTGCGCCCGGCGCCGATGACCGTCGCAGCCTGACGAGTGACACCCGCCACAGCCGCCTCAACCGCCGCCTGAATGGTCGGCGTTGGCGCAGGCTGCCGTTGAAAGCCCTGATACTCGCTTCCGTCGTATGCCAGGACGGCGGCGTAACGCTTCATTTCAGGCCGCCCGCTCAGTCATCAGTCGAGTAATCAACCAGCTCGATCAAAGCCATTTCGGCGTTGTCCCCTTTGCGGGGTCCGAGCTTCAGGATGCGCGTATAACCGCCCGGGCGCTCGGCGTAAAGCGGCGCCAATTCATCGAATACCTTGCCGACCAGGACGCGATTGTTGTTTAAGCGCCGGGCTACCTGCCGCCGGGCGTGCACAGCGACCAATTGATCGTCGATGGCTTCGGCCTTGGCCAGACCGCGTTTGGCGATGGTGATCAAGCGTTCGGCGTACCCCTGAACGAATTTGGCTTTATGGAAGGTGGTCTTGATGCGCCCGTGCGTAAAAAGCTCGCTGGCCAGATTCATGCGCAGGGCTTTACGGTGGCTGCCGCTGCGATTGAGCTTCTTGCCGTGGTGACGATGTCGCATAATTACGCCTCACTTACCTGTTATTCTGCCTTGTCGTGCGGCCAGTAATTCTTCTCTTGCAGCTTTTCTTCCAGCTCGTCCAGCGACTTCTCGCCAAAATTGCGGATGGCCAGCATAGCATCCTGACCGCGATTCAACATATCGAGCACATCGCCGACTGAGGTGATGCCGGTGCGCTTCAAGGAGTTAAACACGCGTACGCTCAGATCCAATTCTTCGATAGGTTTGTCGTAGAGCGGCGGGTAGGTCGGTTCATCTTCAAATTGCGGCGGCAGCTCAATAGATTGGAACCAGTCTTCATCAACGCCGGCGATGACCTTGAGATGGTGCATCAGGATCTGCGCCGATTGCGCGACCGCTTCTTCCGGCCGAATCGTGCCGTCGGTCCATACCTCTAGCACCAGTCGGTCATAGTTGGTCCGCTGGCCTACACGCGCGCGCTCGACTTCGTAGTTCACCCGCTTTATCGGGCTGAAGACGGCATCCACCGGCAGCTCGCCGATGGGCAAGCGGCCGCGATCTTCGGCCGGGCTGAAGCCACGTCCGGTTTGGACCTCGAATTCCACTTCAATGTTGACGTCGCGGTCGTCCACCGTGAACAAATAGAGGCTGGGATTTTCAATCTGAACTTCCGCCGGAGCCTGGATATCAGCAGCGGTTACTGTGCCTTCAGCGCCACGGTGCTCAAGGCGCATGCGGGCGCTTTCCGCGCCCATCAAGATTAACCGCAACTGCTTGACTTGCAAAATCAGCTGGGTCATATCTTCGCGCACGGACGGAATCTCGGAGAATTCGTGATGTACATCCGAGACGCGAATGCTGGTAACCGCCGCGCCGGGCAAGGACGACAGCAGAATCCGGCGCAGAGCGTTTCCCAGCGTCAAGCCATAGCCGCTTTCCAAAGGGCTGATGACAAAACGACCGTAATCCTTGGTGATATTCTGGCTCTCCACCTGATGCGGAAGCACCATATTGGCGGTAACCAGATTTGCATTGACCGAGCTTGCGCTGACCGCTGCGGGGTCTGACGAAATAACCATAGTGGCGGAGTACCTTTCGACTATACGCGCCGGCGCTTGGGCGGGCGGACACCGTTATGAGGCACCGGCGTCACGTCCGTGATTGAACGTACCTTCAACCCACTCTGCTGTATCGACCGGATAGCCGCTTCACGACCGGGTCCGGGACCCTTCACAAAGATGTCCACTTCTTTCATACCATGCTGCTGCGAATTGGACGCAGCCGTTTCCGCCGCCATACGCGCCGCATAGGGCGTATTTTTACGGCTGCCCGCAAAGCCGGAGGTGCCGGCGCTGGCCCAGGTAATCACGTTGCCTGACTGATCAGTCATGGAAACGATGGTGTTGTTGAAGGTGGCGTAAATATGCGCTTGACCATAAGGTATATTCTTGAAAACGCGCCTGCCCGCACTGCGACTGGTTCTTCTCGCTCTTGCCATCTAAACGCTCCAAATGCTCTAGTGATTCGTCTCTGCTGCCAGGTCAGGACCTTCCCGACCAACAATGCCCGCTAAACGCCGGCTGATACGCCCCGCGCCGCCTGGTATACGGCCCGCTTACTTTTTAGTTGCGCCGCGCCGCCGGCCGCGCCCGGCCACCGTCTGCTTTTTGCCGCGCCGCGTACGCCCGTTGGTGCGAGTACGCTGGCCGCGCACTGGCAGACGCCGACGATGCCGCAGACCGCGATAAGAATTGATCTCCATCAAGCGCTTGATATTCAACTGGGTCTGCCGCCGCAGATCGCCTTCGATCGTCAGCGTGCCGATCAACTCTCGCAAGCGCTGGACTTCGCCTTCGCTGAGATCCCGCACACGCGTACTGTGGTCGATACCGGCTAAATCCAAGAGTTTCTGGCTGGTGGATTTGCCTATGCCGTAAATATAGGTCAAGCCTATGACGACCCGTTTGTCCCGCGGCAGGTCGACGCCTTCAATACGAGCCATGAATCAACTCCTTATGTGCTAACAGGGTTTAACCCTGCCGCTGCTTGTGCTTGGGGTTTTCGCAGATGACCATCACGCGGCGGTTGCGTTTGATGATCCGGCATTTCGGGCAACGGCGTTTCACGCTGGCTGATACTTTCATGGGTTCCGCCTCGGTTTCGCTCTACTTGATTGCATTACAAAGCGCGCCAGCTGCAAGCCCATCCGCTCACAGACGCGCTATCCACTGACTAGCCATGGATTGGTCAGTTCCCGGCTGCCCCGATACTGCGGCGGGACAGGCGACAACGACCGGGCATTGTATCATAGAAAATGGCGCTGTCAAAGGATTATTCTTTGGGCGAATCATTCGTTTTCACGGATGAAGAATTCGGGCGGGCCGAGTTCTTGCCAGCAGCCAACTGAAGGCGGTTGCGCCGGGTCCGCCAGAAACGCGCTCATCAGGGCCTCGGCGCAAGTTTCGTATTCCAGCACACCATGGCCAAGGTGTGGGAACAGCGCCGACCAAACCGGCGGAGACGCGGGCAAGACCGTCACTGCCGGCGCAATCGGATCATAGGCGCCGGCCAGATAAAGCGTGGGAATAGCTTCCGGCGGCGGCTCAAAGCTGATGCCGGCACGCGAATCAAGCCAGCTTTCACAATCCGCCAGAAGATCAAGCGCAGACTCTAGCAACGGCAGAAACACGCTGGGAAGATCTTCCGCGCTCGTCTTAATCTCCGCAGCGCTGGTGAGCGCGGTTTCATCAGGGCAGAGAGCGCTAAAAAACAAGCCTTCGCTGTGACTGTCCGAGCCAAAGGACTGCTGCCCAGGCAGGTTAAGACCCAGGAAAGCCAGGTCATCGTAGTCCGCTGCCGCGACGGAGGCGATCAGGGCTGGTACGTGGGGCAGCGTATTCGCATCCGCCAGCATATTACGCAGCAGGTGGGCGAAGCTGTCGCCGTCCAGCTGCAATAAAGCGTTCGGCAGTATGCCGGCGACTGCTACTGGCTTGGCGACCAGGGTCGCTGCCGCCCGGCTAAATTGCGCCGCCAATTGCGGATAAGCGGAGTGACAAGAGAGGTCTGCGCGGCAATCGGCAAAGAGCCGCTGCAGCGACCGCTCAACATTGGCGGCGGCGCCTTGCAATGCGCTCTCTGCGCCAGTGTAGGCGCTGTCGAGCACCATTGCCCGAATTTGTTGCGGCAGTTTCCGCGCCAATAACAGAGCCGGGCGCGCGCCGTATGATCGCGCGTAGAGGTTCACCCGCTCGAGTTGCAACGCCGCGATTAGGTCAGCGATATCCCGGGCGATAGTCTCAGCGTTGTACGCGACCAGGTCAATGCCAGCGTCGATCAAGCGCTTGTGGCATGATTTCAAACGCTCATCGCTGTCGCTTTTGTCCAACTCAGGACAATTGAGCGACGGGCGTGAGCGGCCAGATCCGCGCTGATCAAGCAAAATGATGTCGTGAGCGTCGCGAAGCCTTGAGTTAAGCCACCAGTCGATGTCGGCCGACGCGGCGTCACCCGGGCCGCCCGCCAGATACAGGATGGGCGCATTGCCATTTTCCTGGCGCGCCGGGAGTTGGACGACGAATATCGAAATCTCGGAACTGGCCGCCGACGCCCGATCTGCCGCTATATGCAGTCGGCTGCAATGCGATTCAGAATCCGCAGGCTGAAGCAAATCACCCGGGCAGGGCTCTGAGCTGATCCGCGCATCTGGATTCTGCGCCGTCACCGTCAAGATTAGCGCCCAAAATAGTAAGAGGGAAAGCGTCAGTTTCATTCCAGGCTGCGCTAGGGCAAGGTCAAAACCAGCGGGCCATCTTCGCTGATGGCCACCGTGTGCTCGAAGTGCGCGGTCAGCGAGCCGTCTTTGGTGACGACCGTCCAGCCGTCAGCCAGCTCCATCAGGTCGGGCCGGCCCGCGATTAACATGGGCTCAATGGCGTAGGTCATGCCCGGCAGCAGTTCGTAGTCCTGCCATTGGACTTTGCTCTTCTTGCCGGGCCACCAATTAGGCACTTGCGGCTCTTCGTGCATGGCTTGGCCGACGCCGTGGCCGGTGTATTCGCGCGCGACGCTGTAGCCGGACCGGGCGGCGGATTTGGCTGTGGCTTTGGCGACGTCGCTGATGCGGTTGCCGACGACCGATGCCGCGATGGCCGCCGCCAGGGCGTTTTCGGTCGCCTTCATCAGCCGGCGCGCCGAGCGGCTGATTTCGCCGACGGGATGCGTAAAAGCGGCGTCGCCGACGTAGCCCTGGTAAAAGCAAGCCACATCCACACTGACGATATCGCCCTCCTCCAGGATGCGCTCAGCGGAAGGGATGCCGTGCACCAATTCCTGGTTTATGCAGGCGGTGATGGTGGCCGGGTACGGCGGGTGATCGCCAGGGGCGTAGCCCAAAAAGCAGGGGTCGGCGCCGTGGTCGCGCAGCACGGTCAGCGCCAGCGTGTCGAGCGCCTTGGTAGTAAGGCCAGGCGCAATCGCCCGGCGCATTTCTTCATGCGCGGCGGCAACAATGCGGCCCGCTGCGCGCATGATTTTTAACTCGTCAGTGGTCTTTAGAACCGGCGCCATGGTGACTGCCTCGGCTGCTACAGGCGCTCCAGCGCGAGACGGATATCGGACCAGACAGCGTCGATGCTCTGATCGGCATTGATTTTGAGTACGCTGCCGCTGGCTTCAAAATGGCTGATGAGGGGTTGGGTGGTTTCCAGGAAGGTATCAATACGCTGGATGATGGCGTCGGCGCTGGCGTCATCGGGGCGCCGTTTCAGCGGTGTATGGCTTCCGCGCAAAGAAGCGGCGAGACGCGGCGGGAATCGTTCGCTTTCGTCTTGCAGCCAGCTAAAGTCAACGCCGTTTGCGTTGTAGTAGCAATTATAGCTGCCGCCGTTTGCATCGGTGACGCGGCCAAAGGCGCGCTTGAAGGCGGTGTAGAGATCCAGCTCCAGCAGCAGCACGGCATTGACGCGAGCGTCCTTTTCGGACAAGTGGGTTTCCAGGAATGCCGCTTGAACCTGATTGCGGGGATAGCCATCAAGGATGACGCCGTTCTGCGCATCCGCCTGCGCCAGCCTGTCCACGACGATGGCGTTGGTAGTGTCGTCATCCACCAGTTGGCCGGAGGCCATGATATCCTGGACTTTTCGCGCCAGATCGTCCGTGCGCGCGCGCATTGCGCGGAAGAGGTCGCCGGTTGAGACCTGCGGGATGCCGAAGTGATCCTCGATTAACCTGGCCTGCAATCCCTTGCCGGCGCCCTGAACTCCCATCAAGATCACGTACAAACTCATGGTGTCAACTCCGCTACTCCCGGCCCGTCTCCGCATCAGGGTGGCGGGCGCATGGCAAAAAGAAAGCCGAGTAGATTTGCACCCGGCTCCAATTCACTTGCGACAGGACTTCGGCTAACGCATGAAGCCCTCATAGTTGCGCATGACCAACTGGGCTTCCAGTTGACGCATGGTATCGATGACCACGCCGACCACGATGATCAGGCCGGAGCCGGAAATTACCAGCCCGGCGTTGATGACGGCGCCGGAGGTAGAGGCTTCCAGCGGGAAGATGATGCGATTCACGAGGTCGACCATGCCCGGGATGATGGCGATCACACCCAGGAAGAAGGCGCCGACAAAGGTGATGCGCCGCGTGGTCGTCTTGATATAGTCTTCGGTCCGTTTGCCGGGGCGGATTCCAGGAATGAAACCGCCGTTGCGCTGCAGGGTCTCGGCCAGATTTTGATTGCCCACCATGACTTCGGCGTAGAAGAAGGTGAAGCCCACGGTCATCAGAAAGAACGTGCCCCAATAGAGCAGGCCTTGCTGATTGCCGAAAGTGGTTTGAATGGTATTGCCGACCGCGCCCGGCGGGAACAGGCTGGCGATGATGGCCGGGAAAGTAATGATCGACTGGGCGAAAATCAACGGGATCATGCCGACCGGGTTGACACGCAGCGGAATGAAACTGTCTTGCTGGGCGAATTGGCGGTTTCCGCGCACCCGCCGGCCGTATTGCACCGGAATGCGCCGCACCCCTTCTTGTATGATCACAACCGCCAGGACGCTAAGCACTGTGATTACGATGAATAGCACGAGGTTGTAGATGCTGCGGTCGGGCTGCTGAGTCAGGAGCCGGATCAGATTTTGCGGCGCCTGCGCCACGATACCGGCGAAGATGATGATGGAAATACCATTGCCGATGCCTTGCTCGGTGATTAACTCGCCCAGCCATATAGCAAACATCGTGCCGGCCGTCATGGTCGTCAGCACCGACACGGTTAGAAGCAGATTACTGCCGAGCCCGAAGCCGAAACCGGGTATGATTTCGGCGCCGGTTCCGGTGGCCAGATTGAAGATGCTGATTTGACCCAGAGCCTGCAGCACCGCCATAGGGATGGCGACATAATAGGTGTAGCGCTGGATTTTCTCTTGGCCGCCCGGTTCACGCTGGATGCGCTCCAGCGCCGGCACAATCGGCACCAGCAACTGGAAGATAATCGATGCGGTAATGTAGGGATAGACGCCGTTGGCAATCACGCTGAAGTTGGCCACCGCGCCACCCGAGAGCAGGTTCATCACTTGAATGAGATTGCCCGCGCTGCTGCCGCTTTCAAAGACCTGACGCAGCACATTTCTGTCGACGCCAACCACCGGCACATGCGCGGCGAATTGATAGACAATCAGAATGAAGAGCGTAAAGAGCAGCTTGTTCCGCACATCCGGCAAGCGCCAGGCGTTACGTAGTGCTTGAATCATAAGACCCATTCCCTATCTGTAATGACGGCAGAGGAGCTTGACGCTGCCGCAGCCAAGTACGGCGCATGATGCCGCCGCGGCTTACAAGCGTTATACGAAGCGTGTGGCAAGAGCGTCGCGGTAGCCCCCATCCTCCGGCCCCTTGCCCCCAAAATGAGGGAAGGGGAGCGATACTCCCTTTTAAAGTCCCTCCCTCTTTATGGGATGCTCGCCATAGAGATGGCGAGTGGGATTTAGGGTGTGGGAAAATGCCGGCATGTCTATCCAACTAGACACTCCTCAGCACAAGCGCCGCGGCGCGATTTATTCGGCATCGCCAAACAGCCGTTCCAAATCGACCTTGCGCATCCGTTTCACAGTGGCGCGGGCGCCGGTGACTTTTAGCGCGTGCCGATTGACGCTGCCGCCGGCAGCTTCAATCTTGCTGGCGGCGCTCTTGGTGAACTTATTGGCGTGCACTTCCAGCTTCTTGCTCAACTCGCCGCGCCCCAGCACTTTGATTGGCTCCTCAGCTTTGCGGACCAAGCCCGCATCAAGCAGCGACGCCCCATTGACGACCGCGCCATCGCTGAAGCGCGCTTCCAGCATATCCACATTCACTTCTTGATATTCAATGGCGAAGATGTTGGTGAAGCCGCGCTTAAAGGGCAAGCGCCGCACCATAGGCAACTGACCGCCTTCAAAGTAAGGACCTTTGCCGCCGCCACTGCGCGCGCCTTGACCCTTGTGCCCGCGCCCGGCTGTCTTGCCCTGCCCGGCGGATATGCCGCGGCCGACGCGTTTGCGCTTGCGCTTTGATCCCGCGTCCGGTTTTAAGTCATGCAGTTTCATTCTCGTCGACCTCTGCAACTTCTTCGACCGTCACCAAGTGGCTGACCTTGGCGATCATACCGCGTATCTGCGGCGCGTCGCCGATCAGCACACTCTGGCTCATTCGGCGCAAACCCAATGATTTTACCGTTGCCTTCTGGCGGCTGTTATAGCCGATCGGGCTCTTGACCAGCGTCACTTTGAGCAGCTTGCCGCTTTGCTCAGGCATGCTCGCCTCCCCGTTCGCCGCGGCGCTCCCACACTGGCGCGACTTCATGCACCGGCTTGCCGCGCATCTCCGCCAATTGTTCCGAACTGCGCAGTTGCTTCAGCGCATCCAAGGTCGCCATGGTGACATTCAACAAGTTGGCGCTGCCCTGGCTCTTGGTCAGGATGTTCCTTACACCCACAACTTCGAGCACAGCGCGCACGCCGCCGCCGGCGATGACACCGGTACCGGGCGCGGCCGGCTTAATCAGTACGCGCGCGCCGCCATGACGGCCGGTTACGGTATAAGGAATCGTATTGCCAGACAGCGATACGCCCTGGATATTCCTGCGCGCCCGCTCAGCGGCTTTGCGGATGCTGTCCGGCACGGCGCGGGCTTTGCCTATGCCGATGCCCACATTGCCTTTGCCATCTCCAACCACAACGACCGTACGGAAGGCGAAACGCCGGCCGCCCTTGATCACTTTGGCGACGCGGCGGATATCGACTACGCGCTCGTCAAATTCGTCGCGTTCTTCCTGATTCCTGCGCGAGTCTCGTCTTCTCTTATCAGCCATCTATGACCTCCACGCCTATAGCTGCAGGCCGGCTTCGCGCGCGCCTTGCGCTACAGCCGCCACGCGCCCGGTATACTTGAATCCGCCCCGATCAAATACGACAGTGTCGATGCCGGCCTCTTTGGCTCGCGCCGCCACCGTCTGCCCGACTATCTTCGCCGCCTCGACCTTGCTCTTATCCGCCAATGCCGACGCCAATTCTTTGTCGATGGTCGAACAGGAGACCAGTGTTCGGCCAGCCACATCGTCTATGACTTGCACGAAGGTATTGGTGTTGCTGCGGAAGATATTCATCCGCGGCCGCGCGGACGAGCCCGACACGCGCTTGCGCACCCGGCGATGCCGGCGCTTGCGAGCGGCGTATTTCTTCCGACCAGTAATATCAGCCATCTCTCAAATCCCTTGATTCCGCGCCCTGGCCACCGAGCTTGCGCGATTAGGCACAAGCGCGGCGCGGGCGCAATCAACCGTTTATCGTTTGCCGGCTTTACCAGCTTTGCGCCGGACGTATTCACCCAGATAGCGCACGCCTTTGCCTTTGTATGGCTCCGGCGGACGCCAGCCGCGGATATTGGCCGCTACCTGACCCACTACCTGCTTGTCGATACCATCCACGTGGATGATGGCGCCGCGCGAATCTTTCGGCACATCAAAGCTGATATTCGGCGGCGGCTCGACCAGGACCGGGTGCGAATGCCCCAAGCGCAACTGCAGGTTCTTTCCCTGTAGAGCGGCCTGATAACCGACGCCTTGAATCTGCAGCGTCTTGCGGAATCCGGTCGAAACGCCCTCCACCATATTCGCCAGCAGCGCGCGCGTCAAGCCGTGCAGCGCCTTGTGATGGCGCAAATCGGTCGGGCGCTCGACGATAATCGAGCCGTTCTCTTGGCGAATTGTCAACTCGGGACTGAAGTCCTGCGCCAACTCGCCCTTGGGACCCTTAATTGTGACCGAGTTGCGGTCAACCGTCACCGTCACTTTATCCGGCAGCGGGACAGGTTGCTTTCCTATACGAGACATATCCCTTTCCCCTCTTGACTACCAGACGTAGCAGAGCACTTCGCCGCCGACGCCGTCGCGGCGCGCCTGCTGCGCAGTCATAACGCCTTTGGGCGTGGTCACGATGGCGATACCGGTGCCGCTCAATACGATCGGCAATTCCTTGCGCTTGCGGTACACGCGGCGTCCAGGTTTGCTGATGCGCTGCAACTGCGTGATCACCGGCCGCCGATCGCGGCGGGCGCCGAAGTACTTCAGCTGCACCTTGATCAAGGGCACGGGAGTCTCGTCGCCGACCGTGAAATCTTCGATATAACCCTCTTCCTTGAGAATGCGGGCGATCTCCACTTTGATTGTGGACTTGGGCACGATGACTTCCGGCTTGCCGCGGACCAGGGCATTGCGAATGCGCGTCAACATATCAGCAACTGGATCATTCGTCACATTAGACACTATAACCGCCTCCTACCAACTCGCCTTCACAACGCCGGGAATCTCACCATTTAGCGCCATCTCACGGAAGCAAATCCGGCACACGCCGAAGCGCCTGATGTAGGCGCGCGGTCGGCCGCAGATCTTGCAGCGATTGCGAACTCTCACCGGATATTTGCGCCGCTGTTCCCGATATTGCATGCATTTCTTTGCCATATAGTCCCCTCTAGTTTCCCTGGAAAGGCATGCCGAGCAGCGATAGCAGACGGCGGCCTTCCTCGTCGGTTTTGGCGGTCGTGACGATGGTGATTTCCATGCCGCGAACTTTATCGATCTTGTCAAAGTCGATTTCCGGGAAGACTAACTGCTCCCGCAAGCCGACGGTGAAATTGCCGCGCCCATCCAGCTTGGACGGTACGCCGCGAAAATCCCGAATACGCGGCAGGGCGATATTAACCAGACGGTCGTACAGCGCCCACATCCGCTCCTTGCGCAGGGTGACCTTGGCGCCGATGGCACGTCCCTCGCGCAGTTTGTAGGTCGCGATGCTCTTCTTGGCGCGGGTGACCACCGGCTGCTGCCCGGTAATAGTTTTTAAGTCTTCGACGGCGCCGTCGAGCGAGCGCGGTTCATCTATCGCCTCGCCGACGCCGATATTCAGCGTGATTTTGCTGATCGTCGGCACCTGCATAGGATTGCTGTAGCCAAACTCCTGCGTCAAAGTCGGCACAACTTCTTCCAGATAGCGAGTGTACATGCGGTTTTCCATAGTTCACCTCGCTCCTTTACTCGATTATGCTGCCGCTTTTTTTGCTGTAGCGCACTTTGCGGCCGTCCTCGGTGAAACGAAAGCCGACCCGCGTCGGCTCATCGCTGTCTGGGCAGACCAGCATCACGTTGGAAAGGTGCAAAGGCGCTTCAAACTCGATGATCTGCGCCGGTATCTGCTGCCCGCCCGGCGCCGGACGCGCTTTGCTGTGGCGCTTCATAATGTTGACACCGTTGACGATGACACGGTCTTTCTTGGTCAAGACGCGCACGACCTCGCCGCGCAGGCCTTTGTCTTTGCCGGCGATAACCTCGACCATGTCCCCTTGCTGAATTCGTTGCATTGTACTTCCCTCGCTTATAAGGTCTCTGGCGCCAGCGAGACGATCTTCATAAAGCCCTTGTCCCGCAGTTCGCGCGCGACCGGCCCGAAGACGCGCGTGCCGCGAGGATTCTCAAGATCCTCAGCCAGGACGACCGCGGCATTGTCATCGAAGCGGATGGTTGAGCCGTCTGACCGTCCGTACTCTTTGTGAGTCCTGACAATGACGGCGCGCACCAGCTCGCCCTTCTTGACGCCACCGGTGGTAGATGCGGACTTGACCGCGCCAACCACGATGTCGCCGACATAGCCGTATTTTACCTTCGAGCCGCCGATAACCCGGATGACCAGGATTTCTTGCGCGCCGCTATTGTCGGCTACTTTTACGCGTGATTCCGTCTGTATCATCGTTAACACTCTCCGTTTAAGCGGGTCGCGCCCGTGGCCGGGCGCTAATCGGCCTGGTCTTGCGCTGAATCAAGCACAGTCTCGACCACCCAGCGTTTGCGTTTGCTAAGCGGGCGGCTTTGCACAATCTGCACCAAAGCGCCGATGCCGGCGCCGGTTTCATCATGGGCCATCACTTTGCGCGTCGACGACACCACCTTGTGATATACCGGGTGCATCTTGCGATTCTCGATGGCGACGACGACCGTCTTTTCCATCTTGTCGCTGACGACTGTTCCCACCAGACGTTTGCGATTGTTAGGCATCCTGCCCCCCTTGTGAGATCATTTCCGCCGCCAATTCGCGTTCGCGCAGGGCGGTTTTCAGGCGGGCGATATCGCGCCGCGTCTTGCGGAACAGCGTAGTGTCTTTGAGCTCGCCGGTGTCTTTCTGCAGGCGATAGGTATACATCTCGACTTTGAGATCCTCAATTTTGTCCAGTATCTCGTCGGTCGACATGGATCGGATTTCGTCGATAACCATCAGTTGACCTCCCGCCCGGAAATGGGATCAAAACGTTTGACGAACTTGGTCTTGATCGGCAGTTTGTGCGAAGCAAGGCGCAGCGCCTCCCGCGCGTCATCTTCCGGCACGCCGCTCATCTCAAACAGAATACGCCCGGGTTTGACGACGCAGACCCATTTCTCAACCGAGCCCTTGCCTTTGCCCATGCGCGTTTCAGCCGCCTTCTGCGTCACCGGTTTATCCGGGAAAATGCGAATCCACACTTTGCCGCGGCGGCGAATGTAACGCACCATCGCCCGCCGGCAGGCTTCGATTTGCCGGCTGGTGACCCAGCTGGGCTCCAGCGCCTGCAGACCATAATCGCCAAATTGCACGACCGCGCCTCGACGCGCTTTGCCGCGCATACGGCCGCGCATCTGCTTGTTATACTTCCTTCGTTTCGGCATCAACATGCGGAATGCTCCTCCAGCTTCAGCGACCTAATGGCGCCGCCCGCGGCGACCTTCGTTGGCGGGCGCCCGCTGCGCGCCAGTGCTGAACGGGTCTTCGCCCGGCAGAATATCGCCCTTGTAGATCCAAACTTTTACACCTATCTGACCAAAGGTGGTCAAGCCTTCCGCGAAGCCGTAGTCGATATCGGCCCGCAAGGTATTGCGCGGCACACGGCCATCAAACATCCATTCGCGCCGCGCCATATCCGAGCCGCCCAGGCGGCCGCTGACTTCGATGCGGATGCCGCCGGCGCCTTGCCGCATGGCTTGCATGATGGCGCGTTTCATGGCGCGGCTGTGGCCGATGCGCCGGACGAGCTGCGAAGCCACATTTTCGGCGACCAGGGTCGCGTCCAGGTCCGGCTTCTCAATCTCGCTGACTTCGACCTTCACTTTTTTGCCGGTCATATCTTGCAGATTCTGGCGCAATTCCTTGACCGCTTCGCCTTTGCGGCCGATGATAAGGCCGGGCCGCACGGTGTTTATCGTAATAATCACCAGATTCGGGTGGCGCTCAATCTCAATACGCGAGACGCCGGCCCGCGATGTCTTGGCCTTGAGGAATTTGCGGATATTGCGATCTTCCATCAAGAGGTTGACATAGCGCTCGCCTTCGGCATACCAGCGGGCGTCCCACTCGCGAATCACTTTCAGGCGAAATCCCTTGGGATGAACCTTACGACCCATTTTCTGCTTCCTCTCGCTCTGCCAGAATCACCCACAGGTGAGACGTGCGCTTTAAACGCGGCTTGAATCGCCCGCGAGCGCCGGCCTTGAAGCGTTTCAAGGTGGGGCCGTCGCCGGCGTAGATCTGGGAGACATACAACTCTTCCCGGTTCAGGTCGAAGTTGTTCACCGCGTTGGCCATTGCCGAGGACAAGGTTTTGCTGACAAAGCCCGAGCCCTTCTGCGGCATGTAATCGAGTACGATCATCGCCTCTTCCGCGTCCATGCCGCGCACCTTGTCGCAGACGAGGCGCAGCTTTTGAGGCGAAATCGGCAGATAACGGGAAATAGCGCGAACTTCCATTTTTGCCTGCCCCTATCGTCTGCTATCCAAAATGTGGCCGCGGAAGGTGCGCGTCGGCGCAAATTCGCCCAGCTTGTGCCCCACCATATTCTCGGTGATGTATATCGGCACATGCCGGCGGCCGTCATGCACGGCGATTGTGTGCCCGACCATCTGCGGGAAGATAGTGCTCGCCCGGCTCCAGGTGCGGATCACAACTTTTTTGTTCTGCCGGTTCAGCCGCTCGACTTTCTCCAGCAGCTTGGGACTAATGTAATAGCCCTTCTTCAATGATCGTGACATGCGTAAGACTCCTGCAATTAACGACGTTTGCCGCGGCGCCGGACGATAAACTGGTTAGTGCGTTTATTGCGCCGCGTCCGCACACCCAGGGCTTTCTTGCCCCAGGGTGTTTTGGGCGCGGCCATACCGATGCCGGATTTGCCCTCGCCGCCGCCGTGGGGATGGCTGGCCGGGTCCATGGCTGTGCCGCGCACGGTCGGTCGCCAGCCCAGCCAGCGGCGTCGGCCGGCTTTGCCCAGCTTGACATTTGAATGCTCGGCGTTGCCCACCTGCCCAATGGTGGCGCGGCAGGTCGCCAGCACCAAGCGCATCTCGCCGCTGGGCAAACGCAAGGTAACGTACTTGCCTTCAGAAGCCAGAATCTGCGCCGATGTCCCGGCGGAGCGCGCCAGTTGGCCGCCCTTGCCCGGGCGTAATTCTATATTGTGCACCACGGCGCCCAAAGGAATGTCTTTGAGCGCGCGACTGTTGCCCGGCCGCAGCGTACTCATGACGCCGTTGCCGATGGTATCGCCAACTTGTACACCCATTGGCGCGATGATATAGCTCTTCACGCCGTCTTCGTACTGCAGCAGGGCGATGCGAGCTGAGCGGTTGGGATCGTATTCGATGGCTATCACTTCCGCGCGGCAGTCTTCTTTATTGCGCTTGAAATCGACCAGCCGGTAGCGGCGTTTATGGCCGCCGCCGCGATGCCGCACCGTGATCCGCCCGGTATTGTTGCGGCCGCCGGTCTTGCGCAGAGCGCGGGTCAGCGAGCGCTCGGGTTTCTTTTTGGTGATCTCTTCAAATGTGTAACCGGTCATGTCGCGGCGACCGGGCGAAGTCGGTTTATAAACTTTGATGGGCATGGTTAATGCACCCCCTATACGTCAAAGAGCTCGATCGACACGCCCTCTTCCAGCGTGACGATGGCCTTCTTCCAGGCGCGGGACCGGATATACCAGTTTCGGCCGCGGCGGCCGCGCTTGGCGGGCATGAGCATCATATTGACCTTGACCACTTTTCCTTCCAGGTCAAATATCTCTTCGACAGCCTCCTTGACTTGAATTTTGTTGGCCTTCCTGGCCACTTCAAAGACGTATTTGTTTTCCGTCTCTACCATTTCAACCGTCTTTTCCGTGATTAGCGGACGGCGGATGACATCGTATAAATGCAGCTCTGCCATGTTATGCTCCCACCCTCCAGATGCTCGTGACCACGTCCAGCGCCTCCAAGGTCATTATCACCTTGTCGTACTTCAACAGATCGCGCACGTTAAGATAATTGGCCACTAATGAATGCGCATTGGGCAGGTTGCTGACGCTCTTGCGCGCAACCTTCTGCTCGGCCGCCAGCACAACCAGCGCCGACTGATCGCCCGCCAGCGTCTCAAGCAAACCGCGCATCGCCTTGGTATTGGGCGCTGCGATGTCCAGCTTGTCGACGAGCACCAGCTGATCATCACGGACCAGCGCGCTCAGCGTCGAGCGGATGGCGCCGCGGCGCATCTTCCTGGGCATCTTTTTTGTATAATCGCGAGGCTTGGGTCCATGCGCCAAACCGCCGCCGACAAAAATTGGCGCGCTCTGGGCGCCGTGACGCGCCCGCCCCGTGCCTTTCTGCCGATACCACTTGGCGCCGGTCGCGCGGATTTCGCTGCGAGAGCGAGTATTATGCGATCCTTGGCGCGCATTGGCCATTTGCCGGACGAATGCCTGGTGCATCAGACCGACGTTGATCTTGGCTTCAAAAATATCGGGCGGCAGCTCGACTTGCGACACTTCGCGGCCGGCGCTATTCATTACTGGAAACTGCATGGCCTAATCTCCTGTCCTTTCCGCTGACCGCTAGGCGCGCTTGATCGCGGGGCGGATCATGACGATGCTGCCCTTGGCGCCCGGCACCGAGCCCTTGACTGCCAGCAGGTTCTTTTCAGCGTCGACGACGACCAGCGGCAGATTTTGCACCGTGACGCGGTCATTGCCCATGCGCCCCGCCATTTTCTTGCCCTTCAGCGTTCTGCCGGGCGTCGCGCACATGCCGATGGATCCGGGCGAGCGCATGCGGTCGGATTGACCGTGCGTCTTGGGCCCGCGGGCGAAACCGTGGCGCTTGATGGTGCCTGCGTGGCCGCGACCCTTGCTGGTGCCAATGACATCAACGAGCTCGCCTTGCTCGAAGATGTCGACCTTGATTTCCTGCCCCTCTTCGACAGCCAGGCCGGCATTTTCCGACAGGCGGAATTCACGCAGGTGGCGCAGCGCCGGCAAATCCGACTTTTGCAGATGCCCCAGCTGCCCCTTGGTCAGGCGCGTGGGTTTGGATTCCCCGAAGCCCAGCTGAACTGAGACGTAGCCATCGCGTTCACGGTTGCGGATCTGCGTGACGTAGCAGGGACCCGCTTGAATGACCGTGACCGGCACCACCGCGCCTTGGTCGTCGAAGATCTGGGTCATCCCCACTTTTTTGCCAATCATGCCCTTCATGAGCGTAGCCTCCACTCGGATCGACACCGCGCATTCGCTTTGGCGTTCGATCCGGTTCTTTCTCAACCGCCCTTGCGGACGGGCAACAGTCTGCGGCGCGCGCTGCCCGGCCCGTTGCCGCTTGCGCAGCCCGACATTATCCTGCGGGCGCGTACCGGGCTGGCCAAGCTAAATCTTGATTTCAATGTCGACGCCGGCGGGCAGATTCAGCCGCATCAGCGTATCGATAGTCTTGCTGTCCGGATCAAGCACATCAATCAGCCGCTTGTGAGTCCGCACTTCGAAATGCTCTTGCGAGTCTTTGTCGATGAAGGGAGACCGGCGGACCGTGAAGCGCTCAATGCGCGTCGGCAAGGGCACTGGCCCCACCACGCGCGATCCGGTGCGCTCCGCGGTATCCACAATCCTCTGCGCTGACTGATCCAGTACCCGGTGATCATAAGCTTTCAGCCGGATACGTATTTTGTTTTTTGCCATTCCGCAACCTTTATCTGCTCAATCAGGACGCCGACTTATCGGTCTGAGCCTCGGTCTGAGCCAGGCAAGCCGCCCGGCTCAGACCCTGCCGTTTCCAGACTGAATTACTCAAGAATTTCAGTGATGCGGCCGGCGCCCACCGTCAGGCCGCCCTCGCGAATGGCGAAGGAGGAGCCGCGCTCCAAAGCGACCGGCGTGATCAACTCTACGTCCAGGTTGACGTTGTCGCCGGGCATAACCATTTCCACGCCATCGGGCAAGGCGATGGTGCCGGTGACATCCATAGTGCGAATGTAGAATTGCGGACGGTAACCGGTGAAGAAGGCTTTGTGACGTCCGCCTTCATCACGGCGCAGAACATAGACTTCGCACTTGAACTTCTTGTGCGGCGTGATTGAGCCGACCTTGGCGATGACCATACCCCGCTGTACTTCGTCGCGGCCGACGCCCCGCAGCAAGATGCCGGCGTTGTCGCCAGCCTGCGCCTGATCAAGTTCTTTGTTGAACATTTCGATGCCGGTGACGACGGTCTTGGCGATCTCGTCGCGCAAGCCAACGATGTCGACCTCGGTGCCCTTGAGCAGGGTGCCGCGCGCCACGCTGCCGGTGACTACCGTGCCGCGGCCCTTGATTGAGAAGACATCTTCAATCGCCATCATAAAGGGTTTGTCCACATCCCGGGTCGGCGTGGGAATCCACTCGTCGACGGCGTCCATCAGCTCAATGATCGACTCGTATTCCGGCGAGCCGGGGTCGCTGCTATCGCTTTCCTGCGCGGCCAGCGCCGAACCCTTGATGATAGGCGTATCGGGATCGAAGTCGTAGCCTTCCAGCAGCTCGGCGAGTTCCATCTCAACCAGTTCGATCAATTCTTCGTCATCCATCTGATCGGTCTTGTTCAGATAGACGACCATAGCCGGCACTTCCACCTGCTTCGCCAGCAAGACATGCTCGCGCGTCTGCGGCATGGGGCCGTCGGGCGCGCTGACGACCAGGATGGCGCCGTCCATCTGCGCCGCGCCGGTGATCATGTTTTTGATGTAATCGCGGTGGCCGGGGCAGTCCACGTGGGCATAGTGGCGATTATCGGTTTCGTATTCGACATGGCGGATATTGATAGTGATGCCGCGCGCGCGTTCTTCCGGCGCATTGTCGATATCGCCATATTCTTGTTCCTGCGCTTGCCCTCGTAGCGCCAATACCTTGGTAATGGCGGCGGTCAGGGTGGTCTTGCCGTGGTCGACATGACCAATCGTCCCGATATTTACATGCGGTTTGCTACGCTCGAATTTCCCTTTAGACATCTGACAATCCTTCTTGTGAACCTAGCGATTTGAATATTAACTACCGGACGAAAACTTCGGGCCAGGCAAGCCGACCCTCTACTTAACGCGAACCGGATTTCACTGCCTCGGCAATGTCTTCCGGCGCGACCGTATACTGATCAAACTCCATGCTGAAATTGCCGCGCCCCTGCGTGTTATTGCGCAGGTCATTGGCATAGCCGAACATCTCGCCCAGGGGCACCCGGCCCTGAATCACAGAAATGCCTTCGCTATGCGGCTCCATACCTTGCACGACGCCGCGCCGCGCCGAGATATCGCCGACTACCGCGCCGGTATAACCGTCAGGCACAACCACTTCCACGCTCATGGACGGCTCCAAAATGACCGGAGCGCCTTTCTGAATGCCTTCTTTTAGACTCATCGAACCGGCGATGGTGAAGGCGATTTCGCTGGAATCCACCTCGTGGTAGGCGCCGTCGATCAGCGTCGCTTTGATATTCACTACCGGATAACCAGCGATGACGCCGCCTTGCATCGCCTGCGCGACGCCTTTTCTGACGGCTGGAATGTATTCTTTCGGGATAGCGCCGCCGCGGATGCCGTCAACGAAGAGCAGCTCGCCGACCGCTTCTGATTTCTCCTCGGCCGGTATGGGCTCGAAACGTATCGTAGAGCGGGCGTACTGACCCGCGCCGCCGGTCTGCCGCCGGAAGGTGGTGTCGATTTCTATCATGCGCGTTATCGTCTCGCGATAAGCGACGCGGGGCCGCCCGACGCGCGCTTCCACGCCGTATTCGCGCATCAAACGATCGACCAGCACCTCGAGATGCAGCTCGCCCATACCTTTGATCTTGGTCTGCCCGAGCTGGTCATCGACTTCGATCTGAAAGGTGGGATCTTCTTCCGCCAACTTGCGCAGGCCGATGCCCATCTTGTCCTGGTCGGCTTTGGTGTTGGGCTCGATAGCTACTTCGACCACGGGGTCGGGGAAGCTGATGTTTTCCAGCAGAATGGGAGTGCCGGGCGCGCTCAGCGTATCGCCGGTGAAAGTCTCCTTCATGCCGATCACAGCCGCGATATCGCCGGCGTGGACTTCTTTGACATCTTCGCGCCGGTCGGCAAACATGCGCACGATGCGGCCGACGCGCTCGCGCTTGCCATTGGCTGTGTTGATCACCATGGCGCCGGCTTTGAGCACGCCCGAATAAACGCGGGTAAACGCCAGCCGGCCGTACTGATCGGATACGATCTTGAATACCAGCGCCGCCAGCGGCTCCTCGTCATCGGCGCGCCGCAGCAGCTCGCCGCCGTCTTTGGGATGCTCGCCCTTCACCGGCGGGATATCCAATGGCGACGGCAATAAAGCCACCACCATATTCAGCAGCGCTTGTACGCCTTTGTTCTTCAAAGCCGACCCGCACATCACCGGATGCAGCTGGCCCGCAATCGTGCCGGCGCGCAAGCCCGCCAGGATCTCGGCCTGAGTAATGTCTTCTTCGTCGAGATACTTCAGCATCAGATACTCGTCGTGCTCGACGATCTTTTCGATCATGTCCTCGCGGCGAGTTTCGGCCATCTCCCGATGACTCTCGGGGATGGCGTGATAGTTGATGTCGGTGCCTTCGTCATTGCCGTAGGTAATCAACTCCATTTTGAGCAGATCAATAATGCCTTCAAAGTCTTCGCCGCTGCCGTAGGGCACTTGGATCACCACCGGGTTGGCTTTCAGCCGGTCGACCATCATGTTGACGCAGCGGTCAAAATCGGCGCCGATGCGATCCATCTTATTGACGAAGCACATACGCGGCACATGATATTCAGAGGCTTGCCGCCAGACGGTTTCAGACTGCGGCTCGACGCCCGCTACACTGTCGAAGACGGTGATGCCGCCATCAAGCACCCGCAGGCTGCGCTGCACCTCGGCGGTGAAATCCACATGGCCCGGCGTGTCGATGATATTGACTTGGTGATCATCCCAACTGGCTGTGACCGCGGCCGACGTAATCGTAATGCCGCGTTCGCGCTCCTGCTCCATATAATCAGTGGTCGCGGAGCCCTCGTGAGTCTCGCCGATTTTATGCACCATGCCGGTGTAATAGAGCACACGCTCGGTGACGGTCGTCTTGCCGGCGTCGATATGCGCGATAATGCCAATGTTGCGCACTCTGTTCAGATCAAAATTCAGATCGGTAGGTATCATTGCCGTTCACTTCCCGAATTCAACAGTCGGGATCAATTGCTTGCTGTCTTAGCGGAAATGCGCGAAGGCGCGGTTCGCTTCGGCCATACGATGCGTCTCGTCCTTGCGGCGTATGGCGCTGCCCTGGCTGTTGTAGGCATCGAGCAGCTCATTCGTCAGCTTCTCGGCCATGCTGCGTCCGCTGCGATCGCGGGCAAATTGAATCAGCCAGCGCATGGCCAGCGTGATGCCGCGCTCCTGCGAAACATCAATGGGGACCTGATAGGTCGAGCCGCCGACTCGCTTGGGTTTGACTTCCACCGCCGGGGTCACATTGCGAATCGCAATCTCGAAAACCTCGACCGGATCTTTCTTGGTGCGTTCGCCCATGGCCTCCAGCGCATCGTACATGATGCGCGTCGCCAGGCTTTTCTTGCCGCCGTGCATCATGCGGTTGATGAACATCGCCACATGCAGATTGCCGTATTTGACATCGGGCGGCGGAATTCGCTTGGGCGGGCGATTTCTTCTGGGCATGCTTTAGCTCCTTCTTAAGACGCGCCTCAAGCCCCGCTGGCTGCCCAGGCAGTTCACGGGAGCGGGCAGCGCGATTGGCGCCAGTCTTATTTGCTGCGCTTGGTTCCGTATTTGCTGCGGCCCTGTTCGCGCCCGTCAACGCCGCTGGTATCCAGGGTGCCGCGCACAATATGGTAGCGAACACCGGGCAAATCCTTGACGCGGCCGCCGCGCACAAGCACAACGCTGTGCTCCTGCAGATTGTGCCCCTCGCCGCCGATATAAGCCGAGACTTCAATGCCGTTGGTCAGCCGCACACGGGCTACTTTACGCAGCGCCGAGTTGGGTTTCTTGGGCGTCATCGTCCTTACCTGCGTACAGACGCCGCGTTTCTGCGGCGCGCCTTTTTGCTGGCGCGCTCGGCGATTCTTCAAGGCATTAAAGGTGTACTGGAGCGCCGGCGCCTTGTTCTTCTTGCCCTTGCTTTTGCGCCCTTTACGCACCAACTGGTTGATCGTAGGCATACTTGACTCCGTTGTACTTAATTCTTGCGCGCCCTGTCTTAGACATGCAAACAGGCGTAACCATACGCCTATCCATTCTTTCTCGATGGCGAGACGCCCCGCCTCGGCGCAGCACTTTCGCCATATCCGCTCAATTCAACCAACAGCGCCTCGTTCTGGGAGGGTACTGGTTGGGTGCGCAAGCGCGCATATTATCAAGCGCCGCCATGGCTGTCAAGGCAGATCTATAACAAAAGCAGATTTGATAGCGCATTCGCCGCAGGCTTACTGCCCGCGATAGAGCTCTCGCACGATGATGTTGCGCTGGATTTCGCTGGTCCCCTCATAAATCTGGAAAATCTTTACATCCCGCAGCAGCTTCTCCACCGGATACTCTTTCATGTAACCATAGCCGCCGAAGATCTGGACGGCG
>JAJDXR010000035.1 GCA_022823165.1 Anaerolineae bacterium | reverse complement strand
AGGTAGATCATCACAAAATAGCGAATTTCCGTGTTTGTGCGGGCGAGCCAAGGCTCGCCCCTACAACTTTCGACTATATTTTGAACCCTGTAGGGGTCAGCCTTGGCTGACCCGATGCTGTGAAATTTGCATGACTTACTTTGTTCCACTGAGTACTCAGAGATATTTATTGCTACGTGAGCTAAGCGTTCCATTCGATTCGCTACTGCCTTTGAACTATTGCAGAATATGCAATAGTTGCCGCAAATACTAGCGTCCTCATTGAACTTCTCGGTAATTCCGAGTAGTTGCCCCTTTTGCCGAACTAGCAAGTTTTACTTACAAGTTGCACCTGTCATTCATTATTTTCCTCTGTGTCCTCAATAATCTCGGTGTACTCGGTGGTAAAGCCTTTTTCGTCTACATCATTCGGCGGGCCGCAACCCAATCACACCGCCTGGCAGCGGGCGGAATTCGACATCGTAGCCGAAGGCGCCGGGACCCACCACCTCCAGCGCCGCTTCACTCTTGAGCTGCGGCGGCGCCGGCACGGTTATCACGGCCACGCGCGTGCCGTAGCGCAGCGCCTCGGTCGTGACCGGCTCGCCTTCCTCTTCGGTGACGATGCAGATGAGGTCCGGCGTGGTCGCCGCCACCTCGCCATTGATGAAGGCGATCAAAAATTCGTTCTGAAACTCGATTTCCAGTACATCAGCGCCGTGGAAGCTCTCGAAGCGGACGCCGCCGCGGGCGAAGCCTTTGCTGACGCGGCGATCCACATCGGTGATCTTGCCCTGGAAAATGACTTCGCCCTCCAGTTCAGCCGCCACCACCGCGGGCACATCTGCCTTTTGCCGCTGCGCCTCGATGACCTGCGCGCCCAGATGATGCGCCAGGCTGAGGGTGTAATGCACGCCGGCGGCTTTGACCTGCGCGCCGCTCATGATGGTGCCGGCCAGCCCGGCGCGCGCGCCCATGCTGATGGCGATATTGCGCGCCATCTTCTCCGCCCAGACATCGCTGACGGCAGCCGGCACGACAGCGGCGTTATCGGCGGCGTCAACCATCGCCAGCGGCGCGGCCGTCGCGTCCGTGTCGAAGAGGAAAGACGACATCTGAATCTCGGGGAAGGCGCGGCCCATGCTGTCGCTATCGACTGTGGGGATGCCGGCCTGCAAACCGCCGATCAAGGGCTGCATCGAGTTGGCGCCGCCGATTTCGGCGATGGCGACCGCATCGAATTGCCGGCCGAGATGTTCTTCCAGCAGGCGCAGCGCCCGGCACATTTCCGTGCCTTCGGGCAGCTTCTCGATGCTGACGGTGGGCGCGCCGATGCTGCCGACCACGCAGCAAAGGGCGTCGTCCGCCAGGTCGAAGGGGTCGATGATGGTTTGCGGACCGCGTTCGCGGATGATCGACGCCAGGTGCAGCCCGCCCAGGTAGGGGTTGCCGCCGCCGCCCGTGCCCAGAATGCCGGCGCCGATGGCGATGGGACGAATGTCTTCCAGGGTGACTTGACGCAGCATCATGGGTTCTCCGCCGGCGCGAGCGCCGGGTGCAAGTGGCAGGCGACCTGGTGCAGCTGCTCGATTTCGATCAGCGTCGGCGGCAGGGTCTCGCAAGTCGCCAGTTTCTCAGCGTGGCAGCGCGGAGCGAAGGGACAGCCACCCCCCCTAAATCCCCCCCGACGCGTCAGGGGGGACTCTGCCGACGATAATTCACCATGCAGAATGATCTCTTCGCGCTGCATATCCGGGTCGGGCTCGGGTATGGCCGAGATCAGCGCTTGGGTGTAGGGGTGTTTCGGCGCTTCGAAGATCACTTCTGTCTGCGCCACTTCCACGATCTTGCCCAGATAGAGCAGCGCCACCTCGTCGCACATATAGCGCACCACGCCCAGGTCATGCGAGATGAAGAGGTAGGTCAGGTCGAATTGGTCCTGCAAGTCTTGCAGCAAGTTCAGGATTTGCGCCTGCACCGAGACATCCAGCGCCGATGTCGGCTCGTCCAGCACGATCAGGCGCGGCTGCACGGCCAGGGCGCGGGCGATGCCGATGCGCTGCTGCTGCCCGCCGCTGAATTCATGCGGATAGCGGTAATAGTGCTCTTCTTTCAGTCCCACCACATGCATCAGCTCCAGTACGCGGGAGCGCGCCGCGTCGCCCTTGAGGCTCTCGTGGATCCACAGCGGCTCGCCGATGATCTGCCCGACCGTCATGCGGCCGTTCAGCGAGGCGGCCGGCGCCTGGTAGATCATCTGGATTTCGCTGCGCAGGCGGCGCAAGTCGCGCGCTTTGATATGGGTGATGTCGGCGCCGTCGTAGAGGATCTGCCCGGCGGTCGGCTCCAGCAGGCGCAGGATGCACTTGCCGATGGTGGTCTTGCCCGAGCCGGATTCGCCCACCAGTCCCAGGGTCTTGCCCTCTTGCAGCGCAAAGCTGACATCGTCCACAGCGCGGAAATCCGACAGGCGCCGGTTAAAAAGGCCGCCGCGCACCGGGAAGTATTTCTGTAAATTGTTGACTTCCAGCAAGAGGCTCATACGTCCTCCGGATAAAGGAAGCAGGAGGCTGTGTGTCCCTCGCCGACGGGCACAGCCGGCGGCACGGCGCCGCGGCAAGTTTCCATCACATACTCGCAGCGCGGATGAAAGCGGCAGCCGGCTGGCGGATCAATCAAATTGGGGATCATGCCCGGGATGCCTTCCAGGCCGCCGCGGCTGATGTCCTTCTGCGGCACGGCGGCGATCAGCCCACGCGTGTAGGGGTGTTTGGGATTCTTGAACAATTCGCGCACCGGCGATTCTTCAATGACGCGGCCAGCATACATGACAGCGACCCGCTCGCAGCTGCGCGCGACGACGCCGAGATTGTGCGTGATCAGCAGCACGGTCAAACCCAGCTGCGAAACCAGCGAGCGAATCAAGCGCAGAATCTGCGCCTGTATGGTGACATCGAGAGCGGTAGTCGGCTCGTCTGCGATGAGCAGGTCGGGGTCGCCGGCCAGCGCCATGGCGATCAGTACGCGCTGGCGCATGCCGCCGCTGAATTGATGCGGATAATCAAAGATGCGTACCTCGCCGTCGGGGATGCCCGTCAGCCGCATCAGCTCAACCGCGCGCTCCTGCGCCTCTTTGCGCAGCTGCCGGACTGAGGGCAGGAAACCGCGCCAGCGCCCGGGTACTTTCTGCCCCTGCGCCCGCTGATACAGCACGGCGTCCACCAGTTGTTCGCGGATGGTGAAGAGCGGATTGAGGTTGGTTACCGGGTCTTGGAATATCATGCCCAGATGCCGGGCGCGGAAAGCCTCCATCTCGCTTTCGGTCTTGCTCAGAATGTCCTCGCCGTCAAAAGTCACGCGCCCGGCGGTGATGCGACCGGGCGGCATGGGGATGAGCCGCGGCACGGAGAGCGCGGTCATGGATTTGCCGCAGCCGGTTTCGCCCACCAAGCCCAGCACATCGCCGCGCCGCATCTTCAAGTCGACGCCGGCCAGCACCTTGACCACGCCGTCATAGGTGTCAAATTCCAGATGCAGATTGTCTATGTTGAGCAGGTCGGTCATTAAGCGCAAAACCTAGATTTTTTTACCACAGAGAAAACGAGCAAACACAGAGGACGCAGAGGGATTGGCATGGTCCTCGCGACTGACGACCGGCCTTACTGAAGCAATACATTGGCCAAAACCGCAAGTCCCACGCTGATGAGTAATAACCAAAACCACGCAACCAGCCAGCGTTTAACCCAGCGCCTAACGCTGAAGGGCGCCTCTTCCCAGCGTCTGCGCGAACTAAATTTCTGCAACTTCCGATATATCTGCCTCTGTTCGCCCGGCAACAGCGGCCGCCCAAAAGTCGGAAAAGGCATAAATTCCTCCCAATTCTAAAATGATAAGCGCGCGCTATCTATTAGCCCCTACACCAGTGCCTACAGCTCTGTGTCTCGATGTCTCTTTGGTGGTAATCAACCTTTGCGCTCTTTGAACCCTGGGCTTAGTTTGCGCATCATTTGCATGATTCTACTTCTGTGCCTCCTTGGTGAATCGAGCTAGCGCCGCGAGCGCGGGTCCAAGACATCGCGCAGGCCGTCGCCGATCAGATTCCAGCTGAATACCATCAACCAGATCGCCAGCCCCGGGAAGGTGGCGATCCACCATTCATCGGGAAAATAGCGCCGGCCGTCGTTTATCATCGCGCCCCATTCCGGCGTCGGCGGCTGCGCGCCCAGCCCGATGAAACCCAGCGCGGCCGCCGTCAGCACGGCGAAGCCGAAGTCGGTCGTCATCTTGATGATGATGGGCGAAACAGCGTTGGGCAGGATATGACGAAAGATGATGCGCAGGTGGCCGGCGCCGATGCCATAAGCCGCTTCCACAAATGGTTCTTCGCGCAAGGACAGCACGAGACTGCGCGTCAGGCGGGCGAAGCCGGGCCACCAAACCAGCGATATACCGATCATGGTATTGATGATGCCTTTGCCCAGCGCCGCCGAAATGGCGATGGCCAGCACCAGCGCCGGCACCGTCAGGAAGATGTCGGTGACGCGCATGAGCAAGTCGTCCAGCCAGCCGCCGGCATAACCCGAGATGGCGCCGATGGTGACGCCGATGGTCGTGGCCAGCAGAATAATCACCGTGCCCACTTGCAGCGCCAGCCCTGTACCCATGACCACGCGGCTGAAGATATCGCGGCCGATCTTGTCCGTGCCGAAAGCAAAATCTTCGCTGGGCGGCTGAAGGCGGGCGGTGACGCGGGTTTTGCCGGCGGCGTCTTCGGGATAGGGCGCGATCACCGGCGCGAAGATAGCCACCAGCACGATAAAAATCAGCATGGCCAAACCCAGCATTGACAGCTTGTTGGAGCGGAAGCGGTAGAGTCCGCGCGCTATATTCTCCCAACGCGCCGAGCGGGCGCTTTTGGGCTTCTCCACCTCAATGGCCGGCAAGTCAGCCATAACGAATCCTCGGGTCCAGGACGCCGTAGACGATATCGGTCAAGATATTGATGACGCTGAATACCACGCCGTAGAGGATGGCGATGCCCATAATCGGCTGGAAATCGAGACTGAGCGAGGCTTCCACGGCATAGATGCCCAAGCCAGGCCAGTCAAAAATGGTCTCGATGAGGATGGCGCCGGCCATCAGCCAGCCGAAGTTCAGCGAGATAACGGTGATGGTGGCGATCAGGGCGTTGCGCAGCACGTATTTGAATATGATGATGCGATAAGGGATGCCGATGGCGCGCTCCATGCGCACGAAGTCTTTTTCCAGCGCTTCGACCATGCTGGCGCGGGTGATGCGGGTGATGCTGGCGAAAGCGCCAAATGAAAGCACCAGTGCTGGAATAAACAGGTGACGAAGTGAGATAAGAAAAGTATCAAAATCGAGTTGGATCAGGCTGTCGATCAAGAACAGGCCGGTGGTTGACGCCGGCGGCGGCACCAGCACCGGCAAGCGCTTGCCGATGGGGAACATACCCAGATCGCGCCCGAACCAGGTCTGGAAGATCATCGCCAGCCAAAATGAAGGGAAACTGACGAAAAACAGTGACAATACCCGCGCGACATGATCCGGCAATCGATTGCGGTACATCGCCGATATCACGCCCGCCGGCACCCCCAGCAATGTGGCGATGATGACGGCGGCGGTGGTCAGCTCCAGCGTAGCGGGCCAGAAAACGCGCAGGTCGTTAATTACATCTCGGCGCGTATACAGCGATTCGCCCCAATCACCGCTGAGCAAGCCCGCCATGTAGCGCAGGTATTGAATCGGCAGGGGCTGGTCCAAGCCGAATTCGCGGCGGAAGGCTTCTTTGATTTCTTCAGTGGCGCGCGGTCCGGCGGCCAAACCCACGGGGTCGCCCGGCACAATGCGCGAGATAGAGAAGGTCAGGATGCTCAAGCCGATGAGCGTGGGGATGACCAGGGCGATGCGCCGCAGGATGTAGAAGCGGATGTTCATGGGGATGCGTCAAGCATTGAACAGCGATCTGTTTTCAGGTTCTGTAAGCTGTATGCTTTTGCTTGGGTCGGCTGGTCTGACATCCTCAAAGCGGTGTATCTCCATGCGTTTGACTCTATTTTCCTTTCTCATACGCTTGCCTGTAACTATAACGCTCTGGTCGAAGTAAGATTGCGCGACCTGAACAATGAGCTCTTTTCCTCCTTCTATAGTCCAGTCACCATCATCAGTCGTTTCCAAGACGACAGTCCTTTCCCGTACACTTGCAATCAGCAGCTTACCTGTCTTGCTAATGTCTTCATCGGTCGCTTTCGGAGGACGACCGATTTGTGGCAAAGGCAAAGTTCTTAGATGATGCTTGGATTTGCTAAGCGTTACTATCTTTGGTAACTCATCGACAATTGCTTGGAATTTCACTGACGATATCTTTTGTCCGTCTGGAGCCAACTTCGTCGCCGCCTTTATGAAATCAGCATAATCCTCTTGATTATCCAGATCTTCTTGCAGTTCCTCAATTTGGTCTCTTTCCACCAGGGACAAGTGGTCCAGGAACGGTTGAATTGCTTCATTATAGAGACCGAAACCGGGCAAGGCGTTTTCCCTTTTGGGCTCACCCAGACGCAGATTGACAATGCAACTGCCTGCTTCCAGGCCTTCATAAAAGACCGGTATATCCCCAATTTCTATTGATAAGTTGGAAACCTTGGCGCGAGCATTTCGAAAGGCGGACTTCGCTGAGATCCGCAGCATCGCGGCAATACTGGGTGTACGAGAAGACACCTCTTCTTCGGCGGCTGCGCCAAAGCCCACCACGCTGCCGTGCAGGGATAATTGCAATTTCGCCTCGCTCAAATGAATTCCCGACTTGGCAAGGTTTACCGTGCCTAGAAGATCCTTGAGTTCCCACTCAATATCACTACGCGGGTTGCCTGCCAACGCGCGATAGATCAACTTTTCGGCGTCACCATACATCCCACAAAGCCAGCCCAATGTCGCCGCGCTACGATGCAGGACGCCGCGAGAAGGCTCAACATGGATGTCCGCCATCAGGTCGGCGGCGGCTTTCCCCTTCTCGAAAGCCATCTCCATCAGCCGCAGATACTCATCACGCTTGCCGAAGAGCTTCGCCAAGTCGGCCTCGTCAGCATATTCCATGGCAATTCTGTGCAGCCTCTTTACTTCACGGGCGTTATGGTTCATATCGCACCATGTAGATAGTCGGTCTACTGAAATCAGTTGCAACAATTATCGCCGGTATCTTCGCATTTGTGGATTCAGCAATCTGCGCTATTCCTCTTTTGATCGCCCATGCAATATCACTCGGCTTCCTTGCGCGAGACAGGCCTTTTGCTTCCAATCCCATTTCATGTTGGAAAAGATAATCATCGTCATCGTCTGTTCGGCTTAGCCAGTAATCAAACCCGCTCTTAATACGAGCGCGTTCAACCACGGTGTAATTCGTAAACGCCAGAATTATCAGGATAGCAATGGCTTCGCCTGCTCGTTCGGCTGCGTTGCGCGCGTCTCCAAAAGATCGGCGAATATTCTCCGAATAAGACATATTCCATTGTATCCGCAAATCAGCCAGCACTTCATCGGAGTTTCGCAGGTCGCACGATACCCCAGATGAATGCCCGTGCGGTTCCATGCACATGACAACCGCTTCTTGCATCCGCAAAGTCAGAGCGTCTGTTAGAGCGGGAATGTCTGCATTCAAGTCATTCATATCCAATGTGACTGTATCAGCCATTCTCGCCTTCTATAGGTGTGGTTGGTTACGTACAGAGTAACCTTCGTATGGCAAATGGGAAGAATCTCCCCCCAGAAGTCTGAGGGGAGACAAACAACCGTGACTAGCTTAGCAGTCCTCCATCCACAGATCCTGGAAGAGCGCGGTGATAGGATACATCGGTGAGTAGACGAAGCCCTTGACGCAGGTATGCAGCGACATGCTGCTGTCTTCGGTATACATCCAGACCGAGGGCTGCTCGGCGGCGATGAGCTCCTGCGCTTCCGTGTACATCGCTTGCCGCGTCTCGGCGTCGCCAATCGTGCGCGCCTCATCCAGCAGCTCATCCACCCGGTCGTTCTGGTAGAAGCTGCAGGAATTGAAGCTGCCCCATTGGTCAGAATGATACTGGTTGTAGAGATGGGCGTCCGGATCCAGGAAGGGCGGCAGCGTGTAGATATTGATGATATCCGGTCCGGTTTCCGTCGTGGCGCAGCTGGCGACCATATCGGGCCAGAGCATCGGGATCATGTTGAGCTCAATGCCGATCTCGGCCAAGCCTTCCAGCAGAATCAACCCCGGGATTTCTTCACGCGGGAATTCGGTCACGTAGACGTAGTCGAGCGTGATGCCGCCCTCGGGCCAAGGCGTCATCGCCAGGTATTCGCGCGCCTTGTCCAGGTCGTAGGTCGGATAGCCCAAGCCTTCGACATAACCCACAAAGTTGGCCGGCGTTGGCCCCGGCAGGATGGTAATCTTGACATCCTGCGCCTCGACCATCGATTCATAATCCATCGCATGGGCGACCGCCTTGCGCAAGTTGACATCGCTGGTGTATTCGCCCTGGTTGTTCATCTTCAGCGTATTGGTGAAGAAGCCGCCATGTTCTTCCCAGACGTGATCCGGCGATTCCAATATTTTCTCCTTGTCGCTGGCGGCGACGGTATCGGCGATGTGCGTCTCGCCCGCCAGCAGCGAATTCAACTGAGTGGCGGCGTCGCGCTGGATGATCCAGAAGAAGCCGTCCAGGTGGTCGTCGCCGGTCCAGCCGGCCCAATAATCGTCTACGGCGATGAACTCGTAGATATTGCCGATTTCCCAGCGCCCTTGCATGAAGGGACCGGAACCGGCCGCATTTTCCTTGAGATAGGTCTGGCCCATGTCGTCGCCCAGGTTGGCTTCGACGATGGCCGGGTTGACCACGAAGAGCTGCGGCAGCGTACCGATGAAAGGCGCGTAGGGTTGGGTCAGCGTGAACTGCACCGTGTGGTCGTCAAGCGCCTGCGCCGAGTTCTCATCCGTGATCGTTTCCCAGCGCCAGGTCGGCGGGCCGGAAATCGCCATCGCGCGGTTGAAGCTGTAGACAACGGCCTCAGCGGTCACCGGGCTGCCATCGTGGAAGACGGCGTTGTCGTGCAGGGTGAAGGTCCAGACCGTGGCGTCATCGTTAACTTCGTGGCTCTTGACCAGGTGCGGGATGGTGTCGCTGCCGCGATAGATGTAGAGCGCGTCATACAAGCTGCGCAGCGCGGCGTTGATGGAGTAATTCTCGCCGGTAGCCGGGTCGATATTGTCGATGTCCTGGTTGCCGCCGTAAAGCAAGATGTCGTCTTGCGCCATGACAGCTGACGAGGCGACCAGCGCCAGGCAGACCGCCAAAACCAGAAATAGCGTACGTTTGAACATGTTTTCCTCCGTGCAGTAATTCGAGCAAATTTGACAGAAATACAGAAACTGACGCGCGGCATTGTAGACGAGCATCAGCGATTCGCCAATTGTAGCGCAGTTGACGCGCATGTTGCCAACTCCCCGGCCAAGGGGAGTGGTGAATAGGCGGTTATGCGCATACCACGCAATCTTCAAGTATAGGTTTCTCGCTAGAGGGACTTCCTACGAGCCGCCCGAACGCTTGGCTTTAGTTTTGCGTTCGCCTGTCTGCAGATAATGTTCCGCAAGAGGCGCGCCAATTCGCTTCGCGCTCGCTGGATCATCTTCACTTGTTTCAGTTTCCCAAGTTGCTGCCGACCATAGGCGCTGTATGCGCTCTTCTTATGCCCATTGCGGAAGATAATCAGGCAATCAGTACGCGCAGCGCCTGGCTGTGCAGGGGACCGTTGCTGGCGATGACGCCATTGCCGCTCAGCGGGGGGCCGCCGTTCCAGGAAGTGATCTTGCCGCCGGCGCCTTCGACGACCGGGATCAGCGCCACAATATCCCAGAGGTGCATGATCGGGTCGAGCATAATATCAGCGTAACCGGTCGCCACCAGGAAATAGCCGTGGCAATCGCCCCAGGTGCGGTTGAAACGCGTCTTGCCCATTAATTGCTGAAAGGCGATGCCATTCTGATATTTGCCGACATCAATGAAGTCGGTGTAGCAGAGCACGGCCTCCCGCAGTTCGCGCTTGGCGCTGACTTTGACGGGCTCGTCGTTCAGCCGGGTTTCCACGCCGTCGCCGACTAGCAGATGCGAGGTCACGGGATGGTGGATGGCGCCGACGATGGGCTGGCCCGCTTTCATCAAGCCAATCAGCGTGCCAAAGAGAAAGGTGCCGCTGACGAATGACTTGGTGCCGTCGATGGGGTCGAGCACCCACTGATAGTCGGCCTCTTCGTTGTGATTGCCAAATTCCTCGCCGATGATGCCGTGATCGGGATAGGCTTTCATGATCATCTCGCGCATGACCTCTTCAGCCTGGCGGTCGGCGATGGTCACGGGCGAGTCGTCGTCTTTGGTTTCGACGGCCACGCCGCTGCGGAAGTAGCGCTTGATGACGCCGCCGCTTGCTTGGGCCAGCGCTTTGCTGAAATCAACAAATTCCTGCATGAGTTCTTACTCCGTCAAGGTGCCTTTAGTACTGGGTATGCCCGGCCGCCCCGGGTCGCGCGCTACCGCCTGCGCCAGCGCGCGCCCGAAGGCTTTGAAAAGCGCCTCGGCTTTGTGGTGGTCGTTGCGCCCGTAGAGGACTTCGGCGTGCAAGTTCATCCTGGCATGCGCCGCGATTGTCTCCAGCGCGTGCTCCACCAGATCGGTCGGCATCTGTCCCATCATCGGCGTTTTGAAGTAGGCCTGGATGACAGCGTAGGGCCGGCCGCTGAGATCGATGACCACCCGCGCCAGCGCCTCGTCCATAGGCACGTAGGCCGCGCCCATGCGCTGGATGCCCGCGCGCGCGCCCAGCGCCTCGTCAATGGCTTTGCCCAGGCAGATGGCGATGTCCTCAACGCAGTGATGGGCGTCGATATGCAGATCGCCCTTCGCCCCTACGCGCAGATCGAATTTGCCGTGCAGGGCGATATGCTCCAGCATGTGGTCGTAGAAGCCGATGCCGCTGTTGATATCGGCCTTGCTGGCGCCATCAAGATTGAGGCTGAGTTCAATCTGGGTCTCTTTGGTGTCGCGCTTGATCTCCGCTGTTCGCTCGGACATGGCGCCTATCTCCGCTGAGGGTTAGATTCTGCGAAATCAGTACGTCGAAAGGACCGCATACAGGATATTTAACCACAGAGGGCAGAGAGGACACAGAGGAATTTCTTTTTGGCTTCAAAGTTGTGATGAGAATCGCAGCAGCAAGAAAGTGACTGCCAAAATAGGCGCATGGTTGTAGGGGCGAGCCGCCGGGACGCCGGTTGCTGCTGTTGGGGAAGCGCGTTCAGCCGGCGGCGATCCCGCGCAGCGCTTCCAGCAGGCGGTCGACCTGATGCGGTGTCCCGGCGCTGATTCGTATGTGGTCATAGAGGCGCGGTTTGTTGTAGTAGCGCGCGATTATGCCGGCCCGCGCCAGCCGATCGCGGAAGTCTTCAGCGCTCAAGCCCTGCACACGGCTCAAGACGAAGTTGGCTTGGCTGGGGTAGGGCGCCAGGCAGGCAAATTCGGCGAAAGCGACTTCCAGCCGCTGCCGCTGCGCCACCAGCGAGCGTACGCGCTCCAGCAGCAAGTCGGCGTCCCGCAGCGATGCCTGCGCGGCAATATCGGCGGCTATGTTGACATTATAAGGCTGCTTGATCTTCCACAAGTGGGGCATCAGCGCGGACGGAAAGATGCCGTAGCCGACGCGCAAACCGGCCAGCCCGGCCCACTTGCTCAGTGTACGCAGGACAATCAAGTTGGGATACTCGGCGACCCAGTCGCTCAGCCCGTCAGCCTCGGCGAATTCAATGTAGGCTTCGTCAACCACGATGGTCGCGGACAGGTCCAGCAAGCGGCGGATATCAGCCGCGTCGATCAAGCCGCCGCTGGGATTATTGGGCGAGCACAGGAAGACCAGTTTGGCGCTGTGCTGCTGCGCGGCTGCTGCGATGGCGTCTACATCAAGCGAGAAATCCGCCCGCCGGTAGACGTCAATGACGCGGCCGTGATAGAGCGGCGCGTCGAACCCGTACATGGCGAAGGTCGGCGGCGTATTGATGACGCAGTCGCCCGGCTCGATGAAGAGCTGCAAGATGAGCTCGATCAATTCATCAGCGCCGGCGCCGCAGAGAATCTGCTTGGCGGGAACGCCGGTATAGTCGGCCAGCAGCTCGCGCAGGCGGCCCGACTCGGGGTCGGGATAGACGTTTATGTTGGGCAGCCGCGCCAGCGCCTCAATGGCGCGGGGCGAGGGGCCGAAGGGGTTTTCATTGGCGTCCAGCTTGATGAGATCGCCAACCGCCAAGCCCAGCCGCTCGGCGAAGACCTCCAGCGAGGTCGTGGGCGTATAGGCGCTCATCGATGCGATGTCGCGGCGGATGCGGGCTTTGTCACTCATTGCGCGCCTCGTAATTTGGCCGCTGCCGCGTGGGCGTCCAGCGATTCGGCTTTGGCGATGATTTGCGCCGGCGCGCCGAGCTCGCGGACGGCGTCTTGATTGAGCGCGATCAAACTGGTGACTTTGACGAAGCTGAGCAAGTTCAGTGGCGAGGCGAAGCGCGCCGTGCCCCCGGTTGGCATAACGTGGCTGGGTCCGGCGACATAATCGCCCAGCACCTCATAAGAGTGCTCGCCCAGGAAGACGCCGCCCGCGTTGCGCACTCGCCCGAGCCAGGACCAGGGGGCCTCAAGCAGCAGGCAGAGGTGCTCGGCGGCGTATTCATTCGCCAGCTCGAAGGCTTGCGCCAGATCGCGCGTGATGACCGTGCCGCTGCGATTGAGCATGGCGCCGAGGATCAGGTCGCGGCGCGGCAATTGCGCCAACTGCCGCTCGATTTCGCGCCCGACCGCCAGCGCCAGCGCCGGGCTGGGCGTCAGCAAAATAGCCGACGCCAGCACATCGTGCTCGGCTTGCGCCAGCAAGTCAGCCGCGGCCAAGGCGGGGTCGGCTTTCTCATCGGCGATGACCAGGGTCTCGGTGGGTCCCAGCAAGCCGTCGATGCCGACATCGCCGTAGACCTGCTGCTTCGCCAGCGTGACGAAGAGATTGCCAGCGCCCACGATGGTCGCGGCCCGCGGGATGCTCTCGCTGCCGTAGGCCATGGCGGCGATGGCTTGCACGCCGCCGACGCGGTAGACGCGCTCGACGCCGGCGATGGCGGCCGCCGCCAGAATGGCCGGGTGAATGTCGCCGCCGCCGCTGCCCGGCGGTGTGCAGACGTGGATTTCCGGCACGCCCGCTACCTGCGCCGGGATGACGCTCATCAGCAGCGAGGACGGCAGAGGCGCGCTGCCGCCGGGCACGTAGACGCCGACCGAGTCGACCGGGCGGATCAATTGGCCCAGCGAGCCATCGGCGCCGGCGTCGATCCAACTGTGCAGCGGCTGCTTCCGATGAAAAGCGCGGATGCGTTCAGCCGCCTGTTCCAGGGCCGCGCGCAATTCAGCCGGGATCGCCGCAAGCGCGGCTTGCAGAGCCTCAGGCGCTACCAGCAGTTCGCCCGTCTCGGTTCCATCGAGCTTGAGATTCCAGTCGCGCAGGGCTTGGTCGCCGCCCTGGCGCACACTGCTGATGATGCGCTTGACGGCGTCTTCCGGCAGCAGGCGCTCGCCGAAGAGTTCGACCGAACCCTGGACCAGCTCTTCAGGCACGTCGATATCGCGCAGCGAAAAGCGCTTGAGGATGCTGCCCCGCGCTGCCTCTACATCGGTGAAAGTCTGCCAGCCGGTCATGCGCTTGTCCCGTGTCTGGTGATTGCGAAGCGCCATTGTAGCAGTCTGCGGATGATTCTCAACGGGAAAGGATAGGGCAGGGCAGGGGCAAGTGCAGGCAGCTTAACGATCTGACAGTCTTATGGTATAGTTTGTCTGACCCTAACGTGACAATCGTAGACATTGTAAAGCGAAATGACGCGACGAAAGGCAGGCAAATGACAGAGCGTGAACTCGATCCGCGTGAGCTTTTGCCGGAGAAGCCATTTGAACATGGCATGGCTACGGCTCTCGACCTATATGGCGTACTGGGCCGTCGAATGAACGAGCGGATTCTGAAGCATTGGCGCAGCGTAAGAGACCAGCCGCGCAAATCCGCCGACGAAGCGATCCGCGATGACGTGAAAACGGTCAGCAGCCAATATCGCAGCTTGCTTGCGGAGCAGAAGCAGTAATGCGCTCCGAGCGCCATTCATTTGAAAGCGATGCCGAAGATAATGACCTTTCGGAAGTCCATAGTGAGATTGCATCAATTGAATTTGACGAGCGATTGTTGCCGCTGTTTGAAGAACGCCAACGTCATGCCATGGCGCTGGAAAAGCAGCGGCAAGAAGACGATGCTCGAACAGTTCAGCTATTAATCACGGAAAGCGCCAGCATTACAAAACGGGGACAGTTCTTCAGTTGGACACTGACAATTGGCGCGCTCATCGGTGGCATCTTTCTGATTACTATCGGTCAAGAAGGCATTGGTGTCGCTGTGCTTTTCGGTGACGCCTCTTTTGTAGCGATAAACACGCTTAGGGATCAAGGAAAGAAGGAAACGTGAATCCATACTTGCCGTCCTTTGCGCTGGACTTCGCTATAGATTTTGGTCGCGGCTGAGTTTTTCCTTTCCAGGTCCGTGTGAAGGCGATGTCCGCGCAAGACGCCTACGCCGATTTGCAGGTCTACTACGGCGATATCCACAACCACTGCAACCTGAGCTATGGCAAGGGCAGCCTCGCCGACGCCTGGCATAACGCCCGCCTGCAGCTGGACTTCGCCAGCGTCACCCTGCACGGTCACTGGGATGATATGCCGCGGGACGACCCGCGCCTGGGCTACCTGGTCGATTACCATCGCCAGGGATTCGAGCGGGCGCGCTCCGCCTGGGGCGATTATCTGCGGGCGACCGACGCCGCCAACGAAGACGGGCGCTTTGTGACTTTTCCCAGCTTCGAGTGGCATTCCATGCGTTATGGCGATCACTGCGTCTATTTCCGCGATGTCGCCACCCTCGATATCTTTCACGTGGCGCATATCGAGCAGTTGCGCGCGCGCCTGCGGCGGCATCCGCATCCCAGCTGGCTCATCCCGCATCACATCGGCTATCGACAAGGCTTCCGCGGCATTAACTGGGCGCATTTTACGCCCGAGCTGTCGCCGGTAGTCGAGATCATGTCCTTCCACGGCGCCGCCGAGCACAGCGGCGCGGAGCCCGAATACCGCCACGCCATGGGCCCGCGCGATCACCGCAGCACCGCGCATTACGCACTGGAGCAGGGGCATATCTTCGGCTTCATCGGATCGAGCGATCATCATAGCGCCCATCCCGGCCATTACGGTCACGGGCAAGTGGCGGCCTGGGCTGAGGGGCTGTCGCGCGCGGCTATCTGGCGGGCGATCAGCCAGCGGCGCGCCTACGCCATCAGCGGCGACCGCATCGCGCTAAAATTCGCCTTGAATGGCAGGCCGATGGGGGCGCTGCTGCCCTGCATGTCTGACCGGCAGATCGACGTGTCTCTGGAAGCTGCTTCGTCCATCGATTATGTCGAAGTTCTGCGCAACAACCGCGTCATCCGGCGCGAATCCGTTTTTGCAGGCGCCGCGGACTTCAGCGCTCCCGTGAAGGTGCGGCTGGAAATGGGCTGGGGCGAGCTGGAGACCCTGACCGACTGGGATGTTGATTTACGCGTCGAGGGCGGCCAACTGCTGGGCATAGAGCCGCATCTGCGCGGCCACGACATCGGCATTCCCGTCATTGATGACCGCAGTCCCTGCGTACTGAGCCGGCTGGATTACGACGGCGGCGACCGCCTGCGACTGCGCACGCAAAGCCCGCGCAACGCCAGCGTGACCAGCTCCTCAACGCAAGCCATCACCCTGCAGATTGCCGGCGACGCTGACAGCGTGATCCGCGGCACGGTCAACGACGTCGCGGTACGGCTGGCTTTGGCGGACATCGCTGAAGGCGCGCGCGGCTATTATACCAGCGGCTTCGTATCGCCCAGCTTCGTCTTCCACCGCGCCGTGCCGGCTGCCGAGTACCGGCTAGCCTTTTCACTGCGGCACGAAGCCGCGGGCGCTGAGCGCGACTGGTACTACGTTCGCGCCCGACTGCGCAACGGGCACTGGGCTTGGTGCTCGCCGATCTGGGTCGAGGCGCGGACGAGCTCGTGAGACCTGCGCCACCGAAAGCGAATGTGGTAGGGGCGTTTGACCTGCTGTGTCTACGCGCAGCGCTGAAACGTCCGCTTATACACGGAATTACCGCCGACGGGCGGCTCGGCGACCCGCCCCAACAGCTTGCGAATGAATTGTTGTGGCGCAGAGCCACTCAGGCCGGCGTTGTTTCAAGAATCGCAGCGTCCAGGAGCGCTTCCACCGCGCTGATCGGCTTGAGCGTATGGGTCGTCCCAGCCACCTGGCACATCAGACTGCCGGCTGCCGAGCCCCAGCGCGCCGCCTGCGCGACCGGCAAACCTTGCAGCAGACCGTAGAGCATTCCCGACTTGAAGATGTCGCCCGCGCCGGTGGTGTCGACGGCATTCACCCGCGGCGGCGTTATGCGATACCGGCTGCCATCGCGCGCCAACACTGTGAGCGCCGCGCCGGCGTCGGTGATGACCACATCAAAGTCGCCGGCGCCCTGCAGCTCTCGCGCCAAATCGTCCGCTGGCCGGTCCGGCAAGCGGCTGCGAACGATCGCGTTAGAGATCACCAGCGCGTCAAGCAGCGGCAGCAGAGGATTATCGACGCTGTAGATGTCGTTGATCAGTACGGGAATGCCGCGCTGAGTCGCCAACTCCGCCAGCTTGAGGCGTATGGGCAAGGGACCGGACATATCGAGATTGACCCACTGGACGTCTTCCAGCATGTCCGGCGTCGGCGGCGTCATCCGCAATTCCGGCGGCCAGTGCATGATAAAGCTGCGCTCGCCATCGGGCGTCACCAGGCACTGGCAGCGGGGGCTGCGATAACCGGCGTGGCAAGCGATGAAGCGCGTATCAAGCTGCGGCTGCCCAGCGAAGACTTCGCGCGCCGCGTCGCCCGCGCGATCATCGCCCAGGTCGTGCCCGGCCAGGCGCGTCGGCAGGCCCCAATTCGCCAGCCAGAGCGCGCTGTTGGCGGCGGCTCCGCCAACATTCTCGAAGTCCTGCGAGCAGGTGGCGGACTTGTCCAGCGTCGGCAGGCAATCCAGCGCCACATAAATGTCGAGATCAATTTCGCCGTAGCAGAGGATGGTCATGCTCGTCTTAGGTCTTACACTTTTGCCACAGAGTACACAGAGGGAATAGAGTACAGCGAGTTTGTTTATTGACCGTCGCAACGAGTCAGCGCTTCACGCAGTGCCGTTGGCCAAGCTCCAGGGATATTGACCAGGCGCGTCGCGTTTAGAAAAATGCTTGCCTCTGCGTCCTCATAAAACTCGGTGTACTCGGTGGCAAATTCTGTTCGTAATCCCGGTCTATATCGGCCTCACCTCGACATCTTCGCAGCCGATGCGGCCCTCTTCGCATACCAGCGCGATGCCGCCGCCGCTGAAGCGCGCCTCGGGATCTTCGGCTTTGACCACCAGCCGGCCGTTGAGGTAACCGGCCAGCGAATTGCCTTCGACCTTCAGCGCAAGCTGATGCTCAGCGCCGAGCGTCCAGCCGCCGCTGGCTTCGGCTAGCACGGTATCCTCGCCTTCCAGGGACGCGACCAGGCGAACGCTGTCCTCGTCGCAGAGCAGGGCGTAGTGCCGCTTCATGCCCTGGACGCGCGCGCCCAGTCCGCCAGCTTTGCACATATGCGGTGTTATGCTGGCGCTGACTTGATAGTCCGTCCAATCGCGGCAGCCGTGCATCATTAAGCCGCGGCCCTCATTTTGTATCAAGCGGTAGGTTTCCGGATAGCGGTCGAAATAGGTCATGTTGCCCCGAGCCGCGTCCAACCCGTTGACCCAGGCCCGCTTCCACATCATGCCGCGCAATTTGCGGTCCCAACGGGTGTAGTCATGTGTATGCGGGCGCTTGAGGCGCACGTTAGGCGCGCCCTCCCAGGTGAGCCAATCCAGATAGACGCGCCCGCTGGCGCCGCCCTGGCCGCTGATCTGAACGCCGACGGACGAGATGGGATAGCCCTCGAGGTCCGGAACCTGCCATTCCAGCTCGGCGGATTGCCCGGCGGCCAAGCTCTGTTCCGCGCCCGTGAGCGCCTCCAGGCCGTCTTCCCGGTTGTAATGCAAGACGCAGAGCGCGACCTCGACGGCGTCGGCGTTGCCGCTGTTCGCCAGGACGCGGGCGCGAATCGTCTGCCCGGGCGAGAGGCGCGGGCTGGCCATCAATTTATAGCCGACATTTTCAAAGTGGTCATTGACCTCAATGGAGGGGACAAAGGTGGCGGTCACGACGCGGCCGACCCGCCCGGGCGCCAGCGCGGCGTAATCCAGCGCCAGCAGCCGTTCGCCCGTCGAACTTAAATCAGGCGCCGCCACATTGCTGATGGCGACGGCATCGCGGGCGTCGATGGCTTCGTCGTTCATGAAGCCTTGCACGGAGCCGGGCAATTCAAAGTGATAACGGGCGCCGTCTTTGGGCGCGAGCGGCGCCAGACCTTGCAGCTGACGGCCGACATTCGTCAGATAGAGCGCTTGAGTGACGGCATCGCTGATGCCGTTGCCGCCATCAGCAGTCGGGATATACAGGCGGTCAGCCACAGGTCCGCGGAAATCGGGCCCGCTGGACAGGCCGGCCAGCCCGTCCTTGATGCCCATCAGGCAGCCGATATTGCCCGAGTTGCAATCGGTGTCCCAGCCGCAGGTGTTGACGATCATGAGCGTACGCTGGAAGTCGTCATCGCCGTAGAGCAGCGAGAAAATCATCAAGCCGTGATTGGGCACCATGTGGCAGTTGCCGCCATAAATGTGATAGCCGTAACGCTCCGCCAGCAGCTCCCGCCCCTTGCGCCAGTCGGGCTCTTTGGCGCGCCATTCGCGGATGTCGTTGATCATGCAGGCGATGATGGAATCGTCGGGAATCACGGACAGGCCGGTATCGATGAGTTTGTTTATATCGGATTCGACGAAGGCTTGCGCTTCCATAGCCGCCAGGCATTGCGCGCCATAGAGCGCCTCGCCGCCGTGGCTGACGCTGCCGGCGCGCCCGGCCAGGTCCGCGGCGAATTCGGGGTCGCCCGGCGCCACCAGCGCCCAGCCATCGATGAAGATCTGCGCGCCGATCTGCTCGGCCACCACCTTGCCGTTGAGTTCGACCGAGCCGCTCAACGGCGGCTGGCAGCCTGCTTTCAGGCGCAGGTAAGCGGTGTGCTCGGTGGAATTGCCCATGCCGCCCCACCAGAGCACCGTCTGCTCTTCAATCAGGTAGTTGAGCCAGGTCTGGCCGATTTGCGCCGCCGTGACATTGCGGTCATAGCCGTAGTCTTCCAGCGCGCGAATGAAGGTGAAGGTGCCGGAGATATCATCGTCAGTGACGATCAATGGGACCTTGAGCTTGTCGTGCACATAATAGTTGATATCGCCCAGGTGCTGGCTGATGGCTTCATAGCTCCAGCCTTCAAAAGGGCGGCCAAGATAAACGCCGATGAGTTTTCCCAGCACACCGGCGTAAACGCGTTCGAGATAATCGGGCGGGAGGGTCATGCCTGTCTCCTTTGCTATTTGGCTACAGTTAAGCGGGCGACTCACCGAGTCGCCCCTACAGATTCTCGCTTTTGTGTGCGACCCAATGGGTCGCACCTACAAAGTTCTCATCGTCAATTTGTAACAGCGGGCGCATTGATCGCGGCTACAGAGCAAGTCCTCCTAGGTCTTGATGCCACCTTCCGCCAGGCCTTCGATAAATTGCCGCTGCAAAGCCAGGAAGAGCACCATAACCGGGAAGAGAATGATGATGGCGCCAGCGCTGGTCAGCGCCCAGTTGGTGTCAAAGCGGTCGACGAACTTGGCGAAACTGGTGGTGACCGGGAAGCGGTTGGGATCGTGGACAAATGTCAGCGCCAGCGTGTATTCGTTCCAGACGCCCAAGCCCACGACCAGGCCGACGGTCAGGAAGCCGGGTTTGGTCAGAGGCAGGACAATGCGCGTCAGCACCTGGAATTCATTGGCGCCATCGACGCGGGCGGCGTCCTCCAGCTCACGGGGCAGGTCAATCATGTACGAGCGCAGCAAGAAGATGGTCAAAGGCGCGTTGCCGGCGATATAGATGACGATCAGCCCGTGGAATGTGCCGAGCATTTTCATCGTGCGCATCTGCACGAAGAGCGGGACGATATACATCCACACCGGGATAGTCGAGGCGACCAGAAAGTAGAGCATGAGCAAATCGGACCCGGGCGGTCTTTTACGCGCCAGGGCGTAGGCGGCCAATCCCCCCAGGATCAACTCGGCAGTGATGGTAGCCACTACGTAGATTACGCTGTTTCGCATGGTGGTGGCGAAGTCGCCTTTATCCCAGGCCTCGGCAAAGTTCTCGATGATGATCTGCTTCGGCGGTCCCAGCGGATTCTGCCCGATTTCGAGTTCTGTTTTGAGAGAATTAAATGTCAGGACAGCCAGTGGTATGACAGCAAATGCGGTCAGCAGCAGCAGTACGGCATGGTTGAAAACCAGCAGCTTGCTGCGCTCTTTGCTCTGCCCTCGCTGAAAAACCGTATCCCGAAGCGAGACTTTGCCGATGGCGGTCATATATCCCATCCTCTCCGCCGCAAGGTGACGAAAATCAAGATGATAAAGCCGGCGAATATGCTGATGACGACGCCCTGCGCCGCGGCGTAACCGGCTTCAAAGCGCTGAAAGGCGTTTTTGTAGAGCTGGGTTGCGATTACTTCTGAAGCGCCGCCTGGCCCGCCTTGGGTTATCAGCCAGATATAGTCAAATGCCAGGAAGGACCAGATCGCCACCATCATAAACATGAAGAGCACGATCGGCCGGATGCCGGGCAAGGTCACATGACGGAATTCTTGCCAGCGGTTGGCGCCGTCGATCTTGGCGGCGTCGTAAAGCACCGGCGGGATAGCTTGCATCGCCGCCAGAAAAAGGATCATCAAAAAGCCCCAGAAATGCCAATTGTCGATGAAGGCGATGGACATCAGGGCGGTATCGGTGCGCCCGAGAAAGGCGACCTCAAAGCCCTCAATCCCCAGCAAATTGGCCGAGGCGGCCACAATGCCCTGCTTCGGGTTTAAGAGGTTTTTCCAGATCGTGGTCGTGACGACACTGGCCAAGACATAGGGGATGAAAAGAATGCTGCGATACAACATGCCGCCGCGTTTGATCTGCGCCAACTGTGTTGCGCAGAATAGCGCCATAATGAAGGGCACGGTCAGGAAGAAAAGCATCCAGATGATATTATTGCGCAGCGACTTGGCAAATGCCTGGTCTTCGAACAAAAGCTCATGATAATTCTCCAAGCCGATGAAGTTCACATTGGGGTTGATGCCGCCCCAATCGGTCATGGACATATAGACGCCTTGCACTGCTGGAATGGCGACGACGAAGATGTGGACGATCAGTAGTGGCGCGATGAAAATCCAGGGGATGACTACATTGCGCACGAATTTACGCCGCCAGGTCTCATCATTGAGTTTTTCAAAAATTGTCGTCGGATTCTTCTGTGTCAGAACTGCCATCATCAAGGCCTTTCCCGCGCATGGTATGGCGCTGGCCGCCACAACGACAGCCAGCGCCAAAAATACTAAACGTTATCGGTTTGGAATCGGCGGAATATCCCCGGCGGCGAGTTCTTCGGCAAAGACTTCGTTCAAGCCTTCGAGATAATCCATGACGGTAATTTCGCCGGTCCAAACGCGCTCTACTTCTTCGTAGATGTAGACATCGCTCTTGGGCGGCCAGAAGGTCCAGGTGGTGTAACCATAGCGGTCATTGGCGGAGGCATCCGACAGGTCGGAGTATACCTTTGCGATTCGCGGGTCAAGCTCACCCATGACATCATCCGAAATTTCCACCGGCGCCGGCCCCTTGCGGCAGGACGTCAGCATCTTGCCCTGGGTTTCGGGCGAGAAGTACCAGGTCAGGAATTTCGCGGCGGCTTCGGGATGCGGGCTGTTGGCGTTGATCGAGCTGGTATTGCCCATGCCGATGGTGAATTGATCGTCACCGGTTTTGCTGGGCACCGACACCCAATCCCAACCTTGACCTGACTCGGTGTGATAGTCATTCAGTTCGCGGATGGCCCAACTGCCTTCGATATTCATCGCTGCGTTGCCGTCAGCCAGCATCGCGCGCCGGGTCGGTCCTTCGTTGGTGAAGTAGAGGTCGATGCCGCCGCCGTACCAACCGGCTTGCATATGGTCGTTCAGGACTTCCATGGCCTCGACCATGCTTTCGTCCGTCCAGGGGATCTGCCCGGTCAGCGCTTTGTAGACGTTATGCGGCCCGGCGATTTGGGTCATATATTCGCCGACGAACCATTCGTTCGACGGTCTCCAGCTCGCGTTGCCGTGCGAGAAGACGGTCAAACCGGCCGCGGCGACCTCTTCACCCAGGTCGTTCAGCTCGTCCATGGTATCGGGCGGCGTCCAGCCGTTGGCCTCAAAGACGTCCGTGTTGTAATACAGAATCAGCGTTTCGAGTTCATCGGAAAGGCTGTAGAGCTGCCCGTCAACCAAGCCCAGATCCAGCGCCCAGTCGAAGAAGAAGTCGCCCCAGCCCATGGATTCGGAGAAGGTGTCCAAGGGCAGGATCAGCCCGGCTTGCGCCATTTCGTAAACGAATGAGGGACCCGGCGTACGGACGATGTCCGGCCCGCCGCCGCCCACAACAGCGGTGCGCGTAGCATTCCAGGTATCAGCCTGCGGCACGATTTCCAGTTGGACCGACGGATCGACATCATTGAATTCCAGCATGATGGGACCCCAGCAATCGAGCGTAGCGCCCTCGCCGAACCACAAGCTGACGGTGGTGACGTCTTGCGCGCCAACGGGCGCAAGCGCCAAAACCAGTACTGCGACTGCGAAAAGAAGTTTGAAGCGTTTCATTATTTCCTCCTCGGAAGGTGACAAAAGTGACTGACTGCGCAATTCGGCTGATTCGATAGCGCCTCCTTCTGCTCAAACAGTGCTTGCGAGTTGCTGTGACCTTAACTGTTGCTGCCACATTTAGGCCGCGAGCGTCCGACACACTGGCGTTCAGCAAAGAGCGTCGCGCGAAAAAATGACCTGAGCAAAATAATAACGCATAAGAAACCGATTACGCAAGTTTTCTGGCTAATCTTTCAAGCCGCTGCTGGTGATGGCCTGGATGTAGTAGCGTTGGAAGGGCAGCAGCAGCAGAATCGGCACGATAGCCGCCAGCATCGAACCGGCCAGCAGTTCGTTCCACAGCGTCTGGTATTCGCCGATGGAGATGGCGATCTCGACTTGCACCACGCGCAGGGCCGGGTGCGGCGCGACCAGCAGCGGCCAGAAGAATGAATCCCACTGCGAGAGGAACATCAGTAGCGCGGCGGTGATCAAGACCGGGCGCGACAAGGGCAGGACGATGCGGTAGAAGACGCTGAACCAGGAGGCGCCGTCGACGCGCGCGGCGTCGATCAGGTCTTGCGGGATCTCCTCAAAGAATTGGCGGAAGAGGAATATCACCAAACTGTTGGCCAGGCCGGGGACGATCAGCGCCGGCCAGGTGTTGATCCACTTCAGCTCGCTGATCAAAATGAAGCGCGGTATGGCGGTCAGGTCGATGGGAATGAGGAAGGTAATCAGAATGATGGCCACGAAGAGCAGCCGCTTGCCGCGGAAGTTAAAGCGCGCGAAGGCGAAACCGGCCATCGAGTTGACCACGCCGCCGACAAAGACCACTATCATGCCCAGCACAAAGGTATTGGACAGCGCCACGCCGAAGTCGCGCGCAAAGAGATTTTCGTAAGCAGCCAAGGTGAAATTGCTGGGCAGCAGCGCGCGCCAGGAAAAGGGATAAGCGTATTTGAATACTTCCTGGTTGGGGGAGAAGGAGGCGGCGATCGCCCACATCAGCGGCAAGATGAAGACTGCGGCAACCACAATATGCAAAGCGTAAACCAGCAGCGTCTCCGCTGCGGAGCGCTTGCCGCCCAGATTCAGCGACTCGATGAAATGTATCACTCCGCTCATGCGCGTTAGTCCCGCCGCCGCAGCACGAAGGCTTGAAACAGCACCACCAGCAGCACAAATATCAGCATGACCCAGAGCATGGCCGCCGCTGTGCTGAGGTCGTTGTAGACAAAGCCGCGGCGATAGGTCTCGAACATGATCAGATTGGTGGACAATTGCGGGCCGCCCTGCGTCAAGCTGTATACTGGCGCGATCAAGAGGAAGTTGGCCACCGTATCGGCCACCAGCACAAAGAGCAGCACAGCGCGCAGCAGCGGCAGCGTGATATGCCTGAAGATCTGGCGGCGATTGGCGCCGTCAATCTTGGCGGCTTCAATCACGGATTCGGGAATGCCTTGCAGCCCGGCTAGGAAAAACAGCGCCCAGAGCGGCACACCCTTCCAGGTCGCCAGCAGGATGATCGACCACAAGGCGTGCGAGGGCGCCGTCAAAAAAGGCTGCTTGGGCAGGCTCAGTGTCGCCAGGATGCCGTTGATCAAACCGGAGTCGCTGTCGAGCATCAGCCCCCAGACGACGGTGGTCACGTTAATCGACACCGCCACCGGCAGCAGGTAAATGCTGCGAAAGAGCGCGATGCCCCGCACCCGCTGGTTGGCCAGCAAAGCCAGCATCAGCGCCAGCACGATTTGAATCGGATTCACCAGAATGCTGAAAATCAGCGTGACCTGCACCGACTTCCAGAAGATGGGGTCCTTGAGGATGCGCTCGAAATTCTCCAGCCCGACGAATACCAGTTTGTTGCTGATGAAAGATTGGGCGTGCAAGCTCTGGTGGAGCGTGGCGGCCGTGGGCCACAAGTTGAAGATCAGCAGCAGCAGCACCGCCGGCAACAGAAAGAGGTACGGGACAATCTTGCTGTGAATGCTCAACGTTCACGCTCCGCCGCCACACTGATTGCCTAGCGCAGACTACGAACGAATTGATGCGAGAGGAAAGGGCGGCCCGGCGGACCGCCCCTTGCGTTGATGATCGTTTCTCGGGCTAGCGGCGGTATTTGTCCATTTCGCTTTCGATGCGCGCTACCGCCAGGTTCAGCGCTTCTTCGACATCCTGGCCGTTGCGGATATCGCTGAAAGCATTCTGCAAGATCTGCTCGTATTCCAGGTAGCCGGGCGATACCGGGCGCGGTACCGCGCCGATGGTCGCTTCGTCAGCCGCCACACGCAGGGTGGAGAAAGGCGCTTCCTCGAATTGCTCGTCAGTCTGGAACATGGCCAGCACGGACTTCTGCGCCGGGAAGTCGCCACTGCCGATGCGCCACCACATCTCGGCGCCGTCGCCGGTGGAAATGAAGTGCACCAGCTTGGCGGCCGCATCTCGATTCTCAGTGTTCTTGTTGATGCCGATATGCCAGCTGCCAGTCGGCGTGACGATCTCGCCGTCTTCAAAGTAGGGATGACGCGAGACGCCCCAGTTGAACTCAACATTATCGCGGATCAGGCGGTTGATATTCCAGGGGCCGGCGATGTACATGGCCATCTTGCCCGAGGCGAAAAGGTCGCTGGCGCCGACGGTGTCGTCTTGAGGGGCCGCCATGTGCACGTTAAACATATCGGAGTAGTAGGTGAAGCCGTCGATCCAGGCTTGCGAATTGATGACGCCGTCAACGGTCAAGCCGTCTTCACCGATGGCGTCGCCGCCCAGGCCCTCGGCCAAAGGCTGCAGCTGATAGATGCGGTTGGTCTGTTCCCAGGTGAAACCCCAACTGTCGGTTGCGCCATCGCCGTCCGTGTCCATGGTCAGTTGCGGCGCGATCTCGGCAATGTATTCGTAAGTCCAGCGCTCGTCTTCGCCGGGCGTGTCGATGCCGGCCGCTTCAAAGATATCGGCGTTGTAGAGCAGCAGCTGCGTCGAGGTGCTGACGGGCGCCGCCAGCAATTCACCGTTGTAGCTGCCCGCTTCTACAGCCGCGTCCAGCCAATCGTCCTGCTCGCCCATGATGAAAAACTCGTCCAGCGGCAGCAGCCAGCCGCGCAAACCGTAACCGGCCACCAGCGGCACGTCCACGGAAATTACATCGGGCTGCGCGCTGCCGGCGGCCAGGCGCACCTGAATTTGCTCGAACAAGGCGTTAAAGGGCACCTGCTCAATCTCGACGTCAATGTCCGGGTTCTCGGCTTCAAAGGCGGCCACAACTTCTTCCGCGCCGCCCCAGCCCAGCATCAGCCAGGTGACGACCGTCTGATCCTGCGCCAGCGATGGCGTCACAGCTATCGCCAGCAGCAGGGCTATGAACAATACTCTCTTTAGCAACATGTCTTGCGTCCTCCGCTTCAGATGAATTTTCGAAATGCGCTGCGCCTATAAGCGTAATCGGTTTCGCGGCGAAATGCCACTGATTGGGACTTATCTGCCAGGGCAATCGCTTCAAAATAATCTTTACCACCGAGTACACCGAGGACACGGAGTTTAGTTTCTTTTGATGCAATTGCCCTGGCTAAAATGACGTGTCTATGCCAGTGGATGCCGTGTCTCTTGGATCCAAAGAAAAAACTCTACGCTGTCTGTGTCTATGCGGTGGATTATGCGCGCCAAGGTCGGCAATCAAGAGTTGTCCACCGAAATAGCCATTCCCCTTTGATTCCAGAACTTGCTCTAATATCCCTTCTGTGTTAACGTCTCTTTCTTAGCCCAATTCAACCACAGGGTTAATATGTCTCGCGGACTCGCATTCAGCTCATTCCTGATCGCCTTCTTATTCTCATCCCTAGCCCTTGCCCAAGATATCATCGGCCCGGTTACGACTATCCGGCTGTCCCGTCCAACGATACTCGACATCGACCGCGACACCATATCCTGGAGCAGCGTCCAGCATGCCGAAACTTACCGAATCCGCTGGCGCCCCAGCAGCGGC
>JAJDXR010000053.1 GCA_022823165.1 Anaerolineae bacterium | reverse complement strand
TGGACGACGGCAGCGCAGGGCCTGGGCCTGGAGGCCGCAACAATCCCGGCACTGCGCCCGGACGCGGGGGCCAACCGGCCTGGACTTTTTCGCTAGAAGAAATCACGGCCGAAGTTTGGCCGCTAATCGGCTTCCTGCTAGCGGACGAAGTCTATAGCGCGCGCTTCCTTGAATTGATTACGCACGTCAGTACCGAAGTGTTCTCGCCGGAGCGCATGGAGCCGATCTATGAGGCCAACTTCCGGATGCTGGCGGACTACCTCGAAGAATCTGAAGGTTCGGAAGCGATAGACGCGTTGCGAGCTGCTACCGACGATTTGATCGCGCACGTCAATGAACGCGCTGCCGCTGCCGCTGCCTTCCTTCGGGAGCATGCCGCCGACTGACTTGTTGACATCTTGAAGCCCGCCCGTGAGCGCAGGTGGTACTGCATTGGAGACGATGTGGGAGCGTACGCCGCCGCCAACACTTCTCTGTTATGCTCCCACCCTGATGCCAAGCAACTGCGCTCCAATTGGGTCGGAGCATCGCAGATTATGGCCGTTGCTAGCGCTGGCTCGAAAGAGTAGACTTGCGCCTTATTCCTGCTTGGCGACACATTCAACCTTTGTGACGCTGGCTCTCCTCACGGCTGCGCTGACAGTCATGGGTGCGCTTGGCTTGCTCCTGAGCCAGTCAACAGCAACTTTTGGGAGCGTGACGGCGTTACGCCTGGTGGCGCTCGGCGCCTACGAGCAGGCCAGCCGCTACGCAACCTGGCTGGATGACTCGGGACTGCTGCCGAATCCCAAGGAAAGCGGCAGCGCATCGGGGTGAATCGCCTTTCAGGCGCTGCGATTTTATGATTCAGATTGTTGGCGTCTCGAAGCCATAGACGCGCCAGCTTCATCGTCTTAGCGTGGTCAGGTCAGCGCGGATATTCGTCTTCGGTTAGAATGACATTTCGCAAAAACAACAGTTGCCGTGGGGCAAGCAAGAGATGGCCAGGTCCATAAGCATGTACCGCAATAGCCTTGCTACGCTGGTCGCTGTCTTTTTCCTTTTTGCCGCCGCGGTTACAAATCTCAAGACCTTTCCCATTGAAAATGATGAATTCAGGACACTCAACCACATTGATCCCGTTTGGCTTACGCAGGCGCGCGCCATTCCGGAAACGATTTATAGCGTGAGGTCGCTAAGCCCTCAGCACGGGCCGGTCTATTTCCTGGTCCTAAACGTCTGGCGCGGGCTGGTTGGCTCGGACCTGTTTTCACTGCGCCTGCTGTCGACGTTTTTCGGTGTGCTGACAATAGCGGGAGTGCAGCGGCTGGCGACTTTGACAGGCAGACGCAGCGATGGAGCGGCGGCGGCGCTGGCTCTGTCATTCCTCGCCTTTTATATGTTTCATGTTCAATATCTTAGAATGTACACCCTGCTGACATTTATCTGCGCGGGCGCTTTATGGTCATACTGGGTCGCCAGCCATGCGCGCTCTCGCCACGGCTGGATCTGGATAGCGCTCGTCTTGTCGATTGGCTTGATTCCTTACATTCATTATCTGGGCAGTTTGATCGTCGCTGCGATCGGCAGCTACCATTTGGCCTTTGCGAGAAAGACCAGGCATTGGTGGCAAGTCCTGGTTGTTTTGGCAATCGGCGTGTTGATGTTCCTGCCCTGGCTGCCGGTTTTCTTAAGCGGACTCGCCGGGCACCAAACCGACATGGGCGCGACAGAGGCGCGTTTAACGTCATTCGAGGCGATACGCGCTGTCATGTCCGTACTCTCAAACGGAATCCTGTTCATTCCGCTATTGGTCCTTGGTCTGGCGGTCGGTCACTTCAAACGTCTTTCTCAAGCGGAAAAATACCTGGGATTTGTCACCTTGTTTGCGGCAGTGGCGCTGATTGGCCTCAACGAAATTGTGGCGATCTTGGTGGAAAACCGGATGCGCTATACCGTCTTTCTCGCGGTTCCCTACAGCTGCCTGGCTGTCATTGCTCTGCGCCGCCTGCCCATGTGGCGGACCTTGCGGTATGCCTTTCTCGCCGTCTGGTGCGCTTCATTCTTCTATTATCTTGGCGCTGATGACTACGCGATTCACACAAACATTCAGCAGCACGAGACCGCTAAGATACCCCGCTACCAGGACTTCATTTATGAATCCGAAACCTTGCCCGGGCATAACGAGCTCATTCTAAGTTTTCATCCCAATATGCGCTTGTCGTCTAACAAAACCTTGCCGTACTATCGAAAGATGATCCCCGACTGGGAATATATCGTTCATATCACCTATGACAAGGACGGCGAACTCATAATTCAAAGTGACCACTCCAGGTACGGTACGCTTGAAGACATTGCGGACAACAGCGATTCTATCTGGGTACTACATAACCCCGGCCAGACCGATTTGGCTGATATGCCAGTCTATTCAGGCTGGTTTCGCGATCATTTCAAGCGCTGCAAACGCTTCCGCGAGACAGAAACGAGCCTTATAGATTATTATGTGACCCTCGCGATTCCCTGCCGTCTCATTGCCGACGATTCACCGTTCACCGTTCACTTCGACAATGGCTTTGTCCTGGCCAACGCGATGACAGAGCAAACCTCGGATGAACTTGAGATTTACCTGTGGTGGGGAACTACAATCGGAAAAGAGTATTCGGTCTCTCTGCAGTTATTTGATCAAGCCATGGCGAAAGTTGGTCAGCGTGACGCAGTGATCTCCAGAGGGCCGATTGACGTTTTTCGGTTTGACTTGTCCGAGCTTTCTGATGGCGAATACAGCGTCCAGTTGATTATGTACCATTTCGAAACCGGCAAAAGCGTTGGCGGGGTGATAACTGCCGGGCAAGCGCCGTTTGATCGAAGCATGACGCTCGCCAGGGTTTTGCGCGATGGACAGTCTTGACGCGGGGCTGATACGAAAGGCGAGCGAAAGAAGTCCGGCCAACCTGACTGCGACAGCTACTGCCGGCAGTGCTGTTGCCTCCGCTTATAGACATGGTTCTCATAGTGCCCATTGGCTCAGATTGATTTGGAATGAATAGGCATCAGCTGGTAATTGGCAAGCCGGCGGCGGTTCATTTTGCGCTTGTGCTGTTTTGCTTGTTTTTTGTATTCGCCTTTGGGCTGCGAATCATAAAGTCCGAACCTGCGCGGCCCGCGGATTACAACTCAATCAAGCCAATTTATGTTTCTCGCTCGCACCCGAATGCGCCAATCAATGAGGTCCTTCAATTTGTAGCGCGCCAGGACCCAAGCCATCTACCGCTCTATCACGTGGCGCTGAGCCTCTGGGTTCGCTATACCGGCCGAGATTTACTCACAATTCGGCTTATGTCACTGCTGACCGGCCTGCTGGCCATTGCCGTCACCTACCGGTTGGCGCGTACGACCAGCGGCCGAAACGCGGCGCTGGACCTGGTCTTGCTGGCATCCTTTCTGGCGTTTTTCCTCTTCTATACCCATCAAGCCCGCATGTACGCCCTCTTGACGCTGATTTCCCCCTGGGTGCTTTGGTCCTACTGGAAACTGCAAGGCTCGTCCCAAAACTACGCCGTTCGGCGCTGGCTGTCGCTGCTGGCCAGCAGTGTCGCAATCATCTACACGCATTACTTTGGCTTTTTCCTTTTGGCCGCGCTCGCCATTTATCATCTGCTTTTCGCGCCCAAGAATCGACGCTGGCTGCAGACCTGCCTGGCGCTGGCGCTGGCCGGCCTCATGTTCCTGCCCTGGGTTCCCTACACGCTGTCTATTTTGCAATTCCGTCAGGGGCAGGCGAGCGATGCTTTGTCAATGGCTGACGGGATTGTGGCGCTGGCCACGATCTATTCCAACGGCCAGCCGGCGATTCTGATTGCGGCTGCGGCGGTTCTCGTGCTGCGGATCAAGCATCTCACACGATCACAGGCTTTCATCTTGTTCCAGTGCGCGGTGGTATTGGGTTTGCTGCTCGTTGCGAATGAGTTCACTGCGTTGATTATCGCCAGACGGATCCGCTACACGATTGCGGCCGGCATGCTCCTGACTTGCGCCTTGGCAATTGCGCTTAATGAAATCCCCCGCTGGGTATTGCTGCGCCCGCTGTTTATGGCCGCCTGGATTGCGCTCTTCGCGCTATTCTGGCGGTCGGAAGACCTGTATCTATACACCAATCAACTGCACCAGCAACATAAGACCGTGCCGCACTATCAGAATTTATTGTACGAACCTTCCATTGATGCGCAGTCAAGCGACTTTGTCCTGAGTATTCACCAAAATACCCCGATAAACGAAAAAAAGCAGTTGGACTATTACGGTCGCCGGACCGGCAACTGGCGCGGTCTTATACACATTTGGATTGACGAGGAAGGCCAAGCGGCCCTCATGAGTACGGATACGCGCTATAATTCTGTGGCGAGCATGGACAGTTGGGACTTCCCGATTTGGCTGATCTACAATCCGCAAGAGACCAATCTGCAGTCCATGCCGGTATTCACCGACGACTTCTTGGCGCGCTTCCATTCCTGTGGGCGCTACCTCGAGACTGACAACACAATCATCGAGCTTTACGCGCTGCGAACTTTTCCTTGTGAGTTGTTGACGGATGGCAGCCCGCGAGCGCTGCATTATGACAATGGAACAGAATTGGCGAATGTCTTGCTAGCGCTGGAAGGCGACGAGCTCAACGTATTCTTCTGGTGGGCCAAGACCTTCGCCAACGAGTACGCCTATTCGATCCAGGTCTTTGATGCCGAATCCAACAAGGCGCTGCAAGTGGATGATGTCATAGGCGGGAGCGCGCTGAGCCGGCGGTCTATTGACGTTTCCGATTTGCCCGTAGGCGAGTATTGGGCAAATCTGATTGTCTATGATTACGAGACCCGCGCGAGCCAGTCCGGCGAAATCGCTGCGAAGGGCCAGGCATTTGAACGATCTTTTGAAATCGGGCTCATTACAAAAGACGACTGATAATGGCTTGGAACGTGATAAGCCGCTGCCAAGAGTTTGCCGCCGCTTGCCCCGCCATCAAGCCGGCATTATCCTGAAAGAGAGCGGGAAATGACGAGCAAGGCGAATAGTCCAGGTTGCCGATGAGTCTGCGAAAACGCGGCAAATCTGCCGCAGGGCCGCAATGGATAGCGGTTTACATCACGCATAACTTGCCCGAAGCCCATATCGTCATCGGAAAATTGCGAGCGCACGATATACCGGCAATGATCCATCAGGAAGCGGGCGCCACTGCGCTTGGCATCACCTTGGGCAACCTCGGCGAGATCAAGGTGCTGGTCTCTCCAGAAGACTATGACCAGGCGGCCGCGCTGCTGTTCCCGGATTCCGCCGATCAGATCGAAGCGAGCGGCGATAAAATTCAGCTGATTTGGCATGACGACGGCGATGGCGCGGAATACTACCTTGACGAAGATGATGAATGACACGCTGACGCGTGTGCCCGGCCTCAAAGTTGGGCATTATACCGACCTCGCCGCCGCAACCGGCTGCACCGTTGTCTTGTGCCCGCCGCGGACTGTCGGCGCGGTTGATGTGCGCGGCGGCGCCCCCGGCACGCGCGAGACCGACTTGCTGCAAGCGCATAATCTGGTGCAGGAGGTGACCGCAGTCGTTCTCTCCGGCGGCAGCGCCTTCGGCCTGGCGACCGCCGATGGCGTGATGCGCTGGCACGTCGAGCGCGGCATCGGCTATCAGTCACGCAGCGGCGCCCTGGTGCCTATCGTTCCCGCCGCCATCTTGTTTGACCTGACCGTCGGGCGACCAGGCTCCAGGCCCGATGCGGCGGCTGGCTATCAAGCTTGTAATGTCGCGTCTGCCGAACCAGTCGCGATGGGCAGCCTTGGCGCGGGTACGGGCGCGCGCATCGCGGCCATCGCCGGTGACCAACGCGCCAGCAAAGGCGGCATCGGCTCAGCGGCGACATCCCTGCCCAAGGGGCTGGTAGTGGCGGCTCTTGTGGCGGTAAACGCGGTTGGCAATGTCATCGCTGAAGACGGCGAAGTTGTGGCGGGGCTGCGCGCGCAAGACGGCAGGGGCTTCGCCTCCGTGCTTGACGAGCTGACGCGCATGGCATTTGCGGGCGCCCAGCCCGCCGCGAATGAGAATACTGTCATAGGCGTGGTGGCGACCAACGGCAAACTGAACAAGGCGCAAGCGCGGAAGATGGCGCAGATGGCACAGGATGGCATCGCCCGCGCGGTCAACCCCGCCCATACCATGTACGATGGCGATACCTTGTTCGCGCTTGCGACCGGTGATGTCCCAGCCGATACGACGCTGGTTGGCGCTTACGCGGCGGAAGTTGTGGCTGCCGCCATTCGTCGAGCGGCGCTGAGCGCGACGTCTTTGGCCGGCATCCGGGCAGCTTCTGACTGGGTAGGCTCTTGAGTTGCGCGCAAATGCTTTACTCGGCGTCCTCTTTTCTGCTCGGAGAACGCAGCGGCAAATTTGTCATGACTCACTTGGCATACCGAGGTCGCAGAGTCTTCTTGTTCACCAGGCGGAGTTTTTGAGCCAGCGGAATTAACCACTCCACGCAGTTTCCCCATGTTAAAATTATCAGCCAGATGCCTTAACATAGATTTAGCGCAAGGCCGCTATGCTTGCTGCGCGAATAGCGAGCCAGACAAAGGATCGAATACTTGGCCAAAAAGATCCTGTTGATAGAAGACGACCAAACCTTGATACAGATGCTGTCCGATTTACTGTGCGCGGAAGGTTATGTGGTTGATACCGCCCTGGATGGCGAGACCGGCTGGGAAAAGGCGCGTAACGGCGTCTACGATCTCATCGTCCTTGACATCATGTTGCCGGGCGGTCTGGATGGCGTCAGCCTTTGCCGCATGATTCGCAAAAACAACAAAGACTACGTGCCCATTTTTATGCTGACAGCGCGCGGCACAGTTAATGATCAGATACTGGGATTGGAAAGCGGCGCCGACAAGTACATAGTCAAGCCACCCAAGCTGGGCGTATTCCTGGCGGATGTGCGCGCGGAGTTGCGGCGCCCCTCCCTTGGGCAAAGCCAGAAGCAGGATGAATTAGTCGCCGGCGACCTGCACATCGATCTCGCGGGGCGGCGTGTTTTCAAAGCCGGCGCCGAAGTCAAGCTCAGCAACAAGGCCTACACGCTTCTGACTGTCTTCATGCGCAACGAAGGCGCGGTGCTTTCTCGCGACTTTCTGATCGCCAATGTTTGGGGTGATGACTACCTGATCGCGGAGAGCGACAAACGCACCGTTGACGTCCATATCCGCTGGCTGCGGGAAAAGATCGAAGACAATCCATCCAAACCGACGCGCATCGGCACCGTGCGCGGAGTCGGTTATCGATTTGAGGGTTGAGCGTGGAAGCCCTGATTGCGCTATTGGTCGCCGGCCTGCTGGGAATGGGCAGTTTCTGCTGGTATCAGAGTCGCCGGCTGAAGCAGCTGGCTGCCGCTGGCCAGCGCCAAAACGAGGTGATCGGCCGCCTGCGCCAACAAGCGCAGGTCGAGGAATTCGAGCGCTTGCCAGTCAGCGCCTTCTCATCGACCGCCGCCTCGGTCGCCTTTGACGCCATATTACTTCTCGACGACGACCTGAGGATTGTCAGCCTGAACCGGTCAGCGGCTGCTTTGATTGGAGTGGAATACCCTATCGACCGGCGCCTGCCCGAAGTCATCGACTCGGAAGACTTGAGTGAATTGGCCGCGCACACGCTGCGCGAAGCGGACAGCCTGGACGAGCAGCTTCTTATTGGCGGCTCCAATTTTCGCGCGCGCGCCAAAGCCATAGATATTGACGGCGGCGCTACCCGCTTTATCGGCATCGCCTTGCAGGACATCACCGACCTGGTGCATTTGAATCGCGCTCGCCGTGACATGGTCGCCAATATCTCGCATGAACTGCGTACGCCAATCACGCGTATCCGCCTGATCATTGAAGGCCTGTTCCTCGACGCTGACAAACCCAAGCGCAAGGCCAGCATCCAGTCGCTCAAAGAGATCGCCATGGAGACGGACGCCTTGCTCTGGCTGGCGCAAGAGCTGCTCGACCTGTCTATGATTGAGACGGGCCAGGCTATTCTGCGCCTGGTGAAAACGCCGCTGAATCAGGTCGTCGACGAAGCCATCGACAGGCTGGAGTCGCAGGCGGAGACCAAGCAGCTCAGCATCGTCAGCCATGTGCCGCAGAAACTTTCTGTGCTCTGCGACGCCGACCAGTTGAAGCGCGCCTTGGCCAACCTCTTGCACAATGCCATCAAATGGTCGCCCCCGAGGGACGCGGTGACGATCACCGCGGCGGAAGCGGGGGACGAGGTTATTGTCACCGTCTTCGACAACGGACCCGGCGTGGCTGAAGACGCGCGCGAGCGCATCTTTGAGCGTTTCTACCAAGCCGATGTTTCGCGCTCCGGCGATGAAGGCGCCGGCTTGGGATTGGCGATCTGCAAACACATCATCGAGGCTCACGGCGGGCGCATCTGGGCTGAGGGCAACAGCCAGGGCAAAGGCGGGCAATTCCTCTTTACCGTCTTGAAGGCGGATGAGGAAGTCGAGCCGGCTCCGATGGCCGCCGATGAAAGCGAGCAAGCGCTGGAGCTGCCCGATTCTGCCGCTCCTGTATAGGTTGAAATAGATCAGAGCAATCGCACCAGAATCAGTTTATGTCGATTGCAACATAATTCTAGCGATTTGTAGGGGCGACTCGGTGAGTCGCCCACAAAATTTGCTTGGACATCCCGGCGTTTCAGCGCTGCGCGTAGACACAGCAGGTCAAAGGCCCCACCATCACCACTTTTTTTCGCGTATCCGTGAAAAAACTCTGCGCTCTCAGTAGATGCAATTAAGTCATGCAAATTTCACAGCATCGGGTCAGCCAAGGCTGACCCCTACAGGGTTCAAAATATAGCCTAAAGTTGTAGGGGCGAGCCTTGGCTCGCCCACGCAAACACGAATATTCGCTATTTTGTGATGATGTACCTATATTCTCATTACTTACTCGCACTTACTTCTGTGTACTCGGTGGTTAACATATTCTGGTGCGAGTGCTCTGGAAATAGGTTGAAATAGATTGAATTCAACGCGGCTTCCGCTATACTCTTTTCCGAAATACAGTACAACCAACCTTCGGGGCAGGGTGGAAGTCCCTACCGGCGGTGATGCATGGCTCGCCATGCCAAGCCCGTGACCTTGGAACGCGCAAGCCAGCTTGCGCCGCCCAGGTGGATTCCGGTGCGATTCCGGAGCCGACGGTGATAGTCCGGATGGGAGAAGGGCGCGTGGGCTGTCTTGACGGCTCGCCTGGTGAGATTGTCACGTCGTTGCCTGCGCCAGCGCTTTTTTTGCTGCCGGCCGCGTCGGGCAGCGCCCATCCCTCGTAAGGCTTGCCTCCGGATGGGCGCTATGGCCAAGAACGAATCGACTCAGCCTGAGATAGCGCGACCCTACGCCAATGGCGTCGTTTGGCGGCGCTTGTCGCCCCTGGCTACTGTCCTCGTCCTCATCTTGGTTTGGCATTGGATTACCGACTGGCAACTTGTTTCTCGCATACTGATACCCCCGCCGGCGCAGGTTTTGCAGTCCTTGGCCAAGGCGCTGGCTGACGGAACGCTGGCTAAGCACGCCGGTACCACGCTGGGCGAAATGATGCTTGGCTTGCCCTTGGGCGTATCAATCGGTCTGGCCATCGGCTACGCCATCGCCAAGGCGCCGCTGCTCGAATACATCCTGTCTCCCATAATTGTCGCCTTTCAGTCGACGCCCATTGTGGCTTACGCGCCGCTGCTCATCATCATCTTTGGGACTGGACCGAGCAGCAAAGTCGTCACCACTGCCGTCATCGTGTTTTTCCCGACTTTGGTTAACACCATCGTCGGCATCCGCGGCGTCTCGCCCCGACTGCGCGATCTCATGCGCTCGCTGAACGCCAGCCGTTGGCAAATCTTCCGCAAACTTGAATTGCCCTCGGCGCTGCCGGTGATTTTAGCGGGCTTGAAGACGAGCGCCACCCTGGCGGTTATCGGCGCGGTTGTGGGCGAATTTGTGGGCTCGGGCAGCGGCTTGGGTGTTCTCGTCATTTCGGCGCGCAGCCAGTATGACACCCCCTTGGTTTATGTCACCGTGCTGACCATGACCGCCATCGCGCTCAGCCTGTATAGCCTGGTCGCGCTTGTAGAATGGCGCGTGCTGGTTTGGCAGCGGCGATCCACCTAATCACTCGTCACCTAGATGGGAGCAACCTACCCGATGGTCAAACTCATTCGCTATCTCTCGCTACTGGCCTTGCTGAGCGCATCAATTGGCAGCGCGCAGGCTGCTCTGGTCGAAGAACGCATCTTGCTGACCTTCATTCCCAATGTGCAATTCGCCCCCTTTTATGTCGGCATCGAACAAGGACACTTCGCTGATGCTGGCTTTGATGTGTCGCTTGATCATCTGCAAGAGCCGGAAGTACTTGACCTTGTCGCTGTCGGCCAGGCCAATTTCGGCATCGTCAGCGGCGAACAAGTGATTCTGGCGCGCTCTCGCGGCCGGGACGTGATCTACATCTTTGAGTGGTTTCAGCAATACCCGGTCGCGCTTGTCCACTCGGCGGCTCTGGATCTGAGCGACCTGGAGCAGTTGCGTGGCTTGGCAGTGGGCATCCCGGGCCGCTTCGGCGCCAGCTACAGCGGGTTGACTACCTTGCTCAGCAGCGCTGGCTTGACCGAAAGCGATATCGAAGTCAAGGAGATCGGCTTCAATGCAGCCGAAGTGGTCTGCCTGGGCGCGGTCGATGCCGCCATGGTCTACGCCAATAACGAACCGCTGCAAATCCGCAACCGGGCGGCGGCCGGCGATTGCGGCGCCATAACGGATGTAGAGCTGATCACAGTTGCCTCACAGGTTGATCTCGTATCTAACGGCTTGATCGTGGGGCGCAGCCTGCTGGATAGCGACCCCGACAGCGCCGCGCGCATGGCCGGCGCGCTCAAAGCGGCGCTCAGGCAGGCAATCAACAATCCGGCGCGGGCCTATTTGTCCAGCTTGAAATATGTTGACACGCTCCCCAATGGCGCATCGCTCGTGGCTGAGCTTGAGGCGGCTGCCGAGCGCCAAGCCCGCTTCCTGGCCTCGCATCCGGATCGACAGGCGGTCGCCGCCAGCCGCGCTGAACTGCTGCGCCAGCTATCGCAGCAATTTGACCCGAGCCTACTGGCGCAATTTCAGGTCTTGCTTAACACCATTGAGCTATGGGATGCCGACGAGCTGGGTTTCAGCGACCTGGCCTCCTGGGAAGCCATGCGCGACACCCTGGCGCTGATGGGCTTTCTGGGCGATGAGCTTGGCGACTTGGCGGATGCCTTTAGCAATGACTATGTTTTGGGCGGCAGCGAGTGAGACTGCGCCTGCAACAGCTCGCGGTCAGTTATCCCGCGCCCGGGGGAACGCTGCTGCCGGCGCTGGGGCCGATCACATTCGACATCGCGGACGATGAATTCCTGTGCCTGGTGGGTCCCAGCGGCTGCGGAAAAAGCACGTTGATCCGTGTGCTGGCGGGCTTGCTGCAGCCCACCGCCGGCTCAGCCTATTGCGGCGACGCCTTGATCGACCGTCCACTGCCCGACATTGCCATCATGTTTCAGGATGCTAATCTGATGCCATGGCGCACGGTGCTGGACAACATCGCCCTGCCGCTGGAGATTGCCGGCGTCGCCGAGAGCGAACGCCACCAAACCGTCCGCGAATTGCTGCCGCAGCTGAACCTGGACGGCTTTGAATTAGCCTATCCCGCCGAGCTTTCCGGCGGCATGGCGCAGCGCGCCGCCCTGGGGCGGGTCATCTTGCAGCAGCCGCGTATCTGGCTGCTGGATGAGCCCTTTGGCGCTTTGGACGCGCTAACCCGTGAAAAGCTCAGTCTCGAATTGCTGCGGCTGCGCCAGCGCTCGCGGCAGACAATTGTGCTGGTGACCCACGATATTAGCGAAGCCGTTCTCCTCGCCGACCGAATTATCGTCCTGTCGCGCCGCCCGGGCGCCGTCATCGCCGATATCGCCATTGATTTGCCGCGCCCGCGCTTCGCCGCCATGATCTACCAGCCGGAATTCTTGCGGCTGACGAAGCAGGTCCGCGAAAGTATCGAAAGCCTGCGCGACTAGGGCTTTGCTCATTATTCCGGGAGTGGCTGCCAGGTGGTCATGTCCTGGCAGCCTTGGCAAATGTCGGCCGGCGCGTCCTGCGCGCCGCTGAATACCAATTGACCACAATTGAGACAGCGCCATATCCGCGGGGCGCGCGCCGGGCTGGATACCGAATCGGCACTATCAGCCGCAAGCTCCTGATGCGCTTTGAATTCTGTCATTTGGCGCCGGTCTCACAGACTGAATTTGGGCTCGAAATCACAAGTGCCTATTCCACCAGGCTCGCATTATAGTGCATACTGACCTATCCTGTTTCAGCTATCCGCATCAAGGACAAAACTATGAGCTTCAGCGCAGAGGCGATTCGACCGCAATTTCCATCACTAGGCATTCCAGCGGCAGACGGCAGCCTGCCCATCTTCCTGGACAATCCCGCCGGCACACAGGTCCCGCGCAGCGTGATGGAGGCTGTTACGCGCTACTACCTGACCATGAACGCGAACTCAGGCGGGCCCTTCGCTACCAGCCAACGCAACGACGACATGGCGCGGCAGACGCGGCAGCGCGTGGCCGAGTTTCTTAACGCGCCGAGCGCCAGCGAAATCGTCATCGGTCCCAATATGACCACACTGAATTTCAGTCTCAGTCGGGCGCTGGCGTCTATTTTGTCCCCCGGCGACGAGGTGATCGTGACCCGCATGGACCATGAAGCCAACGTCAGCCCCTGGACTTTGGTCGCCCGCGATCACGAACTGAAGGTCAAGTGGGTGGACATTGATCCCGTCGACTGCACGCTTGACATGGGCTCACTGGAGGAAGCGCTGTCGGTTCGCACCAAGCTGGTCGCCACAGTCCATGCGTCCAACGCGGTGGGGACTATCAATCCGGTCGCGCAGATCGCCGGCATGGCCAAGGCGGTAGGCGCCTGGCACGTCGTGGACGCGGTGCAGAGCGCGCCGCACGTACCGATTGACGTGCAGGAGATCGGCTGTGATTTTCTGCTTTGTTCGTCATACAAGTTTTACGGACCGCACCTCGGCATCATGTGGGGGCGCGAAGGCCTGCTGAATTCGCTGCCGGCCTACAAGGTGCGCCCGGCAAAAGATCTGGCCCCGAACCGGTGGGAGAATGGCACGCCCAGTTACGAAACCTGGAATGGTCTGCGCGCTTGCATGGACTATTGGGAGCAGATCGGCAGGCAATATGGCGCTGCCGACTTGCCGCAGTACCAGGGCCCGCGGCTGCAGATGAAACGCGCCCTGCTGGCGGTTCAGGACTACGAGCGCGTATTGGTTACTGAACTGATCGAGGGCCTGCGCGCTATTCGCGGGGTCACTATCGCGGGAATCGTCGAAGAGGATCGCGTGAGCTTGCGCGTACCCACGGTAGCGATGGTGAAAGACGGCAAGACGCCCGACGAGATCGCGGCGATTTTGGCGGCTGAAAATGTCTACGTTTGGAGCGGCGATTATTATGCTGTGGAGATTATGCAGCGCTTGAACCGGCCACAGGGAATGGCGCGCATCGGCATCGGCCAATACAATACCCGCGAAGAAATTCAGCGCGTACTGAATCTGATTGAGTCCATCTAAGCGGGATTGCCAGCGCCAGGGGAGCGGCTTGAACGTCAGAAGCGGCCGGACCTAGCTCTCCAGCGCGGCCAGTTGCTTCATCAAGCGACTTTTGCGCCGGGCGGCGTTACGTTTGTGCACCACGCCGCGCCGCGCCAGCTTGTCCAAATCGCTGACCGCCTTCAGCGTCGCCTCGCGAGCTTCGCTGACATCGCCGCTGGCGATGGCGGCGCGCGCCTTCTTTACCAGCGTACGCGCGCGATTGCGATAGGTGCGATTGTGAATACGCCTTTTTTCGTTCTGGCGTATGCGTTTCAATGCTGATTTATGATTTGCCATAGTTCCTGTTAAGGGGAAGGCGCGCTTCCCGCTGTTCCTTTCCACGCAATTTCAGAGGCCGCAGGGCCATTATCTGCCGAGATTACAGCCGCGCATGATAGCATAGCGCGCGAGCGCTGTCCAGTGCGCTTCGGCGAGTTGGCGGAAACCGCGGGCATGCTAATCGGCGATCTTGGGGTCGAAGGCGTCGCGCAGGCCGTCGCCGATGAGATAAATGCAGAAAACGGTCATGCTGATTAACAGACCCGGCAGAATCATCAGATGAGGCGCGCGCCGCATATAGTCGAGCGCGTTATTCAGCATATTACCCCAGGTTGGCGTCGGCGCCTGAATGCCGAAGCCGATGAAGCTCAAGGCTGACTCCGCCAGAATCAAGCCGACCATCGCTTGTGAGAGGCTGATAATCAGCAGCGAAAAGACATTTGGCACGATATGCGCGAACATGATACGCAAGTCTGAGGCGCCCATGGCCTGCGCGGCAATAACGTAATCGCGCTGTTTCAGGGAGTAGGTTTCGGCGCGCACCAGCCGAGTGGTGCCTGTCCAGCCGATGATGGCGAATACCAGTACCATGGCCGGCGGGCTGGGCGAAAGCACGGCGGTGATGATGATGAGTAAAAATAGACCAGGTATTGAATTAAGCGTGGTGATAAACCACAAAATAAAGTCGTCTAAGAATCCGCCATAGAAGCCGGCGAAGGCGCCTACCGCTACTCCGATGCAAAGCGACAGAATCGCCGCGGCGAAAGCGATGCCCAGCGAAATCTGCCCGCCATATAGCAGCCGGCTCAAGTGGTCGCGGCCCAGTTCGTCAGTGCCCAGCGGATGCCCGGGCGCGCCCACCTCAAGATACTTGTTGCGCAATTCCTGCTCGTAGGGGTCGACGTCCAGCAAGTCGCCGATGAGGGGCGCCAGCACTGCCAAACTGGCCAAAAGCGCGATCATAAACATGGCGGCCAGCGTGGGGCGGTCCCGCCGCAAACGGAACATCGCGCGGCTCCACAAGCTCTGCGAGGGCTTGAACTGCTCCTCGGGGCGAATCATTTTCATAGTAACGCCGCCAGTAGCGGGCTGCGACTGTCACCTGCTCGCTAAAATGGCTTAGAAGCGAATACGCGGATCAAAGAGCGCGTAGAGAATGTCGGAGATCAGATATCCAATCACGGTTAAGACCGAGCCGATCACAACCGACGCCATGACGATCGGATAATCTCGGCTGACTAAGCCGTCCAGCAACAGCAAACCGACGCCGGGCCAGGTAAAGATCCGCTCGATGATGACAGAGCCGCCGATTAGGCCGACAAATGTGGGACCCAGGAAGACGGTAAAGGGCAAGATGGCGTTGCGCAGCCCATGCTTGACCCAGATGTTGCGGTCAGACAAACCCTTGGCCCGCGCTGTTCGCATATAGTCGCTGTTGATTGTTTCCAGCATTGAGGCGCGCATCAGTCGCGACCAAACGGCGACAACGCCCAAAGCGCTCACCAGGGTTGGCAGAATCAAATAGTGAATGCGCTCGAAGATGGGCGGGCAGCCCCCGCGTACTGGCGGGCAGCGACCGCCCATAGGCAGGATTGGGCGGCCCGTGCCGATGCCATAAGGCTCCAGCATCCGCGGCAGGATAAGACCGAAAAAGACAATCGCCAGCAATCCCAGCCAGAAGGCCGGCACCGAGTCGCCGACGACGGCGAAGATGCGCGTGAACTTGTCGAAGAAGCGTCCGCGATATACCGCCGCCAAGACTCCTATGGTGATACCGCTGCTCAAGCCTACCAGCAGCACCGCAATGTTCAGCTCGATTGTCGCGCCCAGCCGCTCGCCGATCAGCGTCAAGGGGTTGGAGCCGCGGAACTTGAACGAGCTGCCGAAGTCGCCGCGCAGGATGCCGTAATTGTCGCCCCAGGCATCGGCTTCGCCATCGTAATTGGTATCGACCATCATCCAGTCATCGCCGATTAGCCAGCGCAGATATTGCACAAAAAACGGGTCATTGACGCCCAGTTGGCTGGCGAGCCGCTCACGTTCGTCTGGGCGGATTTTAGGGTCAAAGGCCAGCAGGGAAACCGGATCGCCCGGCGCCAGCAGCATGATGAAGTAGACGATCAAGGTGATGCCTAGTAACGTAGGAATCGCCTGAATCACGCGTCGAATGATGTACTTCTGCATCAGTTGTTGGGTATCGCCGGAAGGCTATCAGAGAGCCGAAGCTCCCTGATAGCGAGCTGGCGCCTATGGCTAAGGCATGGCGACGGCGGGCGATACCCAGGCATCCATGGAATAGGTGCGCGAGTAGGGCGTGGGATTCCAATTCTCCGTGCCCGGCAGTACCGCAGTCATGGATTCCGACACGTACATGAAGAAGTAGGGCATGTCGTTGAAGAGAATCTCCTGAACGCGACCGTACAATTCCGCGCGCGCTTCGGTATCGCAGCCCGGAACGACGCGAGCCTGGTTGTTGAGTTCGATCAGCTCGGCATTGTAGTAGGACACGAAGTTAAAGCCCGAGCCCGGCACGTCGACTTCCGGATAGTAGAATGGCGAGATATCCGGATCGACCGGCAAACCGAGGCTCCAGCCCAGCATATTCATGTCAAAGGTCTGGCCGGTCAATTCGGGCAAAAAGGCGCTGCCCCAATCGATCGCCTCGAAAACCGCCGCGAAGCCTACCTTGTTCATCTCAGCCTGGAAGAACAGGCCCATCTGCTCGCCCACTTCCGAGCCGGCCGGCACGTGCAAATCCAGCGTCAACTCGCTGCCGTTATAGCTTTCGTCCACTTCGCGCGCGAACAGGCAGTCCTGGCAGATACGCGCGGTATCCGGGTTGTCGTCATGGTCAATCCAGCCGGCTTGGGCCAGTTTTTCCATCGCCAGTTCCGGGTTGTATTCGTATTGCAAGTCAGCATTATAAACCCAGGAAGTCGGGATGGTGTGCGTGGCCACCTTGACGCCGTTGCCGTCGCGGATGCCTTCGATCAGCGCGTCTATATCCACGGCGTGAGAAATCGCCTGGCGCACCAGCACGTCGCCCAGCACCGGGTGCGGCTCCTGCGGGATCAGGTTGCCGTCTTCGTCAAAGCCGGGTTGCGGATTGTCGGGGTTGGCGTGATTCATCGAGAAGAAGGTGAAGCCGTTGCCGGTGAATTCATATCGCGGGAATTCCAGCAGCTTCTCATCGGTGCGGAATTCTTCCTGCCGCGTGGCGGGCACCGCCAGAATGCTGAACTCGCCGCCGATAAAGCGCTCGGTCGCCACATTTTCGTCCGCTACCTGCAAGGTCACCAGTTCCGACGGGCTGACGAAACCCAGCAGCGCGTCCGGATACGCTTGATCGGCCAGCAAGCTGATGCGTTCGCCGGCGGCAAATTCGACGTCCTTGAAGGCGCCGAAGGAGACCGTCGGAATATCCCGCGGATTATCGTTCATGGCCGCATAGTCATCGCCATAGAGTTCGGTGAAAATGTGAGCGGGCACCGGCGTCACGTCGTTGACATCGCTAAACGAGATGCAATCGGCTTCGCTGAATGTGACCACGACGGTGTAGTCGTCGGGCGCTTCTATGCTGACGATTTTGCCGCCGGCCGGCGTGCCATCCGCCATTGTCTCGAAAATGCCGGCGCGCGGACTGTCGATCTGACCGCTGCGCGTCGCCTCTACCGCCCACATATAATCAGCCGAAGTCACCGGCGTACCGTCATTCCAACTGATGTCATCGCGCAAATGCACGGTGAGCACAGTTCCGCTTTCATCGTATTCCCAGCCCGAGGCCATGGCGCCGGCCAAATTGGGCTCTTCCAAGCCGGTGTAGGGACTGACGCCGATAATGGACGGGTACAGCCAACTGTAGACTGCGCTCGAAGCCGTATCGCCGCCTATCAGCGGATTAAATGTAGCCGGATCGCCGGCGGTGGACGAATCAATGACGATGCCGCCCAAACCCGCTCCCGGCGCCTCCATATCCTGGGCGCTTAATGGCGCGCAGATACATAAGCACACTGCCAAAAACAAAGCCAGTTTCCGTTTCATGTTGACGACCTTTCCGGTTGCGTTTAACTTGCTTACTGCCGATCAAAACTGAATACAGTTCATCTTAGTGTATCACAAATGCGAACATCGCCACCCAGCCAGCTACGCTGAGGCTTCGGATTAACCCGCGCCTAATGCGGGGCTATGCCTTTTGGAATGTCAGGCGGTCTTGACGACAGCGGATGAGCGGCAGGATTCCCCTATATTAACGTCGCTCGTTTTGCGATAATATGCCGCGGCTTTCCAAGACGACCATAACCTCAAGCTCAACAGGACGGTAGGGATGATTCAGCGGCAAGGAAGTTCTCCGCGCAGGCCAAGGGCGCTGGTTGGCTTGTGCTTTATTTTGGTTATGCTGATGGCGGGCTGCGGCAGTTTGGAAGCGACCGTTTTGCATCACGCGACCGACGCGCCCGCGGCCGAAGCCGACGCAGCGCAGGCAAAGGCAGCGATGCCCACGGATGCGCCTAGCGCAACGCCCATTCCGCCGACGGCTACCCCAATCCCGCCGCCGACAGCAACAGCCACGCCGCCGCCGACCGCCACGCCCGCGCCTACCGAGACGCCGGTCTTGTCCCCCATCGACCGCATGGTAGCGGTTCGCAATCCCGAAAAGGGCAAAGTCTTGTTCGAGACCTTCCAGGAAAATGCCGGTTCCGGCTACTCCTGTTCAAATTGCCATTTGCCCACCAGCGAGAAAACCAACATCGGTCCGGGCCTGCTCAATATCAAGCAGCGCGCCTCCACGCGCATCGAGGGGATGACCGCCGCCGAATACATCTACGAATCCATCATTGATTCTATGGCTTATACGGTTGAGGGCTTTGAAGTCGATCTCATGCCGCAGAATTGGGCTGAGATTTACACCGACCTGGAGATATTTGACATCGTCGCCTACTTGCTCACGCTGGAAGGCGAATCGGATATTAACGATTCCGATTCCGAATCAGCGGACAGCGAAGCGGACTCCGGCTAAGTCGCGGGCTCGCGACCGCCGGCGCTTAGCCCGTGAGCGCCGCGACCTCGCCCGCCAGCATGGCGTCGGCCGCGGCCAGCGCTGCCCGCGTGTCTGCCAGCCAATAGCGATCTTCGCCGACAGCGGTTTCTTGCGCCTCCAGCACAGCGCCCGTAGCGCTCGGCGCGGCGCCGCCGGGCAAGTCGCGCGCCTCGACGAATGCCCGCGGATCCAGCGCGCGCGCAAAGGCTTCTTCGCTAAGCTCAATGGATAGCTCAAGCGTGTCGGCAGCCACATCGCGCAGAATACTGGCGCTCAAGTCCGTCGGCGCCAGTCCCCCCGCCTGCGCGTGACGCACCAGCGCCGCGACCAGGCTGTGCGCTTGCCGGAAGGGCAGGCCGGCTTCCCGCACCAGGGTATCGGCCAGTTCCGTGACAGTCGTGAAGCCGGCGATGGCGCGCTGGCGCAAGTGCTCGACATTAACCCCCAGGCTATCGACCACGGCGCCGTAAAGCTGCAAGATTTCGACCGCCGTTTCCAAGGACCCGAACAGCAGCGGGATTATCTCGTCCTCAATGTCTTGCGTATCGCCGAAGGGGATATTATGACATTGCAGCGTGATTCCCTGCGCCTGCGCCAGCATGCGGCTGATGCGCGCGCGCAAATGCTCCAGCACGACCGGATTCCGCTTCTGCGGCATGATGGAGCTAATCTGCAGGAAGCTGTCATCAATGCGTATCGCGCCGCTTTCCTGCGTGGCCCAGAACAACAGGTCCTTGCTAAACCGCGACAGATTCACGCCCAGTGTGGACAGCGCGCCGGCCACATCCGTCATATTGTCGGACGCGCCGATGCTGTCGTAAGTGCTTAGCTGAACATCACTAAAGCCGAGCAAACGCGCGCTGAGTTCGCGGTCAATAGGAAAGGCTGTGCCGGTCAAGGCGGCCGCGCCCAAGGGGCTCTGATTGTTGGTCGCGCAAGCAAAGCGCAAGCGCGCTGTATCGCGCTCCAAACAAGCGAGAATGCCGGCGATATAATGCGCCATCGTAGTCGGCTGCGCCGGTTGCGTATGCGTATAGCCGGGCATCAGCGTTTCCAGATGCCGCCGCGCGAAAGCCAGCAAACGCTCGCGCAGGCTGATCAAGTCCTGCGCCGCTTGCAGCAGAGGCGGGCGCAAAGCCAGGCGGGTCAGCGCATAACCCAGATCGTTGCGGCTGCGAGCTAGTTGCAAGTTGCCGCCATACTCCGCGCCGGCTAGCTCAATCAGCCGGTTCTCCACGGCGAAGAACAAGTCTTCCACGCCCGAGCGGTAAGCCAGCTCGTCAAGCCCGGCCGCGTCGACCTGCGCCAGCGCCTTGAGCAGGGCGGCCGCGTTTTCGCGCGTGATGACGCCGCAGCGAAACAGCATGACGGCATGCGCTCTGTTGGCCGCCAGCATCGGTTCATAGTAGTACTGTTTCGCATCCTCAAAGAAGGGCTTCAGCACGTACTTCTCATAGAGCGGATGGGGAAACGAGGCGGCCTGCGAACACTCGGACGCCAATGAGGGTAAGCTGTAGAATTGATAAACTCGCAGATTATTCGGTAGTGTATTGCTTGTCGCGAACGTTTAATCAAACTCCTGCGTTCGCGGCTAGTTTCACCAGCGCCCCCTATTGCGCCCACAACCGGGAGCGCTGGTTTGTTTTACTTATGGACACTCCACTCGCCCATGACTTTGCTTGAAGCGCCAACGCTCGGTGTAAGGCTGGTTGGTGCAGTCGTTGTGCCACCAGCGGCGCTCGTACTCGTCTTTCCAGCATAAATGATCGTCATCGTGGTTGTATCTGATTTGCGTCTCAACTCCCGTATATCTAGCTTCATTGCAGGCCGGCTCAGGGCAGCTAGACCAGTCGCCGCAACTCTGGCTGTGGTTGGTGTCGCATTTGCCGGATACGCGGCTCGAGCTCCAGCAGGTGCGGGACTGATCGCATCTGCCGTTTTTTCTGGTCTCCGTCCACTGTTTGAAGTCTTTCCTGCATTCGTCATCATCGTCTTTGGGCGTCTTCGTAGGCCGGGGCGGTGGCGTATCGGTGGGCACAGGCGCATCGGTCGGCACGGGCGTATCGGTGGGCAAAGGCGTGGCGGTCGGAAGCGGCGTGTCAGTCGGCACGGGCGTGTCGGTGGGCACAGGCGTGGGCGTATCGGTTGGCGTATTCGTCGGCGTACTGGTGGGTGTATTGGTAGGCGTATTTGTCGGCGTATTGGTGGGCGTATTCGTCGGCGTGTTCGTTGGGATAGGTGTGTTGGTGGGCGGCAGGGTCCTGCCGTCAATCGAAGCGGACGGCGAGACTCCAGCGCGGTTCCTGGCGCGGACTGACAGGGTGTAGGTCGTGCCGGATTCCAGGCCCAGGAAGCCATGGTCGGTGTAGGCGCCAATATCGAACCAGACGGAATCGCCTATTTTCAGCTCGTAGCTGGCAGCTGTCGGCGCCGGGTCCCAGGCCAGATAGAGGGTGCGGCCTTCAAAGCGAGTAATGACAAGACCGGTCGGCGCGGGCGGCGGAGCCAGGGTGGGCGTGAGCGTATCGGTCGGCGTTGGCGTGTCGGTTGGCGTAGGCGTATTCGTCGGCGTGTCGGTTGGAGTGGGTGTATTCGTTGGCGTGTCGGTTGGAGCGGGCGTAGCCGTTGGCGTGTCGGTTGGAGTGGGCGTAGCCGTTGGCGTGTCGGTTGGAGTGGGCGTATTCGTTGGCGTGTCGGTTGGAGTGGGCGTAGCCGTCGGAGTGTCCTTTGGCGTAGGCGTATCCGTTGATGTGTCAGTCGGCGTAGGCGTCTCCGTTGGCGTGTCGATTGGAGTGGGCGTAGCCGTCGGAGTGTCCTTTGGCGTAGGCGTATCCGTTGGCGTATAGGTGGGCGCCTCAGTTGGCGCTGGCGTATCGGTCGGTGCTTCCAGCGTCAAGCGGATAATCTTGCTCCAGCCGCCGCGCCGGCGATAAGTCTGGTTGTCGCCCATCGTCTGGACTTTAACCTGATAAGTGACGCCGATTTCCAAGCCAGGGATAATGTATTGCGGTTTGGGCGAGGGGCCGATCTTGACGATGGTTTCTTCGTTATCAGGGTTTACCCAGCTCAAGCGGTATTCGAAGGCATTGGCTACGGGCTTCCAAGCGACGGTGCTTCCGGAAACGACCCGCAGATCGGCGGTTGCGGGCAAGGCCGGCAATGCCATATCAGGCGTTCCGGTTGTTGTGGGTGTCTCAGTCGGCGTGGTCAAGGTAAGGGTCAATACGCCAGACCATGCGCCCTCGGGCTGGAATACCAAGCCATCGGCCAGGCCGCGCAGCCGCACATGGTAGAGGAGACCGGGTTTAAGCCCGAGGATGGTGTAATGAAACTGCGATTTGCCGATGATCAGCGATTCCCATTCTTGCTGGTCCGGCTGTTTCCAGGCGATTTCAAAAGCGGATGCGCCGGTCATCTGATTCCAGACAAACTTGGGGCCGGTACTGTGGCGGAAGCCTCTGGGACGGGGCAGGACGGGCAAGGGGGTTTCGGTCGGGCTGGGCGGCGCGGTGGGCGCTTCTGTGGTCAGGGTCAGTGAGAAGTTATGACTCCATAAGCTGCTGCGATAGTCGGAATTGGAGCGGGCGATGGCGCGAACCCGCATGGTGATCTTCACATCCGTCGGCAGCAGCGTAAAGCGATAATGGCTTCTGCGATGAGAAACGGTGGCGCTCTGCCAATTCGCGCCTTGGGCGCGCCAACGGACATTGTAGCGCCAGACGTTGGGCACGGCGTCCCAAGTGAGGGTGTTGCCGCTGAACTTGAGATTGGTCGGGCGGGCCAATCGCTCCCGTTGCGCGTGGATAGGGACGGATACGCAGAAGATAACCAGGATAAGCATAAGCTTTGCGCGGCGCATATGGTAAGACTTTAGGCGTTGAAAAAATGAAAGAATCGCAATGTAACATCTCACTGTGAATGTTTCAAGCATTTGGTAGCCGAAGAAGTGGAAATGGCGAATACGTGAATAACGCGCCTACTGAACAGGAAATCGCTGCGCTCTCAATGTTCCATGTGTTGAAGAAATCTGCGCATTGTTCACTATGCGGACTATATCCGCGATATTCACCACTCCGCGCCGTGGTTGTCAACGACTTTTGAACATATTTCCTTTTGCTCCACCGCCGGCGGTACTGGACGATTCGGAATTGCTCGTTATACTTGCAAGCGATGAACCGCCTGAATAGCTTGCGATAGAAAGGATGCCTCAAATGCCCAGACCTGTTACCTTATTCACCGGACAATGGGCGGATCTGCCCTTTGAGACCATCGCCGAGAAAGCCAAAAGCTTCGGCTACGATGGCCTGGAGCTGGCTTGCTGGGGCGACCACTTTGAAGTGGACAAGGCGCTGGAAAGCGACGCCTACATCCGCTCGCGCCATGACGCGCTCGAGCGGCATGGCTTGCAGTATTTTTCCATCAGCAATCACCTGGTCGGCCAATGCGTGGCCGAAGCTTTCATCGACGAACGGCATCGCGCCATTCTGCCCGACCGCCTCTGGGGCGACGGCGATGACGACGGCGTGCGCGAACGCTGCGCCCAGGAGATGATCAACACCGCCCGCGCTGCGGCGGCCTTCGGCGTCGATGTGGTCAACGGCTTCACCGGCAGCCCGATCTGGCACATGATCTACCGCTTCCCGCCCACATCTGACGAAATGATCGACGCCGGCTATCAAGAATTCGCCGAGCGCTGGACGCCGGTGCTGGACGCCTTCGCCGCCGAGGGCGTCAAGTTCGCCTTGGAAGCCCATCCCAGCGAAATCGCCTATGACATCTACACAGCCGAGAAGACTCTCGAAGCCCTTGATCAGCACCCCTCCTTCGGCTTCAATTACGACCCCAGCCACTTCATCCACCAGTTGCTGGATCCGGTGAAGTTCATCGATCGCTTCGCTGACCGCATCTTCCATGTCCATGTCAAAGACTCGAAAGTGACGCTGGATAAGGTCAGCAGCATTCTCGGCTCCCATCTCAACTTCGGCGATTCCCGCCGCGGCTGGGATTTCGTCTCACCGGGCCATGGCGATCTGGACATTGATTCCATGATCCGCGCCCTGAATCGCGCCGGCTACCAAGGTCCCTTGTCAGTCGAATGGGAAGACAGCGGCATGGACCGCGAATTTGGCGCCACCGAATCGGCGGCCTGGGTCAAAGCCAGCGACTTCCCGTCATCGGCGCTGGCTTTCGACGCCGCCTTCGCCGACGAATAGGACTGCGAAAGCTCTCAATTATACCGTCGCACGGCAACGATTTGCTGAACGCCAAGGCGCGTAGGGGCGAGCCGGTGGCTCGCCCGTTTATTCCAAATCCGAGACTCAGGAGACAAACAATGGCTGACGAGAAGCAAGTAAGCAGCACTTTTACCAGTATGGCGGCTGAAGCCAGCGATGCCGAAGCGCCGGAAATCGGCATCGGTATGGTGGGTTACGCCTTCATGGGCAAGGCGCATACCAACGCCTTCAAGAAGATCCCCTACATGATGTATCCGCCGGTGGCCATCCCCCGTTTGGTTGGCATCGCCGGGCGCAACCAGGCCGCTGTCACCGCCGCCGCCCAGCGCTACGGCTACGAGAAGGCCTATACCGACTGGCGCGACATGCTGGCCAATGACGCGGTTGATGTCTTGGACAACGGCGGGCCCAATGACGCCCACGCCGAGCCCTGCATCGCCGCGGCTCAAGCCGGCAAACACGTCTTCTGCGAAAAACCGCTGGCGCGCAACGCCGAAGAATCGAAGGCCATGCTGGACGCGGTCGAAAGCGCCGGCGTCAAACACATGGTCGCCTTCAACTATCGCTTTGTGCCGGCTGTGCAGCAGGCGCGCAAGCTAATCGAAAGCGGCAAGCTGGGGCAGATCTATCACTGGCGCGCCGTCTACTTGCAAGAGTGGGGCATGGACCGCGCCATGGAGACGACCTGGCGCTTCCAGAAAGGACCGGCCGGCAGCGGCGCCCTCGGCGATTTAGGCGCGCACATCATCGACCTGGCTCGCTTTCTGGTTGGCGAACCCAAAGCCGTATCGGGCCTGGCGCAGACCTGGATCAGCGAGCGGCCCGACGGCGCCGGCGGCCTGGTTAAGTCCGATGTCGATGATGGCTTCGTGGCGCTGCTCGACTTTGAGAGCGGCGCGCTCGGCACAGTCGAAGCCACCCGTTTCGCCCAAGGGCGCAAGAATTTCAACTCCTTCGAAATCAACGCCGAGAACGGCTCCATAGTTTTTAACCTCGAACGCATGAACGAACTGAACGTCTTCTGGAAGGGCGAGAATCCCGATACCACCCAGGGCTTCCACAATGTGCTTGTCACCGAGGCGCATCATCCCTACTGGGAAAACTGGTGGCCGCACGGGCACATCATCGGCTGGGAGCACAGCTTTGTACACGAATTCCACCATTTCTTCGACGCCATCGTCAACGACAATGAGGTGGCGCCCTACGGGGCAACCTTCGTCGACGGCTATCGCAATGCTGTGATCTGCGACGCCATCCTGGAGTCGGCCGCCTCGCGCCGGCATGTTGATATTCGCTACTAAGGCAAATTCGGAAACAGCTTAAAGAGAGGAGGCGGCAGTCCCTCTCTTCTTGCAACCAGCTCCTTTCCGATTCGCATTTACAACGCATGCCGTAGGGGCAGTGGAACAAAGTAAGTCATGCAAATTTCACAGAATCGGGTCAGCCAAGGCTGACCCCTACAGGGTTCAAAATATAGTCGAAAGTTGTAGGGGCGAGCCTTGGCTCGCCCGCACAAACACGGAAATTCGCTATTTTGTGATGATGTACCTATATTCTCATTACTTACTCGCACTTACTGGCGACTTATCAAGTCGCCTCTACGGCTTTTACTCGCTGCCAACCACATCTAAGGTCTCGCCGTCAGTGTAGAGATGAATTGTCCCCAGCTCATCGGTCCGAAGCAGGTGCAAACCTTTGAACAAGTCGAGCGTATCCGGGTCGGGATCGCCGCGGCGATTGGCGACATCGCTTTGCAGCAGGGCGACTTGCGGCTGAACATTCTTCACAAAGTTCTCGTCCAACGCTCGGACAGCGCCATGCTGCGGGATCTGCAGCGCAGCCGCCACCGGCGAAATTCCCCGCGCCAGCATCTCTCGCTGCCCCGCGGCGCTGAGGTCGGAGGTCAGCAGAAACGCTATGTCTCCGTAGCTCACGCGCAGCACCAGCACATGGTCGTTCAGCTTGTCCGTGATTCGGGGCCTGGATTGCGGGTGCAGGACTTCAATGGTGACGCCATCGTCCAATTCCAGGCGGTAGCCGGCGCGCGCCTCTACCAGCGGCGTCTGCGCTTGAGCCAGTCGCTTCATGATTCGACCGAAGGCTTCGCCTTGATTTTCCTGGCCATGATACAGCGCCGCGCCTATGGAATAACGTTCCAGCACACTCTCCAGCGCAGCGACGTCCCACTCATCCGGATGCGTGATTGCCAGGATTTCCAGCCTGCGGTCGTAATAGGGCAGGCGATCTCCAATGGCAGTCAGCAGTCGCGACGGATAAGGGCCGCCATCGACCAGTATCTGCGCGCCGCCCGGCGTCTGCACAAGCGCCGCATTGCTGTGGCCGACATCAAGCAGCCACACATGCAGCTTCCCGTCAGGTCGGCTCCACAGCATAGCCGCCATCAGCGCGAGCAATGCGCAGGACGCGGCGCCGGCTGACACGACAACGGCGTTGCGTCGCATGAAGCGCTCGATGCGGCGCCAGAGCGGTGGACGCGCCGCGTGAACCATAGCTCCTCCAATCAAGAAAACATAGAAGCACTGAATGATACGCCCGTCCAGTATCAAGGCTACATCCGCGAATTCAAGCCGCGCAAAGGCCCGCACCACCGAAATCGTCCAGGACAGAAAGAGCGCGTCGGCCCAGAAAAACAGCAATCCCAGCGCCGGCGCGCAGACGCTGAAAACGACCGCCGCCAGCCCCAGCAGCAGAACAGCCGACTGCGCCGGCACGATGAGCATGTTGACGGGCAGCGCTGCCAGCGACAAGCGCCCGAAATACAGGATGATGAGCGGCAGTGTGGCGACTTGGGCCGCGATGGAAACGACCAGCGGTTCAATGAGCAAGCTGTGCAGCAGCGCCGCCAGTTTCCCGGGCAGACAACGCTCGAGCAGCGCCGCCAACCGCTGCGACAGTGGGTCGGCAAAGAGTCCGAGGCCCAGAACGGCGAGGAAACTCAGCTGAAAGCCGATGTCGAGCAGGACATTGGGATCGAGAATCGAGAGCACCAAGGTGGCCAAAGCCAGCGATGCGGGCAGGAATGCCCGGCGCTTCAATTGGCGGCCGATAACCAGCAGGCTGCTCATCAAAGCCGCCCGCAATATGCTGGGGCTGGCGCCCACAAACAGCGCATAGACGGCGATAACCGTCACCGCGCTAAAAGGGACCACTGCGCTTTTGCGGCCCAAAAAGCCCGACAGCGCGCGAATGACAATGGCGCTTACGATGACCATATTGAAGCCGCTGATGGCGATGATGTGCGATGCGCCCACTCGCGCGAAATCGGCCTTAAGCTGCGGGGGCAGGCCACTTTCATCGCCCAGCAAGATGCCGGTCAGCAAGCCCGATTGCGGCTCCGGCAAGGCGGCCGCGATCTCCCGCCGCAGGATCTCTTTCAGCTCCAGCAAGCGGGCGAATACCTGGTCGCCGTGCCCCTTGCTGACTACATCAACGCCGGACGTAGGCATGATGGTGAATACCCCGCGGCGACCCAGGTATTCAGCGTAGGAGAAGGTATCGCCGGTAGCGGGAGTGGCCAGGGCGCCGGTCGCCCGCACTCTGTCGCCGTAGTCGATTGCTGTAGCGCGATCGGCTTCCACCAGCGCCAGCCCGCTCGTCGGCGTCGTGGCGCCGTTGACGAAAATGGTTTCGGCTTCCAGGCGGAATTGCACACGGTCTTCGCGGTAACGGGGCTCGTCGATGACCAGGCCGGTAACTGTGCCGCTGAAGCCGTTGAACGCCGCGATGCCGCTAGCGCGCGGAATCAACGTTTGCCGCGCGCCGCCCGCCGCCATTATCAGCAGCGAGAGCAGCAATTTGCCGGGCAGTTGCCTGGATCTCGTCAGAGCCAGCGCCAGCCCGCAGGCTAAAAGCGCCGCGATCCAATGCAGCGCCTCAATCTCAGGCAGGGCGCGCGCCAGGCTGAGGCCCAGCGCCCACGCAATTGTAATGTAAAGCAAGCGCATCGGTCGATACGAGTTTGATAATGCAAGCGTAATCGACTGAATAATAGCCAGTTTTGCGCTGAAGACAAAAAAACAGACATCCCGCTAAGGATGCCTGCTATCGAGGATGAACTGCTAATGAAGATTTAGGTGACGCTTCAGACGATGCTTTAGAGGCGGCTGCCCATAGGCGCTTGCGCCGGACGGTCAAAGCTGATTGGCTCAGCGTTGCCATCGTCTTGCGGCGCTTGGACGCCTTGCATATCCGGATTCGCATCAACCGTGGCCGGCTCTTCGTATTGCATCAGTTGTATGCCGTTGCGGATCTCATCGAGGGTGTACGCGAAACGCTGCTCGAGCTCGCTGAGTTGAACCAACACGTATTCGTCGGCTTCCTGCGTGATTTTCCGGGCTTCGATCTTGGCCTGCTCAATGACGAATTCAGCGCGCACCTTGGCCTGTTTGACCATTTCCTGATCGTCGATCAAGTCTTCACTGTGCTGCCTGGCCTGCTGGACGATCCGCGCGGCTTCTTCGTTGGCTTCCGCCAAGACGCGGTCGCGCTGCTGGATCGTGCGCGCCGCCCGCTCAATCTCCTCCGGAATCGATATCCGCATTTGATCGATGATCTCCAGGGCGCGCTCTTCATCCAACATCGTATACTTCGTGCCGAAAAGGTGACGGCCCTCGTCGATCAAATCTTCCATCCGGTCTACCAAGTGTTGAATATCCATCGCCCCCTCCCCGTGAGAGACAGTGTCAGTGCTTACGAATCTACTTACTAAACTTATTCCTTAACGCTTCCGATATGATGGGCGGGACCATCGAACTTACATCTCCGCCCAGCTGCGCGATCTCGCGAATTGTGCTTGAGCTTATATGCATGTATTGCTCGTCAGAAAATATCATGATGGTTTCCAACTGCGGCGCCAGCTTCTTGTTTGCCATTCCCATACGAAACTCAAACTCAAAATCACCGAATACTCTCAAGCCCCTGATTAAGGCTATTGCTCCTACTGACTCCGCATATTGTACTGTAAGAGCGTTATATTTCGCCACTGAAATCGACGGGTATTTCTTGAAGACTTCGCCAGCCAATTCAACACGTTCATCAATGTCGAACAAAACGGCTTTCTTGTCGGGATTAGCGTAAATCCCAATGACGAGCTTTTCAAAGAAACGCGAGGCGCGCAGCGCGACATTAATATGTCCATAATGTATCGGGTCCAGCGACGCCGGATAAAGCGCAATTCCTCGTCCTGTCATTTGAAAATACGCCTAAATCGCCTTTTTCGACACAAACAGCCACGCTGACATTCACCATAAATCCGACCAGAGTTTCTCCCACGTACCAGCGCATTGTAGTAGTGCTGGGAAATTCGCGCCAACCGATAGGCTGGCAGATTTGAATTTGCCGGCAAATCAAGCTGTTTGCCGCAGTCGGCGGGGCGGCTCTGCGCTGAGTTCTCGGGGGCGCCAGCTGCGAGCCTAGCTCATCTCGCTGTCGGCCGGGTAGAGCTGGTTGACGAAAGCCGCCAACAACTGATGCTCGGGCAGCCGCAAATCGGGGTCCTCTTCGACCAGCGTCCGCGCTTCAAACTGCGCCTCTTTGATCAGCTCAGCATTGCCCGGGTCCAACATGTCAAAATCCAGGTGGCCGCTTTGCCGCGTACCCAATAATTCACCCGCTCCGCGTAATTGCCAATCGCGATCGGCCAGATAGAAGCCGTCATTGGATTCCTCCAGAGCTGACAGCCGCTGCTCGGCGATGGTCAGCGCTTGCCTGTCAAGGTCTCCGGCTTGGCTTGCGCGTATCCGGTCAATGCTGATTTCCGCTGAACTGTCCGGCAGCAAGAAACAATAGGACTGATGTTCGCCGCGTCCAACGCGGCCGCGCAGTTGATGCAGCTGCGACAATCCAAAGCGATTGGCGCCGTCAATCACGATGACGCTGGCATTCGGCACATCCACGCCAACTTCAGCCACCGTGGTCGTCACCATCACCTCATATTTTTGCGCAGCGAAGTCCGCCATCAGCTCGTCTTTTTCGACAGCGCTCAAACGTCCATGCAAGAGGCACACGCGATACTGATAGAAGACCTGGCTCAGCTCTTCGAAAGCCTCCGTTGCCGAGGCCGTATCCAGCGCCTGGGACTTCTCCACCAGAGGATGGACGAAAAACGCTTGCCGTCCCTGCTCCAATTCCCTGATCACAAATCCGTTCAGTCGTTCGCGCGCTGCCGCATCAATGACTTTCGTAATAATCTCACGGCGGCCGGCCGGCTTGTCGGCAATGATGGAAAGATCAAGATCGGCGTGATAGGTGAGCGCCAACGTACGCGGCAAAGGCGTCGCCGTCATTATCAACAGGTGAGGATTGCCGCCTTTGCCGCGCAGCAGCGACCGCTGCGCCACCCCAAAACGCTGCTGTTCGTCGATGACGGCTAAAGCGAGGTCCTCAAACTCGACGCCGCTTTGGATCAGCGCATGCGTTCCCACAACCATGTCAACGGCGCCGTCGGCTATGTCGCGGTAGAGGGCCTCGCGCTCCTCCGCCGTCAGCGCGCTGGTCAAGAGCGCGATGTTGGGTTTGTCCGGTCCGCTCATCCTGGCGAAGGTCTCGTTCAGCGAGCGGTAATGCTGCTCCGCCAGGATTCCCGTCGGCGCCATCAAAGCCGACTGCTTGTGATTGGAAAATGCGATCGCCATGGCTACAGTGGCCACAGCCGTCTTGCCTGAGCCCACATCGCCCTGGATCAGCCGGTTCATTGGCGTCCCCGAGGCGAAATCCCGCTGAATCGCTTGTATGGCTGTCGTCTGCCCCTCGGTCATCTCAAAGGGGAAGACCTCGGCCACGAAGCGCCTGATGATGTCGTCGTCTTCCGTCAGCTCTTGCCCCGGCGTCGACTGCCATTGACGGCGTTTGCGCAAGAGCGCCAGTTGCAGCATCAGCAGATGATCAAAAGCCAGACGCCGCTGCGCGTGGCAGCGGTGATCGTCGCCATCGGGGAAATGCGCCTGCTTCAGCGCCCAGCCCAGATCCGCCAGGTCGCTTCGCTCCAGCACCGACAGGGGAATGGGATCCGGTATTTTGCGCTCCCACTCGCTCAGCAGCGTCTTCATCGTGCGGCGCAGCATGCGCGGGCGCAGCCCTTTGGTCATGCGATAGACCGGCACGATGCCAATCTTGCGCAGATTGTCGAGATCCAGCTCTTCCCATTCGGGATTGGCCATGCTCTGGAAATCACTCACTTTTCCTCGCAGCAGCAAGTGCATGCCACGCTTGATCTTCTGCGACAGAAAGGGCTGGCTGAAGAAACGTATGGACATTCTGGCCGTGTCATCGGAGATCGTAACGATCAAATCCATGCGCCCGCCGGCGCTGATCGCGGTGCTTGCGCGCTCAACGGTAGCGATGACATTGGCGGTCTGCCCGGCCTCCAGGTCTTTGATACAGGTCAGCCGGGTATAATCCACAAAATCGCGTGGAAAGTTGTAAAGCAAATCTCGCACACTGTGGAGATCCAGTTGCTGCAGCAGCTCGGCATACTTGTTGCCGATGCCTCTAATGTCAGTGGTCGGCGCTTCCAACTCACGATACAGCGCCAGTTGTTCTTCTAGGCCGCGTTGGGCGCGGGGCTGCCGCGGCGGGCGATTCAAACTGGGCATCGGCGGGATGTCAAGTTTGCGCTGGCTGGGCCCCCGTGTGAAGTCTTCATCATACGAGGCGTTGTCGTAGGCGTGGAAACGGCGCTTCTGGCCGCCGCCCTGTTGACGGGCCGGCCGTCGGTCCACGCGCTCACGCGCTGAGCGGCCGCGGCTCTGTTTTGACGGCCGATCCTTGCGTGGTCCCAACTTCTTTTCCCACTCAGCCAGCCGCTTCTGGTAAGCCGGGGGCGCCTTCTGCCGGTCCGTCACGCGATTCAGCAGATAGTTGATCTTGTCGATTCGTTCATTGTCGCTGTTAAATTGGTCATATTCAGCCAGCGAGTCGACGATTTCGTCAATCAGAATATGATGATGCGCGCGCCGCGCCTGCTCTCGCGCTTGCGGCTGCCAACTGCTGGCGTAGGCGCTCAAACCGCCCACCACTGCTGTATTCTTGCCGCCTTGTTCGCGCTCCAGCTTGAGGATCTTGACCAATGTTTCCAATGCAGATGGCATGGATCATCGCCTCCAGTCGCGGTTCAGTGTCGCCACGCCAATTGAACCGGGCCCAATATGCGTACCCAGGGTCGGCGTCGTTTCAATGACAAGTGTATCAGATGGCGCGATTTCGTGAATGGATTCCAGAAAGCGCTCGGCGCCGGCGCGATTGGCGATGTGCAGCACCGCCAGCCGATCCAGGGGCGCTTGCGCCAGGGTCAGCTCCCGCAGGCGCTGCTCAGCCCGCGACCAGGTGCGCAAGCGTCCGATCGACTCAATCTCGCCCTGGTCAACCCGGATTATCGGCTTGATCCGCAGCAGCCCGCCCAGGCTGGCGACCAGCGAGTTGACGCGCCCGCTGCGCCGCAGATATTCCATCGTGTTGATAATGGCGTAGACCCCGCAATGGCTGCGAACGCGTTCAATGCCCTCGAGGATAGCGTCCAGCCCGGCGCCCGCTTGCGCCAGCTCAGCCGCCGCCCAGACTTGCAAGCCGATGCCAAATGTCAGCTGCAAGCTGTCAACCAGCGTAATTTTGTCCCGGCCGACCGCTTCCGCGCCCAGGCGCATGGCGTTTAAGACGCCGCTGAGTTTCTCCGGCACATGCAGCGAGACGATATGCTCGGCGCCGTCGTCCAGAATCCGCCGATAGAAATCCGCGGCGTCGCCGGGGGACGGGGCCGCGGTCGTCGGCATCGTCGTCAGCGTCGGCAGATCGCGATAGTATCTTTCCCGATCCAAGCCGACGCCGTCGTCGGCGATGCTCTCCCCGCCGATATTGACATAGGTCGGGATAATGCTCACGCTGAGCGCGGCGGCTATGTCCGCCGGCAAATCGCAGACGCTGTCCGCGGCTATCCGAATCCGACTAGAAGTCATCGTCCAGGTCGTCGCTCTCTTTCTCGAGCACGGCAACGCCGGTGGCGCGCGGGCCCAATAATGAAGCCATGGTCGCGCTGTACATCGTAAAGGGGAAGTGCTGCCCCGGGAATTCTAGCGCCAGCCGATCCTGCATGATACGCGTCTCTTCGCTGATCCGCTTCTGGTCCTGCAGCACGACGGCGTCTTCCAGCTCCGTGAATTCCACCAGAAACTCGACCAGGCGCTCAATGACATCGGCGCGGCCGCGGATCTTTTCGATGACGATGATCTGGCCGTCTTCCAGGCTGACGAAGGGCATGATTTCCAAATGCTTGCTCAGAATCGCATGCGAAGGCTTCATTAAGCCATTGGCGCGCAAAAAGCTGACATCTCCGATGCAGTAGACGGAGTATATGCGGTTGACCGCCTGGCGCACCGTCTGGATCACGTCTTCAGCGCTGCCCAGCTCCTGGGCGGCGCGCGCCGCGACGCGTATCAACATACCCTGGCCGGCGCAGAGACTCTGCGAATCTACCACTGCAATCTCGCAGCCGCTGTTGACTTGCTGGGCGGCCAGGCGCCCGTTCCGCCAACTCTCTGACAGTTCGCGTGATGGATGCACCGAGATCACCGCGTCGCAGAAATGGGACAGGCGCGTAAATAATTCGGCGTAATCGTTCTCCGATGGCGGCCTAACCTTCGGCGGGCTGCCATGCCGCGCCATAAGCGCAAAGGCTTCTTCCGTGCCCAGGTCGATGCCTTCCTGATATTGCTTGCCGCCGATCTCGATGATATTCGGCAGTATCGTCACCGGAAAATGTCGCACCAGCCGCGGATTGGAAAAGCGCGCGCCACTATCCGTTACAATTTGGATTCTTGGCATTAGTCAACGCTAACAATCAGCGGATACAGGGCTTGGCCGCCGTATATCAGCTCAAATTCCAGGCTGGGAATCTTCAATGCCAATCCTTTGATTAAGTCTTCGGTCTCCGCCCGGGACAAGCCGCCGCCATAATAAAGCGTGGCCAACTCCTTGCCCTCAGCGCCGGCTATATTAAGGCCATCCAGCAGCGCGCTTTTGATATCGGCCGCGGCCGCGCTCATCCGTCCGTCGATGATGGCCAGATAATCGCCCTGGCGGATGTCCAAACCTTGCAGGGTCGTTGAGCGAGTGGCGCGCGTGATCTCCAAAGAAGTTGTCGACCGCGCGGCTTCCCGCATGGCCGACGCAATTTCCGCCGGCGACAGCTGGCCGTCGCCGGCGTCGCCGAAGGCGATCATCGCGCTGACCCCTTCCACAACCGTGCGCGTGGCTACAATGGAGACGCGTTCCCCCTCTACCAGGTCGGCCGCTTGCCGCGCCGCCAATTCGATATTGCGGTTGTTGGGGAGTATGATTATCGCCTCGGCGTCCAACTGCTCAATCGCGCTGATAAAATCTTCTGTCGCGGGATTCTTGCCCGCGCCGCCGGCGATGATATGGGCGCAATTCAAGTCGCGATAGACGCCGCGCATGCCGGCGCCCTCGACAACAGCGATCACCGCGGCAGGCGCTGGCTTGGGCTCAGCGACTTGCCGCCCCCTTTGCCGCGCGACCGCAGCCGCCTGCAGTTGCATGTTTTCCACCACGATGTCGTCGAGCGCGGCGCCGGACTTAAACGCGTAATCCAGGGGCAGGGCCGGGTTCTCGACATGGATATGCACTTTGATCATGCGCCCCTCGCCAGCCACGATGACGGACCAGCCCAGTTCCTCCAGATCGCTGCGTATTTTGCCGACATTTAGCGCTGCTCCCCGCATTATAAATTGCACATCGTAGCCGTAAGCTTCAACCGGCGAGCCCGCTGGCGCGGACTTTTCCGCGCTTGACTGAGCTGGCATCCGCAGCTCCACAGGCGCGCCGCAGCTATGCTCTTGAATGCCCTGCAAGAAGCAGACCAGCCCCATGCCGCCGGCATCAACTACGCCGGCATCCTTCAAAATCGCCAATTGATTCGGACTGTCTTCGAGGGCAGCCTGCGCGTTTGCCAGCAAGGTCTGCAACATTCCGTCAATCGACAATCCCCCATGCAGGCTTTGCGCCGCCTCGCGGGCCACAGTCAGCACAGTGCCCTCCACCGGCTCAGAGACGGCGGCGTAGGCGCGTTCCACCGCCATATCAATGGCAGCGAGCAGCAGCGGCGCCGTCACCCGCTCCGTATCTCCCAAGCCCTCGGCAAAGCCAGCCAGCAGCTGAGACAAAATCGTGCCGCTGTTGCCGCGCGCGCCCATCAAGGCGCCATAGGCAAAACGCTGGGCCACCGCGCTCGCCTTGGCGTCGGCGGCGCTGTCGAGCTCAGCCCAAGCGCGATTCAGCGTATGAAACATATTGATGCCGGTATCTCCATCGGGCACCGGAAAGACATTGAGCTCGTTGATGAGCTCGACATTCTGCGCCACGCCTTTGACGCCGGCGCCAAGCAGCTGCTTCAAGGCGCGGCCATCAATACTTGTCTTCGACATGTGCCGCTTTCGCCGCTGCCCGACGTAATTCAGCGATACCGGCTGCAATACCATTGTCGTGCTGGAACACGCAAGTGCCGGCGATCGCTACCGAAGCGCCCGCTGACAGCGCCGCGCCGATGGTAGCGCCGGTGACGCCGCCATCGACCTCGATGTGAATGTCAGCGCCCAGCTGGTTAACCCGCTTGCGTAAGCTGCGGATTTTCGAGAGCGTACTCTTTATGAATTGCTGCCCACCGAAACCGGGGTTGACTGTCATCACGTTGATGATTTGTACCATCTCCACGATCTCGCTGATTGCGGCCGCCGGCGTATGCGGATTCAGCGCGACCCCGGCTCGGCAGCCGGCCTCGGTGATTTGCCCGAGCGCGCGATGCAGATGCCGGCAGGCTTCGACATGGACGCTGATGCTGCTCGCGCCGCTATCGGCGAATCGCTGAATATACCGCTCCGGCTCAACGATCATCAAGTGCACATCCAGAGGAATCGACGCCGCCTTGGCCACCGCCTCCACCACCAGCGGTCCCATGGTGATATTGGGCACGAAACGCCCGTCCATGATGTCAATATGTATCCAATCCGCGCCGGCGGCTTGCGCTGCTTCCACTTGCTCGGCTAGACGGCCAAAGTCCGCCGCCAGTATGGATGGCGCGATTTTTATGACATTTTCGTTCATGCCGCATTCGGAACTGTGCGTGGTCAACGATTATGATCTTACAGTTTATGGCGCTCGATAGCAATAACTTGCCGCGCGCAGGATCGTCTGAATTTCGAAATATTGCGGTAGCTAGCGGATCGCCTCCGCGTCATGCGCCGCTGTTTTCAGCTGACCGCAGCCGGCGTCGATGTCGATGCCGCGGCGCAGGCGCGCGGTAGCCGGTACGCCGTGTTGCCGCAGCGTCGTCAGAAAGCGATTGAGATCAGGAGCGGGCGCCGGCCCGCCTTTGTACCCGCCGGTCGGATTCAGCGGAATGACATTGACGTGGCAGTGCAGCCCGGCGAGCAATCGACCCAGTCGCCGCGCTTCCGCGACTGTATCGTTCTCGCCCGCGATCGCCGCCCACTCAAAGGTGATCCGCCGCTGCGTCCGCTCGACATAGTAGCGGCAGGCGTCCATGAGCTCGGCAATCGGCCAGACGCGATTCACCGGCATCAGCGCCGACCGCTCGCTGTCGTCCGTCTTGTGCAGGCTCACCGCCAGCTTGACTTGCAAACCTTCATCGGCGAAGCGGCGAATCTGCGGAACCAGCCCCACCGTGCTGATGGTGATGTGCCGCGCGCCGATGCCCAAGCGCTTCATCAGCAGGTCTATCGCCTCCAGCGAGGCTTCGTAATTGTGGAAGGGCTCGCCCATGCCCATAAATACGACATTGCTTAGCCGCTCGCCGCGCGCCGCCAAATCGCGGGCGAATATCAGCGCCTGCTCGAAGATCTCGGCAGCGCTCAAATGCCGCCCGAAGCCCATTTGTCCGGTGGCGCAAAAGACACAGCCCAGCGCGCAACCCGCCTGTGATGAGATGCAGGCGGTCCGCCGCTTGTCGTCGTAGGGCATCAGCACCGATTCAATCAGTTGACCGTCGGGCAAGCGGTAGAGGCGTTTTTCCGTGCCGTCCTTGCTTAGCTGACGCGCTGTCATTTCCAGCTCGCCCAAGCGCGCTGATTCCTTGAGCTTCGCAATTGTGGCGCGCGGCAAGTTAGTCATCGCGTCGAAACTGCTGACCCGCTTTTCGTATAGCCATTGCCAAATCTGCTTGGCGCGGAAGGGTCGTTCGTCAAGCGCCGCCAGGTAGGCTGCCAATTCTGCTTCGTCAAGCGCATACAGGTTGGTCATTGATTGCACATCACTCCAACATCACTCCATCATCGCCTTGGTAACAGGCTCGGTGAGGCCTCATTGCAGAGCCGCCAGCGCGAATGGGATCGCATTGTAGGCGGCATGCGCAATGATTGCAGCTGTGGTGCTCGCCCGCGCGCGCAGCAGCCCGAATCCCAGCGATACTACGAACAGAATCGCTGCCGCCGGCGTGAAGGCATACTGGGTATGCAGCGCCACAAACAGCAGCGACGAAATCGCCAGTCCAAATACCGGCTGCAGCGCGCCGCGGAACAAGACCTCTTCGCCGACGGCGACGCTCATCGCCAGCAATCCACCTGCCAGCAGGGAGGAACTCAGCGCCTCGAAAATCGCGCGCGCCCCGCTGGCCTGCGCCTTGAAGACGCCGGGCTCGGCCACAGCCTGCCACAATGCCAGCGCCAGCGCGACCAACAGATACAGCGCGATTCCTGCCGAGACGCCGGCCATCCAATCCGCAGGACGCGGCCAGCGCAATCCCAACCGCCGCAATACTGCCGTCCAATCCCGGCGCGTCAGCCAGCCCACGCCCAGTATCGCCAAAGCCAAATACAGCAGCGCGCCGACTAGCAATTGCGGCGCGGCGCCGGCAGCGTCGGTGAAAGCCTGCGGCTCGGCGCGCAGTGCTTGCCGGCTCAGCGCTACCAGTGCAAAGATAAGCAACAGAGCCGCCAAGCGGTGAACGCGCCTTTGCGCGTCGAAGGCGATACGCTCATAGCGTCCGGCTGACTTGATAATTCGCGCCACCCATAGCCAGGGTCGCTCCGTCCCAATCAGAGCGAGCATTAGCAGCATTGAAGCTATTCCCGTGATCACGGGGGCCGCGCGAAGCGGATCACCGCCGCTTGCCACACTCAATGTGTAGATGAGCAGCGCGACCGGCAGCGGAATCGCTAGCGCGCGCAAAAGACGCGTCTCGCCATTGCGCGCCGACTCAATGTTGGCGACGGCCGTTAGCAAGAGTACATAGAGCAGGGCGACGCCAGCCACAATTTGCTGCCTCTCTTCCCAATTCTCGCCGCAGTGTAGTCCAGCGCCCGCCGCGCCACAAGCGCTATATCCAGGCCGCAGCGCTTCGACAAATAGCATTTCTCTGTGCTCTCAGTAAATTCAAGTAAGTCCTGCAAATTCCACAGCAACGGGTCAGCCAAGGCTGACCCCTACAGGAATCAAAATAAAGTCGAAAGTTGTAGGGGCGAGCCTTGGCTCGCCCACCTGCGCACACATTTGAAATTCATATTTTGAGTGAGCCATGCCGCGACCTGGGAATGACGGATGTCCGCCTTAAAGCGCATTCGCCCACTCGGCCGCCGTTGACAGGGCAGTCGCGCTATGCTAGCATGACAATCGGCGCATCGCGGCTCACTTGAGCCTTGGAGAGGTGGCCGAGTGGTTTAAGGCGATGGTCTTGAAAACCATTGTACGGTCCTCCGTACCGCAGGTTCGAATCCTGTCCTCTCCGCCTTAAACACTTTAACAGCTGCATAATCTATGGGAGAGGTGCCAGAGTGGTTGATTGGGGCCGCCTGCTAAGCGGTTGTACCTGTTAAGGGTACCGCAGGTTCGAATCCTGTCCTCTCCGCCTTGTATCGCCAGCGTTCGTATTTTCCCTCTTGTCAGCGACCGTTCGTTTCCGCATAAGGAGACAGCGTATGCCCGAGCGCATCGCAGTTGAAACAGTCGTGAACCGCAAGCGCGGCGATGTCTGGTGCCTTTTCAACGAGCCGCAGCATATCGTCAATTGGAACTTCGCTTCGGACGACTGGCGCTGCCCGCATTCTGAAAACGACCTGAGAGTCGGCGGCCGCCTTTGCTCGCGCATGGAAGCCAAAGACGGCAGCTTTGGCTTCGACTTTGAAGCCATTTACGACGACGTGCGCCACGAAGTTAAACTCGCCTATACCATGACTGATGGGCGACAAGCTGAGACCGAGTTCGACGACTTGGGCGACTCAACGCGCGTAGCCACGACATTCGACCCCGACCTTGAAAACCCGGCCGAGATGCAGCGCGCGGGCTGGCAGGCGATCCTCGACAACTTCAAGCGCTACGCCGAGACCGCCTGAACCTCTGGCGGCTTGATTTCCTAAGCAAATAGGCGCGGGATTGTGTATGAGTCGTATCTGCCTGACGCCGACCAGTTAGGAGACCGGCTCAATGAACGTTCGACCAGGCGCAGCGCCTTTTATGATTTCCTGGCTCGTCACCGGCCTCATGGTAGCGCCGCTGTCTGTGGCTCTGTCTCTCACCGCCATTATGACTTTTCAGTCAGCGCTAAGCGGGTTGACGGATACTTCAGCCTGGGATTACTGGGAAGATTATATTTTCCTGTTCTTCGGCATTGGCTTGCTCATCACCGGCTATTGCATCGGCGCCCTGCAGAAAACTATCCTGCGGCGGCATCTCGGCTTAGAGATTCAGCGTATGAGCCTCTACAGCGCGCTCGGCGCGGCGCTGGCCGGCGTCATCGCCAGCCATCTGCCCGCGCTTCTCAACCATGTTCATCCAGTTGAGCGCTTGGTCGGCTGCCTTTATGATTTGCGCGCTGCCGCGCAATTCACATTGCCCTTGGCTGGCTTTATGGGCATCTTCTCAGCCACGCAGGCTTTGCTGTTGCGCCGTTATTTTCCTGCGGTTTGGCGCTGGGTCTTGGCGCATCTGGCCGGGGCGACCTGCGCCGGACTGGTTGTTCTGGCGGGAAATATGGTGTTCCCCGCGCCGCACAATGGCGACATTCTCCAATTGATCCTGGCTGTGCCGCTTGCCGCTCTCTTCAGCGGTCTGGCCATGCTGCGGCTGGCGCGTGAAGCCCGCCACTTGCAAAAGTCCAAGCCGCCCGCATGATTGTCGCGGGGTTGATGTCAGGCACCTCCGCCGACGGCGTCGATGTCGCCATCTGCGCTATCCACGGCGCGCCCGGCAGCATGACCGTCGAGCTGCTGCATGGCGCGACTTACGAATACGACCCGCCCATGCGCCAGCGCATCCTGGCTTGCTGCGACCCAGTCGCGAGTCACGTCGATCAGATTGCGGCTCTGCACGTCGATCTCGCCGAAATCTTCGCTCAGCGCGCGCTCGAAGCGATTGAACAAGCCGGCTTGACGCCCGGCGAAATTGACCTCATCGGCTCGCACGGGCAGACGCTCTGGCACAATGTCTTGCCCAGCGGACGAGTCAACGTATCGCTGCAAATCGTGGAGCCGGCTGTCATCGCCGAGCGCACCGGCATCACCACCATCAGCAACCTCCGCGCCCGCGATATTGCCGCCGGCGGCCAGGGCGCGCCCCTGACCAGCTACATCGACTGGCTGCTGCTGCGCCATCCCCGGCATTGGCGCGCCATCCAGAATATAGGCGGCATGGGCAACGTGACCTTCCTGCCGCCGCTGGCTGACGACTCGTTGGCTCCCATCGCCTTCGATACAGGACCGGGCAACGCGCTGCTGGATATCGCCGTGGCGCAACTCACCGGCGGCGCGCTCAATTATGACCGCGACGGCGAACTGGCGGGGCAGGGGCGAGTCAACGAAGAATGGCTGGACGAATTGCTCGGGCATCCATACTACGCGCGCGACTATCCCAAAACCACCGGGCGTGAAATCTTCGGCACAGCCGTCGCTCTGGACCTGGTCGCGGAGGCTGGGCGGCGGGGCATAGCTTCCGCGGAGATAATCGCCACGCTAACAGCGTTGACCGCCACCAACATCGCCGACGCCTACCAGCGTTTCGCGCCCGCGCCCATCCAAGAGGTCATCCTGGGCGGCGGCGGACGCCACAATCCCGTGATGGTGGGTTTGCTGCGCCAGTTGCTCGCGCCAGCGCAGGTTTTGAGTCACGAAGATATCGGCATGGACAGCGATTTCAAAGAGGCGGTGGTATTCGCAGTGCTGGCTTACGAAACCTGGCGCGGCCGTCCCGCCACCCTGCCAGCCTTGACCGGCGCTCGAAAGGCCTCCGTACTCGGCCAAATCACACCGGGCGAGAACTACGCGGACTTGCTGGCGCGCGCCGCGCGCCGCTGACGGCTTCACGCGCGCAAATCACTGTTCAGGCGCCGGCTCATGCTATGATTGAGTAAGCAACGATATGAGTTGTTCTCAAACGGGGCGCGCATGAAAGCCGCCAGTAAACGCTTTCAGCAAATCGCGCTGCAGTGGTGGTCCCTGCGCAGCGACACCACGCGGGCGCTGCCGATTATCCTGCTCGCCAGCCTGCGCAGCTTCGGGCGCTACAGCTCGCGGCAGTCGGCGGCGCTGGCTTTCTTCGCCCTGTTTTCGCTTTTCCCGCTGATGCTGCTGCTGGCGGTCTTGATCGGCGGCCTGCTGGAGCCGGCGGCGGCGCAAGAACAGATCGCCAACGGCCTGCGAATGTTCTTGCCCGAAGATCAAGCGACGGTGGAATTTGCGCGCGAAATACTGGACGAATCGCTGGCGCAGTCCAATTCATTCGGCATCGTCGCCATCATGACCATGGTCTGGTCTTCGCTCAGCCTCTTCTCAAACCTGACCGCTTCGCTGGACGAAATCTTCCGTGTGCCCAAGGGCCGCAACATCTGGAGGCTGCGCCTGCAAGCCATCGGCATTAGCCTGGCGCTGGTCGTCCTCGTGATCGCCACTTTCATTACCGCCGGTGTGCTGCGGCTGCTCTCGGTGCTGCTGCTGGATCAGCCCAGCTTGTGGCTGAGTATCGGCATTCGTTTCTTGCCCTTTGGCCTTGATGTCGTTATCTTCGCCTTGCTGTTTCGATTTGTACCGGCGCGTTACGTGCATTGGGACGCGGTGCTGCCGGCGGCGCTGCTGGGCGCGGTCGGCTGGGAGCTGGCCAAGAGCGGCTTCAGCTTCTACTTGACCAACCTGGGCGGATTCCAATTCGTCTACGGCGGCATCGCCACCGTCATCGTCTTTCTGTTCTGGGCTTACCTTATCGCCGCCATCTTCCTTTTCAGCGCCGAATTCTGCGCCCGCCTGAATGACTGGATCGTCAGTCGCGTGACGTCTGAGGCCGAGGCGCGCGCTTCCGTCAGCATCTCCATTCGCGACGGTCAGATTCGCGTACAACTGCCTGACCAGGTCAGCAATCCTCGGCTTGTCGATCGCGTCGCCGCGAAAGCCCGGCGCGGTCCCGGCGGCAGCTAGCCGACGCGTTTCAACTTGCCGGCACGCTTGGCGTAATTCTCCGCCGCCTTAAAAGCGCGCAGGCCGATCGGCAGCGCCACCGCGCCCAGAACCAGCAGCGGCCCGATAAATTGCAGCAGGTCCGCCAGGGTTGCCCCATCCAGCACGGCGGCGCGCGTACCATCCAAAACGTAGGTCACCGGTGAAAAGCGCGCCAGCGACTCCATCCAGTCCGGCAAGACGCTTATGGGATAATACACGCCCGAAATCAGCAGAAACGACGCCTGCACGACTTCCGTCATCTGCGCCCCGCGCTCCGGATACAGCAGCGGCAGGATGCTCGCCACAATGCCAATGGCTATCAGGGACAAGCTGCCGGCCAGCACCACCGCCGCCGCGCCCGCCAAGTTGGCGCTGGACAGGTCCAGCTCGAAGAACAGCGCCATGGCGATGCCGATCAGCACGGTCGTCACCAGACTGTAGATAAGCGAATAGGCGGTCTGCCCCACCAGATGCACCCAACGCTCCACCGGCGCCATCAGCGTATACTCGATGGTGCCTTCCCAGCGTTCCCAGGCGATGACCTCGCTGGTCAGCATAAAAATGCTGGACAAATAACGCCAAATCAAGGTGCCGATGATGAGGTACATCGTCAAGTAATTGACATCGAAGCTGGGCGCCGCGCCGGTCAACGCTTCGGCGCCCTGGGCGATGAAGACCACCGACAGCCCGCTGGTCAGCGAATAGAAGAACCACACCACTTCCCAGCCCCAATAGCGGCGCGTCAAATGCCAATTACGCGCCAAAAAGGCGTAGGATTGCAGCGACTCCAGACGCAGCGCGCTCAAGCCGCGCCTCACAAGTTTTTGCATGATCGACCTCCAGGTGGGACTATGCAACTAGGCGATATCCGCCGCCTCTGTATCAACGAGCTGCTCGCCGGTGAGGTGGATGAAAACATCTTCCAGCGTGGAAAACTCGCCATTGTCCGCGCCACTATGTTTCAGTTGCTCCGGCGCGCCAATGGCCGCCAGCTTGCCGTTGTGAATGACAGCGACTCGGTCGCAAAGCACATCGGCTTCTTCCATGTCATGCGTCGTAATCAGAATGGTCGCGTCGTGCGAGTCGCGCAATTCTTCGATGAATTCGCGCACATCCCGTTTCGAACGTGGGTCCAGCCCGGTGGTCGGCTCGTCCAGCAGCAGCAAGATTGGCGATGTCAAGAATGCGCGGGCGACCGCTACTTTCTGCTGCATGCCGCGGCTCATCTCCTCCATAGGCTCGTTGAATGATGAGCGTTTCAAACCCAGACGCCCCATAATTTCATAAGCCTTGACCGTCGCTTCCGGCGCGGTGACGCCATACAGACGCGCGCCATAGAGCAGATTCTCCATCGGGCTGAGCTTCTTGAAGAAGGCGGCGTCCACCGACACCCGGCTGATCAGCTGCTTGACGCCCATCTCATCTTCCGCCAGATCGATGCCGAAGACTTTGGCGCTGCCCCGGTCCGGCCGCAGCAAGGTCGATATCAGCCGGACAAGCGTCGATTTGCCCGAGCCATTGGGTCCCAGGATGCCAAAAATCTCGCCGCGCTCGACGGCAAAGCTGACGTGATCAACAGCGGCGATCGGCTCCTTGCCGCCTTTGCTCGCTTTGGGAAGTTGACCCGGCTCGGGCAAATCCGCGCTGGCGCCCAGCAATCGCTTCCACAGCGGCGGCTGGGGCAGGTGAAAATACTTGGTGATGGAATCAACGACAAGCGCCTGCCGCAGATCGAGCGGCTTTCTGGCTCGCATGGGCTGCTCCCGGCAACGTAGGTACAGAATTAGAATGGTGTTCGAGAATCTGCATTGTAGACGGCCAGGCCATCAGCGAACAGGTTCAAGGCATAGCCTTGGACACAGCGACTGGCTGGCGGCGACTGTTTCCAAAATTGGGGCAAGCCGGTGGCTCGCCCTCTGCAAACAGTATGATTTCGGTTGCTCATTACTTTGTCGCTGCTACTACTGCCGTGTTGGCAGCGAGAATCACCTGCCCGAGATTCAGCGCTCCCCAGCGCCATTCTGCGTAGAAATTTGTCCGCGATTGCGCTACACTTGCGCCAGATTAGCTGGCGAACCGGAAACGTTGCATGGACGATCCCACAATGTTGGACGCCTATCCATTCGAATTGGAGAATTTTGATCCCGCTGTGGATGAGATCAGCTCCGAAGTGGTCCAACCGGCGCGGCATGCGGCCGATCGCTCCATCGCGCGCCGCGCCAGCCTTCAGATACTCTACGAATTGGATACGACTGACCATGCGCTAGCGGATGCCCTGGCGGCGCACTTCAGCGAGCGGCCTGAGGCCTATGCCGTCCGCCAGATCATCCGCCACCTCGTCGGCGGCGTCATGCGGCGCCGCGTCGAAATTGACGCCATCCTGCAGGAATACGCTCCGGACTGGCCCATTGACCAGGTGGCGGTCGTCGATCGCAATATCCTGCGCTTGGGAGTCTTCGAATTCTTGATGCAGAAACGTTCCACGCCGGTGCCGGTGATCGTCAACGAAGCCGTCCATCTGGCGCAGCTTTTTGGCGCCGAGCACTCGCACAGCTTTGTACATGGCGTACTGGGCGCAATCACCAACGAGCTGGCGCCAGAAGTGGAGCTGGCCGCTGATGAAGGCGAAGCGCTATGAATATATTCGGCGTGGGCGCCGCCGAACTGTTGGCGATCTTGCTCATCATGTTGGTATTCGCCGGTCCCAAGCGTATGATCCACTGGTCTCATATCCTGGGCCAGCATGTGGCCAGATTCCGCAAGATCTGGTCGGAGACAGTGGACCTGGTGCAAAAGGAATTTGACGAAGCTGGCGTAGACATCAAGCTGCCCAAAGAGCCGCCAACGCGCAAGAGTTTGAATCGCAGCGTCGCTGATGCCGTCAAGCCGATGACCCAGCCCGTGCAAGACTCGCTGGACGAGGTCAAAAAAGACCTCGACGCCGTCCAGGAAGTCAGCGACTCCTTGAATAATAAGAAGACCAAGCCTCCAGCTACACCGAAGAAAATCCCCGCGGCCACCGGCAGAACAGCCCGTATTCCCAAACCTGCCGCCGCCAAGACGAAAACGAAAAGGCCCGCAGCGGCGCCGGGACCTAGCCTGGGCGCCTGGAGCGGCGCGCCCTTGCCCCGCGCCAATGGCAAGGCTGTTGACCTGGGCGCCTGGTCCAAAGCGGCCCGCGGCGAAGGCGACCCGGCATGACGGATACGGCGATTCAAGAGGGGATTGAGGACGGTCATGAACTCCGCATGGGCTTCTTCGAGCACCTTGACGAGCTGCGCTATCGCCTGACGCGCGCGGTGCTGTCACTGGTGGTCGGCGCCACAGTCGGCATCTTCTTCGCCGATCGCGTACTGATGCTGCTGCAAGAACCCTACTGCCGCATCCCCGCCGTCAGTGACTGCGAACTGGTCATCCTGAATCCCACCGGCAATATCATCATCTACTTCAAAGTCGCCCTGATGGTCGGCGGCATCTTGTCCATTCCCGTGGTCACCTACCAACTGCTGATGTTCATCTTGCCCGGCTTGACGCGCAAGGAAAAACGCTACGTATTCCTGTCCATCCCCGCCACCACGATTCTGTTTTGCGTGGGCGTCTTCTTCGCCTGGCGCATCCTGATGCCGCCGGCGCTGGGTTTTCTCAACGAATTTCAGGCGCAGATTTTCGAGCCCGAATGGACCGCTGACGGCTACATCAGCTTCGTGACCTCGCTGCTGTTCTGGATGGGCGTCGCCTTTCAAACCCCGCTGATCTTCTTCCTCATCTCCCTGCTGGGCTTGGTCAGCGCCGGCACTCTCGTCCGTCAGTGGCGTATCGCCATCGTTGGCGCCGCCATCGCCGCCGCCCTGATTACCCCCACCATCGACCCGGTCAACATGTTCCTGGTCATGGCGCCGCTGCTGGCGCTTTATACGCTCAGCATTGTGCTGGTCTTCTTCGGCCGCAAGATTTCCGGCGTCGATCGAAGAGACTGAGTTTTCGCTAACCGCGCCAGTTTTGCTGTGATATAATCCCGCCGTTTTGCGAAATGGCGACAGCCTGTCTAGACCTGCTACGGAGATGTCGATGATTATCGAAAAAACCCGACTTATCGAACCCTACGGCGGCGAGTTGGTCGACCTGCTGGTCCCGCGGGCTGAACTGGTCGCGAAGACGGCATACGCCAATTCCTTGCCCTACGTCCAGGTCAGTTCGCGCGTCGTCTGCGATCTGGAGCTGCTGACCATCGGCGCCTTTTCGCCCCTGCGCGGCTTCATGAATCAGGCCGACTTCCAGAGTGTGCTGGACACCATGCGCCTGGCTGACGGCGTCCTCTTCCCCATGCCTATCACCCTGCCCATCGAATTGCCGGCTGGGGTCAAACCGGGGGACGAAATCGCCCTGCGCGACAGCAAAAACAACATCCTCGCCATCCAAACAATCGAAGAAATCTACCAATGGGACCTGGAAGAAACAGCGACCAAGGTCTTTGGCAAATATGACGCCCGGCATCCTATCATTGCCGAGATGCACCGCTGGGGAAAAGTCAATGTCGCCGGTCCGCTGGAAGTCTTGCGGCTGCCGCCCCATCTGGACTTCGCCGAGCTGCGCCGTACGCCGGAAGAGACTCGCGCTGTGCTGGAAACTTACGGCCACGCCAACGTGGTCGCCTTCCAAACGCGCAACCCGCTGCACCGCGTACATGAAGCCTTGACCAAACGCGCCGCCGCCAATGTCGACGGCGTGCTGCTTTTGCACCCGGTCGTGGGCATGACGCAGCCGGGCGATGTCGATCACTATACGCGTGTGCGCGTCTACAAGACTTTGATCGACAACTACTACGAAGCCGACCGCAGCCTGCTGTCTTTGCTGCCTCTGGCCATGCGCATGGGTGGCCCCCGCGAAGCCGTCTGGCACGCCATCATCCGCCGCAATTACGGCGCCAACTATCTCATCGTCGGCCGCGATCACGCCGGCCCGGGGCCGGATTCCCAGGGCGAGCCCTTTTACGGTCCTTATGACGCGCAGGAAATGGTGCTGCGCTACGCTGATGAAATCGGCGTGCGGCCCGTGCCCTTCACTGAGATGGTTTATCTGGAAGATGAAGATCGCTACGAAGAAAGCTCAAAACTGACGCCCGACGCCAAGGTGCGCAAGATCTCCGGTACGCAAGTCCGCGAAGATTATCTGGGCAAGGGGGTGCCGCTGCCGCCCTGGTTCTCCCGCCCGGAAGTGGCGCGGATACTTGCAGACAGCTACCCTCCGCGCCATCGCCGCGGCGTCTGCCTCTGGTTCACCGGCCTCAGCGGCTCCGGCAAATCGACCACGGCCGAGCATATCGTCAACCTGCTGCTGGAAAAGGGCCGCAACGTCACCGTGCTTGATGGCGATGTCGTGCGCACCCACTTGTCCAAGGGCTTGGGCTTCAGCAAAGCAGACCGCGATACCAACATCCGGCGCATCGGCTACGTCGCCGGGCAAATCGTTCGTCACGGCGGCATGGTGGTCTGCGCCGCCATCAGCCCCTACCGCGCCACCCGCCACGATGTGCGCAATATGGTCGGCGACGGCTTCCTGGAAATCCACATGGCCACGCCGCTGGAGTTCGTCGAAAGGCACGATGTCAAGGGTCTGTACGCCAAAGCTCGCCGCGGCGAGATCACAGGCTTCACCGGCATCGACGATCCCTACGAGCCGCCGCTGAATCCGGAATTCACCCTCACAGCCGAAGACACCACGCCCGAAGCCAATGCCCAGCTTGTCGTGGATCGCCTGGTGGAATTGGGCTTCGTGCTGAAGGGCTAGCCGAGCGGCGAATCACGCGCTGTCTTGGCCGGCGAAGAGCCAGCGGCGGAACAGGGCTTTCTCGACTTCCACGAAGAGCAGGACGAAGAGTCCCGCCACGTTGCTGACGGCCACCTGCGTCATCCAGGGCGCGCGTGTCAAACAATTCGCGGTCAAGCCTTGTACCGGCGACTTGCCAAGACGACCGCAATAGTATTCTTGTACTTCGTTCGGGCGAGCCGCCGGCTCGCTCCTACACACTCCTTTTGCGGAGAGTTCGTAATCTCGGGCGAGCCAAGCCGTGACCTGAGAGCGGCTGTGGTCAAATTGGTCTGCGACGCTCGGCAGCGGCGCGAACCCGCTCTGTCCGATACTTCGTCTCGCTTCGCTCGCGCCTCATGCGAGCCGACGCCCGCTTTGGCTATTGTCATAGCCTCCTTTTCTGTCTAGTATCCTTGCCCATGAGCCATCTCTACGAGCGCGGTCCCGCCCAATGAAAACGATTGATCTGCGCAGCGATACAGTTACTCATCCCACGCCGGCCATGCGCGAGGCAATGGCGAATGCAGCCGTCGGCGATGACGTCTATCATGACGACCCGACTGTGAACCAGCTCGAGGCGGACGCCGCCGAATTGCTCGGCAAAGAAGCCGCCGTTTTCGTCGCCAGCGGCACTCAGGGCAACCTCTGCGCTCTGCTGGCGCATTGCAATCGCGGCGACTCCATCATCATCGGCGACAGCTCGCATATCTTCAGCTACGAGCAGGGCGGTATGGCGCAGCTCGGTGGCATCCTGCCGCATACGGCGCCGGTGCAGCCGGACGGCAGCTTGCGCATTTGTGATCTGGAAAGCGCCATCAATCCCGATGACGAGCACAAACCGGCGACGCGCCTGGTCGCCCTGGAAAACACGCACAATGCGGCTGGCGGTATGCCCCTGTCCGCCGAATACACCGCCGAAGTGGCGGAGTTCGCGCGCCGAAACCGTCTGATCTTTCATATCGACGGCGCGCGCATCTTCAACGCGGCCGCGGCTTATGGCGTGGATGTCAAGGACCTGGCCGCTGGCGCCGATTCTGTCACCTTCTGCCTGTCTAAAGGGCTCTGCGCGCCGGCCGGCTCCATTTTAGTCGGCAGCCAGGACTTTATTCGCCGCGCGCGCCGCGCCCGCAAAGTCCTGGGCGGCAGCATGCGCCAGGTCGGCGTCCTGGCGGCGGCGGGTTCGGTGGCGCTGCATACCATGCGCGATCGCCTCGGCGAAGATCACGACAATGCCCAGTTGCTGGCCGAGGGGCTGAGCGAGCTGCCGGGCGTTCGCATCAAGAGCCAAAATACCAACTTCGTCTTTTTCTCGCTCGCCGATGAGGTCGATATATCTCTGGACGCATTGCTTGAGGCATTGCGCCGCGACTACGATATCTTTATGTCGATTTACAGCGGCGAGCGCGGTTTGATTCGCCTGCGCACCCATTATTGGATCAATCGCCAGGCCATCGACAAGGTAGTTGCTGCGGTGAGTTCGCTCCTATCATGATGCCGGAAGCGCCATTCGATCCTCTGAAAGACGCCAAGGATCGATCGTCTCATCCGCAGGTCGCGCCCGAAGCGCTGGAAACGGCTGACCGCGGGGAAACCTCCGCGGAACGAACAGCAATCACCAGGCGGCCGAATTTTCGCGGCGCCGGCGACCCCGTGTTCGGCTTCGTAATCGCGGCCGCGCTCAGCATCGGTTTGACGCCGCTGCTGCCCGATAGCGTGGAGCTGCGCTATACCCTGGCCTGGGGCGCCTTGGCCGGCGTCAGCGTGCTCTCCTGGTTGCTGGGCACTATGGAGCGCATCGGCCAGGAGCGCCCGGACAATCTGGGCTGGGGCATTCTGTACGCCGTCATGCTGGGCATTCCATTTTTGGTATTCCTCAGCCCAATAGTGCTGGCGCCGGCGGCTGACCACCTCTTTCCCGGCATGTCATCCGGCAGCTTGCTCGCCTTCCTCGTATTTGTCATGCCGCTGGCGGAGACGCTGTTTTTCCGCGGCTTGCTGCAGGGCCAACTGACTTTCTGGCTGGTGGGCTTGCTGGCCACCCTGTGGAATATCGTGCTCTTCTTTCCGGTGATGTGGGATGCAGTGGCGGAGCGCCCCGCGGTCACGGCCGTCATCGTTATCCTGCTGCTGATGATGAACCTGCTCTACGTTTACGTGCGCAAACGCAACGGCCTGGCGGCAGCCTGGATCTGCCAGATCGTCGCCAACCTGGTCATCCTCTATATTCCCTTCCTGCAATAAAGTAGCCGCGGAAAAAAACATAACCGCGACGGAGTCGTCGCGATTTTAGTATCAGTCTATGTTAGCGCAGAGTGAGTCGCTATTCGGCCAGGTGCTCCAGAGGATCCGCCTTAGGCATGGGCTTGAACAACCCAGCCGCGAACATGGCGGCCGCCCCCGCCGCGAAGCCGCCGATATGCGCCCAATGCGCCACATCGGTTTCCACGCCGATCCAGCCGATATGCTGCAAGACATCCGTCAGCAGCCAGTAGCCCAGGAAAACCACTGCCGGCAGCTTGATCGTCCAGACAAAGGGCCGGAAGAAACCCAGCATGGTTCGCACCTTGGCATTGGGCTTGAGCACCAGGAAGCCGCCCATCACGCCGGCAATCGCGCCGCTGGCGCCGATGACGACGCCTGTGTCGGTCACCGTGCAGACAGTGTTGCCGAAGGCGACATGCGCCAAGGTGGCCGCGATGCCGAATCCCAGATAGGCCAGTACAAACTTGACGCTGCCCAGATAGCGCTCGACCAAGCCGCCGAACAAGAACAGGAACCACATATTGCCCAGCACATGGGCTGCGCTGGAGTGCAAGAACAAGCTGCGGAAGCTGTCCAGACCGGTCGTGATCAGCGATTGCTCGCCAATTTTGCAGACTTCCAGGCCGTAATTCTGCAGCGCTGCTTTGAGAAAGCCGTCGCCCTGGGCGTCAACCGAAAGCTCCCACAGAAACACCAGCAAGTTGATGGCGATTAGAACGATTGCCGCCTTGGGGATTGCCTTGTCCCGCCCGACCACGGTTATAGGAAACATATCGACATCCTCGCTTGCCCTCTTGACTATTACGTTAGCATAAGCATTTTGTTTCCTGCAAGTCCGCTCGCTGGCGATAAGGCCTGCGCCGCGTCATTCAAATTACAAAGACCCCAAGACACAAAGGGCGCAAAGTTTTTTGATCTCGCTTTGCCAAAAGACCTTTTCTCTGTGCCCTCAGTAACACTTGGTAAGTCCTGCAAATTTAACAGCATCGGGTCAGCCAAGGCTGACTCCTACAGGGTTCAAAATATAGTCGAAAGTTGTAGGGGCGAGCCTCGGCTCGCCCACACAAACACGAAAAATCTTTACTTTGTGATGCTGTACCTATATTCTCATTACTTACTCGCACTTACTTCTGTGCCTCTGTGGTGAATCCCCCAGTCCTGAACCCGCTTTGCGCCCTATATCCGCGGTATGCGCGGCGGAGCGATAAAGAAGGACAGCAGAAATATCAGGGCCAGTCCGGTAATGAATCCGCCAACATGCCCCCAGTGAACGTTAATCCGCGGCGCCACCGACCCAACCTGGTAGAAAAATTGCATGAAGAACCAGTAGACCAGATAGACCCAGGCCGGCACATTGACGTCATAGCCGAAAACTTTGAGCACGATGATCTTCGATTTTATGCGAGCGGTCGGGAACAAAAAGAGGAAGGCGCCGATGATGCCGGAAATCGCGCCGCTTGATCCGATCATATACAGCGCTTCCTGGCACTGAGCGCCGTCCAGGAGCAGGTGGCCCAAATGGCCGCCGAAGCCGACAATCAGGTAGAAGGCCAGAAAGCGCAGATGACCCAGATGCTCCTCAATCCGCGAACCGAAAACATAGAAAATGATGATATTTGACGTCAGATGCACAAAACTCATGTGCAAGAAGATGCTGCGCGCGCCGTCCAGCAGCGTCTCCGCCAAGGGCTGCGTCCGCACGGCGCAGATGTTCAGCGCGTAATTGCGATAAACCTCTTCCAGCGCCAGCCCGCCCAGGAAGGCGTAAGTCATAATGTAGACAAAGGCCAGTACATTGACGACTGTCACAAAGAAGGCGATGTAGGGACGATAATTTGTCGTACCAACAATCTTGTAGGGAATCATTCCGGCAGCCCGCCGCCAACCTCAAAGGCAGGTTAGCACATTTGCCACGCGCCTGGCAAATCACAGACTTGATAGGCAAGGGTAGCCAGTGAGGACGCAAGCCAGCCCTTCGGCCGCAGATGATTTTCTCTGTGCCCTCTGCGCCTCTGTGGTGAATTACCCTATCGCTTGGAGATGGGGACCCACTTCAAACCCCGCGGTCCCACATAATTGGCTTTGGGGCGGATCAGCCGCCCGCCCATCTGGTCGATGACGTGGGCTGACCATCCGGCGATGCGCGACATGGCGAAAAGCGGCGTGAACATATCAATGTCCAAATCGAGGGTATACAAAACGATCGCGCTGTAATAATCCACGTTGGGGTAAAGATTACGCTGCACGAAATAGTCATCAGCGCGCGCCGTTTCCGCCAGCGTCACCGCGATATCGAACCACTTGCGTTTGCCGGAGCTATCGGCCAGGGCTTCCGCGTGGCGCCTGAGTATACCCGCGCGTGGATCATTGGCTTTGTAGACGCGGTGGCCGATGCCCATGATGCGCCGCTTGCCGGACTTGATATTCTCTTCGAACCAGGGCGCGACATTTTCGACCTCGCCAATTTCGACAAACATCTTCATCGCTTCGGAATTGGCGCCGCCATGCGAGGGTCCCTTCAGCGCGCCGATACCGGCCACGATAGCGCTATGCAAGTCCGAGCCGGTGGCGGTGACAACGCGCGTCGCAAATGTGCTGGCGTTCATGCCATGCTCGGCCAGCAAAACCAGATAGACGTTGAGCGCGGCGCAAGCGGTCGGGTCGGGCTCGTCGCCGCTTGTCATGTACAGGAAATTCTCAGCCACGCTGAGGTCAGTCCGCGGGCAAACCGGCTCCAGGCCCCTGGCGATACGCATCCAGGCGGCGCAGATAGTCGTAATCTGTCCCGTCAGGCGGAAAGCCTTTGCCTGCGCCACGGCTTTGTCAGTCAGGTTTTCCGCGTCCGGCTCAAAAGCCGAGAGCATCGAGACGGCTGTGCGCAATACCGCCATCGCCGGGGTGCCGCTAGGCAGCGACCTCATCATCTGGATGACGGCAGCCGGGATGGCGGCGTCCCGGGCGACTGTCGCGCGCAAGGTTTCATATTCGGCTTGATTGGGCAAGCGTGAGTTGTATAGCAAAAACAAGATTTCTTCAAATGAGGTGGATTCGGCCAAGTCTTCTATCTCATAGCCGCAGTAAATCAGTTCTCCAATGCTGCCGTCAATATAGCTGGTTGTGATATCGGCGACGACGGCTTCCTCAAGCCCAGCCCTTTTAGCCATGTAACCTGTCTCCCTTGTGGCGCGCGCGCCCGGCCGACTCCGATTAAGCGCCCGGCTAGCGCATGATTCGCGAAAATAATGCGCGTCAGTATAGCATTGGGCTGGCCGCGCTTCAATATAGATAAATGGCTGGGCAGAGCAATCGCAGCAGATTATTTTTACCACCGAGTACACCGAATACTCCGAGAGCGCAGAGTATTTTGGCGGATACGCGATAAAAGGTGATGATGTTGGGGCGTTTGACCTGCTGTGTCTACGCGCAGCGCTGAAACGTCCGCGATGTTCACCACTCCCTGGCGAAAACTGCCGTTGCGGCTCGCGCCAGCTTGTGCTAATCTGCATGGCATGATAACTCACGCTCAGCCTGTAAATTCAATCCGGCAGACCAGCTGTTGCGCCTGTTGTGGCGACGAGCAGCTTGGCCACGTCGGGGTTGAGGCTGTCTGAAGCTGAGGCTGAACAAGCGAAGCGAAATCAGACAAGAGCCAGCCCAAGCGGTTGGCTCTTTTGTTTGCGAAGAAAGGTGGCGGGCTGGCGATGCGGGTCATAATAATCAGCGGCGAGCTGCAGCAGCGCGTATTTGAGCAGATGGAAGCGACCTATCCCAATGAAGGCGGCGGCTTCCTTTTGGGCGCAGCCGAGGCGGAGGCGCTAACTGTGGTTGATATCATCCAGGTGGATAATGTTTTCGCAGCCGAAGAGCAGCATCATCGCTACGCCATGAGGCCGCAAGACTGGATGCGTCTGGAAGACCAGGCGGACGAGCGCGGGCTGACCCTGATTGGCTATTATCACAGCCATCCCGATTCGCCGGCTCTGCCTTCGGATTACGACCGCGAGCATGCGCTGCCCAATTTCGTATACATTATCACTTCGGTCATGATGGCGCGGGCGGCCGATATGCGCGCCTGGCGCCTCCAGCCCGATCGCAGCCGCTTTGATCAGTTGACTTTAGAAGTTTTGTGACGATCCGCTGGCCATCAAGTAAGAAATCGGCATTTGCTGGCGCTTCTATGCTTATCTGTTACGGGCATATCACGAGGAGAGACAAATGGCAAAGATTCGCATCCCGACGCCTCTGCGCGCCTTCACCGATGGGGCGGCGGATATCGACGTGGCCGGCGGCACCGTCGGCGAGGCGCTGGCCAATTTGCTTGACCAGCACCCGGAGCTGCGCGCGCATCTCTTTAACGGCGAAGAATTGCGCAGCTTCGTCAACATCTTCATCGGCGACGAAGACATACGCTTTTTGCAAGGGCTGGATACTGAGATTGATGCGAATGAAAGCCTGCGCATCATCCCCAGCATTGCCGGCGGTTTGAAATGAGATTGGAGAACTAGGTATGAGCGCATTACATTCGCGCCTGGCTGACTTATCCAAGGACGAGGTCAAGCGCTACAGCCGTCACGTCATCATGCCCGAGGTCGGCATGGAGGGCCAGCGCCGCCTGAAAGCCTCCTCGGTGCTGCTGATCGGCACGGGTGGGCTGGGCAGTCCGCTGGCGCTTTATCTGGCCGCGGCCGGCATCGGGCGCATCGGCCTGGTTGATTACGACGTGGTCGACTTCAGCAATTTGCAGCGGCAGGTCATCCATGGCGTCAGCACGGTCGGCCTCTCCAAACTTGACAGCGCCGCCGCGCGCATGCTTGACCTCAATCCCGAGATTGAAGTGGTCAAATACAACGAGCCGCTGACCTCCGAGAACGCCCTGCGCATCTTCGGCGAAGACTGGGATGTGGTAATCGATGGCACAGACAACTTCCCGACGCGTTATCTCGTCAATGACGCCTGCGTCAAGCTGGGCATTCCCAACGTCTACGGCAGCATATTCCGCTTCGAGGGCCAACTTAGCGTCTTCTACGGCGAACAGGGACCTTGCTATCGCTGCATGTTCCCGGAGCCGCCGCCGCCCGGCCTGGTGCCGAGCTGCGCTGAAGGCGGCGTACTGGGGATTCTGCCCGGCACCATCGGCACCATGCAAGCCACCGAGGCGATTAAGTTGCTGCTGGGCATCGGCGACCCCATGATCGGCCGCATGCTGCTCTACGACGCGCTGGAGATGAGCTTTCATACGATAAAGATTCGCAAAGACCCCGCTTGCCCCGTTTGTAGCGTCGACAAAGCAGACGTCGCGCTGCTCGACTATGAGCAATTCTGCGGCATGCCGGCGCACGATCACAGCGAATTCAGCTCGGTTGACGATGCCGACGATATTGATGTTCAGACCGTTACCGTGCACGATGTCAAGTCGGCGCTGGAAAACGGCGATGATGTCCTGGTCATAGATGTCCGCGACCCGCACGAGTGGGATATCAGCGCCATCGCCGGCACGTTGCGTATCCCCAAGCCGGATATTCAGCTCGCCAAGAATGGCATACAAGCCGGGCGCAAACTCTGGGAAGAGACGGTCTTGCAGGGGATACCCAAGGACAAGACGCTCTACCTGCATTGTCGCTCCGGCGTACGCAGCGCCGACAGCATCGCCTATCTGTCCGAGGTCGGCTACGACCTGGACAAGATGTACAATGTCGAGGGTGGCATTCTGGCTTGGGCTGACGAGATCGACCCCGATATGCCGAAGTACTAGGCTTCCAAGAGTCTGTCAGGCACCTGCAGCTGAGGGACGATATTCGTGCTCTCGTCGGCGGAGCGGATGTCTCTGAGGTAGAGGCGTCTCGCCTTCCTTGCTTTGATTATATGGCGGCCTTGAACACGAACTCGGTCGCCAAAATATGGCTTAACCACGTCTTCCGCCAGTCCTTCCGGAACGACGATTTTCCACCACTTTCCATTGTCGGTTAGCAATTTAACTTCATCCTTTGTCGCGTCCGCATATTGCAGAACGCCAACAACTATGTCCGTTTCGTCTGTAATTCTGTATTCGTCTGAGACCGGTTGTTCGTCTAGCGGCAGAACCATTTCAGTCAACTCATCTCTGGTGCTGTCGAACAACATGCTCTTGCGCTGGCCTTCAATTTCAGCTTCAATGCCAACTGACGTTATCACCTTTCCATCAGGCGCTAGTTCTTTCGCCAGCCCGACAAAATTGAGAAAATACCCTTCATCTTGAATGTCGTTCTTAAGTTGTTCTAGGTCGCCGCTATTCAAAAGTCTAAGATTCTCCAAGAATCTATGCCGTACTCCGTCAAAATATGAAAGGTCTGTAAACCGCTTCGGACCAAGGTGGGTCATTGTCATTCCGATTCTGTAACTTCCCAAAGACGGTACAGTTGCAAATACTCTATAGTCTCGGTCGACCTTGCCACGTTCTCGAAAGCTGTATTGGTTGATGCTTCCGATTGTGTTTCGAACTAGTGTAGAGAAATTGCTGATGCGTCGCGTCAGCGAAGTTGGCTCAATTAAGGTTCTGTTTGCTTCAATCCCGCGCAACGTCATGACCAGATCTTCGACTTCAAGTTCGTCTGCACCCGTTCCATATTTTTGAGCGAGACGGACTTTGTCCAAGAGATTATAAAGTTTATTTCGTAAGCGACTACCAGTACCTTGAGTCAATCCATGAAGAACTAAGTCCTCGGCGGATTCATATTCCCCGCAACGATATGCCAGAGTTGCAGCGCTTCTGTGCAGGATTGCAAACATATGATGAGACGGATCGTCGCGAAGCAGATGTGCTGACTCGGATTCTTTGCGAAACGCCTGATGAGTTAGATTCAAGTATTCGGCTTCATCGCCATCAAACTGTGCAATTCGCGCTCTGTTAGCAAGCGAGGCCGCTTCGCGGTGAAGTCTAACGCTCTTCTTGAGACACGGTTGCGCCGTCATGTTCAGGCATCCTTTGTGTAAAGTTTACCACTGGCATATTGAACTCTACTACAATGATATAGGCAGGTGTTCCCTCGTAGTCTGATTTTTTGGACTGCTCTATTTTCTCGTTTACCCTTGCATTCAAGGAACCGCTGGAAGACGCCAAGATCCCAGAAACCTCTAATCTTGCTAAGTGTTCTGGGAAATCGTCCTCGTTTTCACAATCTAAGTCTTCTTTGGAGCCAAGATAATAGTCGATACCAAGACCTTCTCCAGATCTTGTATCGACTTCTGCTTGATCAACTATTGTGTATGGGGTGAATTTTTCAACCATTAAGAAGGCAATGCCTTCTGCGGCCCATTCACCAAGTCGTTGACGCTGTCGCCAAGAGTGTATTGCCGAGGGAGTTTCAAGCTCCATCCATCGTAGGACTATTGTGTACAGTGGCCTGTCTTGGTCCACCACTTCACATCTCACAGAGACGGGATGGCCAGCCTCGAATAAGGCAATTTGGGCTGCCTGACATGCGGCGCTACACTGTTCAACGGTGAGACAACCGACGCCATTTCTTAGATGTTTCAATTCAACAACATATGACTCGCCCATCCACATTTTATCCTGTAGACGAATACATGAACGAATCTGAGTTGAATTTACCTAGATGCCCGTTACGACGCAACCTTGCAAAGTAGATATTATGGCTTGTCTCTAATTAAGAGACGGGTATTGGGTGATCGCTAACCGACCATCAGGCTCTGCATGACGCCTTCCAGCGCCGCCTGTGACGGGCGCAAGCCCTCGGCGTTCAGGCGCGCCAGCGGCGTTTCCACCAGTTCTTCCGTGTCCGCCAGAGTGGGGCGCGGCTCTTCGTAGTAGATCAAGCCGGTCGAAAAAATCTGCTCGCGCATGGAGCGCTCCAGCACATCCATAGCCAGGCGCCGATTGCGCGGATCGTGGTCATTGTCCAGCTTCTTGAGGCGGATATAGCTGCCATCGTGCATTTCGACATCGAGGATATCGCCTTCGTCATAATCGCCGATGGTGATTTCCTCTTTGGCGTCCACGTAGTCTGGCGCCAGAATCTGAATCTCGTGCAGCGGAATCTCGTGGTCCCGGCCGTAGGGATAACTCTTGGTCGAGGTCTCGGCGTTATTGAAGGTGACGCAAGGGCTGATGATATCGAGCACCGAGGTGCCCGGATGCCGCACGGCCGCTTGCAGCAGCGCTTGCACTTGCTTGGCGTCGCCACTGAAACTGCGGGCGACGAAAGTCGCGCCGGCGATCACCGCTTCCAAACACAGGTCAATGGCCGGCATGTGATTGGTGCCGTAATACTTGAGGAATTGGCCTTCGTCGGCGGTGGCGGAGAATTGGCCCTTGGTCAAGCCATAGACGCCATTGTTCTCAATGATATAGACGAAAGGCACATTGCGGCGGATGACGTGCTTGAATTGCCCCATGCCGATCGAACCGGTGTCGCCATCGCCGCTGACCGCGATGCAAGACAAATCGGTATTTGCCAGCAGCGCGCCAGTGACCACCGACGGCATGCGCCCGTGCAAGGCGTTGAAACCGTGCGAGCCGCCCAGGAAATAGGCCGGCGTCTTGCTGGAGCAGCCGATGCCGCTGACTTTGATGATCTTGTGCTGCTCCAGGCCCAGCTCATAAGCCATGCTGATGATCTGGTTGGAGATGGAGTCATGCCCGCAGCCGGGGCAGAGCGTACTGGGACGGCCTTTATATTCGTTGCGCGCCAGGCCGAGGTGATTGGTCCGGGGTGGCATGATTAACCCTCCTGTTCTTTCAGGTTCTCGTAGATCCAGCTGGGCGTCATCGGCAAGCCGTCGCCGAGCGCCAGCGGTCTCACGTGCGATATATTCTCCGGGTGCTCCAGGCGGATCAGCTGGGTCAGCTGCCCGTCAAAGTTGTTCTCGATGACGAAGACGCTCTTGTGCGCGTCAATGAAATCACTGACCGAAGCCGCCAGCGGCAGCGCCCGCACACGCAGGTAATTGGTCTTAATGCCGTCATTCGTCAGCCAGTCGCGCGCTTCGCGAATGGCTTCGTCGTTGGTGCCGAAGGTGATTATGCCGATGTCGGCGTCGCTGCCGTCGTCGACAATCGGCTGGGGCAGCATGCCGCGCGCCGTATCCATCTTCAGCCGCAGGCGGGACATGGTCGCGACCCAGTCGTCGCTGCGCTCGCTGTAGGTCGCCATTTCGTCGCGGCCGGTGCCGCGGGTGAAATAACCGGCGAAGCGGTGATCGGTGCCCGGCACCGTGCGATAGGCGATGCCGTCGCCGTCCACGTCCAGGTAACGTCCCCATTTGCCGTGCTCGTCGATGAAGGATTGCAACTCGTCGGCGTCCAGCACTTTGCCGCGATTGATGGGCTGGTCGGGATAATCGAAGGGATCCGAGAGCCAGTTGTTCATGCCCAGGTCCAGGTCGCTGATGACAAAAACCGGCGTCTGCAAGGCTTCGGCGATATCGAAGGACTTCCAGCCGAATTCGAAGGCTTCTTTGAGATTGCCGGGCATCAGGCAGATTTGCCGGCCGTCGCCGTGGCCCAGGAAATGCGTGAAGAGCAGGTCGCCCTGGCTGGTGCGGGTGGGCAAGCCGGTGCTGGGACCCATACGCGTGATATTCCAGAAGACGGCGGGCACCTCGGCGAAGTAGGCCAGGCCGGCGAATTCCGACATCAGGCTGATGCCCGGCCCACTGGTCGAGGTCAGGGAGCGCGCCCCGGCCCAGCCGGCGCCGACGATAATGCCGGCCGCCGCCAACTCATCCTCGGCCTGGACGATAGCGACGGTGTTCTGCTTGTCCTCGGTTTGGCGCAGGTGGCGGAAGCTCATGACGCCGTCGACGAAGCTGGTGGAGGGCGTAATCGGATACCAGGCCACCACGTTGACGCCGCCGAAGATCGCCCCCAATGCGCCGGCGTCATTACCAGTCATCATGATCTTGCCATGTGTGCCGTCCATATGCTCGAAGCGGTAGGGATCGGTCTTCACGATATTCTCAGCCGTCCAGTCGTAGGCCAGCTCGACAATATCGTGATTCATGCGCGCCGGTTTCTCGCGGCCCTTGAAATTGTCCAGCAGCACCTGGTAGATCAAGTCCACCGGTATGTCGAAGAGCTGCGCCACCGCGCCCACGTAAGTCATATTCTCGACCAGCTTGCGAAAAGCCGAAGGCACCTTGGTCTGGCGCATCAGCTTGGCCACGGGAATCTCATAATAAGAGATGTCGTCGCGCTGGTTGATGACCCTGGCGATCTTGTCGGTGGTCACGCAGACGCCGCCGGGCGGCAAGCTGGACACATCTTCGGTGGCGGTGCCGTCGTTATAAGCGACCACGATTTCGGTAATCGCTTTGCGCGCCGTGTAGCCGTCTTTGCTGGCGCGGATGGTGTACCAGGTGGGCAGCCCCTTGATATTGGAGGGGAAAAGATTCTTGCCGTTCACCGGGATGCCCATGCGGAACAGCGATGTCACCAGCACATTGTTTGATGTCTGGCTGCCGGAACCGTTCTTGGTCGCCACCGAAAAAGCGAAATCGTTGATGACCGGCTCGCGGGTTAAGGTTTTGCTTTGAGTCTGTGCGTTAATTGCCATGAGTTTTTACGCAGCGCTCCTTTCACAGAGATCGGATAAGATCATAGGCTTACTTCTTAGCTGCCTCGTTCCAGCTCCCACGTCGCATTCTTGGGTTCGTAACGCAGCAAGCGGGTGTGCTCAATGAAGGCGGCGCGCGCCCGGTCGAAATCGCCGCTGCGGATGTGCTGCAGAATCCGCGAATGATAGTCCCAGACTTGCCGCAAATAGCTGTAATCCATGTAGCGGTTGACGCCGACTTCTTCGTAGAGATCCCAATAAGCTTCCAGAATGCCCAGCACGAACGGATTCTTGAGACGTGTGAAGACGGTCAAGTGAAACAGGCGATGCTCGGGATTGGGGATGTGAATTGGCGGCGAATCCAGCTTCTGATTGGCGTCGTCAATACAGTCGCCCATGGTATCAAGGTCTGCGTCTTCGAGCAAAGCGCAGGCTTCGTTCCAATACGCCGCTTCGACATGATTGCGCAGCGAGGCGAATGACTCGAAGCGCTCGCCGCATGCCAGGGCATAAAGCGCGCTCAGGCGCACCGCCGGCGTAAAGGCGTACTCTTTGATGCGCGTCCCGCGTTTGGAGCGGACTTCCACCCAGCCCAGCGTACGCGCCACTTCCAACTGCTCGCGCACCTTGTTGGCGCTCATGTCCAGATGAGCGCTGTCAGTCAACTCCTGGATCGAGGGCAGGCGATCGCCGGGCTGATAACCGCGGCTGATGATGAAGTTGAGAAAGTCGGAACCGAGATTGATATCGCTCATTCGTCAGATAAATGCTATCAATATAACGTTGCTATCAATTCTATTATTGAACGAGCAGGTTTGTCAAGACCATTTGCCGGATTCTTGAGGAAAATCGCTGCGGTTCTGCCATCAGGGGCGGCGACTATTGTCGGGAATCCCCTAAGCGCGCCTACGGGCGAGCCTTGGCTCGCCCGCACAAACACGGAAATTCGCTATTTTGATATTCTCATTACTTACTCGCACTTACTTCTGTGGCAAATGGTTCAGCCCCGCAGCGCGCGCATGCGCTCGGCCGCCTGCTCCAGCGTTTCGTCGCTCTTGCAGAAGGCGAAGCGCACGTGATTCTCGGCGTGATGCCGGTGTTTGTCGCTGAAGAAAGCCGAGGGTGGGATCGTCGCCACGCCGATTTCTTCGATCAGGTGGCGGCAGAATTCGACATCGTTCCCGTCAAAGACCTCGGAGAAATCGCCCATGATGAAATAGGTGCCTTCTGGCTGAATCGCTGACATGCCGGCGGCTTCAATCACTTGCATGACCAAATCGCGCTTATGCGAATAAAGCGCCTGGTACTCTTCGTAATAGGCGCTTCCAAGCGAAAAAGCGTAGGCAACCGCCGCCTGCGCGGGATGGTTGGTGGCGAAGGTGATGAACTGATGCGAGCGCCAAACCCCCGTGATCAATTCGGGCGGCCCGTAAACCCAGCCGATTTTCCAGCCGGTCATGCCGAAGGTTTTGCCGGCGCTGCCGATAGTGACCGTGCGCTCGAACATGCCGGGCAGGGAGGCGATGGCGACATGCTGATGCCCCTCGAAATAAAGGTGTTCGTACACTTCGTCGGAAATTACGATGACATCGTGCTTGATGCACAGCTCGGCGAAGAGCTGCAGCTCGGCGCGGGTATAGACGCGGCCGGAGGGGTTATTGGGCGTATTGAGCAATAGCGCGCGGGTATTGTCGTTGAAGGCGGCGCGCAGCTCCGCTTCCACGAAGGTCCAATTCGGCGGGTGCATGGGCACGTAGACGGGCGTCCCGCCGGCCATCCGCACACCGGGCACATAGCTGTCGTAATAGGGCTCGATGACGATGACCTGGTCGCCTGGGTCGACTAAGCCCATGATGGCGCTGTAGACGCCTTGCGTGGCGCCGGCGGTGACGATGACGCCGGCCTCCGGATCGACGTCCAGGCCGTAGAAGACGCCGGCATGCCGCGCCACGCCTTCGCGCAGCGAGGGCAGCCCCGGGCTGGGCGCGTACTGATTGGCGCTGTCGCCCTTGAGCGCCGCCACCGCCGCGTCGATGATCTCCTGCGGACCGTCAAAGTCGGGCCGACCCTGGCCCAGATTGACCGCGCTGTGCCGCGCCGCCAATTGATTGATCTCGGTGAATATGGTCGTGCCGAAGGGCGCTACTCGCTTCGCGTATGATGGCATATTGTGTTTCCTGCAACTTGTCAGTTTCTAATTCGCCAAATATACCACAGGCGCGCACGTCAAGCGTACTGCAAGCGCTCGGCGGCCAGCTCTTTGCCGCGCTGGAAATGGGGATTGCCGGCGCGCGATTTCACAAAACGAAACTCGAGCCGCCGTCCGCGCGCCAGCGCTTGCAGCGCCTGCCAGTGTCCCTGATATTTGACCGGCTCGCCGCCGCGTGTCTTCCAGCCCCGGGCTTGCCAGCCGGCCAGCCACAAATTCATGCCCTTCGAAAGGTACTCTTGCGCCGTGAACAGGGTCGCGCTTTTGCCGGGCGCCAAGCTCTCCAGGCTGCGAATCGCGCCGATCAACGTCGCTTCCAATTCGCTGACGCGCTCCAGCCGTCCGCTGGCTTCCCGTTCGATGCCGCCCTCGACGATAACGGCTGCCCAGGCGGTCGACTTGCTTTTGCGCTTCAGTTGCGTCGAGAGATAGACCTGTATGTCGCTGTCGGTCTTGATCTTGCCTTTTGTCTCCGGCTTGGCCAACCGGCGACGCTCGGCCACCGCCAGCCGATCGCAGCGCTCGTTAAGCGCATCGCCGGAGTGCCCCGCTACGTATTTCCAGTCGATCATGTGCCGCCCAGCAAGCTCGAAGTAGGAAAGCCAAAGCTGGCGATTCTTGGCTGGCTTCTTCGCGCCGCGGGCGATGTCAATGACATAACGCGAGTCGCTGTAGACGGTGAGCGCGGCCGGGCTGGTCAACAGCTTCAGTCCTTCGACAACGGCGGTCAATTCCATCTGATTGTTGGTCGTGCGCTCGCCGCCGCCGCTTGCGACCGCTTCCTTGACCAGCTCGCCGGCTTCATCAGTGGCCTGGAGTATGGCCGCCCAGCCGCCTGGTTTGTTCTCGGCGTGAATGTCGCAGGCGCCGTCAGTGTAAAGACTGATTTGCATCTCACAATCCAGGTGCAATATGATAAGGGCGAAGTCTAGCACAGTCGATAATTCGAGCGACAGGGTAATGACCTATGGCGGATGAACCAGACTTGCGGAAGATGCGCTATGATGCGCTGCTCAAAATCACGCGTACTATGGGCGGGGCGGCGCTTTCCGGCGCGGTCCTCACGCCGACGCTGGAATTGGCCAAGCAGCTTGGCATCTCGATAGCTGACGCCTGGATGTGCTTCGATATCTATCGCGTCTACTTTGGCAAGGAGCTGTCAAAGCAAGACTTGAATCGCATGCTGCAAACCAGCGCGGTTGTCGTGCTGGGCGGCGGCATCGCCGGCTACGTGGGCATCCGGCTGGCGCAAGCCCTGCTCAGCGAGATACTGGAGCAGCTGCCCATCGCCAATTCGCTCGTTACCGGCATCGCCTTCGGCAGCTCTACCCTGATCATCGGCTTGGCTTGGCTGTCGATCGTCGAGCAGAGTTTCTTCGAGCGCAATCGCGACGAAATCTAGGGAGCGCCTGCTGCAATGGTCATCATACCGCTGGCGAATGCCACACAAGATAATTCACCACAGAGGCGCAGAGCGCACAGAGAACTTACAAATTGTAGGGGCGATGCGGTGAATCGCCCGTTGATGAGTCTCCCCGCTCTCAACTGCTAGGCCCCCGTCAGCGCCAGCTGCTTCACGGACAGCGTACGAATCAAAGCCAGCAGCAGCAAAGCCAGCGCGCCCCCGCCCACGCTGACGAAGAGAAAACCCCCCAGTCCAAACAAGAAACCCGAGCTCAGCGTGCCCAGCCCGGCGCAGAATGCCACCAGCATATCGTTGAAGCCGGCCACGCGCGTTCGCTCGGCACCGCTGAGCGCGTCCGCCAGCATGGACGAGCCGGCCACGTAGCCGAAATTCCAGCCCAGGCCGAGCAGAAACAAGCCCGCCACCAGGTAGGGTATCTGCGTGGAGAGCGGCGCGATAATTGTCGACGCGATTAGCAGCAGCGCTGCTGCGACCATCATGGTCACGCGGCCGTAACGGTCGATGAGATAACCCGTCAGCGGCGACAGACCGAACATGCCCAGGACATGCGCGGCGATTACGAACGAGACTTGCGCGTTGGAATGGTCGGCCAGGTGCATATGCCAGGGCGTGATGGTCATCAGCGTGCTCATGACCGTCTGGCTGATCAGCATGGCGAGTATAGCCAATTGGACGTTGGGCAGGCGCAGCAATTCACGCAGCGTATGCTTGCTTTTGCCGCCCAGAGCTTGGGGGGGCAATTCGGAGTATTGTTCCGCGACCAGAGCCGGCTCCGGGCGCAGCAGAAAGAACGCGATCAAAAAGGAAATTCCGAGCAGGAAGCTGGCCAAAACCCAGGGACCGGTCGTCAACTGCTGCGTGACGGATGCGCCGGGCATGATCGTCAGCGCCAGCTCGGTATGCGCCAGGAAAGGTTCCGGCAGCAGCTCAAGCGACAGAAAACGCGCCAGCCGGCTGCTGGGCTCGACCAGCGCGGGGCCAAATATCGCGCCGATGGTGCCGGCGAAGACGATGCGCCCGATCATCTGCGCGCGTTTGGCCGCCGGGAACATCTCGCCGACTACGAAGCGGCTCATGTGCGATCCCGAGCGCGCGATGCCCATGCCCACGGAACTAATCAGCAGCAGCGGAAAGTTGCCCTGCAGGACCGAGATCAAACCCAGCGCCGCCCCCAGGAAAGCGAAGCCGTAAGCCGCGCACATGCCTGCGCGCCGGCCATAGCGGCCCATAAGAATGCCCATGGCGTAGGCCATCATGGATTGCGAGAAGGTCACCACCGTGGTTGGCATGCCCGCCGCCGCGTCCGACCCGCCCAGGATGCCGGCCGCGATGGAATGCAAGGTAATGATTGAAATTTGCGCCGCCGAGAACAAGCTCTGCGAGACGAATAGGGTGACCAGTAGCCGCTGGCTGACGCGCAAGGGATACATCAAGGCTGCTCCAAACTTGAGCCGGCCCGGCTTAGCGGGCGGACGGGCGGATCATGCCAAATATTAACCACAGATAACACAGAAGTAAGTGCGATTAAGTAATGAGAATATAGGTCCAACACCACAAAATAGCGTATTTTCGTGTTTGCGTGGGCGAGCCAAGGCTCGCCCCTACAACTTTCGACCATATTTTGAACCCTGTAGAGGTCAGCCTTGGCTGACCCGATGCTGAGAAATTTGCATAACTTACTTTGTTCCACAGAGAATACAGAAAGCACAGAGGGAAAGCCCTAATTCAATAGGACGATGTCTTGTTTGTCTCCGCATAGCGCCAGTCCGCGACCAGGCAATGTCAGGGCTTCGGCAGGTTGCCCGGCGCAATGCGCATTAGCAATGGAAGACTTTGCGCCTTTGAGTTCTTTGTGGTGATAGTCACGGCGCTTGTCATTCCGCCAGGAAATTGCGCAGGACGGTGTGCAGGATGCCGCCGTTGCGATAGTAATCGACTTCGACCGGCGTATCGAGGCGCACCGTAACTTCGAATTGCGTCTGGCGCCCGGCCTCGTCGGTGGCGGTCACCGTCAGCTTGTCCATCGGCTTGACGGCGTCCGTGACGGGAATGTCGAATGTCTCATGGCCGGTCAGCCCCAGCGACTGGTAAGACTCGCCCGCGGCGAAGATCAGCGGCAGGACGCCCATCATGACCAGATTGCTGCGATGAATGCGCTCGATGCTCTCGGCGATGACCGCTTTGACGCCCAGCAGCAGCGTGCCTTTGGCCGCCCAATCGCGCGATGAGCCCATGCCGTAGTCTTTGCCGCCCAGCACCAACAGCGGCGTACCATCAGCCTGGTACCTTTGCGCCGCGTCGTAAATCGATATTTCTTCCATAGTCGGCAGATAGTAGGTGACGCCGCCTTCGCTGCCGGGAACCAGCAAGTTGCGCAGCCGCACATTGGCGAAGGCGCCGCGCGTCATCACCCGGTCGTTGCCGCGCCGCGAACCAAAGCTGTTGAAATACTGCGGGCTGACGTCCCGATCCAGCAGGTACTGCCCGGCGGGACCGTTGATGGCGATGGCGCCGGCGGGCGAGATATGATCGGTGGTTACGGAATCGCCGCCTTTGACCAGGACGCGCGCGCCTTCGATGGCTTCAATCGGCGGCGCGGTCGGCGGCAGGTCGACGAAAAAGGGCGGCTCTTGAATGTAGGTGCTCTCGTCGCTCCATTCGTAGACCGGCTCGTCGGCGCTGGGAATTTCGTTCCATTGCTGGTTGCCATCGTAGACATTGCCGTATTGCTCGAGATACATGCTGGCATCAAGGCAATTCTGAATCGTCTCGACGACCTCCTGCTGGCTGGGCCAGATATCGCGCAGATAGACATCGGCGCCGGCTCTATCCACGCCGATGGGCTCGCTGTCCAGGTCGACATCGACCGTGCCGGCCAGCGCGTAGGCCACCACCAGCGGTGGCGACGCCAGGAAGTTGGCGCGCACATCAGGGCCGATGCGCCCGCCGAAATTGCGATTGCCGCTGAGCACCGAGGCGGCCACGATGTCGGACTCGTGGATGGCTTCGCGCACCGGCTCGGGCAGGGGCCCGCTGTTGCCAATGCAAGTGGTGCAGCCGTAACCGACAGTGTGGAAGCCCAGCGCGTCCAGATGCGGCGTCAGGCCGGCTTTGTCCAGGTATTCGGTGACGACCTTGGAGCCGGGCGCCAGGCTGGTCTTGACGTAGGTCTGGCGCGTCAAGCCGCGCTCGTTGGCATTCTTGGCCAGCAAACCGGCCGCTACCATGACTGAAGGATTGCTGGTATTGGTGCAAGAGGTGATGGCGGCGATGACGACCGAGCCGTGCCGCAAGGCTGCGCTGTCGCCATTGTCGCGCACTTCTCCGCGCGCGCCAAGCTGCTCATCAGAGAGCGCGAATCCTTGCGGACCCAGCGGCGCCGTCAACACCTGGTTGAAGGTCGGCTTCAGCTCCTTGACCAGGATTCGATCCTGCGGGCGGAGCGGGCCGGCCACGCTCGGCTCCACCGCGCTCAAGTCCAGTTCAAGCATGTCATTGTAAAGCGGGTCGTCCATGTCATCGCTGCGGAAGAGCCCCTGTTCTTTGCAGTAGACCTCCACCAAGCTGACAAGATCCTCGGCGCGGCCGGTACGGCGCAGGTAGCTCAGCGCTTCATCATCGACCGGGAAGAAGCCCATGGTCGCCCCATATTCCGGCGCCATATTGGCGATGGTGGCGCGGTCGGGCAGGGTCATGCTGCTCAAGCCGGGTCCGTAGAATTCAACGAACTTGCCCACGACGCCTTTGGCGCGCAGCATCTCTGTGACGACCAGCACCAGATCGGTGGCGGTGGCGCCTTCCGGCAGCTGACCCAGCAGCTTGAAGCCGACCACTTCCGGCATTAGCATATAAATCGGCTGTCCCAGCATGGCGGCTTCAGCTTCGATGCCGCCCACGCCCCAGCCCAGCACACCCAGACCGTTGATCATGGTGGTGTGGCTGTCCGTTCCCACCAGCGAATCCGGCAGGGCGACCAAGCCGTCCCCCTGCGGATCGTCGGTGAGCTGCACGACGTTGGCCAGGAACTCCAGATTGACTTGATGCACGATGCCTGTCGCCGGCGGCACCACCTTCAGATTCTCAAAGGCTTTCTGCCCCCAATGCAAAAATTCATAGCGCTCGCGGTTGCGCAGGAATTCCATTTCGGCGTTGCGCTCAATCGCGTCCGGACTGCCGAAGACATCGACTTGCACCGAGTGGTCGATGACCAGGTCGACCGGCGCCTGCGGATTGATCTTCTGCGGATCGCCGCCCATGCGCGCCATGGCGCTGCGCAGCGCCGCCAGGTCGACCAGCGACGGCACGCCGGTGAAGTCCTGCAAAATCACGCGCGCCGGGCTGAAAGGTATCTCAACCGGCTTGGGCTTCGCCGCGTCCCAGGAGGCCAGATTCACCACGTCCTCAGCCTGGAAATGGCGGCCGTCCTGGTTGCGCAGGGCGTTTTCCAGCAGGATCTTGATGCTGAAGGGCAAGCGGTCGATATGGCCGATGCCGGCCCGCGTCAGTCGGTTCAGGCGGTAGATGGCCGCGCTGCCGCTGCCAGTTTCAATGGCGCCTTTGCTGCCGAAATGGTCATTCATAGGCTTGTCCTTTTGAGGCGGGCGACGGTCTCAGTTATGAGCCGCGGAGCCCGCTCGTATTTTGCGATTTCTCATGCAATGAACAATGCGCATTCTACCAAAGAATCGCCGCGCCTGTTACCGCCGCTCTTGGATCTGATCCTGTTTTCAGCCTAACAGCGCAAAGTAACGCGCTTTGCTGCTTTTGACTGAATTCCCCGAGACGCAAGGCGCAGATCCCCTGAAATCCGTGGACTTGACATCTCAGTGGAACAAAGTAAGTCATGCAAATTTCACAGCATCGGGTCAGCCAAGGCTGACCCCTACCGGTTTCAAAATATTGTCGAAAGTTGTAGGGGCGAGCCTTGGCTCGCCCGCGCAAACACGAAAATTCGCTATTTTGTGATGATGTACCTATATTCTCATTACTTACTCGCACTTACTTCTGTGCTCTCAATAATGCTAAGAAAATAATGGGAGTTGATAGGGGCGACCCGGCGGGTCGCCCACATGAAAGCCACAGGCAGAATGCTGGCGGAGGGTCAGCCACCGGCTGACCCCTAAAGATTTCGACGCGGATTGAAGATTGGGGAATCTGGGTGAATTTTGTCGCTAAACTTACATGGAGATACTTCTGTGTTAACTGTGGCGGAAAAATCTAGGCACTGTTCGCTTCAGGAATTACACCCGCGATATTCGTACTGCGCGCGAAATTTGTCGTTTTACAAACAAGCGGCTCTCAAGTAGACTTGCCACATTCAACTACCAGCGTCCACGGGTCCTGCGAGGTCGAGTCGACTATGGCAAAGAAGAGCAGCCGCACGCGCGAAGCCCGGCAGCGGCGGCAGAAACAGCGCCGGCAAAGCAAACGCCTTTTGGCGCTCATGGGCATTGTCGTTGTCGCCATTGTGGCCATCGCCGTGGTCATCGTGTCGAATCAGCCGGTCGAGGCCCACATCCCGGCTGAGCTTTCCAGCCGTTATGAAGGCATCGCGCGCTCCTATTCGCCCGAGGGTTATCCGCGGCTGGGCGAAACTGACGCGCCCGTGACGGTCGAAGAATACGCCAGCTTTGCCTGCCCGGGCTGCGAAGCTTTCCACAGCGACAGCTTCGACGCCGTGCTGGAGCGTGTGCGAGCCGGGCAGGTGCTCTTCACCTACGTGCCGCTGCAGACCGGCTCCGTGCCCAATGCGCCGGGGGCGTCGCGCGCGGCTCTCTGCGCCGGCCAGCAGACTATGTTCTGGGAGATGCACGATATCCTCTTCGACTGGCAGACGCGCTATGGCAACACCGCCTTTTCGCAGAATCGGCTGCTCGCCGGTGTAGAGCAGCTGGGCTTGATCAGCAGCGCCTTCACCGACTGTTTTAACTCAGCGGCGACTTCGGCCACGCTAAGCGCCGCGCAAAATGAAGAGGTATCCACAACGCCGACAATCCGCGTCAACGGCGTCACCATGGAGCAGGGCGCGTCTATCCCGTCGACTGAGGCGATACTGCAAGCCATTGACGATGCCACGCCGGCTGAATGGGGAGTTGAGCCGGCAGCCCCCGAGCAAGTTGAGGCGGACGAGTCCGTGGCAGATTCCGAGCCCGCGCCGGCCGATGATGTTGTCGCTGACGATGAAACCACGCCCGATACTGATGCCGCTGATGACGAAACTGAGCGCGCTGAAGATGCGGGTGATGCCGCAGCGGCGTCGCTTGACGAGACTCAAACGCCCGATTCAGATGCTGAAACGGCAACAAGCGACTCTGCCGACGAGCCCGCGGACGCTGCGGACGACTCCGAAGCAGAGGCGGAAGCGTCCAGCTAAGCGACAGATCCTGTTGGAGAAGCCGGCAGACCGGTAGGGAATCACTTCCGCGCCAGCATAGGTCCCAGCGAGCGTCCGCCGACCAGGTGCATGTGCAGGTGGAAGACTTCCTGCCCTCCGTGCGCGTTGCAATTGACGATCAGCCGGTAGCCGTCCTCCGCGATGCCTTCATCAGCCGCGATCTTCCCCGCTGCGATGAAGAGCCGGCCCAGCGCGGCTTCGTCTTCTGGCCTGACATCGTTGGCGGTGGCGATTTCGCGCTTGGGTATGATGAGTATGTGGGTCGGGGCTGAGGGCGCGATATCGCGGAAAGCCAGCACCAACTCGTCTTCATACACGATATCAGCCGGGATCTCTCGCGCGATAATCTTGGAAAACACAGTACTCATTTGCCGCCTCCTCGTGGCGATAAGCCGCCTGCCAAAGTAATCTGCCGCGCATTGAATTGAGTGAGTTACATGACCATGCCGCCGTCGACGACCAGGGTCTGGCCGGTGATATAGGCGGCATCGGCGGAAGCCAGGAAAGCCACGGCTTTGGCGATATCGTCGGGCGCGCCCATCCGGCCCAGGGGGATGGCGTCGATCGCCGCGCCCTTGAGCTCGTCCGACAGGTCGGCTGTCATGTCGGTCTCGACGAAGCCGGGCGCCACGGCATTGACGCGTACGCCGCGTACCGCCAACTCCTTGGCCAGCGACTTGGTCAGGCCGATGATGCCGGCTTTGCTGGCGGCGTAATTGGTCTGCCCGCCATTGCCGGCGATGCCGACCACGCTGGTGATGTTGATGATGGCGCCCTTGCGCTTGCGCATCATGATGCGGGCGGCTGATTTGCAGCAGAGCCAGCAGCTGCGCAGGTTGGTGGCCAGCACCTGATCGAAGTCCTCTGGTTTCATCATCATGATGACGTTGTCGCGTGTCATGCCGGCGTTGTTCACCAGGATATCGAGCGCGCCGCCCGCTGACGTAATCTGCTTGAACATCGCGGCCACGTCCTCGGCGCTCTGCACATCGGCTTGTACAGCGGTTGCCTCGCCGTCCGCGCTGCTGATTTCGGCCACCACCTGCTCGGCCGCCTCCGCGCTCTGCCGGTAATTCACGAACACCTCGGCGCCGCGCGCCGCCAGTTCCAGGCTGATCGCCCGGCCGATGCCGCGGCTGCCGCCGGTGACTAAAGCCGTTTTGCCCTTTAGGTCCGTCATCGCTCCCCCATCGTTTCTCCCATCGTTTTTCCTCGAAGTCGCCTGGGAATTAGTCCTTCCACTATAAACTCAGCCAGTCGCGACGGCTATGGTCAGCCGCCCACCCAGCCGATCAATTCCACTTGCCCGCGCAGGTCGCTGGTCAAGCTGGTCGCGCCGAAGCCGTTGGCGCTGGCGACATAGATATCGTTGCGCCCGTCCACGCGCGGATTAACGCCCGTGAATGCCAGAAATTGCCCGTCAAAGGAGTAGCGAGGACCGCACATGGTCGGCGGCGGCGCGGCATCGGCTATGCTGCGCAAGCGGCGGTCGCGGACGCGGACCCCGAAGGGGCATTGGCCGGCCGTTCCGCCAAGCGCGATTCGCTCGCCATCGGGCGACCAGGCGGCGCTCATGCTGAAGCGGGGAAAATCCAGCGCGTCATCAGCGCCGATTAGCCTGCTTTCCGCGCTCAGCAGCGCCAGCCGGTTGTCGCTGTCGGCGATCTGCGCCAGGACGGCGGCGCCATCGGGCGACCAGCTTTCGGATAAATAACTGGCTTCGTCCGAGTCATTCGGCAGACGGATTTCGCGCGCATCGCCGCTGCTGATATCGGCCCGCCAGATGCGCCGCTGGGGATTCAGCAGATCGAAGGGATCGCCGCTGGCGAAGGCGAGCAAAGTATCGTTGATCCAATAGGGCGGCTCGGAGGCGGCGACATCGGCAACGCGGCTGACCTCGCCGCTCTCGACTTCGTATAGATAAACCTGGCCTCCGGCAGGCGGCGGCGCGGTCAAGGCGTCGCAAAAGTCGGGTTCGCCCGGTATCCAGCTGGGGCAGTCGGCCCGGTCAGATACAAAGGCGATATGCCGGCCATCGGGCGACCAGCTGGGCCACATATCGTAGGACCCCTGATCGGTGATATTCGCCCGACCCGAGCCATCGGCAGCATATAAGTATATGTCGATATCATAGCCAGTGGCGACCGCCATCGCCAACTGCTTGCCATCGGGCGACCAGGCTGGCCTCATGTAATAGCCGCGCTGCGCCAGCGCATTCTCGCCGGCTAATACGCGCGCGCTGAAACCAGTCGCAAAGTCGAGAATGTACAAGCCGCTGCTGCGGATGTCGCCATTGCTTCTGACGAAAGCGAGGGCATTGCCGGGTCGAGGCACAAAGACTTCCAGCCCCGATGTCGCGTTGACTTCCAATACCGGGATGCGCCCGCGCAGCCGCGTCGGCGAGGCGAAGTACAGTGTCTGCAAACCGGTCCCGGGCTGAGCCGTGGCGATATTGGCGATCGACACCTGCCGGTTGGCGCTGATAAAGGCGATCATCTGGTTCTGGATGCCGTCGCGGATGTCCGCCGGCACATCGACCACATCCCAATTGTCGAAGACAAAGCCGGTCAGCGGCAGCGGCGTGATGCTGGGCGTCAGCGTAGGCTCAGGAGTCGGACTTGACGTGGCGGTGCTGGTTATGGTCGGGCTGGCTGTTGGGCTGGAAGTAACTGTCGCCGTCGGCGAATCGGTGAAGGTGGCTGTCGCCGTGGCTGTGGCGGTATGGGTAGGTGTCGGCGTGGCGCTGGGCGCGAGCTGGCTGAGCGCGCTGCAGCCGCTGAGAAGCAGCAGCCCCAGCAACAGCCCCGGCCGCAAGCGCTTTGAGGCGGTAATCAGCAGGCTCAGTCGATAGTTCATGCTGGCAGCCCAATATGTCTAGCGGCGCCCGGCTTTCAATCTGGCGCGCCCGCTGGCGCTTCGGCGGCGCTCTGACGCTGCTCGGCTTCAAAATCCCGCTGTCGCTTGGCCGGCGGTACGCGCAAGACCAGATCCAGCACAGCCTGCACAGTTGAGACGTACGATATGCAGACATCCCGCCGCACCGCCCGAGGCAGGTCGCGCAAATCCTTGCGATTGTCGCTGGGCAAGATGATCCGGGCGATATTGCGCCGGCGCGCCGCCAGCACCTTCTCCACCACGCCGCCCACCGGCAGCACTTGTCCGCGCAGCGTGATCTCGCCGGTCATTGCGTATTGCGCGCAGGCTTGCCGCTCGGTAAATGCGGAGATTAGCGCCGTCGCCAGCGTGATGCCGGCTGAGGGTCCGTCTTTGGGCACCGCGCCTTCCGGCATGTGGATATGAATGTCGTAATTTTCAAAATCATCGGCGGGCAAGCAAAACTCATGCGCGCGCCCACGCAGGTAGCTCAGCGCGATATGCGCCGATTCTTGCAAAACATCGCCCAGCTGCCCGGTCAGCATCAAGTTGCCTTTGCCCGGCGCCAGCGTGACTTCGACCGTCTGGATTTCTCCGCCGTTGGGCGTCCACACCAGGCCGCTGACGATGCCGACCGCGTCGCTGCGGTTGACTTTGGACGCCAATATCTGCGGCGGCCCCAAGTAGCGCTCGGCGATTGACGCTGTGACGCGCCGCGGCGCCTTGCGCTCGGCAGCCAGGCGCCGAGCCAGCTTGCGGCAGATCTTGGCGATCTCGCGCTCCAAATTGCGGACGCCGCTCTCATAAGTATAGTGCCGGATGACATGCTGCAGCGCGCCCTTGGCGAATTGGACGCCGCTTGCTTCAATGCCGTTGGCTTCAATCTGCTTGGGTATGAGGAAGCGCTGCGCGATTTGGATCTTTTCTTCCTCGGAATAGCCTTTGAACTCGATGACCTCCAGCCGGTCTTCAAGCGCTTCCGGTATGGCGTACAAGTCGTTGGCGGTAGTGATGAAGGTCACCTTCGACAAGTCGTAGGGCACTTCCAGATAGTGGTCGACAAAGTTGCCATTCTGCTCCGGATCCAGCACTTCCAGCATGGCCGAAGCCGGATCGCCGCGGAAGTCCGAGCTCATCTTGTCGACTTCATCCAGCATGAAGACCGGGTTGACCGTCTCGGAGCGTTCCATTTGCTGCAAGATGCGCCCGGGCATGGAACCGATATAGGTGCGGCGATGGCCGCGGATCTCGGCTTCATCGCGTACGCCGCCCAGGCTGATGCGCAAGAATTTGCAGCCCAGCGCTTCGGCGATGCTCTTGCCCAGCGACGTCTTGCCCACGCCCGGCGGGCCCACAAAGCAGAGAATGGGACTCTTCATTTTGTCGCCGGCCAGCTTGCGCACGGCGATGTGTTCTATGATGCGCGCCTTGACCTTCTTAAGCCCGTAATGCGCCCGTTCCAGGATATCTTCGGCGTGCCGCAGATCCAGATTCTCCTCGCTCAGCTCATTCCAGGGCAAAGCCAGCAGTCGGTCGAGGTAGGTGTGAATAACGCCCGACTCCGGCGACATCGGCGGGATGACGCCCAGGCGGGACATTTCTTTCATGGCTTTCTCGTGAACTTCGCCGGGCAGGCCGGCGCTGCGGATGCGCTCGCTCAGCTCGTGGATTTCTTGCTGGAAGACATCGCCATCGCCCAATTCTTGCTGAATGATGCGGACTTGTTCGCGCAAATACATCTCGCGCTGATTGGCCGCGATCTCATCTTGCAGCCGGCTGTGCACCTCGTCGTGCGCCTCGTTGGCTTGCAGCTCGCTTGTCAGCAGCACAGCCAGTAGCTCAAGGCGCTTTTCCACATCTTCCTGATCAAGCAACTGCTGCAAGTCGTCGGCTTCCAGCGGCAAAATCGCCGAGAGCGAATCGCAGAGCAGGCCAGGATCGTCCAGAGCCAGGATGTGTTTGATGACGCTCTCGGGCATGGCTTCGTTATATTGGCTGCTGTGCTTGAAGAGTTCAATCACGGCTGTCGCCAGCGATTCAAGCGTCTTGGGCTCACTCGCGCTTTCGATCAGCGGCCGCGCCGTGGCGATGGGATATGGCCCCTGTTCATCAATCGCCAGAATTTGAACCCGGCGCCTGCCATGCGCCAGCAGCTGCCTGGAATTGTCCGCCAGTTGGGCGTATTTCCCCGGCGCGATTTCCGTGCCGATGGGATGGATGCTATCTATCAGGCCACTGCCATTGTGCGGTGGACGCAGCCTGCAAGCGATCAGCGTTTGGCCGCGTTCGTCAGCAAATGCAGCCGCCTTCACCTGCGAGTCATCGCTGAGCGGGATCAGGCTCAATACCTGCGGGAAGAGCACATGATCAGCGAGGATCAACAGCGGTAGCTTAAAAACGCCGTCGTTGCTTAACTCGGCATTGCGGATGCTTTTGAGTCGTTTGGTAAGCTCGATAGTCAATGGCTGCCGCCAGGCTACATCAGCGTCTAGGCTTCAAAGTGTAGCTTAGCAAAGGCGGAAATGTAAAGACTGCTCGCTGCCGCGTGGGGCAATCGCCTAAATCTTGTTCACAAAAGCACGAATTCACAATGTCACAATGGGCGCAAAGCCCGGCCTCAAATCATGCTGCCGCTCTGGCGCTCCTGCCGGCATTTGCAGCGGCGGCAATGAAGGCAGCCCCCGATGTTGGTGTAAAATAGCAAGGGTAGACTCGCGTAGACGCGCTGCGGAAGGAATCTATATCGCTATGCGTATTCCTGTTGCCGTTACCTTGGCTGCCGCTGCAGCCGGCGTCATACTGGTATCGCTCGTCGGCTGGCTGATCCTGCGTCCGCCATTGCCCTTGATTCTGGCCGCCGGCTTTGACCGAGCTGCCATCAGCCCCAATGCCGATGGCGCCGACGACATCGCGGTCTTCAGCTATTCGCTCTCGCGCCCGGCCGTCATCAGCTTGTCGCTGACTGGCGAAGCGGGCAGAATCTTTTATTTCAGACAAGCTCAACCGCGGGCGGATGACGACTACTCCGTGCTCTTCAGTGGCGTGGTGGATGGCTTCTTGCGCGAGGGCGAATCGGTCTACGGTCAAATCGAGCGGCGGCTAATCCCGAACGGCGCTTACACCTGGCGGCTGGAGGCGACGCCGGACACGGGCGCTACGGCGGCGGTCAGCGGCCAACTTCTTGTGGAACAGGGCGATACGCCGCTGCCCATCATGTCAGAATTCAAGATCGCGCCAGATGTCTTCTCGCCCAATCAAGACGGCGTGGCCGATCGCGTCAGCATCAATGTCTACCTCGAGAAAGACGTCGAGCGGCTGGATGTATACCTGGAAGGGCCGGACGGCGCCCGGATTCCTATATCGGCGCGGGTGGAAGAGCGCCAATACGGCGAAGCGGGGCGGCACCGCTTCGACTACGAAGGCGGCATTGACCTGGGCGTCGATCCGCCGCCCGATGGCGTCTATCGCGTGATTGCCCTGGCGCAGGATAAAGTGGGCCAGCGCCTGCGCCGGGAAGGGCAGCTGGCCATTGAGATCGGCGGCAAACCCTATGCCGAAATCAAGCCGCAAGCCATCGGCGTCGATGTGGCTTTCGCTGTGCAGCCTTACGACGAGCGCTATCGCTCGAGCGAGGCGGGCATGGGTGATTTGCTGCCGCTGCCGGATGACACAGCGGCGCTGGCCAATTCGCAGCAGATTACCCTGCCCTTGGGCCACATGCTGGTCTTTCGCCTGACCGTCGACAATTACGGCGATGTGCCCATTCGCACCAGCGGTCCCCCGCCGGGCGTCGTCTATCATCAGGATCAACTGGCCGGCAGCCTGGGCTTGTTTGATGAGTCTGGCGCCTGGCGCGTGGGGATTCAATGCGAAACCTCCATGGGCAGTTTCCCCTATCGCTGGGCGATCGCGGCTAACCATGACCTGGTCGCAGTCAAAGACGAAGTCAGCGGCAACACCTATCGCTACCTGCCGCCCAAGACTCGCGCGCAGGTTTGGGGCGCGATCCATTTCACGGAAGCCAAGGAGCGCAACCCGCAGAATTGCTGGGCTGGGCTCATCCATGAAGATGTGGCCATCAGCTTGCGCAACAACCATGTCGGCCTGCGCTCGATCATGATTGTCGACCCGGGCGGCGCTCTACGAGACGAGTGAAGGCGCGGCGGCTATGATCGACCTGGCGGTGGTGATTGTCACCTGGAACAACGCTGATGTCATCCCGGACGCGCTTTGCAGCTTGCTTGATGACCTGAAAACCAGCGGTCTTAGCAGCCGGGTCTGGTTGGTGGATTCGGCATCGACGGACGCGACTGTCGAGATTGTGCGCGAGCGCTTCGCCGAAGTAAAGCTCATCGCTTGCGAGGACAATATCGGCTTCGGCGCCGGCAACAATCTGGCGCTGCAAGCGCTTGGTTTCAACAGCGGCGCTGGCGCGAGCGAGCTGCCGGCGGCTGTCTACCTCTTGAATCCGGACACGGTCACCCACCCGGGCGCCAGCCGCCGGCTTTTCGACGCGCTTATGGCGCAGGCCGAGGCCGGCGTCGCGGGCGCGCGCTTGACCTATGGCGACGGCAGCTTCCAGCACAGCGCCTTTCGCTTCCCCGATCTGCGGCAAATCTGGACCGAGTTCTTCCCGACGCCCGGGCGCCTAATAGAAGGCCCCTTTAACGGGCGCTATCCGCGCGCGCGCTATGCCGCGGCCCGCCCCTTTGAAGTGGACTTCACTCTGGGCGCAACGATGATGCTCAAGCGCGAAGTCATCCAGCAGACGCGCGGCTTTAACACGGACTACTTCTTGTACTGCGAAGAAATCGACTGGGCTTGGCGCATCAAACGCGCCGGCTGGCGTATCGTCTGTGTGCCGGGGGCGCGGGTGACGCATCTGGGCGGGGGCAGCACATCGCAGGCGCGCCCGCGCAGCCAGATTGATTTATGGAAAAGTAGGTTATTATTGTACGATACCTATTATCCACGCTGGAAGCGGGCTGCCGCGCGCCAGTTAATAATGTTGGGCATGAAACGCAAATTGCGCGCCCTGGGCGCCGCTGATTCTGAGTTAAAACGCGCCTATCGCGCCATTATTGAGCTGGCAAAATCATGACGCATCTTACCGCCATCGTGCTGACGCATAATGAGTCGGCGCAAATCGCAGACTGCATCAAGACCCTGCGCTTCGCCGATCGCATAATCGTTTTCGACTCATACAGCAGCGACGACACCGTGTCCATCGCGCAGAGTTGCGGGGCGGATATATTTCAACACGATTTCGAAAATTATGCCGAGCAGCGCAATGCGGCGCTGGATGCCGCCGATGAGATGACGGACTGGGTACTGTTTGTTGACGCCGATGAGCGCATCAGCGACGCGCTGGCGGCGGAGATTCGCGAAAAAATCGCCTATCCTGATTTTGCCGGCTGGCGCCTGCCGCGTCACAATTATATCTTCGGTGTGTTGACCAAAGGGGCAGGCTGGTATCCGGACTATCAGACGCGGTTGCTGCGGGTGGGGCAAGCCAGCTACGACCGGCAGCGGCCGGTGCACGAAGTGGTCAAGCTCTATGGCGAAGAAGGCACGCTGCGCAATCCCATCATCCATTACAACTACATCGACATTGACCACTTCTTGAACAAGCAGGAGAATTACGCCCGGATTGACGCTCAAAGCCTGTACGCCCAAGGCGTCGTGCCGCGCCATCACAACTTTATTCTGCAGCCTTTGCGCCAGTTCTATTGGCGTTTTGTGACGCTCGGCGGTTACCGCGATGGCTGGCACGGCTTGCGTCTGTCGCTGCTGATGGCGCGCTACGAGAATCGCAAATACCAACTGCTGGCCGCGCTCTGGCAGGACCAGTAAGCGCCGACTCCAGGTCGATACTCGCGAGCTGTCTACTGCGGAACCAGTATGCCGTAGCCGCCGTTGTCCCGCCGATACAGCACATTGACCCGGGTGGAATCGGCATTCATGAACATATAGAAATTGTGATCTAACAATTCCAGCTGCTCTATGGCTTCCTCTTCGTTCATCGGTATCAACTCGACCTGCTTCCGCCGCAGGATTTCGGTCTGCGCGGCTGCGTCTTCGTCGGCTGTCAAGGCCGATTCGGGCAGGTCCTCGGCGGCATTAAGCTCGGCAACTGTCGCCCGGTACCTGTCGCGCACCTTCTGATTCTTGGACTTGCGCTTGCTCTTGAAACGGTCAATCTGCCGATGCAGTTTGTCCACCGCCTTGTTGATGGCAATACGAATCGTATCGCGATTCTCGATGTCCAGCTTTTCCTCGGCGCGCAGAATCGCGCCGCGCGCGTGCTGCACCGTGATTTGCGCGCTGGCAATGTCCGCGCCGCGATGCGTGCGAATGATGGCCAACTCGACGCCGACATGGGCGATATTCGGCAAATAGCGATCAAGCCTGTCGACGCGGGAGCGAGTATATTGATCCAGGCCCTCGGAAATTCTGATGCCATCCCCGTGAATAGTAATGTCCACGATCCACCTCCTGGCGAAGTCAATCAATAATCAAGCGCGACTGATGGCGATAGCGTAAACGGCTTCCGCATTGCGCGCTCTCAGCGCCGCGGCGCATTCGCTCAAGGTCGCGCCTGTTGTCACCACATCATCAACCAATAAGACTGATAAGCCCCGCGCTGCCGGGTCCGCCGCAAAGGCGCCGACGACATTCCGCCGTCGTTCCCTGCTTGAGAGCCGCGCTTGCTGCCTGGTATTGCGGACTCGCCCCAGCAATCCCGGCTCATAGCGAATGCCCAGCGTATGCGCCAGCCGTTCGCCTAGCAGTGCGGCTTGATTATACCCTCTTTCCAGCAGCCGGTCAGCATGGAGTGGCGCCGGCGCTACCAGGTCCAGCCGCCAGCTTTGCCGGCTGACCGCCATAATCAGCCGTTCAGCCAGCAGATCGCGCAGGTCGGTTGCGCCCTCGTACTTAAAGGCTCTGACAGCGCTGGCGAGCACATCCTGCTGCGCGCCAGTGGTGCAGACGTCGTCCAGGCGCTCAAGTTTATGGTGTGAGATTTGGAGGGGATGCCGGGCCAGCTCGTCTCGGCAGACCCTGCAAAAGCGCGTGTCCACCCGGCCGCAATGGCCGCAGATGGGTGGAAAGACCAGATCCTGCAGCCAATAGGCGGCTTTTACCGCCCATAGCCCCAATCTGCCATAATTCGCATTCTGCGTTACCGCTTGCTGAGACATTGGCGCCACCTTCGCGCGGGAAGCGCAACTAAGAGTTTAATTTCAGTGTAACACAGTTTGCTGACGATTCGTTTGCCTTCGCGTCTTGCGAGCTGTCAAGCCCATTGGCAAATCCGGAAGTGGGGAATGTCGTGGATATATTCCCCATTGCGAGCACGGCGCAAGTTTCATCACCACAGCGTACATAGATGCCGGGCGCATCTATTCCTGCGAAATTGCTTGGACATTCGCTGCATTCGGGGGACGAGCTGCCAGCTCGCCCTACGACCATACGAGCATTTCCGATGTGGTTTCGCTGAAGCAGCCCGTCTGATTCGTGCTATAGTTATGAGCGGAAAGGTCGCGACCTCACGGCAATCAGTCCAGGGACAGAACGATTTGGAGCGGGTCACAAAAGCAGGCGTTGTTTTTTATCGCAGCGAAACCTGGAGTGAGCTCCGTCATGGCATATTCACGCGTCACGGCGGCGTCAGCCAATCTCATTGGAATTCGCTGAATGTGGGCGCGTCCATCGGCGACAATCCGGAGGCAGTGCGCGAGAATCATCGCCGCATGTATCGCGCGTTGGAGGTCAATCCTGATCGCGCGGTAAGCAGTTGGCTGGCGCACGGCGTGACTGTCAAAGTTGTCGCTGCCGGCAGCAAACTGAACGGCGCCCTGGAAAAAGCCGACGCCATCATCACGAATCAGCCGGACAGGCCGCTGGTCATGCGTTTCGCGGATTGCGTCCCCTTGCTATTTTACGATCCCGTGAAACGAGCCATCGGCTTGGCGCACGCGGGCTGGCGCGGCGCTGTTGCCGGTATGGCGGCCGCTACGGCGCGCGCGCTGGAATCGACCTTTGGCTGCCGGCCGGCTGATATGCAGGCGCTTATAGGACCCGCCATCTCGCGGCGCAATTATCAGGTGGGCGACGAGGTAGCCGCTCGAGCTGAGGCCTACTTTGGCGCTGACGCTGAGGTTGTCACGCGCGATTCGGCCAACGGCGGCGCTTGCCTGGATCTTTGGCGCGCCAATCGCCTGGACCTGGAAAGGCAAGGCCTTAGCCGCATTGAGATATTGGACATCTGCACCTATGACAATACGCGTGACTTCTATTCTCATCGCGGCGAGAACGGCAAAACAGGCCGCTTCGGGGTGGTAATTTCACTATGAGCATCGCCGACAATATCAAGCGTGTGCAAGATCGCATCAACGCCGCCTGCGCCAAAGCCAATCGCGATCCGTCCGAGATTACGCTGATAGCCGTCAGCAAGCAGAAATCGGCTGTGGACATTGTGAGCGCGGCTGAAGCGGGCATACAACATATCGGCGAAAATCGCGTAGAAGAATGTGCCGGGAAAATCGCGCCGGTTCAGGCGGCCGCGCCGGGCGCCTTGACCTGGCACATGGTGGGTCATGTGCAAAGTCGCAAAGCCAAGCAGGTCTTGCAGCTCTTCGACATCGTTCAATCGCTGGACAGTTTGCGCTTGGCCAGACGATATTCGCGCCTGGCTGGCGAAAGCGATCTGCGGCTGAGGGCGCTTCTGGAGATTAATGTTTCCGGAGAAGCATCGAAACACGGTTTTGCGGGTTACAATTGGTATCAGGACAGTGCAGTGAGGGATCGCTTGTGGCGCGAGCTTGCTGAACTGTTCGAATTGCCCAATTTGGAAATCGCCGGTTTGATGACGATGGCGCCGTTTCATGCCCAAGAAACAACCATTCGGCGGGTATTCGCCGATTTGGCTGGCTTGCGCGTTGAGCTTCAGAATTCGCTGGATGTGAGCCTGCCGGAATTGAGCATGGGGATGACCGACGACTTTGAGTTGGCGATAGTGGAAGGCGCGACCATGATTCGCGTTGGGCGCGCGCTATTTGGCGGCAGAAACTAGTCCGAGAGCTTGAAGCGCGGAGAGAGGCGAAAGAATGTCTTCATTGTTTTTGATACTCTACTGGGTATTGCATGTCTATCAGTTGATATTGCTGGCTCGCGTTTTGATGAGCTGGATCCCCAATCTGGATCAGAACAACCCGATTGCCCGGTTCCTCTATCAGGCAACGGAGCCGGTACTAGCGCCGATTCGCAACTTGCTGCCGCCGCTGGGCGGCATTGACCTAAGCCCGCTGGTGGTGTTCCTGGGCATAAGCGTCATCATTCAGTTGGTGATTTAGCGCTGCTTGCCGGCAGGTAGCGCCGCCAGCCGGGCGGTCGCTTACAACTTGATTAGAATCCGCCCGCAGCTCTGGCAATAGACCAGATCGCTGCTGCGATTGATGGCTGTGATTACCGTGCTGTTCTGCTCGATTCCGCAAATGGTGCAGGCATAGTCCCGAAGCACTGATACCGGTCGGTTCGCCTTTTTCGACCGCAAGACATTGTAGGTCTTGAAGAGCTCGGCGGGCAATTCTTGCACCGCGGCTTTTCGCTGAGTCAGCTGCTTCTTGACTGCCGCATTCAGACTCTTTTTCTCTTTGAGCAGATTCTTGTTCTCTTCTTTGCGTTCTTCCCCAATATCGTTTAGCGCGCTTTCGCATTCGCTGAGCGTCGCCTGGCAGGCATCACGGTGGCTGATGATTCGCAGCAGCTCGTCATCCAACACTTCATTGCGCCGCGTCAGCGACTCGATTTCCATTTGCAGGTCTTGCATCTCTTTGGGATTGGTGACTTCTCCGCTGTACAGGCGCGTCTCGCTATTTTGCCGCTTGTCAATCAGCGTCGCGATTTCCAGATTCATTTCGTTGGCGCGTTTGACCGCTTCGTCGAAGGCGACTTTGGCTGTCTCGAATGCTGCTTCCGCTTCATGAAGCCCGGCATTGTCTTCCAGTTGCAGGTCGATCGCCTTGATACGCTTGGTTTGGTCGATAATTTCCAGCTCAAGCTGTTGAATGCGGTAGAGCGCGAGAACGTCAGACATGGTCAGCTTCCTCTCAGAGTCGGTCTGTCCATATTATAGCGCCCATCTCAAAGCGCAAGATGTAAACTAGGGACAGCGCGGATTGCAGACCGGGTGAATGGCGCGCAAGGTCGGGTTCCAACTCGCCCGGGCCGAGCGCCAAAGCGCGCCGCAATTAGTGAGGACCGCATGGCAACTGCGTTACGCCGATTGACCACCGAGCGGGCGGCAATCGTCATCCTGCATCTGCTGCTATTCGCTCTGGCGAGTCGCGTCGCGGTTGATCCGGATATGTGGTGGCACTTGCGGCTGGGGCAACAGATTGTCGCAAGTGGAGACTTCATCTACGCCGACAGTTTTTCTCACACACAGGCTGGCAAGCTGCATAAGAATCACAGTGGGCTGGCGCAGTTGCTGATGTTGGCCTGCTGGCGCGCGGGCGGTCACCTGGGCATGACGCTGTTTACGTCTGCGCTGGCGGTCGCGGGTATGCGCTTTGTCTACCGAGCCGGCAGCGGCAGCATCTACCTGCAGGGTTTTGTTTTGGTCTTGGGGGCGGTTTGCGCGGCTGCCTTCTGGTCGCCACGGCCGCAGATGTTTACCTTCCTGTGCGCGGCGATTTTGCTCTACGCCCTGCGGCGCTTGCAACAGCGAGGAGACGCGCCGCAGTGGCCGCTGCCACTGCTGATGTGGATCTGGAGTAATCTGCACGGCGGCTACATCGTCGGCTATCTGCTTATCGCCGGCTTCGTGCTGGGCGAGCTCCTCAAGCGTTCGGCTGGCCTCGGAGACCGTGGTTTGGCGCCGCCGGCGCTGCGCCGCTTGTGCGGATTCACGCTCCTGTCGCTCTTGCTGCTGCCAGTCAATCCGCTGGGACTTTCGATTTACACCGCGCCGCTTGAGACATTGGCGATACCCGGCCTGCGCAGCTACATTCAGGAATGGAAGCCGCCGGATTTCAGCCAGCCGATCAATGGGTCATTCATTGTCCTGGCGGCGCTGCTCTTGTTCTCCGTTTTGGCGAGCAGGCGCCGCTTTGACCTGTCCGCCGGGCTATTGGCGGGCGGTACCTTGATCATGGCGCTTTACTCCGGCCGTCACCTGTCCTTGTTTGCCATAACAGCTGTCCCGGTGATCACGACAAATCTGCATGAAGTCTTGTCGAGCCGCGGCTGGACCTTGCCGCGTCGGAGCGAGGAGACGCCCGGCCGCATCGCCTTGAATCTGGCGTTGATTGCTCTGGTGGCGCTTGGTACGCTGGGGCAGCTGCGTCACGTTACCAGCGCGAGCAGCCTGGAGCAGGTGCTGGACCTGAATTATCCCCGGCGCGCGCTCGAGTTTCTATCGGCTGAATCCAGCGCGGGCCAGCTGTTCAACAGCTACAATTGGGGTGGCTATCTGATATTTCACGCGCCCGGGTTCCCGGTTTTCATTGATGGCCGCACCGATCTCTACCGCGATTTTCTGGGCGAGTATGCCGGCGCCGCTTTTGGCGGGCCGCGCTGGCGCGAAGTGTTCGCGAATCACGATATTGGCGCCGCATTGATTGAAAGCGATAGCCCCCTGGCGGCCCAACTGGAGGCGGCGGAAGACTGGCGCCTCGCTTATGGGGACGCGGTCGCGCGCCTATATTTGCGCCAGCCGTCAGCAAGTGAGAGTATAGGCTCGTGAAGCAGCGATATCGCGATCGCGCGTTGAAGGATCTGCTTGACCGGCTGGAATCGCGAGATTTCGACCGGCGGGAGCAGGCGCTTTTTGAGCTTGCCATCATGCTGCGGCGGGCGAACCAGCGCAGGACCGTCGACGATCCGCTAAGCGCAGCCGAGCTGTCGCGCGAATTGTCCCGCATCCGGCTGGCGCTGGACGAGCAGCGATTCATCGTCGACCGGCTGATTCGCCTGGTCGTCAGCCGGCGGGAGAGCCGCGCCAGCGCCTTCTGGACCTTAAGCGCGGCGGCGGGGCAGGCTGGCTGGGAACCGGCTCTGCGCTTGCTCAAAGCCTGCGGCCATGAGCTGGATGACGAGGCGGCTTTCCAGGCTTGCCGCGCGCTGCGGATTTGGCTGGAGTCGGGCGAGCTGTCTGAAGATCTGGTCGAGCGGGGAATCGCCGCCTGCGACAGCGAGGCACTGTTGCGCAGGTGGTCCGAGCGGGGAGACGCGCGCCTGAGACGGGCCGCGCGGGACCTGGCCAAGCGCCTGGTTGCGGCGGCCGCGTCAGGGCAAACCTGAAATGCAAATACAACTTTAACTGCACTATAATGAAAGCGGCTGCCAAGCAAGCGCTCGAAGGATCCGACCATGTCCAGTCTGTTTGACAAGATCGCCACCTTGGTGAATGCGCAAGTGAATGACATGCTGGGCAAAAACCCGCGATCACCGCTGGCGCGTATCCGCCTGGACGCCGCCGATGCCGAGAAGAACCCGCGCCATTCCGCGCAGGCGCTGCGCCGGCGCCTGGACGAAGCCCTTGACTTCGAGGATATATTGCGGAACAAGATTAACGCGCTGATGGCGGAGGCGGCGGATCTTGACGCTCAGATTGACTTCAGCGTCGGGCAAGGCGATGACTTTGGCGCGCGCCGGCTGCAGGGACAGCTCAATATCAAGCAGCAGCAGTTGACGATTGCCGAGTCGGAATTGCGCGATCACCGCGCCCTCAGCCGGCATTTGATGCAAGAGCTGCGTACTCTGGAAGCGGCTCTCGATGAGCGCGACCGGCAGATGCAAGCGCGGCCGGCTGCCGACCGGCAGTCACAGCGGAGTACGCGCATCCCAGTCGACGGCGCCGGCCCGCGAGCGAGCGTCGGCGATCAATCCATAGTCGGCGCCGTGTCCGACAAGTTGAACGAGGCGCGCGGCGGCTTGGAAAGCCTGATCAACCGCGAGCCGCCGCAGCCGCCTCGCGCCGCGCCGCGCGGCAGATTTATTGTCGTCGATGAGGAACCCGACCCGCGCCAGCCCAAAGCCCGCAAGCATGATGCCGGCGATATGAATCGCAGGCTGTCGCGCTTGAGCAAGCCGCCAGACGACGATCAGTAAGCCCGATACTGAGTTTCCGCTGGGCGTCTACCGAATTAGCGGCTTGCGAGCGCGTCGATCAGGTCCTGCATGGATCGTTCGAAATAGGGAAAACCGAGCCAGGCGCTCATCAGCCCAAACACGCCGCCGGTCACGATTCGGAAGAAGGGCGTGGTTTCACGCACCGGCCAGAATTCAAACGGCGGATAACTCAGCAATTGGCTTAAGCCGTCAATGCCGACCGGTCCCAAGCCGGCGATGACGAAGATCCAGAATGGCAGGGGCCGGATACGCCAGCGGTAGCGCCGATAAATCAGCCCGCCCACAAAGATCATGGTATAGATGGCGAGGTCGCGCGCGCACAAGCCGGTTTTGTAGCCGAAGGTCTCGTCGCCGATAAAGTGCCGCGCGGCGATCTGCTGCGCCACGCTGAATTGATTGAGCCCGTCGACGCTGCCCGGCGGCGATGAGATATTGCCCGCGTAAACCGCCGACCAATGACGATACTGGGCCTGAAAAGCCTCGGATTGCGCCGCGTAATGCTCAAAGGGCGTATAGGCGCTGTCCGCCGCGCCGCGCGGGTAGAAGGGCTGCTCGCCGAATATGAAGACAGAGCGAAAGGCGAATTGATGGCAAAAGGGGCTGTAAAGCGTGTAGATTGCATCGGCCGGCTCCTGCCAGCCGGCTTTAGCCATAAGCGGGGCAGCCCAGGGCAGGCTGATGTACAGCGCCAGCAGCGTCAGCGCGAGCCGCAACCAATTGCGGGCTGCCCTTAGCAGCAGCTGCTTCAGGCGCCGGCCGCTGGATTTGAGTAGTCGCATCATCGGGCTTGCCGCTCAAACGCGCCGCGCCAGGCGCTCAATATCGGCCTCCAGTTGCCTCAGCTTCACCGGACCGTAATAGACTTGGCGAATCCGTAGACTGCTATCGAGCAAGTAGGACGTTGGAAGGCCGCGAACCATATAGAGCTTCGACACGGCTAGCGCGGGATCCAGCAGTAGATCGTAGCCTATGCCCAGGTTGATCCGCCAATCGGCCACCGATGCCGCGGACTCTCCCATGTTGACCGCCAGAATGCGAACCAAATCGGGCCGGCTGTCTTGCAATCGCTGCAAGTCGCGCAGCTCCTGCCGACAGGGCCCGCAGTAAGTCGCCCAAAAGTTAATGAGGGTGGCCATACCCGCAGCGTCTTCAAGCGCGACCTGTTCTCCGGATGAATTCCACAACTGAAAAGGGGGCGCTGCCGAGCCGATTTCGAGCGCCTCGCCAGCGCCTCGCGCGCCGGATCGGGCATAGCTTTCGATTTTGTCAGGCAGCCCGGAGCGAGCCAGAAGCAGAAATGCCGCGCCCAGGCAAATGAGCGCGGCAATGTTACGGACGATGAGTCTGAGTCGGATCATCTGGCGCTGGGCTTAAACCGCTCAGCTGGCAAAGGCATCGCTGAGCAATTGGTCGAGCTGAGTCTCGGTCATGATACCAAAGTGGCGCGCCAGAATAAGCCCGTCTCTGCCGAGCAGGTAGGAACTTGGCCGCGTCTGAATCGCGTAGGCGTCGTTGATGTCGCCGCTGTCATCCAGCGCCAGCGTGAAGCTCAGGCCAAATTCGTCGCGGAAGTCCGCCATAGCCGCCTCGCTGTCGTTGTAGGCGATCGCCACAATCTCGAAACCGCGCGCGCCCCATGTTTCGTAAGCCTTCTGAAATTCGGGCATTTCGCGGCGGCAGGGCCCGCACCAGGTGCCCCAAAAGTTTAAGAGCACCACCTTGTCGCTCAAATCTGAAAGCGACAGGCTGGTTGCGTCCAGCGTATCGATGGTGAAGGCCGGCGCGCGATTGCCTTCGACCAGTCCCACCGCCGGCCCCAAATCGCCGGCAAGCTCTGACAGGCTGTTCAGCGCGGCGCCTGCCAACGAGTCGGCAGCCGCGTCGGCCTCGACGGCTTGCGACTGATCCGCGTCAGTCATGAGGCCGGCTATAGCTTGGGCATGGCGAACTTTGACGCGGAAGCGCGCCGCATCGCTGGCGGATATGTTGCTCAATACGACTCGGTATAGCCCCGCATCGGCCAGCGAAACAGCTGTCAGCGGATACAGCTTGTTATCCGCCATTGGGCTGTCCGATTTGCTGCCGCGGGCAAGTTCGGCGTCATCCGGATCGAACAAGAGCAATTCGAAATCCGGGATCGCTTCGTTGACGCTGCGCACTTCCACGTCAATGAGGTCGCCGGCTTCAGCGTGGAAGAGATACTCTTGCCTGTTAATCGCAGCCGAGAACTGGCCGCTGGCGCTTTGGTTGATCGCCACCGGCAGCAGCGCGCCATTCAAGCAGGAACCGACATGGCTGAGGCCGATGCCGCCTTCAAAGAAGCCGACGCCGCATTCTTCCACGCGCAGGGTGAAGTCAGCGAATTCGCCGCGCGAGAAGGTCTGGCTCAGGCTTTGCAATTGGCCGCTGGCTACCAGCAGGCCGATCGCCACCAGCAGGGACCCGCTGGCGAGTTTGATCTTGCCCATCTGGCGTTGCAGCCGCCGCAGCGCGCCTTGAGCGCTGTTTAAGAGCAGCGCGGTGATGACAAAAGGGATGCCCAGGCCAAAGGAGTACGCGGTCAGCAGCAGCATGCCTTGCGCGATATCGCCGCTGCTGGCGCCGGCGGTCGCGGCAACGGTCAATATGGCGCCCAGCAAGGGACCGATACAAGGTGACCAGCCGGCTGAGAAAACCATGCCCATGAAAGCCGAGCCCAGCAAGCCTTCGCGCCCGCTCGAGCCGATATCGCCGCGCGTATCCGAATAGAGCAGGGTCTCCAGCCATTCGAGCAAGCCGTTCCAGAAGACCGCCGGCTGCGTGAAAGCGCCTTGGGCGGCCATCGCCAGCAGCAGGGCGCCGATCAGCGGCAGGGCGATGAGCGCCTGTTCCAGGAAGCTCCAGTAGATGATGCCGGCGCTTAGCAAGGCAAAGGCGACGCTCAACAGGGCATTGTCCAGGATGCCGGCCTGGCCCTTTTTGCGCAGCCAGGCGAAGAAGCGCGGCGCCAGCCCCATGAACTGAAAACCGAAGAAGATAATCACCAAGCCGCCGATGCGCCCGATGATCTGTGTGAAGGTGCTGACATGTTGACCGGCGACGCTGGCCAGCGCGGTAGTCAGCAGTCCGATCAAGACAAAGACCGCGGTAAAGCCCAGGACAAAGGCGATGCCGTGCAGCAGCATCTGAAGTCGGAAGGCCAGCCCGACGGGCGCGCCCGCGCCGGCCGCTGCCTGCATGCTGACGTTGTGCGTCAGGCGGCCGCTCATGTAGCCGATGTAGGCCGGCACCAGCGGCAATACGCAGGGCGATATGAATGACAGAATGCCGGCGACCAGCGCCAACCCGATGGTTACATTTTCCATTGTCTTTGCCTCCGGTCAAACCGCTTATTGCGGCGAGTGGTTTTGAATCCGAATACCAATAGCATGGCGGAAAATGATTACGAGAAGCTTGCTCAAGGCAAGCGAATATGTTTAGCTGCCGCTGCCTCAGGGTCTTTTTGCCAACAGTTCCTTCAAGAGCTTGGCTTCTTCCTCAGGTGTAGAGACGTCGCCATCAAGCCAGGCCGAACGCAGTGTTTCCAGGAGAACCTTGTAGCGTGGGCCAGGCGGGGCGCCCATGCGTTTCAAGTCGTCGCCGTTGAGGCCTGGGCGCAGATGCCGCCACCGGTTGGCGTAATCGTCGATGCGACGCCGCGCGCGCGGTTGGTCCGACAGCGTAATCCAGGCGGCCAGCAAAGACAGCTCGGGCGCGCCATCAAGCAGACGCGCGATCTCGCTGTTGCGGACGCCGGCATCGTTGAGCGCGCTCGCTTCGGCTGTGATTCTGGCGCTGGCGGCGACGGAGCGACTTAGCGCCTGTGTTAATTCAAGACGCTGGCAGACGGCTCGAGCAGCACTTGCGCCGCCCTCCGCCAAGAGCAGATTCCAGCGCAGCGCCAGGTCGCCGGCTGCAATGTCCGTCCAGCGCGGCGTTTGCATTTTGTCCAGCTGCGGGCTCAACCGCTGCTCAAGCGCGGGGCTGACGCGAAAAGCCGGGGTTATGCTTTTGAGTACACCCATGGTCTGCGCGCGCTGAATGATTTCGGCGGCCTCTGGGTCCTGCAGAATCAGTTCGATTTCGTTGCGAAGCCGCGAGCCGGTGATGCGCCCAAGCATTGGCAAAGCGGCTTGCATCAGCGCGGCCGTCTTCGGCTCAATCTCGAATCCAAAGCGCCGAGCGAAACGCAAAGCCCGCAAGATGCGCGTTGGATCATCGACGAAACTCTGATCGTGAAGCGCGCGAATATGTTGCTGCTCAAGGTCATGGAGGCCGCCGCAAACATCAATCAGGGCGCCGGCGGCTTGGGCTGGGCTCAGCTGCAGCGCCAGCGCATTCAGCGAGAAATCGCGGCGCCGCAGATCACGCTCAATGCTGCTGGGCGCGACTGTGGGCAGCGCCGTCGGATAGGCGTAAGTCTCAGAGCGCGCGCGCGCAAAATCCACATGCTCAGGGTTGGCTTCGGCAGGCAGCAGTAGCTTCTCGGCAGCGGCAGCGTCCAGTTTCCAGATGGCTGTGCCAAAGGGCTTGTGCGCTTGGACTGCGCCGCCGTAATCTACCGCCAGGTCTTCAGCGAAACCAATAGCATCGGATTCAAGGACAAAATCCAGATCGAGGTTGCGCCGCTTGAGCAGCAGATCGCGCACGACGCCGCCGACGAGGAAGAGTGTGAGATCCTTCGCCCGCGCTCGCTGAGCGATTGCGTCGATCAGTTGAAGCGACGCTGCGCTCAGAGTCTGGCTGAGGCAGCGGCTGTCGAATTGCGGCGCTCGTTGGGTCTCCGGCGCAGTTGGCATGGCGTCGCGCGATCTCGGCTTAGGGCAGGGCTACCCAGGGTCCGATCAGTTGCCGTTCAATCATGCTTAAGGACGTTGTGAAGTTAAAGAAGGCCAGCAGGGCAAAGGCCAGGGCAGCCTGCCGGTCATCGCGGCCGCTCATCAGGCTGAACAGGCCAGGCATGATGATCGCCAACCACAGCATATACAGCACATAGACGATGACGCGCTCGGAGCTGGGCTGGAAGCCGGCGAGCAGCAAGCCGATGCCGACAAGCAGCGTAAAGCTGGCGAGCAGGGCGTAGGTCAGGACAGCGCCCCAATAGTGGCCGGAAATGGGCTCGTTGCGGGCGGCGCTGGCGCAAGCCCACAGCCCCAGCGCCAGCGAGTAGAGAATATGCATATTAAAAAGAATTTGGTGAATTTCAGCCATGGGACCGTCCCACAATTACTAAGTCCAGTATAACGCGGCTGGCCGCCTTACAGGATCGCCAGCCAGCCCAGATTAGAGGCCAGCCAGGTTAGCGCTACCAGGTTGGCGACGATGAGCCCGGGACGCTGCATATTGCCGCCGCCCTGCGCCAGATTGCCGCGCATGTCCAGCTCCCAGGGAAACAGCAGGCAGGTGAACAGGCCGATCAGCAGTACTGTCCCCAGCCAGACGGGGAATAGCCCCTGCGAAATGGCGGCGGCCATGCAGATCAACGCCAGCACAAGGGAGGCCTGCCCCAGCAGGGATGTCAGGCCTTTGCCCAGGAAACCGGCTGTGTTTTTCAAGCCCGCCTGTTGGTCAACCTCGAAGTCGGCCACCTGATTGTAGAACTGACCATAAGCTGAAAACAGGCTGGCCGCGGCGATCGTGAGCCAGACGGCGCCGGGCTCACGATCGTAGGCGAAGTAACCGATGGCGATGATCAAGCCGCTGAGCATCAGCGCGTGCGAGATTACGTCCGTGAGCGGGCGCGCTTTTAAGCGAAAGGGATGGGCTGAATACAAGTAGCATAGCGCCAGCATCAGCGCGCCGAGCAATAAGGTGAAGGCGCCGGCCATGGCAAAAAGCGCAAAAGCCAAAATGCAGACAAGGCCCGTGGCGGCCTGGCCTTCGCGCCGGCTCAGCAAACCGCTGCTGATGACATTGTGAGCTTTTTTGGCCGGCTCAAGCGCGTCATCCGGCGCGTCTTCAATGTCGTTGAGCATAAAGGCGAAAGACATGGCCAGCACGTTGCCCGCCGCTATCGCCAGCAGCCTCCAATCAACCGTTGCCGCCGCCGGTTCAGCCGCCAGCAAACCGCCCACAATCGTCAAGGGAATGGTAAAGGGGACGTGCTCGCGCCAGCGCGTCAGCCGCAGCAGCGCGGCGAATTTGCCTTGGCCGCGCCTGTCGCTTGTAGTTTGGATTCCAGCCACTTGGATTTTCCAGCGCCAGCCTTCTCAATCGCAGCCAAGCATAACACAGTTGGACAGCGGGTGGATACCGCAGCCGGCTCAAGGCTGCATTGAATCGCGCGGCGTCGCCTAGTATGATTCCGCCCATGTTCGGGCTACTGACAGTCTTTGCCATCTGCGCGTCGCTGCTGACGGCTTGCAATTTGAAAAGCGCGCCTCCCGCTGAGCCGGCCGCCCTGGCTGATGCCGACAGCACGGCGGCGCCCGAAGCGGCGCCAACAGTCGCTACGGGCCTTAGGCCTGCTTCTCAGCCGACCCTGAAAGCAACCGAGCCCGAGCCCACGCCCGATCGCTGCCGCGCCGAGGCCGAGCGCGCAACGCGCCGCATTAGCGCCGATGTAACTGTCGACTACCAAGCGAAGTCGGCCGTAATTTCGCAGCGCATCCAATTCCTCCATCGGGAGGCGGTCGCTCTGGACCAAATCGTGCTGGATGTGCAGGCCAATCAATGGCGGGACAGTTTTTCTCTGGCGGAGTTAACTATTGCCGGGCAGCCCGCGCCATATCAGCTGGAACTGAACCACCTGCTGATCGACCTGGACGCGCCGCTGGCGCCGGGCTGCTGGCTCGAAATTTCGCTGCGCTTCCACCTGAGCGTCGCCGAGATCCGCGATGGCCTGCGCTCGTATCGCGGCTTCCTGGGCTATAGCCCGCGCCAATTGAATCTGGGGCATTTCTTGCCGACCGTCGCCGCGCGCCTGGGCGGAGACTGGCGCATCCACGCGCCCGCTGGCATCGGCGAGCAAATCGTCAACGCGGTGGCCGACTGGGAGATCAATTTGACTGTTGACAATGCCAGCGAGTCCTTAAAATTGGCCGCGCCGGGGTCAGTGACTGCGCGGGGCGATCAGTCCTGGACGATTCAATTGCGGCAATCGCGCGACTTCGCCCTCAGCCTGAGCGAGGAGTTTGCGCTAACCGAGCAGCAGTTGGCGGATGGACGATCACTGGCTGTCTACAGCTTCGCCGACGCCCAAGTCAATGACCGTGGGCTGATCATGGACGGCGCCGCCCATACCGCGCAAGAGGGAATCAAGGCGCTGGAACTCTTCGAGCGCTTGTTCGGCAGGTATCCCTATGACCGGCTGGTGATCGTCCAAGGCGATTTTCCCGATGGCATGGAATTCACCGGCCTGGTCTTTGTCGGCAGCGCCTGGTTCTACGCTTTCGATGGTACGGAGAAGAACTACCTCACGCTGATTTCCGTGCACGAAATCGCGCATCAGTGGTGGTACGCGCGGGTCGGCAATGACGCCGCTCTGAACCCCTGGCTGGACGAAGCGCTTGCGACCTATAGCGAATATCTGTACATTGAAGCGTATTATCCTGATGAGAAGAATTGGTGGTGGTATTTCCGCGTGGCGGTCTATCTGCCCGAGGGCGGTGTAGACAGCGCGGTCTATGAATTCAGAACGCCGCGCGAATACATAAACGCGGTCTATTTGCGTGGCGCGCAGATGCTGCAGAATCTGCGCGACAATATCGGCGACGACAGTTTTTTCCAGTTGCTACGCTCATATTATAAGGCCGGCGATGGTCGAATTGCCGATCCGGCTCTTTTCTGGCGGCAACTGGCTCCGGATCAGCAGCCCCTGACCGCGGCGACTAGAAACGAATTCTTGGCGAATCCAGCGGTTTATGCCGAGCAAGAATAAGCGGCGAATTTCCCGTGTACCAAGAGGTGGGACACTATGCCAGCGCTACAAATCGATTCACAAATCACATTTCTATACGCGGCTGACCTGCAGCTCGCCGCGCGATTCTACGAGGACGCGCTCGGGCTGAAACTGGCGCTAGACCAGGGCGCATGCCGCATCTATCGCGCGGGCGGCACCGGCGCTTATATCGGCGTCTGCCAGGCGGCCGAGGCGCGCGTCGAGACTGCCAGCATCATTTTCACGCTGGTGACGCAAGATGTTGATGGCTGGTACAAGCGGATCAGCGGGCAGGGCTGGGAATGCGAGCATCCGCCGCGCTTCAACGAGGTCTACGACATTTATCATTTCTTCGCGCGCGATCCGTCGGGCTACCGCATCGAGATCCAGCGCTTTCCCCAAGCTGACTGGGATCAGTCCGAATAAAGGCTCAGCCCGTCGTTTTCATGCCGGCCGCGATGCCGTTGATGGTCGCCAGCGTGGCGTCCAGGACCTGGCGGCGGCGCTCGTCGCCCTCGTCCAACTGGCGCAATTCCCGCAGCAGCGCCACCTGCATGAAATTCAGCGGATCGACATAGGGATTGCGTCTTTGAATCGAGGTCTTGATGGCCGCCATGTTGGCCAGCAATTCAGCCTGCCCGGTGACGGCCATGATCATTTCGCTGCTGAGCCTGTGCTCCGTTTTAATCCGGCCGAAGAATTCGCGGCGCAATTCCGGCGGCTCCACCAGCGAGGCGTATAACTCGGCGATGCCCATATCGGCTTTGGCCACGTCCAGCTGCGCATTATCAATGAGGGCCTTGAAGAAGGACCAGCCGCGATACATTTCCTGCAAAAGTCTGATGCCGCCGTCGTGCTGCCGCGCGTAGGTCTGGAAGGCGCTGCCCAGCCCGAACCAACTGGGAACGATGGCGCGGCTTTGCATCCAGCTGAACATCCAGGGAATGGCGCGCATGGCGGCGAACCCGCCCTTGGCCTGGCGTTTGGCCGGGCGCGAGCTAATCTGCAGTCGGCTCAATTCCTGGATCGGCGTCGCCTGCTGCCAGTATTCGATAAAACCGTCGCTCTCATAAACGAAATTGCGATAGCGCCGGGCGCTGATCTCGGACAGAGCCGCCATCGCCTCAAAATAGTGCGCAGGGACGTGGCGCGCTTCTTGCAAGCCCATGCCGATGAGCACCGCGTTCATCACCTGGTTGAGATGGCGCTGGCCGATGCCTTTGTTGCTGTAGCGGTAGGCGATGACCTCGCCCTGCTCGGTGATCTTCACACCGCCGCGAAGCGACTCCGGCGGCTGAGACAATATGGCTCGGTTGGTGGGTCCGCCGCCGCGGCCAATGCTGCCGCCGCGTCCGTGAAAGAGCTCCAGGGAGATTCCCTTTTTCACGCAGCTTTCAGTGAGTATTCGCTGGGCATTGTAGAGATTCCAATTGGACGCCAGATAGCCGCCGTCTTTGCTGCTGTCGGAATAGCCGATCATCACCTGCTGGCGCAGGCCGCGTTTGCCGGCGCGGGCTACCAGGTGCTTGCGGTATTCGCGATTGTCGAGAAGCTCCTCCATGATCGCCGGCGCCCGGTATAGATCGTCAATCGTTTCGAACAGCGGGACAATGTAGACCTCGTTGTCGATGCCCACCTCGCGCGCGAAGAGCAGCATGGTTAATACATCGCTGGGATGCCGCGACATGCTGGCGATCACGGTGTCTATAACGATGCTGTCGTAGCGGGCGTGGGCTTGCGCGATCATCCGCCAGGTGCGGATAACACTCTGCGTAGTCTCAGAGAAGACGCCGATTTCATTGGGGAATAGCGGACGTCGGCCGCGAATCTCTTCGCTCAGCAGCGCTTGTTTGTCCTGCTCCGACATGGCGCCATAATCGGCGGCGATATCGTAATAGTCAAAGATCTCAGCCAGGGCGGCCCGGTGCAGATTCGCGTCTTCGCGGACTTCCAGCGGGACGAGATGCAAGCCGAACAGACGCGCCTTGCGTATCAAACGCTGGACCGCGCCCAAGGCCACGCGCGCGCCGCGGCGCGCCTTGAGGCTGTTTTGCACTTGCAGCAGATCATGCAGGAAGTCACGGCTTGAGCCATATTGGTCGGCTTCCAGTTTTCGGCAGATGCTTGTCAGCCGCGCGCGATAGAGCTCGCCGGGGAAAACGCCGCCGCCATTATCAGTTTGGCTCGCGGTCTCGATTTCGGACGAGGCGCCAAAAGCGCTGGTGTCTTGCGTCAGATTATTCGCTAGCTCGCCGACTTCTTCCAAATACATCTGACGCGCGGTTTTGCGCAGCGTCGCCAGCGTCTGCAAGGTGACGTCAGTGGTGACGTTTGGGTTGCCATCGCGGTCGCCGCCGATCCAGGAAGCGTAGCGCAGCACGGGCGGCAGCTCGCTCCAATCCTCATCAGGATAGTAGCGTTCAAGAGCCAGCTGCAAATCTTCGTAGATGTCGATCACCACATCGACGATCACCGAGCGCAGGAAGTAAATGCCCATATCGACTTCGTCGGCGACCTGTTTTTTCGAGGCGCGCACCTGGCGCGTCTGCCACATTTCCTCGACTTTTTCCGCCAGCGCGCTTTCCAGCTTGCGCAGCTCCCGCGGCAATAAATTTTGCCGATCTCGCTTTTCCATCATCTGGGCGATGCGCCGCAATTTAATCAAAATTTCCTGCCGCTTGGCTTCCGAGGGATGCGCCGTCAGCACCAGCCGCAGGCGGGTATTCTCTAACAAGGACCGCAGTTCAGCGGCCGTCTTGCCATTGTCATGAAGAGCGCTTATGGCGTTGAGGATTGATTCTTTGAGCGAGCCGCGGGCTTCGCGCTGGCGGATGACGCGGATTCGCTGCAAGTCCTCGGCGATGTTGATCAGCTGGAAGTAATTGGAAAAGGCTTTGATCAGCACCTGCTTCGAATCCAGCGGCAGATTCTCCAGGCGCTCGGCCAGCTGGAAGGCCGCGGCCGCATCGCCGTTGCGGCGCGCCTTGGACATAGCGCGGATCTCCTCCACGAGATCGTAAGCCTCCAGGCCATTCTGCTCTTGAATAATGACGCCCAGCCAATTTCCGAGCGTATGAATGTCCTGGCTGAGGGCAGAATTGCTTGCCTTCCTCCCGTCGCTCATGCCATACTCCCGTTTGAGTGGAATCGCCCCAACCGCCTAGGGCTTATGGCAAGGCACTATAGTCCATCTTATTATCCGTTTCCAGTACAAGCTGCCCCTTTCGCAAGCGAGGCAACGCTTTGGGCGCGCTGATTGAATGCGTCGCCAACTTTTCCGAGGGCAGGCGGGGGGCGATTATCGAGCAAATCGTCGCCGCCATCGCCGGAACGCCCGAGGCGACGGTGCTGGGCTATGAAAGCGATGTCGACCATAACCGCGCGGTCGTCACCTTCGCGGGCGCGCCGGAACCAGTCGCCGAAGCCGCCTTCGCCGGCATTTCCCTCGCGGCGGAACTCATCGACCTTGACCAGCATCGCGGGCAGCATCCGCGTATTGGCGCGGCTGATGTCGTCCCCTTTGTGCCCTTGCGCGGCGCGAACATGGACGATTGTATCCAGTTGGCGCGGGGTTTGGGCGCGCGGATTGGCGCTGAGCTGCGGTTGCCGGTGTTCCTCTATGAGTACGCGGCGCTGCGAGAGAAGAACCGAAATCTCGCGGATATCCGACGCGGCGGCTACGAATCGCTGCGGCGCAGCCTAATGGCCGGCGAGCCGCCGCAGCCGGACTTCGGACCGCGCAGGCTGGGCAAAGCTGGCGGCTGCGTCATCGGCGCGCGCGACCTGTTAATCGCCTTTAACGTCTTCCTGGAAACCGATGATGTCGCTATAGCCAAAGGAATAGCCCGCAGCATCAGAGCCTCGTCCGGCGGTTTGCCGCATGTCAAAGCGCTGGGTTTGCTTGTGCGCAGCCAAGCCCAAGTCTCGATGAATCTCAGCAATTACAAAGTGACATCGATAGCGCGCGCGGTGATGGCGATTGAGCAACATGCGCGGCGCCTGGGCGCCGGCATCGCCAGCTCGCAGATCATCGGCTTGATCCCGCAAGATGCGCTAACAGCGGCCGAAGCGGAGCGGCTGCGCGTCGAGAATTATTCCCCGACGCGGATATTGGAAGTTCAGCTGGCGAAAATCAAGTAGTTGTTTCGCCGATTGGCGAAGAATCCGCACAGGGTTCGAAGCATATTCCAGCCAAAGGCGCCAGCGCGCCGCCCCGAGGCTCACTCGACTTTGGGGCGATATTGCAGCGCCTCGGCGATATGCGCGACCTGGATATCGTCGGCGCAGTCCAGATCGGCGATGGTCCGGCTGAGCTTTAGCACCCGGTGATAACTGCGCGCGCTCAGCTGCAGCCTGCGTACCGAGAGGGTCAGGATCTGGCGCGCCTCCTCGCTTAGTACGCAGTAATCGTCAATTTCGCTGACGGTCATGTCGCCATTGGCGAAGAGCCCGGGATGCTCCTTGAAGCGCCGCACTTGTCGGTTGCGAGCCGCCTCTACCCGCCGGCGAATATCCAGCGAACCTTCCGCGCGCTTGTCGCCCAAAAGTTTGTCGAAGTCGACGCGCGGTACTTCGACATGAATGTCAATTCGGTCGAGAATCGGCCCCGATATGCGTGACTGATAGCGCTGTATCTGATTGGGTGTGCAATTGCAAGCCTGCTGCAAGTCGCCGTAGAAGCCGCAGGGGCAGGGGTTGCGCGCGCCGACCAGCAAGAAGTTGGCCGGGAAGGTGATGCTGCCCCTGGCCCGGCTGATAGTCACAATTTTGTCTTCAATCGGCTGGCGCAGGACTTCCAATACCTTGCTCGAGTGCTCGTTGATTTCATCGAGGAAGAGTACGCCGCGGTGCGCCAGGCTGATTTCGCCCGGTTTGGGAATGGAGCCGCCGCCGACCAGCCCGACCTGCGAGATGGTGTGGTGGGGCGCGCGGAAGGGACGCTGCCGAACTAGCGGCTCGTCTTGCGAGAGCATGTCGACGATCGAATAAATCCGCGTGACTTCAAGGGCTTCCTGGGGCGCCAGCGGCGGCAGGATCCCGGCCAGGGCGCGGGCTTGCAGGCTCTTGCCGGCGCCGGGCGGTCCCGACATCAAGATGTTGTGGTTGCCGGCGGCCGCCACTTCCAAGGCTCGCTTGACGTGCTCCTGCCCGCGGATGTCGGCAAAGTCAACCAAGCCGTCGGCGAGCGCAGGCTCAGCGGACTCCAACCCTAATTCGCTGCGATATGGAGTAATGGGATTTAATTGATACAGATGCTCGACCAGTTGCCCGATAGAACGGACGGGAATTATGCTGATTCCTTCTACGAGGGCGGCCTCGGCGGCGTCGTCTTCCGGAACAAAAACCGTTTCGACGCCTTCTTGCAAGGCAGTGTAGACCATCGGCAATACGCCTTTGACATGGCGAATGCTGCCGTCAAGCGAGAGCTCGCCGATGAAGAGCGCGTTGTCCAGCGTGTGCAGCGGAATCTGGTCCGTGGCCGCCAGAATGCCGATGGCGATCGCCAGGTCGTAGGACGGTCCATGCTTCTGGATATCGGCCGGCGAGAGGTTGACCACATAGGCTTTGTTGGGGAAGCGCAGGCCGCTGTTGCGGATGGCGGAGCGCGCGCGGTCTTTGCTCTCGCGCACGGCCGCGCCGGGCAAGCCAACCAGATTAAAACTGGGCAGATGGGCGCGCGGATTGAAGTCGGTTTGCACCTCTACGATGTGCCCGTCCAAACCGATGACCGCGCAGGTGTTGACGATAGCTAGCATGGGACTTCTCGCATTCGCCATATTAGGCTGCGCCAATACTACCTGCAAAATAAAATAATAACACGCGCTAATCGCGCGCGGAGTGGAGGATATTCTAGGCGCGGTTTTGCGAATCCCCCGAAATTGAAAGTTTATATGCGAGGGTAGCGCGCAGAGTCGCCGCTACAATTGACCTTTTGTTGAGTTGCTATGACTTGACAGGATTGTCCGCGATTATTCGCCGTGGCGGAGAGCCTTCGTCCGCAGCCAGGGAATGATCCCGCCGGCTTCGAGAATATCGAGCACCTGGTCCGGCAGCGGAGCGAAATCATAGCTTCGCCCGGCGGCGATGATCCGCGTCTCCGCCAGGTCAATCTCGATCCGGTCGCCAGTCTTGACTGCCGCGACGATCTGCGGGCATTCGATCACCAGCAGGCCGCTGTTGATGGCGTTGCGATAATAGATGCGGGCGAAGCTGGAGGCGATAACCGCATGTACCCCCGCCGCCAGCAAACAGGTAACCGCCTGCTCGCGGCTGCTGCCATTGCCCCAATTGCGGCCGGCGACGATCACATCGCCGGTCCCTACATTCGCGGCGAAAGTCGGATCGAGATCTTCGAGGGCATGGCGCGCCAACGCGGCCGGATCCCGGCTGATCGTGTAGGTGTACTTGCCAGGGAAGATGACGTCGGTATTGACCTTGTCGCCATATTTCCAGACGCGATGAGAGCTTGTCGTCATGCTGACTCGCCATCAGTTACTTCTGCGGGGTGTACCAGATAGCCGGCGACGCAGCTGGCCGCCACCACCGCCGGATTAGCCAGGTAAATCTCGGCCTCGCGCTGGCCCATACGGCCGCGGAAATTGCGATTGGCGCTGCTGATGCAGACTTCGCCCGGCGCCAGCACACCCATGTGGTTGCCCATGCAGGGGCCGCAGCCGGGCGTGCCGATTGTCGCGCCGGCATCAAGCAGGTCTGTTATGTAGCCGGCCGCAGTCGCATCGCGCAGAATCATCGAAGATGCCGGTATGACCAGCAGCCGCCGCCGCAGCCTTTTGCCGCGCAGGATTTCAGCCGCGCTGGCGATATCTTCCAGGCGTCCGTTGGTGCAGGTGCCGATGAAGCCCAGGTCCACGCGCGTTTTTTCGACCGCCGACAGCGGCTGCGCGTTGTCGACCGTGTGCGGGCAAGACACCATCGGCTCAATGCCGCCGAGCGCGATCTGATGCTCCAGCGCGTAATTCGCCTCCACGTCGGGATAGAGCGCGGACTCGCGGAAGTAGTCCAGCCGTTCCCCGGCCTCCTGAGGGCGCGCGCGCTCAAGGCTGGCTTTCAGCCAGTCCCAGGTGACCGAATCCGGCGCCATGCAGGCGTTCTTGGCGCCCATCTCGGCCATCATATTGGTCAGAACGGCGCGCGCATCCGGCGACAAGCCGCTGATGCCGTCACCAGCAAACTCGACCGCCATGTAGGTCGCGCCATCGGATGACAGCTTGCCGATCAAGTAGATGGTCAGGTCTTTGGTCGTTACTCCCCCGGCGAGCTTCCCGGTCAGCGTGATGCGCATAGTCTCGGGTACGCGCAGCCAAAGCTCGCCGGTGGCCCAGAGCGCCGCCACTTCGCTGCGGCCGATGCCGGCGCCGAATGCGCCCAGCCAACCGCAGTGCGGGCTATGGCTGTCAGCGCCCAGCAGGGTTAATCCGGGCCCGACTACCCCCTCTTCGCACAAGACCTGGTGGCAGATGCCGCGGCCGATTTCGTAGAAATTGCGGATGCCTTGCCCTTGCGCGAACTGCCGGATCCGCGCGTGATTTTGGGCGTGTTTGGCTGTAGGCGGCGGTACGGCGTGGTCAAGCGTGATGGCGAGCCGGTCGGGGTGCTTGACATTACCATGCGGCAACTGCTGAAAGACCTCCCAGATGGCCGCCGTATTGTCATGGCTGAGCACGATGTCAGGCTCGACTATAACAATGTCGCCCGGTTTGACGCTGGTCCGTCCGCTTGACCTCGCCAGCAGTTTCTCAGTCAGCGTCAGGGCGGAAGCTGGCCCTGCGCCCTTGACGCCGCCGACGGCGATCATGCCAAAGCACTCCGCTTGTTCATTTGTCTCTTGCGTCCTGCGGATTGTCTGCTAAAATTGCGTCTTCGCAATAGAACTATTGAGCTAAACTCCGCCATGCTGTCGAACGAACTGCAAGGCAAACTGCGCCATAACTCGTTCGTCAACATCATGGACGGCGCACTCTTCGGCTTCGGCGTCGTGGGTTTAGCTTCGTATGTTACCATAATCCCGCTGTTCCTGTCCTACCTGACCGAATCAACGGCGCTGATCGGCTTCGCGGCGGCGCTTTTCCACATCGGCTGGCAAGTCCCGCAGTTGCTGACCTCGGGTTACGTCGCCGGCTTGAGCCGCTACAAACCGACTGTGCTGGCGATGACTCTGATTGAGCGCCTGCCATTTTTTGGCTTGGCTCTCGTGGCTCTGGCGCTGCCCGCGATTGGCGCCGACGCGGCGCTGCTCCTGACCTTGATTTTGCTCAGCATTCAATCGCTGGGCGGCGGCTTCACAGCGACCGCCTGGCAGAGCATGATTAGCAAGATCATGCCAGCCCATTTCCTCGGCTCGTTTTTTGGCATCCAGTCGGCTGCTGTGAACCTCTTCGGCGCTGGCGGGGCTTTGCTCGCCAGCGTAATCCTGGAGCGGCTGGCGCGCCCGGGGAGTTTCGTCCTGCTTTTCGCTGTAGCCGGCCTCAGCCTGATGATTTCCTTTGTGTTCCTGGCGCTGACCTACGAGCCCAAAAGCGCGCCGCGCGATGTCGTTGAAGGCCTGGGCTGGCGAGCATTCGCTTCCAGGTTGCGAGGGATCCTGCGGGCGGACCGCAATTTTCGCTGGTTCCTGCTCGCGCGCGGCTTGACTTCGCTCAGCTTGACCGCCGTCTCCTTCTACACGATATTCGGGATTCGCCGCTTTGACCTGTCGCCGGAGTTTGTCGGCGGCTTGACCAGCGTCTTGCTGCTGTCCAATATGCTCACCAGCTCGGTAATTGGCTGGGCCGGCGAACGCTGGGGCTTGCGGCGAGTGCTGATTCTGGCCAATATCTTGACCGTGCTGGCCATCGCCATCGCTTTAACGGCTGAGGACGCGCGCTGGTTCTATCTGGTATTCGCGCTGACGGGCATGGTCAACTCAAGCCAGTGGTCGACCATTATGACCATAACGGTGAAGTTCTGTTCGGTGGCGGATCGACCCTTCTACATTGGCATGGCCAACAGTCTCATCGCGCCTGTGACAGTCTTCGCGCCGATTATCGGCGGCTGGCTGGTTGACGCCGTCAGCTTTGAACTTTCCTTCGGTATATTCGCGCTGGCGGGTTTGCTTTCGATCCTGGTATTTGTCTTCCCCATGCAGGAACCGCGCGGCGCGTCAATGGTCGCGGTGGCTGACTAATCGTCGATCGGCAGGCGCGAGTCGCTTAGCATCTTATCGACATCAGCCAGCGTGATTTGCCGTTCATCCGCCATCGACTTGACCTGATCGGTAACGGTCCGCAGCGACTCATCGGGCAGGTCGATGCCCAGGCCAGCGGCGCGATCGCGAATGGCGTTGCGCCCGACCAGCCGATGGGCGACATCGATAATGCGCGACATGCCAAAATCTTCCGGGGCGACCGCCTCATAGGTGGTCGGGTTCTGCAGCACCGCGTTGGTGTGTACGCCGGCTTTGTGATGGAAGGCGACAGCGCCGGTGATGGGCGTGTTAAAAGGAATGTCGATGCCGACCTTGGCCGCCACCACGTTCTCGATCTCCCCCAAGAGCGGCAGGTCGTATTTCGCGACCAGTGACTTGTCGCAGGTGTAAAGCCGGCCGATTAGCGCGCCCATGGGCGTAATTCCGTTGCGTTCGCCGATGCCCAGCACGGTGGTGTCGATATGCGTCGCGCCGGCTTGCAAGGCGCTGTAGGCGTTGGCCACGGCGCAACTGCTGTCGTTGTGCCCGTGGAATTCAATATCGCAGCTGACGACATCGCGCAGATTGGAAATCAGGTTGTAGGTCTGCAGCGGATCCGCCACGCCGACCGTATCGGCCACGCCCACGCGGTCCACGCCGGCCAGGTCCATGGCGCGGTAAACCGTCATGACATCGGCGAAGTTGCTGCGGAAGGTGTCTTCAGTGCTGAAGCGCGTTTCGACTTGGTTTTCCCTGAGGAAAGCAATGACTTCCTGGCCGATTTCGATGACCTGCTCGAGACTCTTGCCGTGGCTGAATTGGCGCATGTAATCGGAGGTGCCGATATAAACATCAGCGCCGTCGACGCCGCAATCCACCGCCAGCTTGGCATCGTCCAGATTGGCGCGGATATGCGTCAGCAGCCGAAAGCCGCGATCCATTTTCGCCAGCGCTCTAATGGCGGCTGCGCTCTGCGGGCTGGCGACCGGCGTCGACAACTCCATATATTCGACGCCGAATTTGTCGAGCAGTTGCGCGATTTCGCGCTTGTCTTCGATGGTGAAATGCGCCCCGCGAAATTGCTCGCCCTCGCGCAAGGTGGAGTCGATAAAATTGAAGCCTTGGACGGGAATGTTTCGGTTGTGCATGGGCTTGCCAGTTCTCACTCATAGTGATTCAAGTACGGTAGCAAGGACGTTTATCGCCTGCAGATACTCATCGAGATCAATATGCTCGTCGGGTGTATGATCCAGCGCGGAGTCGCCCGGCCCGTAAGCCAGGATTGGGCAATTCCAGTGTGGACCCACTACATTCATGTCCGCGGTGCCAGTCTTATAGAGGAAGCGCGGGACGCCGCCGGCAGCTCGTATCGCCCGGCGAAACACGCGACTGAGCTCGCTGTTGCGGTCGCCGGTATAAGCCTTCTCGGCGCCGCGAGCGGTGACCGACGCGCCGTTTGCGGGCGGCAACTGCCGCGCCAGTTTGTCAGGGCTGATGCCCGGCGGCAGCCTTAGCCCCAGCGTCATTTCCGCCACGCCATTGACGCCTTCTTGCCAGGTATTGATATCTCGCAGCGAGGCATCCAGCCGGCCAAAAAGCGAGTCAATGCCCTGGTTATGTTGCTCGCAGCGTTCCTTGACCGCCAGCCAATATTCCAGGGCGCGTTCGGCCGGGCTGGGCGTATCGCCGGCGCTGTGCGCCAGGCCGCCGGCCCAGCGCCAGTCGAGCAGCAGCCGGCCCTTGTAACCCAGCGTGATGCGATCCCAGCGTGATGGCTCGCCGATGACGCAGAGGTCCGGCTGAAAGCGGCTAAGCGCATGGCGGGCGCCGCGGCTGGTCGCCGCCTCTTCTTCCACCGCGCCGATGACGACCACGCGGATGCTGTCAGGCAGGGCGGCTTGCCGCGCGGCTACAGCGAAGGCGCAGAGCGGGCCTTTGGCGTCCACCGCGCCGCGACCGTATAACAGGCGACCCTCGCGGCGAACCGGCGGGAAACCGGCGAAGGTGTCGATATGCCCGAGCAGGACGATCTCGCGCGCCCCGCTGCCGATGATGCCGACCGCATTTCCCACCTCGTCGACATAGGCTTGTTCGTAGCCCTTATTTCGCATCCAATCGGCCAGAAAGGCGGATGCCTCCGCTTCATGGCAAGAGGGGCTGGGTATGCTGACCAGGTCGCGCAGCAATTTCTCGGCAGTCGCGGCGCTCATGCTTCAGTCCAAAACCGTCTTAATGGCCTCAATGACGAGGCGCAATTCATCGCGGCTGATAATCAGCGGCGGCAGCAGACGCAGCGTGTTTAACCCGGCCGGCAGCGCCAGGACGCCCTGTTCCTGCAGCGCTTTCAGGACCGGCGTCACACGTCCGCGCAGCTCCAAGCCGACCATCAAGCCGCGTCCTCGCACAGTGCGTACGCGGCGCAATTCGAGATTCCTCAGTTCGTTGATCAACCAGTCTCCGTTGCTGCTGACTTGCTCCACAATGTTTTGGTCGCGGATGATCGAGAGCGTCGCGATGGCGGCGGCGCAAGCCAGCGGATTGCCGCCGAAAGTGCTGCCGTGGCTGGCGCGGCCGATGGGCCCGTGCGCGGCCCGCCAGCAGACAGCGCCCATAGGCAGGCCGCCGCCGATGGCTTTGGCCACAACGATGATGTCGGGCACAATGCCAGCATGCTGAAAACCGAACCACTTGCCCGTGCGCCCGAAGCCGGTCTGAATCTCGTCCAGGATCAGCATGGCGCCGGTCCAGTCGCAGCGCTCGCGCAGAGCCTGCAAAAAGTCATTGTCGGCTGGATGAACGCCGCCTTCGCCCTGTACAGATTCGACCACAACCGCGGCGGTCTCCGGCCTAATCGCCGCTACGGCGGCGGCTATATCGTTATAGGCGATGTGTTCGACAGTCGGCAGCCACTGCTGGAAAGGCTTGCGATACTTCGGTGTCCAGGTCATGGACAAGGCGCCGGTCGTGCGGCCGTGAAAGGCGCGTTTGGCGGCCACGATGCCATTGCGCCCGGTGAGTAATTTGGCGACCTTGAGCGCGCCTTCGATGGCTTCCGCGCCGCTGTTGCACAAGAAGAAGCGGCTTAGATCCGCGGGCGTGACGCTGTCCAGCAGCGTATACAGCTCGGCGCGGCGGTCGTTATAGAATGATTCGTGGATAGAAACCAGCCTGCTGGCCTGAGCGTTCACGGCGGCGACTACGGCCGGGTGACAGTGCCCCAGCGCGGCCACGCCTTGCCCGCTGGTCGCGTCCAGGTAGCGCTTGCCGTCGCTGTCCCAGACATATACGCCTTGGCCGCGAACCAGCGCGGTCGGCCGCTTGCCGTAAGCGCCGGAACCGTAGCGTTCTTCAATTTCGAAGACGGTCGTAGATGTACTCATCTGCTGAACCTCGTGCCTTCCCCGTGCAGCGCTTGCGACACCGGCTTGCTCACGCGGCCGTCGCCGATGATGACTGCCGCCACGTCTTGAGTCAGCGCTTCCCGCGCCGCCAGCACTTTGCGTTTCATACGCCCCTGCGCCCAGGCCAGCGCGCTGTCAATCTGCGCAAACGCCACCTGCTCAACGAAGCTGGCTTCGTCGGGAAAGTCGCGGTACAAGCCGCGCACATTGCTCAGTATCACGAGCGTACTGGCGCCCAGAGCGCCGGCCACTGCCGCGCCGGCTCGGTCGCCGTCGACATTCAGCAAGCCGTCGTCGCTGCTGGCCATCGGCGGCAGCACCGGTACCCGGCTTTGCGCCAGCGCGTCTCGCAGCGCTGTCGCGTCGACGCTGGCGATGGCGCCGCTGTGGTCGTCACGCACCACGCGGATTCTGCCGTTTATGACGGCGCGGATGGCTTTCTTGCGGCTGCCGCGCAGGACGACGCGGTCGCCGACGAAGCCGGTCGCGGAGACGCCTCGCCCTTGCAACTCGGCGACCAATTCGGCATTGGCTTGCTCGGCCGCGCGGACGTAGACATCGCGCGTCGCCGGCGGCGTATAACGAGAGCTATGGCCGGAGGGCGACGTCAGAGTTTGCACTTCGATGCCCAGCTGGGCGCAGAGCCGGTTCATGGCGTCGCTCACGCCGTGTAGGACCACCAGCGGGCGCTGCTTTGCGATAACCGCCAGGTCTTCGCAGGCAGCCGCCAGATCCAGCCCGGCGCCGCCACCCAGTTTAACTATCAGAAGTTCCGCGCTTGACATCAGGCTCCGCGCCTCAGGGATAGACGCCCGGGAATTCCAGCCCGGTCGTTTCGTCGAATTCGTGCATGAGATTCATCGCTTGGACCGCGCTGCCGGCCGCGCCTTTGCCCAGATTGTCCAGGGCGGCGATCACCACCAGGTGTTGACCATCGTCGTCCAGCTCAAAGCCAATATCGCAGTAGTTGCTTCCCGCGACCACGCGCGGCTCGGGCAGGCGATGCAGGCCGACTTTGCCGCTGACCAGCCGCAGAAAGGGCTCGCCGCGATAGGCGCCGCGATACAAGCGCCAAATGTCTCGTTCAGCCAGGCGCTCCGTCAGATAGCAGTGCGCCAGCAGGTGAACGCCGCGCACCATTTCGATGGCCGTGACGGCGAAGTGAATCGGCAAGTCGCAGCCCAGGATCATCTGCGCTTCCGCCAGGTGGCGGTGGCCAGTGGCTTTGTAGCTGCGGACGGCGCCGCTGCGTACGGGATGGTGGGAGCCGGCGTTGCTCTTGTTGCCGCCTTCGGAGGAGCCGACTTTGATTTCGATGGCGGCGCGCTGCAGCAGGCTCGCGCGCGCCAGGGGCGCCAGAGCCAGGTTGACGGCTGTGGCGTTGCAGCCGACGCCACTGACATAATCAGCGCCGCTGAGCCGCTCGCGATTGACCTCTGGCAGGCCGTAGACGAAGCGCCCGAGCCAGTCCGGCGCCGGGTGGGCTTCGCCATACCAACGTTCATAGGCTGAAGCGGAGCCGAGCCGGAAGTCAGCGGACAAGTCGATCAGCTTCGGCGCCAGCCCGGCATAGCGCTCAATGTTTCGCGCAACCGTGCCGTGAGGCAGCGCCAGGAAGAGCAAATCGCAGGCAGCCAAGGCCTCAGGATGGATGAACTTGAGCGTCGATACACCGCGCAGATTGGGATGGACGGTGTGGATGTAGCGCCCGGCCTGCTCGCGGCTGGTGATCTGCGTAACTTCCACCTGGGGATGAAAATGCAGCAGCCGCAGCAATTCGCCGCCGGTGTAACCGCTGCCGCCGACTATACCCGCCCGGATCACGCCATTACCTCGACTTGCTCAATGACATAATCGATGACTTCCTGGGCGATATCGACGCCGGTCGGTTGGCTGCTATTGCGGAATTCCATGGTGTGGTTGATCTCGTTGACGACGTAGTTGCCCCGCGCGTCTTCCAGCAGGTCAATGGCCAGGATGCCGCCGCCGACCGCCGCGGCCGCCCGGACGCAGATTTCATCCAGCTGCGGGGTCACGGGGCAGTTGGTCGCCTGGCCGCCGCGCGCGGTATTGGTAATCCAGTGGTTGGAGGCGCGGTAGATGGCGGCGATGGTGCGATCGCCCACGACGAAAGCCCGGATGTCGCGCCCGGGTTTATCGACATATTCTTGCACGTAATATATGTGATGATTGTAATCGCCCAGCGTCTGCCGATGCTCCAGGATGGCTTCAGCGCTGTCGCGATTGTGCACGCGCGCCAGCAGCCGTCCCCAGGAGCCGGTGACCGGTTTCAGCACCGCCGGGTACTTGACGTCTTCGATGGCTTGCATGGCGCTGTCCGGCGTGAATGCGAGGCGCGTATGCGGCTGCGGGATGCCGCCCTGCGTCAGCGCGATGCTGGTGCGCACTTTGTCGGCGCAGATGGCGGCTGTCTCATAAGCATTGAAGCTGCGGATGCCCCAACTGTTGAGGACGGCCAAGGCATACATGCCGCGCGAGGTGCTGACGCAGCGCTCAAAGATCAGGTCATACGCGCGCCAGGCGATGCCGGAAGGCGCCAACTGCTCGCTGCCCCGGGAAATATCAAAATTCAGTTCCCGGTCCAGGATGATGTCAGGGCTGATCTCGCGGTTGTTGAAAGCTGACAGTATCAGCTTTTCTTCGGCTCGAATATGGGTGACCAGCATTGCGACGCGCATGCGGATTATTCTCCCCAATCCTCTTCGATTTCCGGCGCCAATTCCAATTCAATCGGATTCAAGCCCATGACCTCCAGTTCAGCGCCGCATTCGGGGCAGGAAACCAATTCGTTTTCCATGACGTCCGCGGGAATCTCAACATCGGCGTCGCATTCCGGGCAAAGTGCTGTTCCTTCAGTCATTATCTCGTCTCCTACTGCTCACTACCGCGCAACAAAAAACCCGCCGTATGGGCGGGTCTGTGTCCTAAAGTTCTCTGTCAGCACAAACAAGCCCATTTCAGTGGGTGCAGGTCTTCTTGGCCTTCTTGCTTGCGTTTGAATTCATGCTTGACCGCTTGATGACAACTTGCCTTTACTCAATCACGTACTTTAGCGCGATAATGGCAGCCACTCCAGTTACAGTTAGTACGAAAATACTAACTTACGCAACCTGTATAAAACTAAAATCCAAAGCGCGCCAGGCTTTTTTCCAGTGGCTGAATGTACTTTTGGCCAAATATGATCAGATGCACAAGCAGCGGATACAAATTGTAGATGTGGTGGCGCGTCTCCCAGAATTGGCTGTCAATGGGCAGAATCTCGTTATAGGCGTGGAAGAACTCTTGGCCTACGCCGTCGAAGAGCGCCATGTAAGCCAATTCCATTTCATTGTGCGCATAGTAGAGGGCCGGGTCGATAATGCCGGCGATGCGACCGTCGCGAACGATGATATTCGTGCGCCACATATCGCCGTGGATGAGCGCCGGGCAGGCTGGCTCGATGAGAAAGTTCTGAAGCGAATCAGCGATGCGCAGCAGCCGCTCTTCAAGGGCGGCCGGTAATTCGCCGGATGCTCGCGCCAGACCGGTCATGGTCAGCAGGCGCTGCTCGCGGAAGAACTCAACCCAGGAGTCCGTTGGCGGGTTCGGTTGATGCAGCGGGCCGATCAAGGTAGCGCGCTCCAAGCCGAAGGCGCCGCCGCGGACTCGATGGCAGGCGGCCAGCAGTTGGCCCAGGTGACGTAGACTCGCTGGACCCAGGGGCTCGGCGCCGGCGATGTGCTCCATCAGCAGCAGATTTGGCTCTTCATGCAGCACCTCGGGGGCGGGCAGCGGGGAGTGTTGACGCAGGTAGCGCAGCATGAATGCTTCAATGCGCAAGTCATGGCTGCCGTCGCCAACTTTCGCCACCAGTGGCTCGCCGCTAGCGAAATCCACCCGCAGCACCTGGCTGATCTTGCCGCCGGTCAGCGGACGCAGTTGCCGCGGGTCGCGCCCAACAACTTCGTAAATCCTCCGCCACAGTTTAGAATCAACCACTGAAATTTGCTTTCCGTCACCTGGATGATTGGCCGTCAGCGCTTGTCACGGGAGTGGTGAACAGCGCGGATATAACTCTCTAAGCGAACATGTCACAGGTTTTTTTCGCCACAGAGTTGATCGCCCGTAATTCGGGACAGCCACAAAACCACAACCCGGGCGCGAATGCGGGCAACTAGCTTCTTCCAGGGATTCGTAATTTTATCCGACTCGGGTCATACGGGAGCCCACC